>NZ_JAFKEC010000057.1 GCF_017848315.1 Pseudomonas palmensis
CTGGTGGCGGTGGCCAAACGGTCGGCCTTCGTCGACGGCCTCATGCCGATAGTGCGCAGCACGGGCCAATACAGGCTGTGGAACGAAGACCTGGCAAGCTACCGTCATGCCCACCCTTTGCCTGAAACCCTGGTGCCGCGCAGCGATGGCTTGTATGAGGATGCAGGCGCGCTGTGGCTCAGGCATGAAGGGCAGACCTATCAGGTTCAGCAGCGCGATGGGCGCTGGGTTATGGTGCACCCGCAGCGTGCCGAAGCCTACTCGCCCGGCCTGGAAACCAATGGCGAAGGCGCCTGGCGCCTGCCTGGCGAGCATGCGCTGCAGTGGGCGGGCAATGCCCTGCTGGTGCGGCGCCTGGGCCCGCTGGCCGAAGGGCTGAGCGATGCGCAGATCGACCAGGTCATGGTGATTGCCGGTATGGACGAGGCGCGTTTGCGCGGCCTGCACGTGGAGAACCGGGGCATGCCGGTTCGCCTGCGCGATACCCTGGTCCGCTTCGGTATCGATACGCGCATCTCGACATTCTTCGAGCGCCTGCACCGGCAAACCGATGCCCAGGGCCTGGACCCTGAGCTCCATGCCTTCTGCAGAGAGCATCTGCAGGGTGTCGAAGACGCGGGGCAGGACTCGGAGCTCGATCACATCTGGGAGCAGATGCCGCGCTTGCGCTTCGAACTGTTCGAGCACCTTGAGGCGGCCACGCTGACCGCTGCCGATAGCCGTGTGAGCCTGTTGCAACGTGACTTTCCCGGGCTGGCGCGACGCTATGCCCAGGCGCTGGCAGAGCAGGCCGATGCCACGCAGCGCCAGATGATGGATCAGACTCGGCGCATTCCCCTGGCGGTCGCCGAGCAGGCACGCCACACCTTGCGTGAGGCGCGATTGAGCAGGGCGCTGGAGGGGTTGTGCCTGCAGAACGTGCACAGTGACGACAGCGTGGGCCTGGCCTTCGGCTTGCTGCGACGCATGCCGGCCTGGCCCGACGGGCTGAACCTGGAGCTGCGCGAAGGTTCGTCCAGCGGGCGGGTGATCGAGCGCCAGTTGTCACTCAGCGATACCCGCCAGACCCGCGTGCTGGTGCGTCGCGACGGGCAGTTTTCGGTGTACGACACTGAAGGCTACGAGCTCGACGACGAGATCCCGGCGCCCCAGGGGATGTTCGAGGCGATTGCCTGCTGCCTGACGCGCGAGCAGCGTCGCGCCCTGGGCTGGACGCGTCATGACAGCGCGGCACAAATGCGCCAGGCCCTGGCTGCGCGGGCCCTGGCCAATCCCTCCGAGGCCGCGCAACTGATCGGACAGGCGCGCTCGACCGGGCGCTTCAGCCCGCCCCAGCGCTTGCCCGACGGTCGCATCGGGTATCCGCTCAGTGGCCGGGGCAGTGCGACACGACGGTCCCTGGTCAGTGTGGTGCGTGTGCTGTTCCCGGGCTATGACCAACTCCAGATCGATGTGCTTCTGACTGAACTGCAGGGGGGCTCGGTTGAACCGATGACGGCACTGATGCGCCTGCTGGACCAGTACCAGCGCCTCGATGCGAGCCTGCAGCTGTGGTGTCGGGAGGTCTTTGGCCAGTCCCGCGAGTGGCGACGCCTGGTGGCCGATGAGCTGCGCCGGTGCTGGCGACGACAGACCGATCGCGTGACCAATGGGGGTGGCACGCTGATCGGCTATCGTCTGAACCTGGTGGCGATGCCGGTGGGGCATCTGCCGCCGCTGGGGGCCGGTATCGATTTTTCCCACGTGATAGACCTGAGCCTGGTGGGCATGGGGCTGACCGAGCTGTCGAACAGCTTCCTGCAACGCTTTGTCGGCGTGCGCTGGCTCAACCTGGCCAACAACCGCTTCGGGCGCATACCGCCTGCCTTGAACGGCATGAACTGGTTGCGTGAGGTGAACCTGAACCTCAACCAGATCAACCTGCGCAACACCGGGGTCAATACCCTTGCGTCCCTGCATCGGCTTGAAGTGCTGAACCTGGACAACAATCCCATCGAGATCCTGCCGAACATGGCCGGCATGTACAACTTGCGCCACGTGTGGTTGCGCAGCACGCGCCTGCAGCTGTTCCCGACCGGGTTGCTCGAATGTCCGTTTCTGGATGTGGTCGACTTGCGCGACAACCTCATCACCCAGTTGCCGGAGACGTTCTTCGTGCCCGAGTCGCTGAACATCTACCTGCTCCAGCGTAACCCCCTGCCGCAGGCCACCTGGGACCGCATCAACGATCTGCAGCAGTTGCTGCCCGTGGTGGAGGCTGCGGCCGGTGTCATGGTACGTGCTGAAACGACTGCGCAAGCCCGCGCACTGTGGCTGGAGCTGGCGAACGAGGCGCAGCTGGATGTGCGCAGCCGTTACTGGGACAGCCTGATTGCAGAGCCTGGCGCCGCAGACTTCTTCCAGTTGCTGACCGAACTGACCGGGTCGGCGGATTTCCAGCATACCCGGGCCGAACTGGACCAGCGCGTGTGGCGCATGCTCGAGGCGATGGCGCAGCACACGGCGCTGCGCGAGGAACTGTTCGAGCTGGCGGCCAGCCCGACCACGTGCGTGGACAGCGTGTCGTCCACCTACAGTGCGCTCGAAGTGCGGTTTTTGCTGTTTCAGACCGTGCGCGCAGACAGCCCGAACGAGCAGCAGGGCGAAGCGTTGCTCGCCTTCGCGCGGCGTCTGTTTCGTCTTGAACAGGTCGAACAGTTCGCGCGTGCCGACATCCAGGCCAGGACGCAGGAGGCGCGTGGGGTGGACGAGGTCGAGGTGAGCCTGGCCTATCGCACCCGTCTGGCCGCTGCACTGGACCTGCCCGGGCAACCGCGCAACATGCAGTTCGCCGAAGTGGCCGCCGTGGCACCGGCACAGATACACGAGGCCCAGCGGGTCGTGCTGGCTGCCGAGCAGACCGACCAGCTGGCAACGTTCATCAGCGGCCGGGATTTCTGGCTGGCCTACCTGCGCCAGGCTCACGAAGGCGAGTTCGAGCAGGTCGAACAACCGTTCTGGGATCGACTCGAGGTGCTGGCCGCGCAACAGGGCACGCTGCAGGAAGGGGTGTACCTGACGCGAATGAACGCATTGCGCAGCGAACGCGAGGCGGCAGTGCAGGTGCTGGCATTGCGCCTGACCCAGGCGGCGCTGGAGGCTGCCGCGCCGCCTGCGGGCTAGCGCCGGGGGCTGTGCAGGCAGTGGCCAAACCAGTCATCCAGATTGACAGCTTTGGCCATTGTCGCTGCGCGCTGGTGGCGCGACTATCGTCAGATCATTCGTTCTATTCCAACAATAAGAAACGAGGAGTCTGGCAATGCGTGATTACCACGACGCGCAGCGTGCTTTCGATTACCTGCACACTGCCGATGCCGTGCTGGCGGGCAACCTGGGTGCGCTCAACGCCTGCGTCGAGTGTTGCGACCGGCACGCCGCCGAGGGCGGCGTGGCCTTGTACTGGGAGCGCCACGACGGGGCCTGCGCGCAGTACACCTTTGCCGACCTGCAGCAGCGCGCCGCACGCCTGGCCAATGTGCTCAAGGCGCAAGGCGTGGGGCCGGGCGACCGGGTGGCGGGGCTGCTGCCGCGCACCGTCGAGCTGCTGGTCACGGTGCTCGCCACCTGGCGACTGGGGGCGGTCTACCAGCCCCTGTTCACTGCCTTCGGGCCCAAGGCCATCGAGCACCGCCTGCACAGTTCCGGCGCCCGCGTGGTGGTCACCGACCGCACCAACCGCCCGAAGCTCGACGAGGTCGAGGGCTGTGCGCGGATCATTACCGTCGATGCCCAGGCCGGCAGCGGCGACCTGGATTTTCACACTGCCCTCGACGCTGCCAGCGCCGACTGCGCGCCTGTGCTGTTGTCCGGGGAGGCCCCCTTCCTGCTGATGTTCACCTCCGGCACCACCGGCCCGGCCAAGCCGCTGGAGGTGCCGTTGCGGGCCATCGTGGCGTTTCAGGGCTACATGCGCGACGCCATCGACCTGCGCCCCGAAGACAACTTCTGGAACCTGGCCGACCCCGGCTGGGCCTACGGCCTGTACTACGCCGTCACCGGGCCGCTGGCGCTGGGCCAGGCCACCACCTTCTTCGACGGCCCGTTCAGTGTCGAAAGTACCTGCCGGGTGATCGACAAGTACGCCATCACCAACCTGGCCGGGTCGCCCACGGCCTATCGCATGCTGATCGCTGCCGGCCAGGCCTTCGCCGAGCCGATCAAGGGCCGCCTGCGGGTGGTCAGCAGCGCCGGCGAACCGCTCAACCCGGAAGTGATCCGCTGGTTCGCCGAACACCTGCAGGTGCCCATCCACGATCACTATGGCCAGACCGAACTGGGCATGGTGCTGTGCAACCACCACGGCCTGCGTCACCCGGTGCACCTGGGCTCGGCCGGCTTTGCCATCCCGGGTCATCGCATCGTTGTGCTTGATGAACAGCAGCACGAACTGCCGCCCGGCCAGCCCGGCATCCTCGCGGTGGACCGCGAGCAGTCACCGCTGTGCTGGTTCGGTGGCTACCACGGGGTGCAGACCAAGGCCTTCGTCGGCAAGTACTACCTCAGCGGCGACACGGTGGAGCTGAACCAGGACGGCAGCATCAGCTTTGTCGGGCGCAGCGACGACGTGATCACCACCTCCGGGTATCGGGTCGGGCCGTTCGATGTGGAAAGCGCGCTGATCGAGCACCCGGCGGTGATCGAGGCCGCCGTGGTCGGCAAGCCGGACCCGGAGCGCACCGAACTGATCAAGGCGTTCGTGGTGCTGGCCAGCGGCGTGGAGGGCACGCCGGAGCTGGCCGAAAACCTGCGCCAGCATGTGCGCCAGCGCCTTTATGCACATGCCTACCCGCGCGAAATCGAATTTGTCGGCGAGCTGCCCAAGACCCCGAGCGGCAAGCTGCAGCGTTTCATCCTGCGCAATCAGGAAATAGCCAAACAACACACCGCGCCGGCGCCCGTCGCCAGCGCCTGAGGACCCCTTATGCAAATTGCCAACAAGAACTTCATCGTCAGCGGCGCCGCCTCCGGGCTGGGCGCCGCCACCGCCGAGATGCTGATCGGCGCCGGTGCCCAGGTGATGCTGGTGGACCTTAACGCCGAGGCCGTTGCAGCCAAGGCGCAAGCCCTGGGTGACAAGGCCCGTTTCGCCGTGGCCGACATCAGTCAGGAGGCCCCGGCCAAGGCCGCCGTGGACGCGGCCGTCAGCGCCTTTGGCAGCCTCCACGGGCTGGTCAACTGTGCCGGCATCGTCGGCGCCGAGAAGGTCCTGGGCAGGCAGGGGCCGCACGGCCTGGACAGCTTCAGCCGGGTGATCAACGTCAACCTGATCGGCAGCTTCAACCTGCTGCGCCTGGTGGCAGCGGCCATGGCCGAAGGCGGTGCCGACGCCGACGGCGAGCGCGGGGTGATCATCAATACCGCCTCCATCGCCGCCTATGACGGGCAGATCGGCCAGGCGGCCTACGCTGCCTCCAAGGGCGCGATTGCCAGCCTGACCCTGCCGGCCGCCCGCGAACTGGCGCGCTTCGGTATCCGCGTGATGACCATCGCGCCGGGCATCTTCGAAACCCCGATGATGGCCGGCATGACCCAGGTAGTACGCGACTCGCTGGCGGCCGGTGTGCCGTTCCCGCCGCGTCTGGGGCGCCCGCAGGAGTACGCGGCGCTGGCGCGTCACATCATTGAAAACAGCATGCTCAACGGCGAGGTGATCCGCCTCGACGGTGCCTTGCGCATGGCTGCCAAGTAATTCAGGAGAACCGCATGAGCATGTCCCATGATCCCATCGTAATCGTCAGCGCCGTGCGCACGCCCATGGGCGGCCTGCAGGGCGATCTCAAAAGCCTGACTGCACCGCAACTGGGCGCTGCCGCCATTCGCGCAGCCGTCGAGCGTGCGGGCGTGGCTGCCGACAGCGTCGACCAGGTGCTGTTCGGCTGCGTGCTGCCAGCCGGTCTCGGCCAGGCCCCGGCACGCCAGGCGGCCCTGGGGGCCGGCCTGGACAAAGGCACCACCTGCACCACCCTGAACAAGATGTGCGGCTCGGGCATGCAAGCCGCGATCATGGCCCATGACCTGCTGCTGGCCGGTACCGCCGAGGTGGTGGTGGCCGGCGGCATGGAGAGCATGTCCAACGCCCCGTACCTGCTGGACAAGGCGCGCAGCGGCTACCGCATGGGGCACGGCAAGGTCATCGACCACATGTTTTTCGACGGTCTGGAAGATGCCTACGACAAGGGTCGCCTGATGGGCACCTTTGCCGAGGACTGCGCCCAGGCCCAGGGCTTCAGCCGCCAGGCTCAGGACGACTTTGCGATTGCCTCGCTGACCCGTGCGCAACAGGCGATCGAGAACGGCAGCTTTGCCGCCGAGATCGTGCCGGTGGAGGTGACCGAGGGCAGGCAGACCCGCCTGGTCAGCCACGACGAACAGCCGCCCAAGGCCCGCCTGGACAAGATCGCGCAGCTCAGGCCGGCGTTTCGCGAAGGCGGTACGGTCACGGCAGCCAACTCCAGCTCGATTTCCGACGGTGCGGCGGCGCTGGTGCTGATGCGCAGGTCCCAGGCCGAGCAGCGCGGCCTCAAGCCACTGGCGGTGATCCACGGGCATGCGGCGTTCGCCGACGAGCCTGCACTGTTCCCCACCGCGCCGATCGGCGCCATCGATGCGCTGCTCAAGCGCACCGGCTGGAGCCTGACCGAGGTCGACCTGTTCGAAATCAACGAGGCGTTCGCGGTGGTCACCCTGGCGGCGATGAAGCAGCTGGACCTGCCCCACGACAAGGTCAACATCCACGGTGGCGCCTGCGCCCTGGGCCACCCCATCGGTGCATCGGGCGCACGTATTCTGGTGACCCTGCTTGCCGCGCTGCGCCAGAAGGGCCTGCGCCGCGGCATCGCGGCCATCTGCATCGGCGGTGGCGAAGCCACGGCCATGGCTGTCGAGTGTCTGGACTGAGGTGCGCCATGCTAGTCAACGATGAACAACAGCAGATCAGCGACGCCGTTCGCCAGTTTGCCCAGGAGCGCCTGCGGCCGTTTGCCGAGCAGTGGGACCGCGAGCACCGCTTCCCGCGGGAGGCTATCGAGCAGATGGCCGAGCTGGGCCTGTTCGGCATGCTGGTGCCGGAGCAGTGGGGCGGCAGCGACACCGGCTATGTCGCCTACGCCATGGCCCTGGAGGAAATCGCCGCCGGCGATGGTGCCTGCTCGACCATCATGAGCGTGCACAACTCGGTGGGCTGCGTGCCGATCCTCAAGTTCGGCAGCGAGCAGCAGAAGCAGCAGTTTCTGACGCCGCTGGCCACGGGCGCGATGCTCGGTGCCTTTGCCCTGACCGAGCCCCAGGCGGGCTCCGATGCCAGCAGCCTGAAAACCCGTGCGCGCCTCGAGGGCGATCACTATGTGCTCAACGGCTGCAAGCAGTTCATCACCTCGGGGCAGAATGCCGGCGTGGTGATCGTGTTCGCGGTGACCGACCCGGCAGCCGGCAAGCGCGGCATCAGTGCCTTTATCGTGCCCACCGACTCGCCTGGCTACCAGGTGGCGCGGGTGGAGGACAAGCTCGGCCAGCATGCCTCCGATACCTGCCAGATCGTCTTCGAGAACGTGCGTGTGCCGCTGGCCAATCGCCTGGGCGAGGAGGGCGAGGGGTACCGGATCGCCCTGGCCAACCTGGAAGGCGGGCGCATCGGTATTGCCGCGCAATCGGTGGGCATGGCGCGGGCCGCGTTCGAGGTGGCACGTGACTATGCGCGCGAACGCGAGAGCTTCGGCAAGCCCCTGATCGAACACCAGGCGGTGGCGTTTCGCCTGGCCGACATGGCCACGCGCATCGCCGTGGCCCGGCAGATGGTGCATCATGCCGCCGCCTTGCGTGATGCCGGGCGCCCGGCGCTGGTGGAGGCCTCGATGGCCAAGCTGTTTGCTTCGGAAATGGCCGAAAAGGTCTGTTCCGATGCCTTGCAGACCCTGGGCGGTTATGGCTATCTGAGCGACTTCCCGCTGGAGCGGATCTACCGTGACGTGCGGGTTTGCCAGATCTACGAAGGCACCAGCGACATTCAGCGCATGGTCATTGCGCGCAATCTTTGAAGGGAGCAGCTTGCATGAGTTTCGAAACCATTCTGTTGGACATCCGTGGCAAGGTCGGCCTGATCACCCTCAACCGGCCCCAGGCGCTCAACGCCCTCAACGCGCAGATCGTGCGCGAGCTGAACCAGGCGCTGGACCAGCTCGAAGCCGACCCGAACATCGGCTGCGTGGTGCTGACCGGTTCGGAGAAAGCCTTCGCCGCCGGTGCCGATATCAAGGAAATGGCCGAGCTGAGCTACCCGCAGATCTACATCGACGACCTGTTCAGCGACAGCGACCGCATCGCCAACCGCCGCAAGCCGATCATCGCCGCGGTGTCCGGCTTCGCCCTGGGCGGTGGTTGCGAGCTGGCACTGATGTGCGACTTCATCCTGGCCGCCGACAATGCCAAGTTCGGTCAGCCTGAAATCAACCTGGGCGTGTTGCCGGGCATGGGCGGCACCCAGCGCCTGACCCGCGCGGTGGGCAAGGCCAAGGCCATGGAGCTGTGCCTGAGCGGGCGCATGATGGGGGCCGAGGAGGCCGAGCGTGCCGGCGTGGTGGCGCGTATCGTGCCCAAGGAGCAACTGCTCGAGGAGGCCCTCAAGGTGGCGGCACAGATCGCCAGCAAGTCGGTGCCGGTGGCGATGATGGTCAAGGAGAGCATCAACCGTGCTTTCGAGGTGAGCCTGTCCGAAGGCGTGCGCTTCGAGCGCCGGGTGTTCCATGCCGCGTTTGCCACCGAAGACCAGAAGGAAGGCATGGCGGCGTTCATCGCCAAGCGCGAGGCCCAGTTCAAGGACCGCTGAGCAACATCTACCACCTGCCCGGCAGGGCGTGACGCTGTACTGCGGCTTCTTTACTCACAAGGAAGTCGCATCATGGATGCAGCAGATACGCTTTTCGGGCAGTTGGCCACACACGCTTCGCTGTGCGGCCCCATCGGCCGCCAGATGGTCACCCGGCCCTCGTTGCACGCCGTGGCTGCGCAGGTGTGCGCGCAGCAATGGCAGGTGCGCGGGATCAAGGGCCCGGCGCCATCGGCCTTGACCCTGGTCAGGGGGCGGCCGGGGCAGGGCGCGCGGCTCGATACGCTGGCCGATGCCCTGATACGGCGCTATTGCGAACGCACCTGCCTCAACCTGGCCAGCGGGCTGGACTACCTCACCCTGCAGCGCGGCGCCGAGTATCCGCAGGCCGCCGATGTCGACCTGCACGCGGTCGAAACCCTGCTCAATGAATGCGGGCCGTTGCTGCTCGATGAATACAAGCGTGTGCTCAGCTGTTACTGGGGCCAGGCCGAGCCGGGCCAGACCGCGCGCTGGGACTGGCTGGCCGATTACCTCAAAAGCCGTTTTTCCAGCGCCTGCGAACTGGCCCGAGGGGCTGGCGTGCTGGACGGGCTGGAGCTGGCCACGGCGACGATGGTCGGCATCTATCCACGGGCGACGCAGCGCGCGCAGTTCGGCAACGGCGCGGATGTACGCGTGTCGCTGCTGTGCCTGGATGCCGAACCCGGTGGCGGGCTGGACCCTGAACTGGCCAGCGCGGTGCTGATCGAGCGCCAGGTGCTCGGCCAGTTGCGCACTGTCGTGGTGCTCTACACCCTGGCGGGTGGGCTGTATCGCTTCGATTCGCGCCAGGCACTGCTGGAGGCATTGGCCAGGGGCTGGGGCGCGCAGGCTTCGGGCACCTTCAAGCTCAACCTGTACCAGACCGAACTGTCGATTTTCCAGGCCCAGGCGCGGTTGTTGTTCGAACAGCAATTGCGCCTGATCGATGCCATCGCCGCAGCACCTCTCGATTCGCAGGTCGACCCGGTGCAGACGCTGGTCGCGCGCCTGGACGAAGCCACCTCGCTGGTGCAGGTGTGCGATGTGAGCGAGCGCCAGACCCTGGCCAGCCTGCGCGGGCTGTTGCCGACGTGGTTGCGCGACGCTGACGAGGCGCCGCGCCTGCAGTACACCGAGATGCTGGTGCGCCTGGCGCGGGCGCAGCAGCGCAGTGGCGGGCAGTCGTTCCTGCATGACCTGCCGGGCATGCCGGAGTACGCCTGGGCCCAGTGGCAGGCGGCGGTGCATGCCGGGCACCCGGGATTTACCCGTGCCGAGCTGGAGGATGTCGAGCTGGTCAACCGCCAGGTGATTGCCGGCGCCGGCGGCAGTGGGGGGGATTTTGCCCCGGCGGGCAGCATTCGCGAGGTGACGCTGAACCTGGCCCAACTGGCGGTGGGCAACCTGGGGCTGCTCAGGGCAGGCAGCGTCACCTTGCGCAGCCGCAGCGGCGCAGTGCTGCCGACATGGCTGGATCTTGCATTCATCAAGGCCCAGGTCACCCGCCTGGACGTGGGCCAGACCTACCCGGACCTGTTGCAGCACAGCCTGCTGGATGACCCTGTGCAGTCGGCCAGTCGCCAGCAGCTGTTCGTCGATCAGTTGCGCGAACAACTGCCGATGCTGGTGCTGGAGTATTACCTGCGTCAACGCGAAGGGGTCAGTGCACTGAGTGCCCGGCGGATCACGGCACTGTGCCGTGGCGAGGAAACCGACGCGGTGCTGCGTCCGTTGGGCCTGTTGCGCGAGGCGGGTGCACACCCCGATGTCGCGCTCAATGCTTACTTGGTCGAGGGCCGCGACCCGCGCCAGGGGCCGTGCCTGCTGTATCGCCCACTGCACCGCGAGCCGCTGCAGGAGTTCAGCTCGCGCCAGGCCCTGTTCGAGCGGTTGTGCGAGCCCGGCGCGCTGCACGACGATCTGCTGGCGCGGCTGCCTGCCAAGGCACAGCCGGTGTACGCGCGTGGCGGGCTGGAGCAGCCGCATACGGTGCGCTTTCTGCCCGGCTCGGACTTCGCTCCCCTTCAGGTGCCGGCCCCGGCGTCGTTCAGCGACGCGCTGATCGATGGCGACCCGCTGGTGCATCTGTACCGTAGCTGCGCCCAGGAACTGGTGGCCCGCGCCCGGGCCGGCTCGCAGTCATCCAGCGAACAGCGCTGGGCGGCCTATGCCGAACTGGGCTGGCTGATGTTCAACACGCTGTTGCCACTGTGCAATGGCCCGGTTGCGGTGGCCGGCTGGCTGGTGCAACTGACGGCAGGCCTGCGCGATACCTTGCAGCAACACCAGAGCGAGGGTGACGGGCAGCTGGCGGGATGGTTGTTCAACCTGGCGCTGACGTTGCTGGCGAGCAGGACCGACACCACCCGTCTCAAGCTCTCAACCCCTGCGCAAAGGGGCGAGTCGCCGCTGGCCCAGGTGCTGGAGCCCGAGTTCGGCCATGCCCTTGCTTCGCCCTCGGGCCAGGCGCTGGACAGCCTGGATTTCAGCTGGGCAGCGGCGGCGGACCGACTGAGCGGCGAACAGCGCGCGCGGCTGGTGCCCCTGCAGCGCGTGCAGGGCCGCGAGGGGCTGGGGGCACCGATCAGCCACGGGCCCTGGCAGGGGTTGTACCTGCATGAGGACCGTCTGTGGGTGGGTGTCAGCGGGCAGGTCTACCCCGTGGTGGAGGAGGATGCCGGCCTGCGAATCCGCGACGCGCAACAGCGTCCCGGGCCCTGGCTGCGGCACGCCGCCGATGGCAGCTGGCAGTTCGACCTGGGCTTGCGCTTGCGTGGCGGCATGCCGCTGAATCGGCGCATCCAGCAGTTGCGCCTGGCCAACCAGGCTCGCGTGGAGGTTCTGCAGAAGGAACTGGACGACTACCAGCCGGTGCGCCAGGCCAGCGCCTTGCAGCTCAAGCGCGATCTGGACGAGGTGGTGAAACAGGAGCCGCAGCCCTCGGCCGAGCGATTGCAGCGCTATGTGGATGATCTGCGACGGCACGGGCAGGGGCTGGCCAAGGCGCGCGAAAGCCATGCGCAACTGAACCAGCTTAAAACCCTGGCAAACTTTCGCGCCCAGCAGGGCAACTACCTGTTCGAGGAGTCCAGCATTACCGTGCAGTTGCTGTACGCCTTGCGAAGCCTGTTCATGCATAACAAGGACGGCATAAACAACCTTCGCGGCGGCCAGGGTCAGGACCGTCTGCGCGAACTGGTGCTGGAAGGCACTTCGCCCACCTATCGGCAACTGGTGGTGCTGCTCGAAGGGGCCAAGACCCTGACCGAGCAGATCATCGACTGCTATCAGGCCCTCGATCGCCTGACCGGGCAGCTGCGCCAGATCCTGCCCGGCGGCCCGGCCCAGGCAAGCAGGATCGAGGCGATGCGCGGTGAAGAGCTGGCAGTCCAGGCCTGGCGTTCGTCCCAGATCAACATGCTGGGGGTGTTGGTGCTGCAGGCAGACCGCGGGCACGCCGGAGGCGAGGGTATCTACGAGACGGTGTTGTCTGCCCGATTGGGCTTGCAACTGGAGCTCGAGATGGGCGGGGCGTTCACCGATCAGGAACGGGTGCAGATGCTCGACAGCAGTGTGCGCCACTATGCCAGTGCACTGCAGGGCACCCAGCTGTACAAGGCCTCCAGCGCGGTTTTGCAGGGGGCGGCACAGGTGGAGGAGTACCAGCAGGTGCTGCAGGCCCTGCATGATGCTGCCCAGAAGCGACTGGCCGGGCTGATTCGCGACCTGCCACGCCAACCTTCGGCGCCACCGGCCTCAGGCAGCCGCTCGCGCACGTTGATACGCACCCGCAACCGCGGCGTGGTGGTGGGCCAGCAGCGTCGGCTGGCAGGGGCCGACAGCGACGTGGTGGTGGTGATCGACCCGGTGGAACAGCGCGAGCTGGCCCGCTACGAGGAAACCGCCGAGGCCGGTATCTGGCAGCCGGTGGAGCGCCCCCGCCCAGCACCTGCGCGCGCCACCCAGGCGCAGTTGCCGGGCTTGCTGGAGCGCTCCACGCGGTTGCTGAACGACTCGACGCAGCAGCTCAGGCGCGCCGTCGCCCAGGCCAGGACCGCCATGCTTCCGGTGGAGATGGAAGAAATCCTGACGCACCAGGCGCGCCCGCTTGACGAGCTGGCCCGGCAGATCGAACAGGCATTGACTGCCGGCAACGACACCGACCGGTCTGCTGCCGGCCAGGATGCGGCGCTGCAAGCCAAGGCCCTGCTCGAGCAGGCCAAGCATCTGCGTGATGAAGGGCGGCGTCTGCGTGTGCAGATGACCCTGGCACAGTTGCCGACGGTCAGTCGGGTGGCCTACCTCAAAGCCCAGGGCGAGGTCAGCCTGCACAGGCTCCAGCCGCGCAAGCCCACGCGAAAACGCAAGGGCCATGCCCAGGATTTCCTCCAGGAGTACGAAATCCACGACAAGGCGGGGCAGTTGCTGTGGGTGGCACACTTTCATTACGCGACCCTGGACGCAGAGCCTGGGCTGTACACCGCGGCGCATCTGAAAACCGCCGCACAGCGGTTCGAGGGGGGGCAGTACCAGTTGCCGGCAGACGCCGACAATGAGCGCGTGATCCAGATCTACCGCAGCCAGATCGACAGCCGCTCGGCCCGGGCGCTGTTCCTGGACCTGTAGCGGCGCCCGCGCCTACTACCAAATGACGAGTTGTCCTCTGCCAAAGGGCGATTCGTCAGCCGCCCCGGGCTGCCTAAGATCCGTACACCGCCTGTCGTCATGACAGGCCCGGATCAACAGAGGCCCGAACATGATCTATGCAGCTCCCGGCACCGAAGGCGCCCTTGTCAACTTCAAACCGCGTTACGGCAACTACATCGGCGGCGAGTTCGTTGCCCCGCTGAACGGCCAGTACTTCACCAACAGCTCGCCGGTGAACGCCCAGGTCATCGCCGAATTTCCACGTTCCAGCGCCGAAGACGTCGAGCGCGCCCTGGACGCCGCCCACGCCGCTGCCGATGCCTGGGGCCGTACCAGCGTGCAGGACCGCTCGCGCATCCTGCTCAAGATTGCCGACCGTATCGAGCAGAACCTCGAAGTGCTGGCCATTGCCGAAACCTGGGACAACGGCAAGGCCATTCGCGAAACCCTGAATGCCGACGTGCCGCTGGCCGCCGACCATTTCCGTTACTTCGCCGGTTGCATTCGTGCCCAGGAAGGCAGCGCCGCCGAGATCAACGAAAACACCGCCGCCTACCACTTCCATGAACCGCTGGGCGTGGTCGGGCAGATCATTCCATGGAACTTCCCGCTGCTGATGGCCGCCTGGAAGCTCGCCCCGGCCCTGGCCGCCGGCAACTGCGTGGTGCTCAAGCCGGCTGAACAGACCCCACTGTCGATCACCGTGTTCGCCGAGCTGGTGGGCGACCTGCTGCCGCCGGGCGTGCTCAACATCGTGCAGGGCTTCGGGCGCGAGGCCGGTGAAGCGCTGGCCACCAGCAAGCGCATCGCCAAGATCGCCTTCACCGGTTCCACCCCGGTGGGCTCGCACATCATGAAGTGCGCTGCCGAGAACATCATCCCCAGCACCGTGGAACTGGGCGGCAAGTCGCCGAACATCTTCTTCGAAGACATCATGCAGGCCGAGCCGAGTTTCATCGAGAAAGCCGCCGAAGGTCTGGTGCTGGCGTTCTTCAACCAGGGCGAAGTGTGCACCTGCCCATCGCGTGCGGTGATACAGGAATCGATCTACGAGCCGTTCATGGCCGTGGTGATGAAGAAGATCGCCCAGATCAAGCGTGGCAACCCGCTGGACACCGAAACCATGGTTGGTGCCCAGGCGTCCGAGCAGCAGTACGACAAGATCCTCTCGTACCTGGACATCGCCCGCGAAGAGGGCGCGCAGGTACTGACCGGTGGCGCCAGCGAGCGCCTGGCCGGCGACCTGTCGACCGGCTACTACATCCAGCCGACCCTGCTCAAGGGCCACAACAAGATGCGCGTGTTCCAGGAAGAGATCTTCGGCCCGGTGGTGGGCGTGACCACCTTCAAGGACGAGGCCGAGGCCCTGGCAATCGCCAACGACACCGAGTTCGGCCTGGGCGCCGGGCTGTGGACCCGCGACATCAACCGTGCCTACCGCATGGGCCGTGGCATCAAGGCCGGGCGCGTGTGGACCAACTGCTACCACCTGTACCCGGCGCACGCCGCGTTCGGCGGGTACAAGAAGTCCGGCGTGGGTCGTGAAACCCACAAGATGATGCTCGACCACTACCAGCAGACCAAGAACCTGCTGGTGAGCTACGACATCAATCCGCTGGGCTTCTTCTGACGCCCGATGGCTGTGGGAAAATCTGTTCCAAAGTAGCATTCGACCTGCGCCGGCAACGGTGTATTAATAGACGCACCGCAATCCTGTGGTGCCAGAAGAGGATGGACCTATGTGGAAAAAACCCGCGTTCACTGATCTGCGTATCGGCTTTGAAGTGACCATGTACTTCGCCAGCCGTTGATCCCTCTTGCGCCGGTGCCCCAAGGCACCGGCGCTGCCTTGTGCATCCCCCCTATCGTCTGATTGCAAAACCCTCCTGATGCTTTAGGCTGGCGCTACCTTAAAAGAACAAGAAGGCGTCGCATGAGCCCGAACCTGAGCCAGTTGCGTAAATTCGTCTCTCCGGAAATCATCTTCGGTGCCGGCTGTCGGCACCATGTGGCCAATTACGCCAGGACCTTCGGCGCGCGCAAGGTACTGCTGGTCAGTGACCCTGGCGTGATCGCCGCCGGCTGGGTCGGCGACATCGAGGCCAGCCTGCAGGCGCAGGGCATCGATTACTGCCTGTACAGCGACGTGTCGCCCAACCCGCGGGTCGAAGAGGTCATGGCCGGCGCCGAGCGCTATCGCAGCGAACAATGCGACGTGATCGTGGCCGTTGGCGGCGGCAGCCCGATGGACTGCGCCAAGGGCATCGGCATCGTGGCGGCCCACGGCCGGCACATCCTGGAGTTCGAAGGGGTCGACACCATCCGAGTGCCGAGCCCGCCGCTGATCCTGATCCCGACCACCGCCGGCACCTCGGCCGACGTGTCGCAGTTCGTGATCATCTCCAACCAGCAGGAACGCATGAAGTTCTCCATCGTCAGCAAGGCGGTGGTACCCGATGTGTCGCTGATCGACCCTGAAACCACCCTGAGCATGGACCCGTTCCTCTCGGCCTGTACCGGCATCGACGCGCTGGTGCATGCCATCGAGGCGTTCGTGTCCACCGGCCATGGGCCGCTGACCGACCCCCATGCCCTGGAGGCAATGCGCCTGATCAACGGCAACCTGGTGCAGATGATCGCCAACCCGCAGGACATCGCCCTGCGCGAGAAGATCATGCTCGGCAGCATGCAGGCCGGGCTGGCCTTCTCCAATGCCATCCTCGGGGCGGTGCACGCCATGTCCCACAGCCTGGGCGGGTTTCTCGACCTGCCCCACGGTCTGTGCAATGCGGTGCTGGTCGAGCATGTGGTGGCCTTCAACTACAGCGCCGCCCCCGATCGCTTCAAGTTGATCGCGCAGACCCTGGGTATCGATTGCCGCGGGCTGAACCACAATCAGGTCCGCCAGCGCCTGGTCGAGCACCTGATCGCGCTCAAGCACGCCGTGGGCTTTCACGAAACCCTGGCCTTGCACGGGGTGGGCAGCAGCGACATTCCGTTCCTGTCGCAGCATGCGATGGACGACCCGTGCATCCTCACCAACCCGCGGACCTCGAGCCAGCGTGATGTCGAGGTGGTGTATGGCGAGGCCCTCTGAGCCTGGCGCGAATGCGCTGGCCGGGCTGCTGGGGCTGAGCAACCACACTGTTCGCAAAAGCCACTACCCGGAACTGGCGGCGCGCCTGGACGAGCTGGAAACCGAGCGCAAGCGCTATTCGTGGCTGTTCGAGCATGCGGTGCACGGCATCTTCCAGGCCAGCCTCGACGATGGCCTGCGCGCCGCCAACCCGGCGCTGGCGCGCATGCTGGGGTATGCCGACCCCCAGGCGGTGCTGTTTTCCCGGCGTGACCTGGCCAGCCACCTGTTCGTGGGCGGCCAGGCCGAGTTGCAGGACATTGCCCAGGTGCTGCAGCGCGAGCAGGCCCTGCTGGGTTACGAAACCCAGCTGCGACGCAAGGACGGCAGCAGCATCGATGTGCTGATGAACCTGTTGCTGCGCCCGGACGAGGAGGGCGTGGTCGAGGGGTTCGTCGCCGACATCACCGAGCGCAAGCTGGCGCAGGAGCGTCTGCAGCAACTCAACGACGAGCTGGAGCAGCGCGTGGCCGAGCGTACCCGCCAGCTGATGGAGGCACGCGATGCGGCCCAGGCCGCCAACCGCAGCAAGGACAAGTACCTGGCCGCCGCCAGCCACGACCTGCTGCAACCGCTCAACGCTGCACGCCTGTTGATTTCGACCCTGCGCGAGCGCCAGTTGCCGCCGGCCGAGCAATTGCTGGTGGAGCGCGCGCACCAGGCGCTGGAAGGTGCCGAAGACCTGTTGAGCGATCTGCTGGATATTTCCCGGCTCGACCAGGCGGCAATCAAGCCTGACCTTGACCTGTACCTGTTGGACGATGTGCTGGCGCCGCTGGCCTCGGAGTTCCAGCCGGTGGCGGCTGCCGAGGGCCTGGGCCTGCGTTTGCGCAGCGGGCGCCAGGTGATCCGCACCGATGTGCGGCTGCTGACGCGGATCCTGCGCAACTTCCTCAGCAACGCCTGCCGCTATACCGAACAGGGGCGCATCCTGCTGGGGGCGCGGCGGCGTGGCGACTGCCTGCGCCTGGAGGTCTGGGATACCGGGCGCGGCATTGCTGCGCAGCGCCTGCAATCGATCTTTCTCGAATTCAACCAGCTCGATGTGGGCCGCGCCGCCGATCGCAAGGGGGTGGGCCTGGGCCTGGCGATCGTCGAGCGCATTGCGCGGATCCTCGATTACCCGGTACGGGTACGCTCCTGGCCGGGGCGCGGTTCGGTGTTCAGCATCGATGTGCCGCTCTCCACCGAACGTCGTTGCCCGCCGGTGCTGGCGCCAGCACCGCTGCCGAGCGTCGGCGACCCGCTGCCGGGGCGCCGCCTGCTGGTTCTGGACAACGAACTGAGCATCTTGCAGAGCATGGCCGCCCTGCTGGCCCAGTGGGGGTGCGAGGTGCTGACCGCGACCGACCGCGAGACGGCATTTCAGGTGTTGCAGGGGCGCGCGCCGGAACTGGTGCTGGCGGACTTTCACCTGGACCACGGGGTGACTGGGTGCGAGGTGGTGCGCGACCTGCGTGAGCATTTCGCGGTGACCATACCCGCCGTGATGATCACCGCCGATCGCAGCGACCAGAGCCGCCGTGCGATGCAGCGCCTGGGCGCGCCATTGCTCAACAAGCCGGTCAAGCCGGGCAAGCTGCGTGCGGTGCTGAGCCAGCTGCTGGGCGAGGCGGGCGTGCGATAAACAGCGAGACTACCCCCGCGGACGAGTTTTTTTGCTATAAAGGCCGCCCTCAGGGGAGCGTTGACGCTCGTTCGAGGGGCATTTCGGACAAAACCACCTTCATTTGTATTGCCCCTTGCGAAACTCGGCCTTAGACTGCCGCCCCCTGTAAATTGAGTGCCGGATGGTGCTTGAAGAATTGCGCCGCCGGCGAGCTGTTCGCCGGTAGCACCCGATCGCCTAAATGCACGTATTTTTTATAGAGAAATCAATGACAAAGGAAAAGTTGCTGGCCATGCCGGCCGATGACTACATGAACGCTGAGCAGCATGCCTTTTTCACCGAGCTGTTGCAGTCGATGAAAGTGGAGATCCATGAGCGCATCGAGAAAAGTCGTGTAGCCATCGAAAGCCTGGACACCCCTGCTGATCCTGCCGACGCCGCCTCGGTCGAAGAAGAGCGTCACTGGCTGGTCAACACCATCGACCGCGACCAGCGCCTGCTGCCCCAGCTGGAAATTGCCCTGGGCCGCATCAAGGACGACAGCTTCGGCTGGTGTGAAGACAGCGGCGAGCCGATCGGCCTCAAGCGCCTGCTGATCAGCCCCACCACCAAGTACTGCATCGAGGCGCAAGAGCGCCACGAGCAGCTCGACAAGCACCAGCGTCAGGCCTGACGCCCGCTGTCGTACCAGCAAGCCCCGGGTTCACAGCCCGGGGCTTTTGCGTTTCTTTGCCTTGCATCAAGCAGGAGGGTCTTACATCCAACGAAGCATGGATAATGGCCTTGTAGTGGCGTTTAATGGGGGCACAATAACGACACTGCGGGAACCATTGTTATGATGCGAGAAGGATCTCTGCCTGGCACGCTGGTGCCGCTGCAAGGTACGTCCACTGGCGCCCGGCGCTGGTCGGGCACGGCGCTGCAAAGCCTGGTACTGGTGGTGTTGCTCAGTGCCATGGCGTTTGCCGATGTGTCCTTCTACCTGTGTCTGCCACTGGCCTTGCTGGCCCTGTGGCTGCCGTTGATGCGCAAGCGGCCGGCCGAGGTGGTGAGCGAGCAGGACCCGCTGGGCGACCTGACCCGTGACCTGGCCCAGGCCACCAGCCACAACGCGCTGTCTGCCGCTGGCGTTGCCCATGCGGTGCAGCAACTGGCCGACAAGCTGCAATCGCAACTGGTGTCGGCGGCGCAGATCGTCAGCAGCGCCGAAGTCATGATCGGTACCGAGAAAGCCACTTCGCAGCTCAGCCAGCAGGCCCTGGGCGCGGCCCGCGAGGCCCACCACAGCAGTGCTGCCGGCAGAACGGTGCTGGCCGAGTCGATCCAGCGCATGCACCAGCTCAGCGCCCGTGCCAACGACAGCCGCGAACTGATCGAGGCGCTGCACCAGCGCAGCGAAGACATTGCCCGGGTTACCCTGGTGATCCAGACCATCGCCAGCCAGACCAACCTGCTTGCATTGAACGCGGCCATCGAGGCCGCGCGCGCCGGCGAACATGGTCGTGGCTTTGCCGTGGTGGCCGATGAGGTGCGTGGCCTGGCCGGACGTACCGCCAGTGCCACCGAGGAGGTCGGCCTGATGGTGGCCGATATCCAGCAGCGTACCGCCCAGGTGGTGGAGCAGATCCGTGAGTTGTCCGATGACCTGCACCAGGGGGTGGACCAGGTCGAGCACACCGGCGAGCAACTGGACGCCATCGCCGGGCTCGCCGCTGGCGTCGAGCAGCAGATCGATGCGATCGCTGCCGGTACCGAGACCAACCGTACTCAGCTCGACAGCCTGTTCCAGGCCGTGGCGCAGATGCGCAGCGACCTGGTGGTGAGCGACCAGCAGACCCAGCGCCTGGCCCAGGCAGCCGTGCAGATGGAAGGTCAGGCCGAGCGTATCAGCGAGCGTCTGGCCGAGGTGGGGCTGGATGACTACCACCAGCGCGTATACGACCTTGCCCGCCAGGGGGCCCAGAAAATCGCCGAACGCTTCGAGGCCGACATCGCCCAGGGGCGCATCAGCGTCGATGCTCTGTTCGATCGCCAGTATCAGCTGCTGCCCGGTACCCGCCCGGCCCGTTACCGCACGCGTTTCGACGACTACACCGACCAGGTACTGCCCGCGATCCAGGAGCCGCTGCTGGCCCAGCATGAAGGCCTGGTGTTCGCCATTGCCTGTACCCAGCAGGGCTATGTGCCGACCCACAACAACGCCTTCAGCCAGCCACTGACCGGTGACGAGGCGACCGATACCGCGCACAACCGCAGCAAGCGCAAGTTCGACGACCGTACCGGTATCCGTTGCGGCAGCCATCAGCAACCGGTGCTGCTGCAGACCTATACCCGTGACACGGGCGAGCTGATGCATGACCTGTCGGTGCCGATCCAGGTACAGGGGCGCCACTGGGGCGGCTTGCGCCTGGGCTATCGACCCCAGCACAGCGTGATTTCCTGAGCCGGATTTATTGCGCTTGATGCAAAACAGCTATGCCGGGGATAGCTTTTTCCCGCAAGGGGCAGGGGTTTATCATCGCCTCATCGTTAGGCTGCTAATTAAATTCCGGAGGGAATCATGCAGTGCAAGGTCGATGTGGCGGTGATGATCGGCAGTGGCGTTCCCATTTCGCTGCGTTCGGTGGGCATGCGCGTGTGCTGGGTGGTGCTGGTCAACGGTGAGCGCAGAGGCACCGCGTTCGCCAGCCGTGACGAGGCACACGCCTGTCGCGCCGCCTGGCTGGCACAGTTCGATGGGCAGGGGCTGGACGCCTGTCAGGCCGGGTAGGCGCGGGGCCTGGCCTCGAGGGTCCTTGCCAGGGCGCAGGCCTCCCCGTGATGTCGGCGAAAGCCTTTCACCCGGCCCGTGGCAGACTCCGTGATATGGAAAAAACCGACGCCAGCCGGCACTACAATGTAGCGCGGCCGGGTTTTTCCGGATGCGCTCCCGATATTTTTTGATACTTCTAGTGTATTGCCCACTCGACGTGTTTCGGTGTTTTCGTGCATATTCGCTTCCCTGTGCAGTGAACATGTTCGTCCAGAGGTCCTTCGTTCTGGGATCTTTCTTTCAGCTATCGCATTTTTTCAGCGAGCACGCTGTCAGAGAAATCGGTTGCACTTTGGGAAATGGCTGTTTGTAGCCGCCGGTTATCAACTGGCAGGGCACGACGTGTTTTCCTTCGCAGCCTGGTGTCTGTGCGTACGAACAACCCTGGCACTGATCCACTAGTCTTTCAGACTTCAAATTGAAAACCGGGACCTTCGCGGCGCAGTGCCGCCTGCGAGGTGGCGGGGTGATGCTGGTTTTGAGGAATTAATCATTGGCAGTCAGTAATCTGGATATGCACGCCCTCTTCGTGTTGGGCGACCTGCGGGCCAAGTTGGTCAAACAGTTTCAATCGCGCTTCGTCTACGTGACCGAACAAAGTGCCGAAGGTATCTACCTTGCCGAGATCGATACCGAAGAGGCCCTGGTGGTCGATGACAAACAGCGGCTCGAACTGAAAGTGGGCGATCACTTTCGGGCGGCGGTATTGCCCAGCCGCGAAGGTGGCAAGTTGGAGATCCGCTTTCGCGACATCAAGCTGACCGTCTACGAACTGGGCGATTATGCGTTCGTGACCGTGCCCGAAGGGCATGGCATCGTGTTCCGCGAGGGGCAGACCGTGGTGATGGTGTTTGCTGCCCACGAGCAGATCAAGGAAGGCCTGACCAAGACCCTGAAGGCTGCCACGGCCAAGGCCGCCAAATGGCGCAAGGGCGAACTGACCTTCAAGGCCAGCGAGTGAGCAGTACCGCTGCGGCGTCGGGGCGTGCGCGCTTCCACGCCGAGCATCAGGCCCGCGCCCAGGCCCAGGCCCTGGAGTGGCTGGCACAACGCGCGGTGCTGCAGGGCGCCTGGTTGAACTGGGTGGCAGGGCAGCTGTATCAGCTGAGCCCGCCGGAATATGCGGCAATGGTGCGCCGCGAGCTGCAGGTGTTGGCAGCTCGATAGGGCCAGGTGTCAGTGCCCGGTATCGCGCCCGCGGCCACTGCTGACCTCTTCGGGTACGTCATCCCCGGCCATGCGCTTGCGAAACAGCCCGGCCCGCGCCAGCAGCAGGGTAGTCACCGGCACGGTGATCGACAGCAGGATCGGGATCAGCCAGGCGTGCAGTACGGGCGAGTGCTTGAGGCCGGAAAAGTACAGGATCGAAGCCATGGCCACGCACCAGGTGCCGAAGGTCGACGCCAGGGCGGGCGGGTGCATGCGCTGGAAGAAGGTCTTCAGGCGCAGCAGGCCTACCGCGCCGCTCAGGGCGAACAGGCTGCTGACGACCAGCAGCACAGCCGTGACCACTTCAAGCCAGAACGGCAATTCGACGGTCGAGTTCATTCGATCACCTCGCCACGCAGCAGGAATTTGGCCAGGGCAAACGAGCCGACAAAGCCGAACAGGGCTATCAGCAGCGCACCTTCGAAGTAGGTGTCGCTGGCGTAGCGGATACCCAGCACCAGCATCATCAGCATGGCCAGAATGTACAGGTAGTCCAGCGCCAGTACCCGGTCCTGCGCCGAAGGGCCTTTGAACAGGCGCACCAGGGTCAGGGCCATGGCCAGGGCAAAGATGAACAGGCTGGCGAGAATGGCGTTGGCGAGCAGGCCAGTCATTCGAAAATCTCCATCAGCGGACGTTCGTAGGTGTGCTTGAAGTGGTCGATGAACTGCGTTTCATCGTCCAGATCGAAGACATGCAGCAGCAGGATGCTGCGGTCCAGCGCCAGCTCCGACCAGATGGTGCCGGGAATGACCGTGGTGATCATCGACAGCGCCGCCAGGCCATGGGCATCGCGCAGGTCCAGCGGGATACGGATGAAGCGCGAGCGTGGCGGCCGGCCACCGGCCTGCCATACGCTACGGGCAACCTGCAGGTTGGACATCACCACATCGCCCCCCACTCGCAGAATCAGCCGCACGATGGTGCCCGGCTTGCGTATGCGCACCGGTAGCGGACGCAGCGGCGCCATCAGGATGGGTGCCAGGATTGCCAGCAGTGCGCCAAGCAGCAGGTTGCCGGCACTCAGCGAGAGGTTGAGCAGCAACCACAACCCCCAGAGCGAAAGCGACAGCAGTGGCGCGGGAAACAGGCGCTTCATGGCTGCACCTGCCCGGCAATCGCCTCGCTGGTGGGGCCGGGCACCGGTCGCGTGCCGAGTACCGCATTGACGTAGCTGGCAGGGTCCTTGAGCCCGGCCGCCGTGTCCTGGGTGTAGCGCAGCAGTGGTTCGGCGCGCACGCTCAGCAGCACGCACAGCCCCAGCAGCAGCACGATGGGAATGCACTCATTGCGCCGTAGCAACGGCGAGGGGCGCTCCTGCGGGGTCCAGAAGCGCTGGATGCCGACACGGGTCAAGGCGATCAGCGATGCCAGGCCCGAGAGCACCAGCAAGGCCACCAGGCCCCAGCCGGCTGCGGACAGCGGCTGGTCGACCGGCACGCCCAGGCCGTTAGGGTTGAACAGGGCGCTGATCAGGCTCAGCTTGCCGATGAAACCGGACAGCGGCGGCATGCCGATGATCAGCAGCGCGCAGGCGATGAAGCTCAAGCCCAGGAATGCCATGGTCCAGGGAATCACCTGGCCGATCACCGCCTTCTGTTCATCGTCCAGGTTGATGCCCTTGGGCGGCTGCAGCGATTCCAGGGGCGAGGGCAGCGCATCGGTGTCGTCTTCCAGCGGGATCTCGTTGGCCGAGCGCGAGCGCTCGATCAGCTCGGCCAGCAGGAACAGCGCGCACAAGGCCAGGGTGGAGCTCACCAGGTAGAACAGTGCGGCGGCGGTCAGCGCCGCCTGGCCGAAGCCGATGGCGGCCAGCAAGGTGCCGGCCGAGACCAGGATGCTCAGGCTGGCCATGCGCTCCAGGCGTTGCGCCGCCAGGATCGACAGCGCCGCGCAGCCCAGGGTGGCCAGGCCACCGATGACCAGCCACTCGCCGCCGAAGAACGCCGAAGCGCCGGCCTGACCGGAGAACAGCAAGGTCCACAGGCGCAGCACGGTATAGGTGCCCACCTTGGTCATGATCGCGAACAGTGCGGCAACCGGGGCGCTGGCCGACGAGTAGGCCGGGACCAGCCAGAAGTTGAGCGGCCAGATACCCGCCTTGGCCAGAAAGGCCGTGGCCAGAATCGCCGCGCCGGCATGCAGCAGGCCGCGGTCGGCCTCGGGCACCAGCGGAATCTTCAGGGCCAGGTCAGCCATGTTCAGGGTACCGGTGACCCCGTAGAGCATCGCCGCCCCCACCAGGAACAGCGAGGAAGCGAGCAGGTTGATGGCAATGTAGTGCAGGCCGGCCTTGACCCGCGCACGACCCGAGCCATGCAGGATCAGGCCGTAGGAGGCGGCCAGCAGCACTTCGAAGAACACGAACAGGTTGAACAGGTCGGCCGTCAGGAAGGCGCCGTACAGGCCCATCAGCTGGATCTGGAACAGGGCGTGGAAGCTGGCGCCTGCGCGGTCCCAGCGCGCGGTGGCGAACACCAGCGCGCTGACCCCGACGATGCCGGTGAGTACCAGCATCAGTGCCGAAAGGCGGTCGAGTACCAGCACGATGCCGAAAGGTGCCTGCCAGTTGCCCGGCAGGTACACGCCGATCGAGCTGGCCTGGCCCTGCTCCTGCACCCACAACAGCAGGCAGATCGAAATACCCAGCCCGGCCAGGCTGGAGATCAGGTTGATGCGGGCCTTGAGCGGCCGGCGCTTTTCGCCCAGCAGCAGCATCAGTGCGGCGGTCAGCAGCGGCAGCAGAATGGGCGCGACGATCAGTTGGTTCATCACACTCATTCTTTAGGCTCCCGGCCATCCACGTGGTCGGTGCCGGTCAGCCCGCGCGAAGCCAGCAGCACCACCAGGAACAAGGCGGTCATGGCGAAGCTGATGACGATGGCCGTCAGTACCAGTGCCTGGGGCAACGGGTCGGTGTAATGGAGCAGGTCCTGGGGTACGCCGTCCTTGATGATCGGCTCCTTGCCGATGAACAGGCTGCCCATGCTGAAGATGAACAGGTTGACGCCGTACGACAGCAGACACAGGCCCATCACCACCTGGAAGGTCCGTGGGCGCAGGATCAGCCACACGCCTGACGCGGCGAGCACACCGATGGCAATTGCAATCACTTCTTCCATCAGGCGGCTCCCGGGTTGACGGTGGGTTTGGGCTGGCTGCTCGGCCGGTGGCTGCGCACCGACTGGTGGGCCAGTGCGGTGAGGATCAGCAGCGTGGACCCGACCACCACGGTAAAGATGCCCGTGTCGAAGAACAGGGCGCTGGCGACATGGATGTCGCCCAATATCGGCAGGTCAAGGTGCGCGGTATGCGTGGTCAGGAACGGGTAGCCAAGCAGCATCGCCCCGGCCCCGGTGAGGGTTGCCAGCAGCAGCCCGGTGCCCATCCAGCGCAGCGGACGCAGGCTCATCTGGGCTTCCACCCACTGGGTGCCGGCGACCATGTACTGCAGGATGAACGCCACCGACATCACCAGGCCGGCGACGAAGCCGCCACCGGGCTGGTTGTGGCCGCGCATGAACAGGTACATCGAGATCACCAGCGCGATAGGCAGCAGCAGTCGCACCAGGGCGGCGGGCACCATCATGAAGCCCAGCGCGGTATCGGCGGCCTGACGCGGGTTGACCAGGTCGGTGACCACGTCCGGCGCCAGCAGGCGCTGCTGGGCAGGCAGCTGGATGCTCTCCTTGGGCGGGCGGAAGCGGCGCAGCAGGGCAAACACGCTCAGTGCCACGGCCACCAGTACGGTGATTTCACCCAGGGTATCGAAGCCGCGGAAGTCAACCAGCATCACGTTGACCACGTTGGTGCCGCCACCCTCGGGCAGCGCCCGGCTCAGGTAGAAGGAAGAAATCACGTTGGGTGTCGGGCGGGTCAGCATTGCGTACGACAGCAAGGCCATGCCACCGCCGACCAGCACCGCCAGCAGCAGGTCGCGCAGGCGGCGTGCCACAGCGCGTTCCTTGCTGCCGGGCAGGGGCGAGATGTCTTCGATACGCCGTGGCAGCCAGCGCAGGCCCAGCAGGATCAGCACCGTGGTGACCACTTCTACCACCAGTTGGGTGAGCGCCAGGTCCGGCGCCGAGAACCAGACAAAGGTGATGCAGGTCATCAGGCCGCAGACGCTGACCATGGTCAGGGCCGCCAGCCGGTGGTATTTGGCCTGCCACGCAGCGCCGATGGCACAGATGATCGCGATCAGCCAGAGCATCACGAATACACCTGAGCCCGGGATTTTTGGCCGGTCGCCCCAGCTCAACCCGGTTTGCAGCATGGGCAGCACGCCGGCGAGCAGGGCGATGAGCACCAGCATGAACAGCTGCTTCTGCAGGCGGCGGGTGGTGAACAGGCGCTCGAAGCGGCGCGCCACACGCATCAGCAGCACCTGGCCGTGTTCGAAGAGGCGCTTGCCATTGAACAGCTCGATCAGCGGCGGGTAGAGGAAGCGCCCGCGCTTGAGCTGATTGCGCAGCACCAGGTAGAGCACCACGCCGCCGCACATGGCGATCAGGCTCATGATCAGTGGTGCATTCCAGCCGTGCCAGATGGCCAGGCTGTACTCGGGCAGCGTGCCACCCACCACCGGCAGTGCGGCAGCGGCCAGCAGCGGGCCCACCGACTGGGCAGGGAAGATACCCACCACCAGGCAGGTCAGCACCAGCAACTCGACCGGCGCGCGCATCCAGCGCGGCGGCTCGTGGGGGGTATGGGGCAGGTCGGTGGCCGGCGGGCCGAAAAACACGTCGACGGTGAAGCGCAGCGCATAGGCGACGCTGAAGGTGCCCGCCAGGGTCGCGATGATCGGCAAGGTGGTTTCGACCCAGGCCGTGGAACTGATGAACACGGTTTCGGCGAAGAACATTTCCTTGGACAGAAAGCCGTTCATCAAGGGTACGCCGGCCATCGAGGCACTGGCGACCATGGCCAGGGTGGCGGTGAACGGGATCAGCCGGAACAGCCCGCTGAGCTTGCGGATATCGCGGGTGCCGCTTTCATGGTCGATGATGCCGGCGGCCATGAACAGCGAGGCCTTGAAGGTGGCATGGTTGAGAATGTGGAACACCGCCGCTACCGCTGCCAGCGGGCTGTTCAGGCCCAGCAGCAGGGTGATCAGGCCCAGGTGACTGATGGTCGAGTAGGCCAGCAGGCCCTTGAGGTCGTTCTGGAACATGGCCGCATAGGCGCCCAGCAGCAGGGTGCAGGCCCCTGCGCCGCTGACGATCCAGAACCATTCTTCGCTGCCGGCCAGCGACGGCCATAGCCGGGCCAGCAGGAACACCCCGGCCTTGACCATGGTGGCCGAGTGCAGATAGGCCGAGACCGGCGTGGGCGCGGCCATGGCGTGGGGGAGCCAGAAGTGGAAGGGGAATTGAGCGCTCTTGGTCAGGGCGCCGAGCAGTATAAGGGGAAGCAGAATGGGGTAGAGGGCATGACTGCGAATCAGGTCACCGGCGGCCAGGACCTTGTCCAGGTCATAGCTGCCCACCACATGGCCGAGCAGCAGTACCCCCGCCAGCAGGCACAAGCCACCGGCCCCGGTGACCATCAGCGCCATATAGGCGCCGCGCCGTGCATCGGCACGGTGGTGCCAGTAACCGATCAGCAGGAACGAGAACAGGCTGGTCAGTTCCCAGAAGAACACCATCTGGATCAGGTTGCCAGAGATCACCAGGCCCAGCATGGCACCCATGAACGCCAGGAAAAACGCGAAGAAACGCGGAACCGGGTCCTGGGGTGACATGTAGTAGCGCGCATACAGCGACACCAGGGTGCCGATGCCCAGCACCAGCAGCGAGAATAGCCAGGCGAACCCGTCCATGCGCAGCACGAGATTGAAGCCCAGGCTCGGCAGCCACAGAAATTCTTCACGGATGACGCCGCCATCGGCAATTTGCGGGTACAGGAGTGCGACCTGCACGGTACCGACCAGCGCGACAAGGCCGGCCAGAAGTGATTCGCTGTTACGCGCGTTGTGCGGCAGTACAGCCGCCAGACAGCTGCCAACAAACGGCAGAAGCAGTAGAACTATCAAGGACATAGATTTCTAATCTGCAGAGGTTTGTAAGGGATCATACGTGGCGCCCCGTCGATCACCAACACGCAAGCTGTCGCAGAATCCTACTTTTGCGCCTCATCAACGCGTTTTTTTATAACAGTTTTTTACAAGAATTGTGCCGCTATTGCAGATTACCGGTCCGTTTGTTGCACCTGTTGATCGTCATCGCTGGCGACGAGGGGCTCGCCACGGCGTTTGATCTTCAGTTCGCTGACCACCACCGCGATCACGATCAGTAGCCCGCCGAGCAGTGCGATGCCCGGCAGGCGCTCGCCCGCCAGGCGGCCGACGATACCGGCCCATACCGGCTCTGCAGCGTAGATCAGCGTAGCCCGGGTGGGCGAGACCGATTGCTGGGCCCAGTTCATTGCCACCTGGATCACCGCACTCATGGCGCCCAGGCCGACGGCACTGCCCAGCAGCAGCCAGGAAAAGTCCGGCAGGGCTTCCCGGGTGGGCACCACCATCATGAACGACAGCGCCGACGCGGTAGCCAGTTGCACCACGGTCACGCGGCGCACGTCCACCTTGCCGGCATAGTTGCTGATCAGAATGATCTCGGCTGCGATCGCCACGGCGCCGATCAGCGTGGCGATTTCGCCGGGGCTGAACTGCAGCGAGCTGCCACTGGGGCCGGCCACCAGCATCAGTCCGGCGAACGCCAGGCCAATGCCCAGGCTCGGCATCAGCCCCGGGCGCCGGCCCAGCACCAGCCACTGCAGCAGCGGTACAAAAGGTACGTACAAGGCGGTGATGAATGCCGACTGGCTGCTGGTGATAGTTTGCAGGCCCACGGTCTGCAGGCCGTAGCCCAGCATGATCGAGGCGCCGATCAGCACGCCGGCCTTGACTTCGAACCAGGTCAGGCCGGACAGCGCACGCGCACTGAACGCTCCGACAAACAGCGCCGCCGCTGCAAAGCGCAGGCCGACGAAGAACATCGGGCCGCTGACGGTCATCACGTTATGCACCAGCAGAAAAGTGGCGCCCCAGAGCATGGTGATGAACACCAGCACCAGTTCGGCCTTGCTCAGGCGCAATGAAAGGAAGAGGGATCGGGCAGTGGTCGGCGAGGTCATGGGCTTGCACACGTGGGGCGAGCGACGCACAATGCGTCGGAAGGTGGGCAGTATACTGCGCAAGCCATGTGAGTGAGCAATATAGTGCACAAAGATTCCAGTCAGCGGGCCTCCGTGCTTCAGCACGTGAGCCAGAATATCCGGCGCCTGCGCCATGCGGCAGAGCTGAGCCAGAGCGCCCTTGCAGAAAAATCCGGTGTCAGCCGACGCATGCTGGTGGCAATAGAAGCGGGTGAAAAGAATGTCAGCCTGACCACCCTCGACCTGATCGCCGAGGCCTTGTCGGTGGCGTTCAGCGACCTGATCCAGGCACCTGACAGCCGTGACCCTGATCGCATCAACGAACTGGCCTGGGCCGGTGTGCACCCCGGCAGCAAGGCCGTGTTGCTGGCAAGTTCCAGGGCCAGCCGCGAGGTGGAGTTGTGGGAGTGGCGCCTGGAGCCGGGCGAGGTGTACCCGGCCGAGGCCGATTTCGACGGCTGGAGCGAACAGATCTACGTGTTCGAGGGGCGCCTTACCCTGGTGATAGAAACGCAGGAATATGTGCTGGCGGCTGGCGATTTCTACAGCTTCGCCAGCAACCGCATGCATGCCTACCGCAACGATGGCGACGTGGCGACGCGCTTCGTGCGCAACGTGGTGATCTGAAGGCCTGTCAGCGCCGATTGGCGTCAAGCCACTCCTGGGTGGAGACCACCTGCGCGTAGGCGAAGGCCAGCGACGCCATGTACGCCGCGTGGGCCTGGGCCGCCGGTACGACCACGCCGTTGAATTCCAGGTCGCGGGTGGCGCAGGCATCGTGCACCACCGTGGTGCCATAGCCCATGTCCGAGGCGGCCCGGGCGGCGGCATCGATGCACATGTGGCTCATGCTGCCGACCAGGGTCAGGCCGGTAATCTTGTGCTGGTCGAGCAGGGCCTTGAGGTCGGTGCCCAGAAAGCTGTTGACGTTGTGCTTGAGCACCACCGGCTCGCCCTCGCGAGCGGCTGCTTTCGGATGAATCTGCGCGCCTTCGGAGCCCGGAGTGAAGAAAGGTGCATCGGCGGACTCGAACTCATGACGTACATGGACCACCAGGTCGCCGTTTTCGCGGGCGGCCTGGATGATCCGTGCGGCGTTGTCGGCGGCCGCATCGGCGCCGTGCAGCGTCCATTTGCCGCCGGGGAAGTAGTCGTTCTGGATGTCGACGATGATCAGTGCCTGTTTGCTCATGGTGCAGTCCTTCAGGAGAATGGTTGTGACGTGCTGATAGTTATAGGCTTGTGCGACAGGCTTGCGCATTGGCGCGACCGACAAATTGGCGGGAAAAACTGACAATGGATGCAATCGGCGATCAGGTCGAGATCGGTATTCTGGTTTACCCAGGTGCCCAGATGGCGGCAGTGCACGGCCTGACCGACCTGTTCGCGGTAGCCAACCGCATGGCCGCCGACCTCGGGGCGCGACGCAGCCCGCTGCTGCGGGTGTGCCACTGGGCCGAGGTGCCGGGACAGCCGCTGGCGGTGAGCTTCGACAGTCACCCGCAGGCGCATCACCGCCCACGAGTGATGATCATCCCGCCCAGCCTGACCGAGGAGCCGGGCCCCGAACTGATCGAACGTTTCTGCAACGACCTGCGTCAGTGGCACCGCGAAGGCGCGCTGCTGGTGTCGGTGTGTGTCGGGGTGTTCTTCATTGCCGCCAGCGGCCTGCTCGACGGTCGCTCCGCCACAACTCACTGGAATTTTGCCCAATCGCTGGCCGAGCGCTTTCCCCTGGTCAAGGTCGAGGCCAACCTGCCGTTGCTGGAAGATGGCGACATCATTACCTCGGCCGGATTGATGGCCTGGACCGAGTTGGGGCTCAAGCTGGTCGAGCGCTTCCAGGGGCAGACCCTGGCGGCTGAGACGGCGCGATTTCTCGCGGTGGCGCCAGTGCATGCCATGCCTGGGCCGGGCAGCGTGTTCAGCCCGCGCCTGGACCATGGCGACGAAGCGGTGCTCAAGGTGCAGCACTGGCTGCAGAGCACGGGGGCGCGGGAGGTCAACCTGGCCTTGATGGCCGACTGCGCAGGGCTCGAGCAGCGCACCTTCCTGCGGCGTTTTCGCAGCGCCACCGGCCTCAAACCCACCGAGTACTGTCAGCAGGTGAGGGTAGGGCGCGCTTGCCGGATGCTCGAGTTCACCAACCGCAGCATCGACCAGATCGCCTGGGGTGTTGGCTACCAGGACCCTGGTGCGTTTCGCAAGGTCTTCCACAAGGTCACAGGGCTTGCGCCAGGCGAGTACCGCAAGCACGTGGTCGGTCCTGCGGGCTGATCCTCCTTTGGTACCGCACCGCTGCCCTTGCGGTGGATTGCTGCTTATTATCCGGTCTCCCGGGAAAGGAGATACCGATGCACGAACAACAACCGGCACCTGCCTGCGACGACATGGCGGATGTACTGATCATCGGGGGTGGCCTGAGCGGCGCCTTGTTGGCGGCGCAATTGCTGCGTCGCCCCGGACGCCGGCGCCTGCTGGTGGTCGAGCCGCGTGGGGAGCTGGGGCGTGGCGAAGCCTACAGCGCTACCGAAAACGGTCATACCCTCAATGGCAATGCGGCGCGCATGAGCGTCGATCCGGACAATCCCGATGACCTGACCCACTGGCTGCAACAGCAGATCGATGCCGGGCAGTGGCCCGAATCCGCCGAGCAGGGCGTGCCGGTGGCCGAATTGTTCCCGCCGCGAGGTCTGTTCGGTCGCTATGCCCGCCAGCGTCTGGCAGAGGCCGAGTGTGTCGGCGCCAAGGCCGGCTCCACGCTGGAGCATGTGTGTACCGAGGTGGTTGACCTGCAGGTGCACAGTGACAGGGTTCAGGCGCAATTGCAGGATGGGCGCCGGGTGCAGGCGCGCCAGGCGGTGCTGGCTACCGGCATGTTTGCCGCAGCGCGCACGGCGCAGGTGGGTGAGAACAGCCTCAACGCTGCAGCCATCGACCCCTGGGACGTGGGCGCCATGCGCACGATCGACCCGCAAGGCACAGTGTTGATCATCGGTTCCGGGCTGACCATGGTCGACACCCTGGTGTCGTTGCAACTGGCCGGGCATCGTGGGCCTGTCGAGGTATTCTCGCGCCACGGGTTGTGGCCCCACGAGCGCCGTCAGCCACCGCCCTGGGAGGATTTTCTCGAGGCGGACCCTTCGCTGCGCAGCCCGCGCCAGTTGCTGCGTGCGCTGCGCCGGCAATGCAGGCTGGCGTTGGCCCAGGGCATCGACTGGCAGGCCCCGCTGGACACTGTGCGGGTGCATATCCCCAGGCTGTGGAGCCAGGCCAGTGACCGCGAACGCCGCCAGTTCGTGCGCCATGTGCGGCCCTGGTGGGAAAGCCATCATCACCGTTCGCCGCCCCAGGGTGCAGCGCTGCTGGAGCGGTTGCGCCAGGAGGGGCGCCTGCATATTCATGCGGCCTCCCTGCAGAGGGTCGAACCGGCTACCGGAGCCGGGGTGGGGGTGCGTCTGCGGTTTCGCGGCGAGGCCCAGGCGACGCGGGTCGAGGGTGCCGCGCTGGTCAACTCCACCGGTATCGAGTATGACTGGCGGCGCGTGGCGCGCCCGCTGCCGCAAGCATTGCTGCAGCGCAGGCTGATCCGGCCAGGGCCGCTGGCCCTTGGAATTGATGCCGACCCGCAGGGCGCAGTGATCGATGCCGATGGCGCGGTCAGTACGCGCCTGTTTGCGATGGGCCCGCCGCTACGTGGCCTGTGGTGGGAAAGTACTGCCGTCACCGACGTGGCGTTGCAGGCCAAGGGATTGGCTGCTCGTCTGACGCGGGAGCCTGAGTCATCACCGTAATGATATTTTCGTTATATAAATATGAAAATTGATAATTAATGGTTCTATGCGTGTTCGTGCACTATAGATGCACGACTACTCCACGCATTCAGGAAGCGCCTGGCCATGACCACACTCCCGCTGTATTTCGACTACGCCGCCACGACACCCGTCGACGAGCGAGTCATTCAGGTAATGGTGGAGTGTCTGGGGGTATCCGGGCGTTTTGGCAATCCGGCCTCCAGCTCCCATCGGTATGGTCAGCAGGCACGCCTGGCGGTCGAGCAGGCACGGTCCCAGGTCGCCGGCCTGGTAGGGGCGCGGGCCGACGAGATCATCTGGACGTCGGGTGCCACCGAATCCAACAACCTGGCCCTCAAAGGGCTGGCTCAGGGCCGCACAGGTGGGCATGTCATCACCAGCCGCATCGAGCACAAAGCCGTGCTCGATACTGCCCGACAGCTCGAGCTGGCAGGCATCGAGGTGACGTGGCTGAGCCCAGATGCCCAGGGGTTGATCACTGAACAGGCGGTATCGGCGGCGCTGCGTGACGACACCTTTCTGGTATCGCTGATGCTGGTCAACAATGAACTGGGCACCCTGAACGATGTGCAGGCCATCGGCGAGTGGGTGCGCCGCCACGGTGCATTGCTGCATGTGGATGCCGCCCAGGGGGCAGGCAAGGTGCCTATCGACCTGTCACGCTGGCCGGTGGACCTGATGTCGTTTTCGGCGCACAAGGTGTATGGGCCCAAAGGGATCGGTGCGCTCTACGTCGGCAAGCGCGCCGCGCCGCTGCTGCAGGCACAGATTCACGGTGGCGGGCACGAGAACGGATTGCGCTCGGGCACCCTGGCCACTCACCAGATTGCCGCCATGGGCGCAGCCTTCGCACTGGCCGGGCAGGTGCAGCAGCAGGAGGTTGCACGTATGCACCGGTTGCGTGAGCGGCTGCTGGAGCAGTTGGCCGATATTCCCGGCCTGGGGCTCAACGGCAGCCCTGTCCAGCGCATCCCTCATACGTTGAGCCTGACCTTTGGCGGTGACGGTATCGATCTGCAGGCGCTGGCCCGTACGCTGGCGTTTTCCTCGACGTCGGCCTGCAATTCGGCCAGCAGTGCGCCTTCGCATGTGCTGCTGGCGCTTGGGCATGACGAGCGTGCGGCACGGCAGACGTTGCGTCTGAGCCTGGGGCGCTATACCCGCGAAGAGGATATCGACGCCGCTGCCGGTGCCATCCACGCAGCGTTACACAATGTGCCTTTCTGGGCGGTTGCCCACGGTTGAGTGCTGCTTCATTATCGTCCACCAGAACATTGGTCGCGGTGGTGGCACAACATAATGAACAGTCAGCCTGGAATGCAGGAAGCAGTAACCGCGCGCCTGGCGCGCATGCGTGCAGTGATGAACCGCGAAGGGGTCGATGCACTGCTGGTGCCCTCGGCAGACCCGCACCTGTCCGAATACCTCCCAGGCTACTGGCAGGGGCGCCAATGGCTGTCCGGGTTTCATGGCTCGGTGGGTACGCTGGTGCTGACGGCCGATTTTGCCGGGCTTTGGGCCGACAGTCGTTACTGGGAGCAGGCCGAAAAGGAGCTGGCGGGTAGCGGTATCGCGTTGATGAAGCTGATGCCGGGTCAGCCGGGGGCCCTTGACTGGCTGGCAGAGCAGGCGCCCGCAGGCGGCACGGTGGCAGTAGACGGTGCGGTGATGCAACTGGCGTCGGCGCGGCAGCTGCAGGATCGCCTCAGGGTGCGCAATGTGCGCCTGCTCAGTGACAGGGACCTGCTGGCACAGGTGTGGCTGGAGCGGCCTGCGTTGCCAGGCAGCCCGGTTTACCAGCACCTGCCGCCGCACGCGAGCGTCAGCCGTGCCGACAAGCTGGCGCAACTGCGCACAACGCTCAAGGAGCGCGGCGCAGATTGGCATTTCATTGCGACGCTGGATGACATCGCTTGGCTGTTCAACCTGCGTGGCAGCGACGTTTCATACAACCCGGTATTCGTTTCCTTCGCATTGATCGGTCAGCATCAGGCCATTCTGTTCGTGGCATCGAGCAAGGTCGACAGCGCTGTGCGCGAGGCACTTGAGTCTGACGGGGTGCAACTGCGCGAGTATGAAGCAGTGGGCAGCGCGCTGGCAGGCATCGAGGCGGGCAGTGTCCTGCTGGTAGATCCGGCACGGGTGACCAGCGGGTTGCTGGCCAACCTCGGTGCCCAGGTGCAGCTGCTCGAAGGCATCAATCCAAGCGTTCTGTCCAAGTCGAGAAAGAGCGAGGCGGACCTCGTTCATATCAGGCAGGTGATGGAACAGGACGGTGCGGCGTTGTGCGAGTTCTTCGCGGACTTCGAAGCCGCACTGGGGCATTCGACCCTTACCGAGGTCAGTGTTGACACCTTGCTCGGCGCAGCCCGGGCTCGACGTCCCGGTCATGTGTCCCCAAGCTTTGCTACCATTGCCGCCTTCAACAGCAATGGGGCCATGCCGCATTACCGCGCCACCGACGCCTCGCATGCGCTCATCGAAGGTGATGGGCTGTTGTTGATCGATTCAGGTGGGCAGTACCTGGGAGGGACCACCGACATTACCCGTATGGTGCCCATCGGCACGCCAAGCCTGGAACAGAAGCTGGATTGCACGCGGGTGCTCAAGGGCATGATTGCACTATCCAGGGCGTGTTTTCCGCGGGGCATTGCCTCGCCTTTGCTCGATGCGATTGCCCGAGCACCGTTATGGGCCGAGCATGTGGATTACGGGCATGGCACCGGCCACGGCGTCGGCTACTTCATGAACGTGCACGAAGGGCCACAGGTGATCGCCTATCAGGCCTCGCCTGCGCCGCACACAGCCATGCAGGCCGGCATGATCACCTCCATCGAGCCGGGCACCTATCGGCCTGGGCAGTGGGGCGTGCGCATCGAGAACCTGGTGTTCACCCGGGATTCGGGCAAGAGTGGGTTTGGTGACTTTCTTGAATTCGAAACGCTGACCTTGTGCCCTATCGACACACGATGCCTGTTGCCTGAGCAACTGGGCAGCGAAGAACGCGAATGGCTCAATGATTACCACCGCACGGTGCGTGAACGGCTTTCGCCACTGCTGGCAGGTGCTGCTCTGCACTGGCTGGAACAAAGAACCGAAGCTGTCTGATCGGGCACATGAAAAAGGGCAACCTGCGGGTTGCCCTTTTTCGTTACTTGCAGATGACGATCATGCTTCGGCTGGTGTAGCCGGCGGGGTTGAGACCGAAGGGGTAGTCCCCTGGCTCGTCTTCGCCATCGCCAGACTTGGCGACGACTTTGTAGCCTTTGGTGCCGCAGGAACTGGCGGCCTTGGCGTAGCACTTGTTCCATGAAGACGACAGGCCCGAGCAGTTGATGTGCATGCCCTTCTTGCCGTGTTTGACCTCAGTTTTGGCGTTCGCCGCACAGCCAGCAATGGCCAGAATGGCTAGGATGAGCAAAATTCGTTTCATTCCTGTCCTTACAAAGAGTGTCGGGTCTGCAAGCCCGAGACGGTTACCTGCGCCTCTTCCTGATGCCTCTCGCGTCCTTGTCTTAAGTTAAAACTTCAAGCAGTGCATTGAATTACAGCTTAAACAGGGTGCCATGGCGACACAATGACAAAAACAGGTTCAAATGGAAATATTTCTCAAATCAGTCGGCTGGCACCAGTGCTGGGCTTTCCCTGCGCATGGACAGTGTGGCACCCACCGAGGCAGTAATGATCGCGGCGATGGCCAGCCATTGCGCCATGCTCAACACTTCGTTGAGAAACAGTAGTCCCGACAATGCGCCGAATGCCGGTTCGATGCTCATCAGTGTGCCGAAGGTTCGGGCGGGCAGGCGTGTCAGGGCCACCATTTCCAGGCTGTACGGCAATGCTGTCGACAGAATGGCCACGCCAATCGCCACGGGTAGCAGGGCAGGGTTGAGCAGGGCGCTGCCGGCATGAACGATGCCGATCGGCGCAACGAACAGTGCGGCAACCATGACGCCAAGTGCGGCGGTCTGAATGCCGTGCTCGGCCCCGGCTTTCTGCCCATATAGAATGTAGAGCGCCCAGCACGCGCCGGCGCCCAGTGCGTAGCCGGCGCCTACCAGGTCGATGGCCGCCCCGGTCTGCCCGATGGGTATCAGCAGCAACAGGCCGATCACTGCCAGTCCGATCCATACGAAATCCATGGCCCTGCGCGATGCGTACAACGCCACGGCCAGCGGGCCGGTGAACTCCAGGGCAACGGCGATACCCAGCGGGACACTGCGCAAGGACATATAAAAGAGAAAGTTCATGCCGCCCAATGCCAGGCCATAGATGATGACCGACTTGAGGGTGCTGGAGGTGAAGCGCGCGCGCCAGGGGCGCAGCAGCACCAGCATGATGAGGCTGGCGAAAATCAGGCGCAGCGTTGTGGTGCCTTGCGCACCTACCAGCGGGAACATGCTTTTTGCCAGCGAGGCGCCGGACTGGATGGATGCCATTGCAATTAGCAGCAGGCCAATGGGGAAGAGGCTGGAGGCCAGGCTGCGGGGGTGGGTGTTCATTGTTGGAGTTGCTTCCTTATATAGAGAGAGGCGTGTGGCCTGGCGTCTATGATGCGCAAGGAGGCGAAGATGAGCAATATAGTGCGCAACTTTCTTTGTTCATCGAATATCGCCAATTAACCCTTGACGCGCGATTTAATCTCTCTATAATTCGCCCCACTTCCGGCGCAGTCGGAACGAAAAACTCCTTGAATATCAATGAGTTGGACGTTTCAGGTCAGACTGGAAGTGCTTCGATCGAAAGATCGGCAGCGGTGAAAAAGGTGGTTGACAGCAGGTTGTAACGCTGTAGAATTCGCCTCCCGCTACGAGAGATCGAAGCGAGTCAAGTGTTTGAAGTGAAACGAAAAACTTCAAAATAAACGCTTGACAGACTCT
>NZ_JAFKEC010000058.1:0-33851 GCF_017848315.1 Pseudomonas palmensis
GGGCAAGATGGCAATTTTTGTATTCGGCTTTCTGGTATTGGCCTTCGCAATCGGAGCACTGGGTACCATCTCCCCCCTGTAACCCCCGCCACACCCCACACAAAACCAGGAAGGCGCCGAGACTCCCGCGCCTTCTTTTCTATTCTGCCACCAAGCCCTTGTTCACCCGCCACGCCAGCGGCAGCGTGAGCAGCAGCGTGGCCGCCAGCACCACCACCGCCGTGGGCACCCCGGTAACGTCCCCCAGCCGCCCGAACACCACCGGTGCCAGCGCGCCGCCACCGATGGTGCCGGTGTAGAACAGCGCGAAGGCCTGCTCGTGCTTGCCGGCAGCCGCCAGCTCCGGCACCACGCCATACAGCACCGACGAGGTGCCGTTCAGCGCCAGGCCCAGCAACGGCAGCATCACCAGCGTGGCCGAATACGGCAGCACCACCGCCAGCACGATCAACAGTGCAGTCCCCGCTTCGGTGAGCGAGACGGTTTTCAGCAGGCCGATGCGTGCGCCCAGGTAGCCGCACAGCAGCTTGCCGAAGGCCCCGCCCACGAACAGCAGCGTCAGCGCCAGGCCGATACCGGCGGTGCCGGCGCCCTTGAGCCTGAGCAGAAACGGCAGGAAGGTCAGAAACCCCATGCGCACCGCGCTGTCGAGCATGCCCAGCATCAGCAGGGCACGCAGGCCGCCCGGCGAGCCGTTTCCGGTGGCCAGCTTCGGCGCCTTGCCGCCCGCCGCCAGGGCCTGGGCCCGGGAGGGGATCAGCCACCACAGCAACACCGCCGCAGCCACACCCAGCACGCCCAGCAGCGTTGCACCGGTACGCCAGCTGACGGCCACCAGCAGCACGCCCATCAGGCCCGGAATGACCGCCTTGCCGATATCGCCCGCGAAGTTGTAGTGCGACAGCGCCTGCTTGACCCCGCCGCCCGCCGCGTGGCTGTCGGTGATCATCGAGGAGGCCAGCGGGTGCTGGGTACTGGCGCCCAGCCCGCCCAGCATCAGCGCCACCAGCAGCACACCCAGGCCCGTGGCCTGGCCGGCGACCAGGTAGGCCACGCCGGCCAGCAGCGTGCCGCCCACCAGCAGGCGCTCGCGGCCAAAGCGCCGGGCCGCGCGGCTGGCCAGCAGCTGAAAACCGGCCATCATCCCGGAATAGGCCCCGCGCAACAGGCCCACCTGGGCCAGGCTGAGGCCGAACTGCGCCTGCCACAGCGGCAGCAGCACGTAGATCACGTCGGTGAGCCCGTCGTGCACCGCGTGGGCGCTGCAGCCGGCCAGCAGCGAGCGGCGGCGCACCGAGGTTTCGGTGGTGACGGTGGCGTTACGGGGTACCGTTTCTTCCATGGATGACAAACCCTTCGCGTTCGGTCAGACGCTCGTAGTATGCCCGAACCGCTGCAAAATCCGGATGCTCCAGCGGGGTTTCGAACCAGCGATTGACCGACAGGCCGATGGCGATGTCCGCCAGTGAAAAGTCCTGGCCACTGACGTAGGCGCCGGTCGACTCGAGCTGGCGGTCGAGGATCTGCAGGTTGGTGGTCCACTGCCTGCATGCCGCCGCCAGTGCCTCGGGGTCCTGATGGTCGGGGGAATGGCGCACCAGCGACAGGAAGGGGTAGGTCCAGGACTTGTTGAGGTCGGTGGCCTGCCAGTCCATCCACTGGTCCACCCGTGCGCGCACCCGGGGCTCGGCGGGGTAGAGGTGCTGCCCGTGGTACTGGTTGGCCAGGTAGCGCAGGATGCTGTTGGACTCCCACAGCACGAAGTCGCCGTCCTTGATCACCGGCACCATGGCGTTGGGGTTCAGGGCCAGGAACTGCGGGCTGAAGGTGGACCTGAAGCCCGAGCCCCAGTCCTCGCGCTCGAAGGCGATACCCAGCTCGGTGCAGGCCCATAGCACCTTGCGTACATTGATGGAGGAAGCTTTGCCGAGTATCTGCAGCATGGGAGGCCCTTGTGGTTCGGTAGGGGAGTGAGGCGCGTCAGGCGCCGGTGGTGTCGTCGAGCGAGGCCATGTCGATCACGAAGCGGTAGCGCACATCGGAGCGCTGCATGCGTTCGAACGCCTCGTTGATCTGGTCCATGCGGATCATTTCACACTCCGGCAGAATGTTCTTCTTCGCGCAGAAGTCGAGCATCTCCTGGGTTTGCGCAATCCCGCCAATCGGCGAGCCGGCCAGGCGCCGCCGGCCGAGGATGAACGGCACGGTCAGTTGTTCGTCGATCGGCCCCACCTGGCCGACGATCACCAGGGTGCCGTCCACGTCCAGCAGCGACATGTAGGGCGACACGTCATGGCGCACCGGCACCGTGTCGATGATCAGGTCGAAGCTGGAGCGCGCGGCGGCCATGGCCTTGGCGTCGGATACCAGCAGCTTGTCGGCGCCCAGCGCCCGCGCATCATCGAGTTTGTCGGGGGTGCGGCTGAGCACCGTGACGTCGGCACCCAGGCCCGCCGCCAGCTTCACGGCCATGTGCCCCAGCCCGCCCAGGCCGATGACCGCGACGCGGCTGCCGGGCCCGGCATTCCAGGTGCGCAGCGGCGAATAGGTGGTGATGCCGGCGCACAGCAGCGGCGCGGCCTTGGCCAGGTCCAGGCCGTCGGGCACGCGCAGCACGAACTCCTCGCGCACTACAAGGTGCTTGGAATAGCCGCCGTAGGTGGGTTCGCGGGTGATGCGGTCCAGGCTGTTGTAGGTTTGCGTGTTGTTCTCGCGGCACAGCTGTTCCTCGCCCTTGCGGCACTGGTCGCACTGCTGGCAGGAGTCGACCATGCAGCCCACCGCCACGGCGTCACCGACCTTGTAGCGGGTGACCTGGCTGCCCACCTCGGTCACGCGCCCGACGATCTCGTGGCCGGGCACGATCGGGTAGCGGCTGAAACCCCAGTCGTCGCGGGCCTGGTGCAGGTCGGAGTGACATACGCCGCAGTACAGGATCTGCATCGCCACGTCGTTGGGGCGCAGGGCGCGGCGTTCGAACTTGAAGGGTGCCAGCGGTGCTTCGCGGTGCTGCGCTGCATAGCCAATGGTGTACATGTTCACCTCTCGTCACGCTCGGGAATGGGGACCAGGGTTTCAATATAGCCAGCATGGCGGGCTTCGTTGGGCGGGTAGGGATATTGGCGGGAACTCTTGGCCTGAGGGGCCTATCCTAATGAATGTAGGTTCCCCCCCATCACGGAGGCATCGTCATGCGCCGTTTACTGCTGGTTTCTTCCCTTGTGCTCTGCCTGCCTTTGGGCACGGCCCTGGCCCGTGTGGATGGTCGCGATGTCGCCACCTCCGCCGGGGTTTCCGCCTCGTTGTACTCGACCTTCAAGGACGACAAGCTGGTGATTCCGGCGCGCGATGATGCTTCGACGTTCATCGCCAGCGGCGGCGAAATTCGCGGTGTGTACCTGGAGTCGATGCTGCAGCGTATCCGTCAGCAGAACCCTGGGTTGCAGGCCAGTGACGAAGACCTGGCCAAGGCGATACTGACCCAGGATGAGCTGGGGGCGGGGCAGTAGTCGACCCTGCTGAATGCACACCTGTAGGAGCCAGCCTTGCTGGCGATGCGCGGCCACGCCGTGCCATAGGCGCTAAGCACGCCATCGCCGGCAAGGCCGGCTCCTACAGGAAGCTGTTGCTGCCACAGGTCTGATGGGTGCTATCAGACTGAAGCCGGATCAACCTTGCCAGGGTCGATGCCCAGCGCTTCGATCGCGCCGGCCACCACCTCGCGCTCGATCACCCCGTCCGCCGCCAGCGCATTCAGCGCCGCCAGCACGATGAACTGGCGGTCCACCTCGAAATGCCGGCGCAGCGCCTCGCGTGTGTCCGACTGGCCGAAGCCGTCGGTGCCCAACGCCACGAAACGCCTCCCGGTCACCCACGGCCGGATCTGGTCGGCATGGATCTTCATGTAGTCCGTGGCCACCACCACCGGCCCCGCATGCCCCTGCAGCAGCGTTTCGATGTATGGCGTCTTCGGCGCCTGCAGCGGGTGCAGCAGGTTCCAGCGCTCCACCGCCTGCGCCTCGCGCCGCACCTCGGTCAGGCTGGTGGCGCTCCACACCTCGCTGCTGACGCCGAAATCACGCTGCAGAATATCCGCCGCCGCCAGCACCTCGTTCAGTATCGAGCCGCTGCCCATCAACTGCACATGCCGCTCGCCCTGCGGCGGTTTTTCCACCGGCAGGCGGTACAGCCCCTTGAGAATGCCTTGCTCTGCGCCTTCGGGCATGGCGGGGTGGGCGTAGTTCTCGTTGAGCACGGTGATGTAGTAGTACACGTCCTCCTGCTCGGCATACATGCGGCGCATGCCGTCCTGGATGATTACCGCCAGCTCGTAGGCATAGGTGGGGTCGTAGGAGACGCAGCAGGGCACGGTGGCCGACATCACGTGGCTGTGCCCGTCGTCATGCTGCAAGCCTTCGCCCATCAACGTGGTACGCCCGCTGGTGGCGCCCAGCAGAAACCCCCGTGCGCGCGCATCGCCCGCCGCCCACAGCAGGTCGCCCACTCGCTGGAAGCCGAACATCGAATAGAAGATGTAGAACGGCAGGGTCATCACGCCATGGTTGGCGTAGGCGGTGCTGGCGGCAATCCACGACGAGGTGGCGCCGGACTCGTTGAGCCCTTCCTGCATGATCTGGCCGTCGGTGCTCTCCTTGTAGTAGCTGAGCGTGCCGGCATCCTGCGGCGTGTACAGCTGGCCCACATGGGAGTGGATGCCGATCTGGCGGAACAGCCCCTCCATGCCGAAGGTGCGTGATTCGTCGGGCACGATCGGTACGACGAGGCGGCCGACCTGCGGGTCCTTGAGCAGGGTGCCGAGAATGCGCACGAACGCCATGGTGGTGGAGATGGCACGGTCACCGGTGCCCTTGAGCTGGCTGTCGAAGGCCTCCAGGGCCGGCACCTGCAACGGCTCGACCCTGGCCTGGCGCGCCGGCACATGCCCGCCCAGGCGATCACGGGCCACCTGCAGGTAGCGCGCATCGGCGCTGTCGGGGGCGGGCTTGAGGTAGGGGATCTCGCCGAGGCGCTCATCACTCAGGTCCAGGCCGAAGCGGTCGCGGAAGGCCTTGACCGCCTCGTCGCCCATCTTCTTCAACTGGTGGTTGATGTTCTGGCCTTCGCCGGCTTCGCCCATGCCGAAGCCCTTGACGGTCTTGGCCAGGATCACCGTTGGCCGCCCCGTGTGACGCACGGCCGCCGCGTAGGCGTTGTACACCTTGACCGGGTCGTGCCCGCCGCGAGCCAGCTTCCAGATGTCGTCATCGCTCAGGTCGCTGACCATCGCCAGCAGTTCCGGGTACTTGCCGAAGAAGTGCTCGCGCACGTAGGCGCCGTTCTGCGACTTGTAGGTCTGATACTCGCCGTCCACGCACTCCATCATGCGCTGGCGCAGGATGCCGCTGCTGTCCCTGGCCAGCAGCGCATCCCAGCCGCTGCCCCACACCACCTTGATCACGTTCCAGCCGGCAGCACGGTACAGGCTCTCGAATTCCTGGATCACCTTGGCGTTGCCACGTACCGGGCCGTCCAGGCGCTGCAGGTTGCAGTTGACCACGAAGATCAGGTTGTCGAGTTTTTCGCGCCCGGCCAGCGAGATGGCCGCCAGCGACTCGGGCTGATCCATTTCGCCGTCACCGAGAAACGCCCACACCTTGCGGCCCTGGCGTGGGGTGAGGTCGCGATCTTCGAGGTAGCGCATGAAGCGCGCCTGGTAGGCCGCGGTGATCGGCCCCAGGCCCATGGACACGGTGGGAAACTGCCAGAACTCGGGCATCAGCCGCGGGTGCGGGTAGGACGACACGCCATCGCGGTCGGTCTCGCGGCGAAAGTTGTCCAGCTGCGCTTCGCTCAGGCGCCCTTCGAGGTAGGCCCGGCCATAGATACCCGGCGCCGAGTGGCCCTGGATGTACACCATGTCGCCGGCAAACTGCGCGGTGCGCCCGCGAAAGAAATGATCGAAGCCCACGTCATACAGCACCGCCGCCGAGGCGTAGGTGGCGATATGCCCGCCCACCCCCGAATGCTTGCCGGCGCGCAGCACCATGGCCAGTGCGTTCCAGCGGATATAGGCATTCAGGCGCTGCTCGGTGGCCAGGTCGCCGGGGTAGGGCAGTTCGCGCTCGGGGCCGATGGTGTTGACGTAGGGTGTGTTGACGCGGCCACGAAAGTCGCCGTGCAGCGACACGTCCAGGTCCAGCATCTGGTCGATCAGGAAGTGCGCACGCGAGCGCCCCTCCACCTCGACAACAGTGGCCAGGGACTCAAGCCATTCCTGGGTCTGCTCGGGATCTGGGTCGTTCAACAGAGGGGGCTGCTGTTGCATCGGTAATCCTCCTGCGGGGTTGTGGCGGGCAGTGCCGGCAGGCCTGCCGGGTAGTAGTTGCATTTGCAATTGATTCTAGGCATGCGCCCCGTATGATTGCAAATGCAATAACTTTGACCCGAGGAACCCTCATGGCTGCACCCACCGCTGACCTCTGGTTCAGCTTCATTCGCGCCCACCGCAACCTGATTCGCGAAATCGAACGCCGCCTGGCCGACCAGGGCCTGCCCGTGTACGCCTGGTATGACGCGCTGTGGGGCATCGAGAGCGGCCCCGATGGCTGCCGGCGCATGCACGAGCTGGCCGATGTGATGGCCATCGAGCGTTACAACCTGACCCGCCTGGTCGACCGCCTGGAGGCCGAAGGGCATGTGGTGCGCAAGAAGGTCGCGGGCGACGGGCGCGGCGCCCTGGCGTGCATCACCGACAGCGGCAAGGCGCTGCGCAAGCGCATGTGGGCGGTGTACAAGCAGGCAGTGGACGAGCTGTTTCTGAGCCAGTTCACGCCCGAGCAACAGGCGCTGTTCGCCCAGGCGCTGGAACAGTCGAGCTTCAAGGCCCGGGCGTCATTCGCCTAGGCCCAGCCGGGCCTGTGCGGCGGGTAGCGCCTGGGTGTCGAACAGGCCCTGGCCGGCCAGTGCCTGCAACGCGCTGAAGGTTATCCAGCGCCGATCCAGGCAGTTGCCCGGCGCCAGGCTGTCGGCGCCCAGTGCGGTGAAGGGCGCCGTGACATGCGGGGCAAGCTGGTCGGCGATGTGCTGGGCATAGCCGGTCACGGCGATCACCGGCGTGCTGGCCGACATCAGGCAGTACTGCAGGTAGCTCTTGCGTGGCGCGGCCTCGGGGTGCAGGCGGTTCCAGCGCGCGGCATCGTCGCTGTCACGGGCCAGGCGCGTGTAGCTGGGGCAACTCCACAACTGGCTGGCGATGCCCCAGTGCGTGTCGAGCAGCACCGCGGCGGCGCGTACCTCCCGGAGCATGGCGCCGGCGCCCAGCAGGCGTACCTGGGGGCGGGCAGCGCTGGTGGGCTGCAACGGGTACATGCCCAGGAATGCATCGCTGCAATCGTCGTGTGCCGGTTCATCGGCTGCCGGCGGCTGATCGTGCAGGGTCATGTAGTAGAAGCCGTGGCGCCCCTGTACGTACAGCTCGTCCAGCGCCGCCAGCAGGATGGCCTGGGCCTCGGCAGCGCTGGCGGGGTCGTACGGGCGGCACTGGGCGTTGGCCGACAGCCACAACGGCAGCCACGGGTGCGCGCCCTTGGGCCAGCGCGAGGCGGCCGATTCCAGGTCGTTGAACACGATGCCGCGGTGGCCGATCTGCTCGGCCAGCATCGACACGCGGGCCGAGCTCGGCGACTGGGTGAGGTAGATCAGCGGGCGTTCGCGGCTGGGCGCCTGCTGGCGAAACCAGATGCCCCAGGGGCTGACCACCTCGCTCGCGCTGTCGGCGCGATCATTGATCACCCACAGGTTGCCCGCCACGGCCGGGTCGTGCTCGATGCGGTGCACGGTCTGCAAAATCTGCAACAGCGGCGAGTGCGACGCTGCGCCGGTCGACGGCAGGCCGGCCTCGATGCTGCGAATGCAGGCGTGGGCGGCCAGTCGGGCAGGGGGGATGGCAGGCAGTGAATCCACGGGGCAGCTCCATGATCGGTCCTTGGCAGAAGCGCAAGGGATACTGCAATCTGATTGCAAATGCAATCAGATGCTGTCGGCACGATCAGGGTGCTGCGCTTTCAGGTATGGGGCACCGCGGCGGGTGCTGCGTTGCCGGCGTACTGGGGCTTGAGGTGGCCTTGTTCGTCCAGCAGGTAGGCGTCCATGATTTCCCGGACCACCGGCCCGGCCACGCGCCCACCGGCCTCGCCGTTCTCGATCATCACCGCGATGGCGATGCTCGGGTGGTCGGCGGGGGCAAAGCCCACGAACAACGCGTTGTCGCGGTGGCGCTCCAGGGTCTTGTCGCGGTTGTAGCGTTCCCCCTGCTTGATCGCTACCACCTGCGCAGTGCCGCTCTTGCCGGCGATGCGGTACTGCGCCCCGGCAGCGGCGGCGCGGGCGATGCCGCGCGGGGCGTGCATGACCATCTGCATGCCCTGGTTGACCTGGTCCCAGGCGTGGCGGTCATGCAGCACGATGTCGGGCATGGGGTTGGGGTCTACCGGAGGCTCGTCGCCGATGCTCATGGCCAGGTGCGGGCGGTGCCACACGCCCTTGCTGGCCAGCAGGCTGGTGGCCTGCGCCAGTTGCAGCGGGGTGACCTGCATGTAGCCCTGGCCGATGCCCAGGATCAGGGTTTCGCCGGGGTACCAGGCCTGGCGCCGGTTGGCGCGCTTCCAGGCGGGCGAGGGCATCAGGCCGGGTGACTCTTCGAACATGTCCAGCGAGACCTTCTGGCCCAGGCCGAATTCGCTCATGTAGTCGTGCAGGCGCTCGACCCCCAGCTTGTGCGCCAGGTCGTAGAAGTAGGTGTCGTTGGAACGCATGATGGCGCTGTACATGTCCACCCAGCCGTCGCCGCTGCGGTTCCAGTTGCGGTACTTGTGGTCGTAGTTGGGCAGCTCGTAGTAGCCGGGGTCGAACACCCGGCTGGCCGGGGTGATCACGCCGCTGTCGAGGCCGGCGATGGCCACCTCGGGCTTGATCGTCGAGCCCGGGGCGTACAGGCCGCGCAGCACGCGGTTGAACAGTGGACGGTCGATGGAATCGCGCAGCTCGGCGTACTGCCTGAAGCTGATGCCCTTGACGAACAGGTTGGGATCGAAGCTGGGGTTGCTGACCATCGCCAGCACCTCGCCGGTGGCCGGGTCCAGCGCCACCACCGAACCACGGCGATCGCCCAGGGCCTTTTCGGCGGCCAGCTGCAGGTGCGCGTCCAGGCTCAGGGTGATGTTCTTGCCGGGCACCGGGTCGTGGTGGCGCAGCACGCGCATGATGCGGCCCTGGGCGTTGGTCTCGACCTCTTCGTAGCCCACCTGGCCGTGCAGCTGGGCCTCGTAGAAGTGCTCGATGCCGGTCTTGCCGATGGACTGGGTGCCACGGTACTCGGTGGCATCGAGGGTCTTGGCTTCTTTCTCGTTGATGCGCCCCACGTAGCCCACCGAGTGGGCAAAGTGCGCGCCCATGGGGTATTCACGAATGAACTGCGGCTCCACGTCCAGCCCCGGCAGACGGAACTGGTTGACCGCGATCAGGGCGATCTGCTCTTCGCTCAGGCCGAACATCAGCGTCACCGGCTCGAACGGCTTGCGGCCACGGCGCAGGTCCTTCTCGAAGCCCTGGCGGTCCTCCTCGCCCAGGCCCAGGATCTGCACCAGGCTGTCGAGCACCCTGGGCGTGTCGCCAGCACGCTCGCGGGTCATGGTGAGGTTGAAGCTGGGCTTGTTGTCGGCCAGCACCTCGCCGTTGCGGTCGTAGATCAGCCCGCGCTCGGGGGCGATGGGCAGCACGTGCACGCGGTTGTTCTGCGACACGGCGGCATGGTAGTCGTGCTGCACCACCTGCAGCACGTACAGCCGCCCCACCAGCACCGCCACCAGCACCAGTACCAGCAGCGCACACGCGATCAGCCTGCGGTTGACCAGGTGCGTTTCTTTCTCGTGGTCCTTGAGGGGGATAGGCTGGGGCATGTGCAGGCTCTTGCGGAAAACGGATACACCACCGGCCTGGGAGCAGGCAGTGAACGGGCGCGATGGCGTGAATGAACGGCGATCCTACGCAAGCTGCTGCGGTGCCTCAAGGCCGGTTGTCCGCAGGCGGGCGAGGGTGCGCCGAGGTTCCCCGGTTAGCGGGGCGCAGCGTTCATGAAGATTTTTTCATGAAGGCCGCAGCGGCCCGGTCGACAGGCTGCGCTTGCATGCGTGGCGATCTGCGAATACTGTATGGATAATCAGTATCGAGGTGGACCCCATGCAGCTCATCGCCAAGCTCGGCATCCTGGCCGATGCCGCCAAGTACGACGCCTCGTGCGCCAGCAGCGGCGCCCCCAAGCGCAGCTCGCGCGGTCGCGACGGCCTGGGCGCCACCGATGGCATGGGCATCTGCCACAGCTACACCCCCGACGGGCGCTGCGTGTCGCTGCTCAAGGTGCTGCTGACCAACTTCTGCCTGTACGACTGCCAGTACTGCGTCAACCGCCGCTCCAGCAACGTGCCGCGGGCACGCTTCACGCCTGAGGAGGTGGTGCGCCTGACCCTGGATTTCTACCGGCGCAACTGCATCAGCGGGCTGTTCCTCAGCTCGGGCATCATCCGCTCTGCCGACTACACCATGGAACAGTTGATTCGCGTGGCGCAGCTGCTGCGCGAACAGCACAACTTTCGCGGCTACATCCACCTCAAGACCATCCCCGACGCCGACCCGCTGCTGATCGAGCAGGCCGGGCGGCTGGCCGACCGCCTCAGCGTGAACATCGAGCTGCCCACCGAAGCCAGCCTGCAGCGCCTGGCGCCGGAGAAGCAGGTGCGTACCATTCGCCAGGCCATGGGCACCATCCACCACGGCCAGCAGGCGGTGGCCGGTGAAGTCAACGCACCGCGCTTCACCCCTGCCGGGCAGAGCACCCAGATGATCGTGGGCGCCGATGCCACCGACGACCACACCATCCTGGGCAATGCCGAATCGCTGTACCAGGGCTATGGCCTGCGGCGTGTGTACTACTCGGCGTTCAGCCCGATCCCCGACAGCCCCACCAGCGTACCCCTGGCCGCGCCGCCGCTGCTGCGCGAGCACCGCCTGTACCAGGCGGACTTTCTCATGCGCGGCTATGGCTACAAGGCCGGCGAACTGCTGGGCGGCGCGGGCAACCTGGCGCTGGACATCGACCCCAAGCTGGCCTGGGCCCTGGCCAACCGCGAGGTGTTTCCGCTGGATGTGAACCGCGCCGAGCCGGCGCTGCTGGCGCGCATTCCCGGCATCGGGCTGCGCAGCGTGCAACGCCTGGTGGCGCTGCGCCGTGAACGGCGCATTCGCTATGACGACCTGATCCAGCTGCGCTGCGTGCTGGACAAGGCGCGCCCGTTCATCGTCACCAGCGACTACCGCCCGCCCCAGTCGGAAACCCGCAGCGGCCTGCTGCGCGAACGCCTGCGCGAGCCGCAGGCACCGGTGCAGATGGGGTTGTGGGGATGATCGCGCTGGACTGCGACGAGCACTTCGACACCTGGCGCGACCAGGCCCGCGTGCTGCTGGGCCACGGCATCGACCCCACCGAGGTGGTGTGGGCCCACGGCCCGGTGCACGATCTGCTGGCGGTGCCGGCGGTATTGCCGCAGGGCCCCGGGCCGTTTCGCACACGGGTGCCGGCGGCCTTGCTGGATCAACTTGAGCTGGCTGCCCGCTACCGTGGCGAGCAGCGCTGGAACCTGCTGTATGAAGTGCTGTGGCGCGTGGCCCATGGCGACCGCACCGCCATGCTGGCGGGCGACCGGCTGGGCAGCGAGCTGCAGCGGCGCATCAAGCAGGTCAGCCGCGAGGCCCATCACCTGCATGCCTTCGTGCGCTTCGTGCCATTGCCGGCGGCACTGGCCGAGCAACTGCAACTGGACCTGGTGGCCTTCCATGAACCGGCCCACGACATTCTGCAAAGCGCCAGCGGCCACTTTGCCGACCGGCTGGGCCGCCAGCGCTGGCTGATCGCCACGCCACGCGATGGCATCCGCTTCGATGGCAGCACCCTGGACTACCGACGGCACTGCCCCGAGCAATGGCGCCAGTGGGCCTGCCACGCCGACGACCCTGGCGCCGAGCTGTGGCGCACCTACTACCGGCACACCTTCAACCCGGCACGGGTCAACCCCGATGCCATGCGCCAGCACATGCCGGGGCGCTTCTGGCGTCATCTGCCCGAAGGCCCGCTGATCGCGCGGCTGGTGGGCCAGGCGCGCCAGGGCAAGCAGCGCGACGGCCAGGCGCAGGAGGTGGGGCAGCAGGGCGGCAAGCGCATCGGGCGCGGGGATTCGCCAACGCGCTGAGGGCCGCCTTTCCATGTGCCACCCTGGCTGTGTATGATCGGCGCGGGCCGATGCTGCCCGCCGCTCGCTCCCGTTGGGAAAGGTGAAAGCATTGCAGTTACCCCTGACGCGATCATTCTCTTGAACGTCGAGGCCTGGCAACGCGAGCCCCACACTGCCTCGTCACCAGGAGCACATGATGATCTCGATCGAACAGGCCAAACAGATGGCCAAGCGTCTGCGTACCGCCCTGCAGGCGCAGAACCCGCCGCTGACCCACTCCGGCGCACTGGAGCTGGTGGCGCAGCAGTTGGGCTACAAGGACTGGAACACCGCCTCGGCCCTGCTTGCCCCCGCCACCCCTGCAAGCGAAGTGAGCTTCGACAAGCCTATCCCCATCCTGCGCATGTTCGACGAAGCCAAGGCGCGCGAGTTCTACCTCGACTTCCTGGGCTTCAGCGTGGAGTTCGAACACCGCTTCGAAGCCGACCTACCGCTGTACCTGGGCATCGTACGCAATGGGCTGCAACTGCACCTGTCCGAGCACCACGGCGACGCAAGCCCTGGCTCTACGGTGTTCATCCCCATGCACAACATCGAGCAATTGCGCGACGAGCTGCTTGCCAAGCGCTACGGCTATGGCCGCCCGGACATCGTCGAGCAGGGCTGGGGCAAGGTGCTTGAGGTGTACGACCCGTTCGGCAATCGCATTCGCTTCTGCCAGGGCTGACCGGCCTTTCCCCCCAGGCTGAAGATGCGCCGTTTGTTCAAGCGGCGCAGGCTGCGGCTGCACGAAACTCCAGGCTCTGACCTGCCTGGAGTTTCACGATGCGAACCCTTTACGCCCCTGTATTTTTCCTTGGATTCATCGGCTCGGCCGTGTGGCTGCTGGACGAGGGCGCAAGCCTTGGCTGGTTGCCGCTTCTGCTGTTGCTGGCGATTGGCGTGTCGATGCTGTGCGAGCGGCTGTGGCCCTATCGCGAGCGTTGGAATGTAAGCCAGGGCGATGGCACCCGGGACGTGATTCACGCGGGGGTGAACGAGGCGCTCAACGCGGCCGGCATTGCCGCCATCCCCCTGATTGCCCTGGTGCTGCCCGATACCGGCCTGTGGCCGAGTGACTGGCCGCTGGCGCTGCAACTGTTGCTGGCGTTGCCGGTGGCAGACCTGGGCATCACCCTGGTGCATTACGCCAGCCACCGCCTGCCGTTGCTGTGGCGCCTGCACGCCGTGCATCACAGCGTGACCCGAATGTACGGCTTCAACGGGCTGATGAAGCACCCGCTGCACCAGATGCTCGAAGCGCTGGGCGGCACCTTGCCCTTGCTGCTGTGCGGGTTGCCGCTGGATGTGGCGGCCTTGCTGGCGTTCAGCATATCCATCCAGCTGCTGTTGCAGCACAGCAACGTCGACATGCGCATCGGCTGGCTGCGCCATGTGTTTGCCTGGGCGCCGGTGCACCGGCTGCATCACCTCAAGTACGGCACCACGGGGGATGTGAACTTCGCGCTGTTCTTCAGCGTTTGGGACCGCCTGCTGGGTACCGCCCTGCACCTGCCGCACTATCACCTGGCGGACGACGACCTGGGTATCGGCGACTTCCCGGACTACCCGGTGGGCTACGGCGCGCAGTTGCGCCAACCCTTTCGCCGCGACCAGCCCGAGCATCCACCTGCCGTACTGCCCGATGCCCTGAGCCGTGCGCTAGTCCAGCAGCCTTAGGCGCAGGTGGCGCAGGGTACGGTCGGCACGGATGCCGAACTGCTGGCGCACGCTGCGTGACAGGTGGGCCGAGTCGGCAAAGCCTGCGCAGGTGGCTGCCTCGGTCAGGCTGCTACCGCCCAGTGCCAGCTGCAAGGCCACGCGCAGGCGTTGCCACAACACCAGGCGGCGCACCGACAGCCCCAGTTGACCGCTGAACAGGCGCTCCAGCTGGCTGAGCGACAGCGCCGCCTCACTGGCCAGCTGCGCGGCGGGCAGGGTGTTTTCATCCAGTGCACGCACCCGTTGCAAGGCGGTGGCCAGGCGCGGATGCAAAGGGCGCCGGGGCAGGGCGCGCAAGCGTTGGTTCAGGCCCTCCAGGTCTGCGCCGGCGTCTTCGCAGAGCTGGCGCAGCACCGGCAGTTCGAAAGCCAATGGCTCGGCAAACAGCGTGATCGCCGGTTGCTCGCTGAGAATCGCATGCGGCTGCCCGGAGGCAATGAGCAGCAGCGGCCCGCACTCGACCTGGCCCTGGATCGACGCCTGCACCGGGGCAGCGCAGGCGATCAGTACCTGGTGGGCATAGTGGGCATGGGCCTGGGTTTGCCCGACCTGCCCGGCCACCAGGCAGTAGTCGGTGGCCAGCCACAGGTCGCCTTGCCAGGGTTCGTTGGGTGCGCGGTGGATAGTGGTGCTCCTGAATGAGGCTGAAGGCGGGCGGCGAGGTTACAACGGCAAGGGCCGGTCCTGCACCACGCGCTTCATCACCAGGGTGGAGGTGAGCCGCTGCACGTTGGGCAGCGACGACAGGCTTTCATCATAGAGCCGCTGGAAGGCCGGCAGGTCCTGGGTGATCACATGCAGCAGGTAGTCCGGCTCGCCGAACAGGCGCTGCGCATCCACCACCTGTGGCAACGCCACCAGTGCGTTCTCGAACGCCTCGACCGCCGTGCGATCGCCCTCGCGAAGGGTGACGAAGACCATGGCGGAAAAGGTCAGGCCCAGGGCAATGGGGTCCAGTTTCGCCCGATAGCCCAGCAGCACCCCCGATTCTTCCAGGGCACGCACCCGCCGGTGGCAGGGGGAGAGGCTCAACCCCACCCGCTCGGCCAGTTCGGTGATCGAAAGGCGCCCGTCTTTTTGCAGTTCGGCAAGAATGTTCCGGTCGATGCGGTCCATCTGGAAGGATCTTCCCCTATTGGCCTATGTCGCGATTATCTTCGAAAGAAAATTCTAGCAAGATTTCATTATTGTTCCCTGCATCAATTTGCTTGTGGAGCAGGACGATGCAGCCAACCGTGTACACATCCCTGACGTGGGTAGCGCCATGACCCTGAGTGTTTTCGTGGCGTTCTGGGCGGTGTCGATGTTGTTCATCATCACGCCGGGTGCGGACTGGGCCTATGCGATATCGGCCGGGCTGAAGGGGCGGGTGGTATTGCCCGCCGTGGCCGGGCTGTTGTCGGGGCATCTGATCGCGACACTGATCGTCGCCGCCGGGGTGGGCACGCTGGTGGCGGGGCATCCGTTTGCGCTGTCGGTGCTGACGGTGGCCGGGGCCGGGTACCTGCTATGGTTGGGCATCGGCATGCTGAGGCACCCGACTGTGCCCCAGGCGGACCAGGTGCAGGTAGCCGGTGCGTGGCAGCGCTGGGCGGTGAAGGGCCTGTGTGTGAGCGGCCTGAACCCCAAGGTGTTCCTGCTGTTTCTGGCATTGCTGCCACAGTTCACCGACGCCACGGCGCCGTGGCCGGTACCGCTGCAGATCGTGGCGCTGGGGCTGGTGCATGCGCTCAGCTGCGGGGTGATCTACCTGCTGGTGGGCTTTGGATCGCAGGCCGTGCTGGGCGCGCGGCCTGCGGCGGCGCTGTGGGTCAGCCGGGTGTCGGGGGCGGCGATGGTCATCATCGCGCTGGTGCTGCTGGGCGGGCAGCTACCCAGGTAGGCAGAATGTACGCGGCAATCGAACAGGGGGAGTGCCATGAAGAGCTTGAGAGCACGGGCCGTACAGGGCCTGGAGGTGGGGGCGCAACTGAGCGTGACCCGGTGCTTCACCGATGAGGACATCCGCTGCTTTGCGCAGCTTTCGCGGGACTACAACCCCGTGCACTACGATGCCGCCTCGGCCGAACTGCGCAGGTTCAGGTCGATCATCTCCCATGGCCTGCTGACGGCCAGCCTGGTGACCGAGATCGGCGGGCAGATCGGCTGGCTGGCGACCAGCATGAGCTTCGAGTTCAAGCGGCCGGTGTATGCCGGCGATGCAATCACCTGCCACTGGCTGATCGTGGACAAGGACGAGCGCGGGCATGCGCGGGCGCAGTTGAGCATCGTCAACGCGCAGGGCGAAACCGTGCTGGAAGGCATGACCACCGGGGTGTTGCCGAACGCAGCGGCGCGTGAACGCATGGCGCAGCTGTTGGCCGAGGGCGACCCCGGCAACCTGGCTGCGGCAGGTGCCTAAGGCGCCGGCACGCGGCAGGGTTCAATTGCGAAAGTACAGCTCGTCCAGCTGGCGCCGACGGATCGCCACGTACTGCTCCCACACCTTGGGGAACTCCGCCTCGCGGATGAACGGGAAGGTGAGGTACACGAATCGCCCCTTCACCTGAATGTACTGGCGTGCACGCTGGAAGGCCGGCTGCTCGGTCAATGCGATGCTCTCGTCGTAGCCGTCGTGGTAGTGACGAATATCCACCCGGTGCGGGGCAAGCATGCCGCGGGCAAAGTCGATCACCCAGCCGGTGCCCACCGAGGTGCTCAGGTAACCGTAGACGCCGTCCTCCGACAGCTGCAGGCACGCCTTGGCCTGCGTGCCGTCGTCATCGTTCACCAGCACGATCTGGTCGTTGAAGTACTGGATGGATTGCCCCTGCGGCCCGTGCAGCACCAGGTTCCAGCCTTCGGCATCCATGCGGAACTCGCCCTGGTTGGCAAACTCGGCGATCCATCCGTTTGACAGCTCGATTCTGTGGTTGGTCATGGGGGTGGGGGTCCTGAGGGATAGGGCAGGCAGTTGCTTCAGCTGTGCTCGATCAGCATGACAGCAACGGTATCGGGCTCCAAGGCTTCGAACACATGGGGCTGGTTGGCCGGGTAGCGCAGGTAGTCGCCGGCATGCAACAGCACCGGTGCACTGGCCGGGCCTGCGCTGGCGGCCCCCTGGCACACGAATACATGCTCGAAAGTGCCCGCCGGGTGCGCCTGGGAATGGTGCGGCTGCCCGGGCTGGGCATGCACGCGGTACAGGTCCCGGCGTATGCCGGGCGGGCAGTCGGCGAGCAGGGTCGCCGCGTAGTCGGCGTCGTCGGCCTTGAACGCCGCACCTTCGCCTGCGCGAATCACCGTGACCGTCTGCGCCGGCTGCTCGAAGAACCGCGTGACCTGAATGCCCAGTGCCGTGGCCAGCGCCCACAGGGTCTCGATGCTGGGGTTGCCAAGGCCGGACTCCAGCTGCGATAGCGTGGATTTGGCCACGCCGGCGCGGCGCGCCAGATCGCTGACGGACATCCCCGACTGCAAGCGCTCGCGCCTGATGGCCTGGGCCAGAATCATGATCGGCGCATCGTTCGATATAATGGTCATTTGTTCGTTATGAGTTGACTGGGAGAGAGGGCGGCGGACATTATGGCACCCACTTGTTCGTTTTGATGGATTTTGTTCGATGACACAGCCTTCTGTTTTTGCCTCGACGGGACACCGCGCGCCATGAATGCACGTTCACGCGGCACCCTCGAAATGGTCACCGCCATGTGCATTTCTGGCACTGTCGGCTGGTTCGTGGTGCAGTCGGGCCAGTCGCCTTCGTCGATGGTGTTCTGGCGCTGCCTGTTCGGCGCCGCCGTGATGGCCCTGGCGTGCTGGGCGTTGGGGGTGTTTGGCACGCTGCGCCCGACCCGCGCGCAGTGGGGGTGGATGCTGCTGGGTGGCGTTGCGCTGGCCTGCAACTGGCTGCTGCTGTTCAGCGCCTACAGCCAGGCCTCCATCGCGGTGGCCACGGTGGTCTACCACACGCAACCCTTCATGCTGGTGGGGCTGGGCGTGCTGCTGTTCGGCGAGCGGATTTCGGCCAGTGGTGCAGGCTGGTTGGGCCTGGCGTTTGTCGGCATGCTGCTGATTGTGACGGCCAAGACGGGGGCGGCCGGGGAAAACTACCTGATAGGTGTGATGCTCGCGCTGGCGTCGGCCTTGCTGTACGCGATTGCGGCGATCATCGCCAAGCGCCTGCAGGGCGTGCCGCCGCACCTGATCGTGCTGGTGCAGCTGCTGGTGGGCGCGGCCATGCTCTGGCCTTGGGCGCAGGTGCCGGACATGACCGCGCAGCCCCAGGCCTGGGCCTACCTGCTGACCATTGGCGCGGTGCATACCGGGCTGATGTCGACCCTGCTGTACGGCGCCATCCAGAAACTGCCCACGGCGCTGATCGGCGCCCTGTCGTTTCTGTACCCGGCGGTGGCCATCCTGGTCGACTGGCTGGCCTTCGATCACCCCCTCAGCGGGCTGCAGGCAGCCGGGGCGCTGGCCATATTGCTGGCGGCGGCCGGCATGAACCTGGGCTGGCGCCTGGGCTCAAAGCCGGCCCTGAATACCTGAGTTAGACCACCGCGTGCCCTGGGCCGCACTGGTCGAGCGTGGCCAGGTAAACACTGGGCGGGGCGCCCAATTGGCGGTGGAACATGCTGGAAAAGGCGCTGGGGCTGTCGTAGCCCAGCTCCAGCGCGACCCGTGTGACCGAGGCGCCGGCCGCCAGGCGGGTGACGGCAGCCATCAGGCAGGCCTGCTGGCGCCAGGTGCCGAATGAAAGCCCGGTTTGCTGGCGGAACAGGCGGCTGAAGGTTCTTGCACTGCAATGCAGGGCACTTGCCCAGGACTCGGCGCTGGTGTCGATGCGGGGTTGGCGCAGGAAGTTGCGACATAGTTCGGCCAGCCGCGGGTCGTTTGGCAAGGGTGCGAACAGCGCCAGGCTCGGCGCGCTGCGCAGCTCGTGCAGTACCAACTGAATCAGATGCCCGTCGCGACCGTGTGTTTCATACAGTGCGGGTACGTGCGCCGTGGCCAGCAACAGGTGATGGAGCAGGGGCGAGACCACCAGGGCCTGGCACTGCGAGGTATCACGCACCGGATGCGCCGGCTCAATGTACAGGCTGCGGGTGCTCACCCCGCGCATCAGCACCTGGTGCGGCTTGCCGGCGGGTATCCACACCCCGCTACCGGGCGGAATCACCCAGCTGCCGTCCTGGGTTTGGACCTCCATCAGGCCACTCATGCCATACAGAAACTGTGCGCGCCGATGTACATGGGTGGGCAGCAGTGTGTCGGGCGGGTAGTCGGTACCGATGGCGAGCACCGGGCGGGCGACGGCGTCGACGCTGGCGAGCGGAACATTGAGCATGTGAAGCACCTTGGCCGGAACGCGAGGATTATTGGCCAATTCGCGAGGGCTGGCCACATGTCTGGCCGTTAACGTGTGGCTTCCCCCTTGTGTTGGAAGCGATGCATGTTCTGGTTTCTGCTGTGTGCGTTCGGTGTGGTAGCCGGTGTGACGACTGTGCTGTTCGGCTTTGGTGGCGGCTTTGTGGCGGTGCCGCTGCTGTTCACCCTTATCAGTGTGAGCCATGCGCCGGGGTCGGCCATCGGCGAGGCCGCGATGCATATCGCCGTGGCCACCTCCACGGCGGCGATGATCTTCGGCGCAGGCCTTTCGACCTTGCGCCATGCCCGTGCGCGCACCTTGCAGTGGCCGGTGGTGCGGCCGTTGCTGGGTTACGTTGCGCTGGGTGCAGTGCTGGGCGCATGGGCCGCCACGCAGGTGCAAGGGGCGTGGATACGCTGGCTGTTCATCGGCTACCTTGGCCTGACCATTCTTGATGCCGTGTTGCGCCCGGGGTTTACCGTGAGCACAAGCGATGGCATGCGCCCGCTGGGCCGTCGAGCCAGCGCCGTGATCGGTGTCGGCATGGGCGCCGTGGCTGCATTCCTGGGTGTAGGCGGCAGCGTGATGAGCGTGCCGCTGATGCGCAGGCGTGGGGCGAGCATGGCCGTGGCGACGGCGTCGGCCAACCCGCTGTCGCTGCCGATGGCGATTGCCGGTACTGCCGCCTACGCCGTGCTTGCGTGGCGCACCGAAGTGCTGGGGCCCTGGTTTGCCGGCTATATCGACGTGCGTGCCCTGGCCGTGCTGGTGCTTGGCTCGTGGTGCGGCATTCGCCTGGCCGCGCCGTGGATCGGGCGCATGCCCGACGCGCTGCATGTGAAGTGCTACCTGGCCCTGCTGGGGGTAGTGCTGGTGGTGATGGTGGTTGCTGACTAGCCCAGCCAGACGCTCAGCAACACCGCAGCCAGCGCGACCAGTGCCGTGTTGAGGCACACCAGCGCAAAGCCGAAGCGCACCAGTTCGCCTTCTTCACTGGTGCTGGTTCTGGCCAGGCCCAGGATCAGCATCACGATCGACAGCGAGCCCAGCGCCGCATGCCCCGCCGCGCTGTTCTGCACCGCCGCGAGCAACAGGCGGCCGTGTTCGGGCAGCATGGCGATGGCGGGCATGAAGATCGCATTGCCGCCCACGTTCGAGCCGGTCATATAGCCGGACAACCCGCCCAGCAGGGCGACCAGCAACGAGGCGGCGGACGGTGCCAGGCCGGTCAGCAGCTGCATCAGGCCCGCCAGAAAGCCGGCCTTGACCATCAACTGCGACATGGCGAGAAAAAAGAAGATCGTCAGCAGGGGCCGCTTCGCCCGGGCCAGCAGTGCGGTGCCGATGCGGGTGCCCGGCACCGGCAGGGACGGTGCGCTTCGCGCGTGAAACCCCAGGCCCACCAGCACCAGGATCAGTGCCACGCCCGGAGAGGCGAGCGGCTTCCAGGTGACCTGCGCGCCCTGGACGACCCACAGGTTCTGCCAGCCGGTGATGGCCCACAGCGCCTTGAGTGCGACGATGCTGGTGATCAGCACCAGGTAAGGCCACGCCTGGCGCGGCCATTGTCGCGCCCCGCGTGTGCCGCCGTGGTTGCGCAGGCGCCACAGCCCGTTGGCCAATACGGCGGCTGCGCTCACCAGGCCCGCCGCCACGCCGGCTACCTCCGGCCCCAACCCGCGGCTGCTGCTGTAGAGCACCCCCACGAATACCAGCCAGCCAGCGCCCAGCACAGTCCATTCGCGCAAGGTGCGAACCTCGGCCAGGTACAGCGCCATCGCCCCGAGCGCGAGAAACACCGGTGCGCTGGTCAGTGCCGAGGTGGCTGCCAGCGTCGCAGCGTCCAGATGGGCCAGGGAAGCGCCGATCACCGATGCCAGGCCCAGCGTGCCCCACGGCATGATCGCCATGCCGGCCAACGCGATACGCAGCGCCACCCGGCGGTCGAACAGGCTGAGCAGCAGCGGCACGGTGGCGATCAACGACACGCCAAAGCCGGTCATGGCTTCGAGCAACGGGGCCAGCCCGAGCACGATGAACACCACCTGGTCGCCGCGCCCGAGCCCGAGCGAGCGTACCCACTGGCTGAATGCCAGGTTCACGCCCAGGCGCTCGATGAAGATCACGAAGGCCAGCCCCGGTACGATCACGAACGCGGTGCTGGCAAACAGCACGGCAGTGTCCTGGGCGGCCGCCACCAGGCTGCCCAGGCGCCACGTATCGGCAGCACCGACCAGCCACAGCACCATTACCAGCAGCGTACCGGCGATGGCGGCATGCACGGGTGGGCGGCGCAGCACCACCAGCATGGCCGTGACCAGCAGCACGGGCGACAGATGAAACAGTGCGAGCATGCGAGCAATATCCTGTGTGAGTCCCGACCAGGGCTGCGGCTGCAGGCTGGGGCTCGATAATATTTCTCGCTGTCAGATAAAGGGGCGCGGATTTCTGGTAGTTTTCGAGAAAATTTCTCGCAGGGTTTCCATGGCCATTCACGATGTAGCGGCTGAGCCGCTGGACAAGTTCGACCGCGCCATTCTTGACCTGGTGCAGCGCGACAACACCGTGCCGCTGCGGTTGGTGGCCGAGCAGGTCAACCTGTCCACGGCGGCGGTGCAGCGGCGCATCAAGCGCATGGAGGAGCGGGGCGTCATCACCGCCAATGTCGCCGTCGTCGACCCTACTGCGGTGGGTCGGCCGATCACCATCATCGTGGAGGTGATGGCCGAGCGCACCAGCCTCGATGCGCTGGAGGCCATGAAGGCGCACTTTGCGGTGCCTGAAGTGCAGCAGTGCTACTACGTCACTGGCGAGGTGGATTTCGTGCTGGTGCTGACCGTGGCCAGCATGCAGGAGTACCAGGCGTTGGCGCGGCGGTTGTTTGCCGAGAACGCCAATGTCACCTGGTTCAAGACCATTGTGGCGCTGGACCGGGTGAAGGTCGGGTTGCAGGTGCCCAGCCTGTAGGAGCGGGCCTTGCCCCGCGATCTGGCGCGCAGCGCCAGCAGAACCTGCGACGCGATCAGCCTGATACACCGCACACTTTCCAAGGTAACGATGTTGGTGCAGCATAGGCCCGCGTCGACAAAGGGACATGAGACTCGAATGAAGCTGATCGCTGCGCAAATCTCGGCCACCCCGGGGGATGTCGAAAAGAACCTCGCCCAACACATCGACGCTATCCACGCCGCCGCAAGCCAGGGAGCCGATGCGGTGGTCTTCCCCGAACTTTCGCTGACCGGCTACGAACCCGAACTGGCCGGTGGCCTGGCGATGGCGCCCACCGACAGCCGCCTCGATGCGTTCCAGGCCTTGAGCGATCGCTACACCCTGCTCATCGCCGTGGGTGCGCCAACCCAGGGGAGGGAGGGCACCCAGATCAGCATGATCGCCTTCCAGCCAGGGCTGCCATGTGCGGTGTATTCCAAGCAGCTTCTGCACGCCGACGAACTGCCTTTTTTCACGCCCGGTACCCAGCAGCAGGTGTTCCGCCAGGGCGGGCATGTTCTGGTGCCCGCGATCTGCTATGAATCCTTGCAACCCGCCCATGCATCCCAGGCCGCCGCGGCAGGTGCCCAGGTGTACCTGGCCAGCGTGGCCAAGTCGCAGAAGGGCGTGGACCTGGCCTGCAACCATTACCCGGCAATGGCCCGCAAGCATGGCATGACCGTGATCATGGCCAACTGCGTAGGCCCCGCCGACAACTTCATCGGTGCAGGCCAGTCCGCGGTCTGGAACCCGAATGGCGAGCGCGTCTGCACTGCCGACGCCACCCGGCAAGCCCTGGTCGCATATGACACACGCACGGGAGAAGCGGGTACTGTCAGCCTGGCTTGAATCACCATCGCCACCCCAATTCGTCGACCACCGACCTGGTGGCCGCGCTCAACCCGGACCTGGACTTTGCCGAGGCGGTGGCCTCGGCTGTCGAAACGGGCTACCCCTGCGCCGGATAAGTGCTACCACCCCTGGGCCAGCGGCGCTGGCCCTTGCAAGGTGGGGAACAGCGGCAACACTTCTTCGGCCAATTCCTGAATGACCTCGTCAACCGGCCGCCGGGCCATCTGAATGCCCAGCGCCGCATGATTGACGCCCGCTGCCTTCCATTCGCCAAGCAACGCGATCAGCCCGTTGCGCCCGGTCTTGAGCACATACCCACCTTGCAACGGCGTGCGCGGGAAGTCGGGGTCTTCGTCCAGGTCGATCCACTCGTTGGTCATGTGCGGGCGAAACCCGCCGTTGGGGATCTGCGAGCGCCACGCCCGAACCTTTTCTGCCAGGCGAAGCGGGCCCTGCGCCGTGTGGGTGGCGTCCGGGTAGGTCAGCCAGCCATCGGCCTGCTCACCCAGCCACTGCAGGGATTGACGCGACGACCCCGTCACGATCAGCGGAATGCGCCCGGTGACCGGTTGTGGCAGTAGCTGCGTGCCGTTCGTCTGGCCCAGCGGCGAGCGGATGGTCGCAGGGCCCTGCGCCAGCAATTGCCGAAAGTAGTCCACGCTGTGGGCAAAGCGCTCACCGCGCTGGTCATGGGCCAGGCCGTAGGCCGGGAACTCCACGGCCCTGTCCCCCGACGCGATGCCCATCACCAACCGGCCGCCCGACAGGCGATCGAGGCTGGCGGCAGACTTGGCCAGGTCGATGGGGTGGCGCAAGGTGAAGATGGCGCTGCCGGTGACCAGCGCGATGTGCCGGGTATGGGCGGCCAGGTAGCCCAGGTACACGAAGGGGTCGAACACCTGGCCGGCATCGCCGAAGGCCGGGTCGAACAAGGGCACGTCGCGAACCCATACGGCAGCAAAGCCCAGGCGCTCGATCTCGCTCACACGCTGCGCCTGGGCGTGAAGCACCGCCATGTCGCCCTGGTAGAAGCGCAGTGGCAGAAAGATGCCCAGTGTCAGGTGATCGGCGGCGAACATGCGCCGGTAGCCGGGGTGGTGGGCGAAGGCTTCGGCGTTCGCGCCGCAGGTGACGGCGGGTGCAGTGGGGTGGGTCATGGTGTTCATGCCTGTTCCTTGGTGTCGGGGTTCATGGGCCGGTGGCAGGGGCGGGCAGGCGGATGCCGCGTTGTACCGCAGGGCGCTGCTCTACCTGCGCGTACCATTGGCTCAACCAGGGCTGCTGGCTGAAGTCGAAGCCCACCAGCTGCGCGATATGCAGCCAGGCGAAGGTGGCGATGTCTGCAATCGAATAGGTGGCGCCACCCAGCCACGGCTGGTTTGCCAGGTGCTGATCGAGGGTGACGAAGGTGGCTTCGGTGAGGGTCCTGTAGCGCTGGATGGCGGCAGGGTTGGGCACGGTGTCGAAGCATTCGAAGTGCACGCGCTGGCCCAGCAACGGCCCCATGCTGGCGCTGTGAAACATCAGCCAGGTGATGCATGCCCAGCGCTCGGGAGCGTCGTGGTCAAGCAACTGGCCGCTCTTGTCCGCCAGGTACAGCAGGATGGCGGCGGACTCGAACAGGGTGATGCCAGTGGCGCGGTCGATCAGCACCGGAATGCGACCGTGCGGGTTGAGCGCAAGAAACTCGGGCCGCTGGTGCTCGCCCTCATCGATGCGCACATGGCGCAGGCTGTAGGGCAGGCCCATTTCTTCCAGGGCGATGGTGATCTTGAAGCCGTTTGGCGAACTGTCGGTGTAGAGAATCAGGTCAGGATCGGACACAGGGCACATACCTCAGGCAGACTAATGCTTGTTGCGTGGTGTGGGTGCCATGCTAGTGAGTGATTGCCTGGGACTAAAACGATTAGTCCTGCGCTTTGACTTTAGATTTTCTAAACCAGGGAATACGCCATGGGCGCCGTTCTACCCTTGCTGGCGCTGCGCGCCTTTACCGAAGCTGCACGGCTGGGCAGCCTCAAGGCGGCGGCCGAGCACATGGGCGTCACCCCCGGCGCCATCAGCCAGCAGATCCGCCAGCTGGAAGAACGTCTGGGCGTCACGCTGCTGCTACGGGGGCGGCATGGGGTGCAGCTCAGCGATGCCGGCGCACGTCTTTTCCCCGGGTTGTCGCGGGGCTTTGGGCAGATCGAGAACGCGCTGCTCGAACTTGAGTCGTTCACCCACGAGCAAACGCTTACCATCAGCACCGTGCCGTCGTTCGCGTCCACCTGGCTGGTGCCGCGCCTGGGTGACTTCAGTGCCCGGCATCCTGACATCGAAGTGCGGGTGGAGGCGTCGGCAAGGCTGGTGGACTTTCAGCGCGAGCGCATCGACATTGCGCTGCGCCATGGCCTGGGCCAGTACCCGGGGCTGGAGTCGATCCCACTGATGGCGCCGGTGCTGCTACCGGTGGCCAGCCCTCGGCTGCTGGCCGAGGGGCCGCCGATCAACAGCCCGCAGGATTGCCTGAACTACCCGTTGCTGCACGACACCGAGCGAGCGGATTGGCCGCTGTGGCTGCAAGCGCATGGCGTGGAGGCTGACAGCCGTAGCCAGCGCGGTGCCAGTTACGATGAAGACCTGTTGCTGCTGCGCGCGGCGGCGAGCGGGCAGGGCATTGCCTTGGTGCAGGACAACCATGCCCAGGAAGATCTGCACAACGGCAGGCTGGTGGTGGCGCTGGACAGGCCGTGGCCGTCGCGATTTGCGTACTACCTGGTAACGCGCAAAGAGGCCTTGAAGCGGTCGCAGGTGCAGGCGTTCATCGAGTGGATAATACAGCAGGCGGGCGCTGCGTGACAGGTGTGGCTCAGCCTTCGGCGGCGGGGGTCGGGGTTTCGGCGGCTTCTGCAGCCAGCTTCAGTCGGTCGGCCTTGCAGATGTATTTGGGTTTGCTTTTGGGGGCCAGCTTGGCGCTGGCCTTCTTGGCGTTGGCCTTGAGTATCTGCTTGATCTTCTTTTGGCGGTTCATGGTTCTGCTGGGCCTGTAGATGCTTGAAAGCGGTGCGATGGCGGGGAGGTTGCAGGTGTTCTGCAGAGCCTTGCCGGTATTGCCGGTGGGGCGAGTTTACTAAAGGTTGCGCTGCAAGCGTGAGCGTTGTGCGTGGGGGGCTTTGAGGGCGCGTGCACAGGTTTTGCTGGTGCTGCGCACCAGATCGCGGGTCAAGGCCCGCTCCTACGGCCTGGCGGCCAGAGGCGGAGTCTGCCCGAAGGGCGTAGGAGCCGGCGTTGCCGGCGAACGAGCGCGAAGCGGTCGCAACGCCTGAGTGCGCGGTGTGTCAGGCAAACCGCACGTGCAGGTTTTGCTGGCGCTATGCACCAGATCGCGGGTCAAGGCCCGCTCCTACGGCCTGGCGGCCAGAGGCAGCATCTGCCCGAAGGGCGTAGGAGCCGGCGTTGCCGGCGAACGAACGCGAAGCGGTCGCAAGGCCTGAGTACGCGGTGTATCAGGCAAACTGCATGTGCAGGTTTTGCTGGCGCTACGCACCAGATCGCGGGTCAAGCCCGCTCCCACGGCCTGGCGGCCAGAAGCGGAGTCTGCGCAGGGTGTAGGAGCCGGCGTTGCCGGCGAACGAGCGCGAAGCGGTCGCAAGGCCTGAGTACGCGGTGTATCAGGCAAACTGCATGTGCAGGTTTTGCTGGCACTGCGCGCCAGATCGCGGGTCAAGTCTGCTCCTACGGCCTGGCGGCCAGAGGCAGAATCTGCCTGAAGGGCGTAGGAGCCGGCGTTGCCGGCGAACGAGCGCGAAGCGGTCGCAACGCCTGAGTGCGCGGTGTATCAGGCAGACCGCATGTGCAGGTTTTACTGGCGCTGCGCACCAGATCGCGGGGCAAGGCCCGCTCCTACGCCCTGGCGGCCAGAGGCAGAATCTGCCCGAAGGGCGTAGGAGCCGGCGTTGCCGGCGAACGAGAGCAAAGCGGTCGCAACGCCTGAGTGCGCGGTGTGTCAGGCGAACCGCATGTGCAGGTTTTACTGGCGCTGCGCACCAGATCGCGGGGCAAGGCCCGCTCCCACGGCCTGGCGGCCCGAAACAGATCATCAAGCCATGCATAATCCGCTTCTGCCCGCAGGGCGTGGGAGCGGGCTTGACCCGCGAATCGAGCGCGAAGCGGTCGCAACGCCTGAGTGCGCGGTGTATCAGGCAGACCGCGTGTGCAGGTTTTACTGGCGCTACGCACCAGATCGCGGGGCAAGGCCCGCTCTTACGGCCTGGCGGCCCGAAACAGATCATCGAGCCATGCATAATCCGCTTCTGCCCGCAGGGCGTGGGAGCGGGCTTGACCCGCGAATCGAGCGCAAAGCGGTCACAACGCCTGAATGCACGGTGCATCAGTCAATCTGCATACGCCGGCAATCACGCTGACCCCGGCGCATCATCAGAAGCTGTACTTCGCCGTAACAATCAAGTTGCGCGGGTCGCCAAACACGTCATATGGGCTCCACGTGGAGTTGCTGGCGATGCCCTGGTAGTACTTCTTGTCGAACACGTTGTTGATGTTCAACTGCGTGTCCAGATGCTTGTTGACCTGGTAACCCGCCATCAACCCGACCAGCGCATACGCCTCCTGCTCGACATGGTAGTTGCCGAACACATTGCTGCCCTTGTTGAAGGTCGCGCTCTGGCTATAGAGGTTGGCCCCCACACGCCACTGCTTCAGATCACCCTGCAACTGGTACGTGGTACTGGCCTTGAACATATGACGCGGCAGGTCGGTGTCGAACAGCCGGCCTTCCTTGGCCTTGTCGGCATCCTTCTCGTACTTGGCCTGGGCGAACGTATAGCCGGCGCCCACTTGCCAGTTGGGCGTCAGCGCACCATTGATCTCGAACTCGATGCCCTGGCTGCGCACCTTGCCGGCCGCTTCATAGCACCCGTAGCTACCCACCGGGATGACCTTGCACAGGCTTGCATCCGCCACCTCTGCCGCGCGGTTGAGCTGGTCGATCTGGAACAGCGAAGCACTGGCATTCAGCGCGCCGCCAAAATACTCACCCTTGATACCCACTTCGTAGTTTTCGCCGGTAATAGGCTCGATGCCTTTGCCTTGGCCGTCCTTCTCGGTCTGCGGCTGAAAGATATCGGTGTAGCTGGCATACACCGAATGGTTGTCGTCCAGGTCATAGATAACCCCGGCATAACGGGTGACGTTGCGCACCACCTTGGTCTTGCCCGAGGTGTAGTACTGGTCGTTGATCTGGTCATAGATGGCCGTGGCGTCGTACCAGTCCAGGCGCGCACCGAGTATCACCTTCAGCGGGTCGGCCAGGTTCCAGCGCGTGGTGAGGTAGAGGCCTTCCTGATCGACCTTGTCGTCGATGGAGTAGATGTCCGGCACGTTCGGTCTGGCCAGCCCGCCCGGGTTGAAGCGGTTGATGTCCGGCACATCGACGAACACCGTGCCGCCGGTGGCTTCGGTCTTGAGCTGGCGCTTGCTGGCGCCGACCACCAGTTCATGCTCGCGCCCCAGCAGTGTGAACGGGCCTGTGGCGTAGACATCGTAGGTGAACTGATCGAAGTCGCGGTTCTGGTTGAAGATGCGCTGGCGGTAGGTGGCGTCGTTGTTGCGCTCCAGCACGCCGCCCATCATCTTGAATTCGGACCAGTTTTTCGACGCGCCCAGGTGAAGGCGCCAGTCGTTGTCGAAGCGCTGGTCGAGCTCGACGAACACCGTCTTGTTCTCGACGTCCTGGTGCGACCAGCTGTAGCCGAAGGTCTTGGAGCGAGAAAAGCCCATGTGGCTGCCATCGGGGTTCACCGGCAGGCCGCCCCAGTTGATGTTGTTATTGTCGTTCTGGTCGGACGCGCCCACGGTCAGGGTGGTGCTGTCGGTGAGGTCGAACTCGCTGATGCCGTAGAACACCCCGCGCTCGCGCCCGGCGTAATCCTGATAGCTGCCCTTGTCGTTGTACGCGCCGACGATGCGGCCACGCACGCTGGCGCTGTCGTTCAGCGGGCCGGACACATCCAGCTCGCTGCGGTAGTTGTCCCAGCTGCCGGCGCTGCCGGTCACGCTGGCCTGGAACGCCTGGGTAGGGCGCTTGCGCACCATGTTGATGGCGGCCGACGGGTTGCCGGCCCCTTGCATCATGCCGGTGGCGCCGCGCACCACTTCGACGCGGTCATAGGGGGCCAGGTCGGCGGTGGCCACCCAGTCTGCGTTGTAGGTGGTGGGCAGGCCGTCGAACATCAGGTTGGTGATGGGGAAGCCGCGGGCGAAGAACTCGCTGTTGGCCGGGCGCGCGGCCGACAGGCGCAGCCCGGGCGTGGCCTGCACCACGTCGTCGAGGCTGCGCATGCCCTGGTCGTCCATGCGCTGGCGGGTAATCACCGTGACCGACTGCGGTGTTTCGCGCAGCGACAGCGGCAGCTTGGTGGCGGTCTGCATGGCGCCGGTGGTGTACGAACCGCTGTGCTCGGTGGTCGAGCCCAGGCCCAGGCCGCTGATGGTGGTGGCGCCCAGTTCCAGGGCATCTGCGCTTTGGCTACGGGCAATCAGCAGGTAATTGCCGCTGGCGGTGCGGGTAACCGTGAGGCCGCTGCCGGCCAGCAGGCGTTCGAGGCCATCCTGCACGGCATAGTCCCCACGCAGTGCCGGGGCGCGCTTGCCCTGCACCAGCGCCGGGTCGAACGGCAGGCTGATGCCGGCCACCTGGGCAAAGCTGTTGAGCGATTCTTCCAGCGGGCCTGCCGCCAGCTCGTAGTGGCGGCTGCTTGCCTCGGCGGCCTGCGCGGCCACGCTGGCCAACGACACGCTGGTGGCACCGGCCAGCAACATACTGCGCAGGGTCAGTGCCAGCACGCTGCGCTGCAAAGGCCGGGTGGGGATAAAAGCAGAAGACATGGACGGCGTGCTCCTTTCGAATGACGAGGTGTATTGCCTGTCTGTCGAAGAGGGCGGCAAAACCCGTAAAAGTTTTTGAGATTTCTTCTCATCAGCCTTACCGGGCGACGATACGGGTCCATAACGGGGTAAAGCGTTCCACCCGCACCGGCAGCGAATCGCTCAGGGCGCTGAGGGCCTGGTCGATGTCATCGAGCTGGAACACGCCCGACACCTCCAGGTGCGCGATGGCCGGGTCGCAGCGCAGCCAGCCGTGGCGATAGCGCGCCAGTTCTGCGGTCAGCTCGCGCAGTTGCATGCGCTTGGCCACCAGTTGCCCGCGCGCCCAGGCGCTGGCGTCGAGGGTGCTGGTTTCGACCCGCTGGCTGCCGATTGCATCGATCAGGTATTGCTCCCCGGCGGCAACCATCACCGGCTGGCCCTTGCCCTGAATCGCCACCACCCCATCCTCGACCCGCAACCGCGTGCCGCTGGCTTCATCACGCACCGCAAAGGCCGTACCGATGGCCTGCAACTGTGCATGCCGCGTGCTGACCCAGAAGCTGCGACGCCCGCCCGTCGTGGCGGCGTCCTTGCCGGTGTCGATAAAGATTTCGCCGCGCCGCAGCACGATCAACCGGCGCTGGGCGGTGAATTGCACGTCCACTGCACTGGCTGTGTTCAGTTGCAGGCGGGTGCCGTCATCCAGCACGAACTGACGGCGCTCGCCCACCTCGGTGGCGTAGTCTGCGCCCCAGGGCACCAGCGTGCTGTCACGCATCGACCAGCCGGTAACGCCGCTGGCCAGCAGCCCCACGCCCAGCAGCTTGAGCGCCTGGCGCCGGCTGTGACGACCGCCTTGCAGGCGTTGCAGCGTGTCCCGCGCCACCGAGCCGGGCAGTGCGGCCAGGCCCTGGAAGGTGGCATCGCTTTTTTGCAGCGCTTGCCAGGCCACCTCATGCAGCGCGTGCGCCTGACGCCAGCGTTGGCAGGCCTCCAGCAGCTGCGGGTTGGCGCCGTCGGACTCGATGCGCACCAGCCAGCCGATGGCCTGGTCCAGAACGTTGTCGGGCAGTTCGGGCAATGGCGGGCGGCTCATCGCTGGGCCAGGTAGCAATGGCGAATGGCGCTGGCCATGTACTTCTCCACCGAACTCAGGCTTACCGCCAGGCGCTCGGCGATCTCCTTGTAGCTCAGGCCCTCCAGGCGCGACAGCAGAAAGGCCATGCGCACCTTGGGCGGCAGGCCGTTGAGCAGGGCGTCCACACGGGCCAGGGTTTCCAGCAGTATCAGCTGCGACTCGGGCGACGGCACCTCGGCTTCGGGCAGGTGTGCGATGGCCTCCAGATACGCCCGCTCGACCCGCTGGCGGCGCACGCGATCCACCAGCAGCCCGTGGGCCACGGTGCTCAACCAGGCACGCGGCTGACGCAACTGCTGCAGCTGCTCCGGCTTGCCGAGGATGTGCACGAAGATGTCCTGGGCCAGGTCCGCCGCGTGGTCGCCGTGGCGCATGCGCTTGCGCAACCAGCCCAGCAACCAGGCGTGATGGTTGATGTACAGCGCACGAACATCGGCATGAGGGGTGCGGGAAGTGGATGGCGACGACACGGAAAACCTCAGCATGATAGCCAGGTGCATTTGAGAATTTGTCGCATCCTAGTGCCAGTGGGCCGTGGACAGCAAGGGGAGAGTGCGTGATGTGGGGGGGCAGGTGGGGTTTTGGTGGGCGGAGCGAGCTCGGTAGGCCGCGTGTGCGGCCCGTGTGTTGCGTCGTTACTCGGGTGCCGCGTTTGCTTCCATGCCGTCCAGCACGGTGTCGATCAGTACGGTGCTCATTTCCAGCGATTGCTGTGCGGCGATCAGCAGCGTCTTGAACTGCTCGTCGGCGCGTTCGCAGGCTTGGGCGGTGGTGTCCTTGGCGCATTGGATCTGGAGCGACAGGTGAACCAGGGCGTCTTCCAGCTCGATGCCTTCGCAGACTGAAAACAGGGGCGGGTGATTGCCGTTGCAACAGCCGAAGGCGGTGTAGGTGGGTTTGCGGCGGGGAGTAGCTGGCGGATCGGGAACGATTTTACTCATTGTGGTGCTCCTTCTGCAGTGGAGCTGCCACCGTTCGCCGCGACGCGAATGGGGTGGCAGCTGTACGCGGGTTCGCGGACCGAGGCAAAAGGAACTCGGCAGACCCGAAGGTCTCCCACGCACAGCCGCCATTACACAGAAAGCAGGCACAAAAAAAGCGCCTGCAATTTGTAGTGGTGGGGCGCTGTAGCGCCTTTTGCATTAGCGGGCCGCGACGCCCGGTCGCTGGATTGACAGCGACGTCGCAAGATTAGCGGGGTTGGGGTGGGGATTCAAGGCGTTCTACAGCGGTATGCGCACCCCCCATGAAGCGGGAGCCGGATGCTTGTGCATTATTGCTCAGGCAGCAAGGCTGGATCCGCTCGATGCAACTGGCAAAGTTGACAGTTGTGACAAGCAAAATGACGTAGCAAGCTATCCAGGAGCACATAGCCGAGTGCCTTTCCTGGGAGCATCGATCATGAGTGCAACATCCTTCAGCGTACAACTCCAAAACGAAATGGAAGGTAAGATCAATTATTTCCACTACCAAAAGTTCGGCGACCCCGCCTCGGGTACAAAATCCGCATTAACATCGCCCCAAACTACTTATGACTTCAATCTCTACCCCGGCGGAAAGTTTATAGCGACGACCGCCGAGTCCTACCAAACGCAGCTTGAAGATCCAAAACTTCTTCGATTCAAATTTACAAATAATTCAGGTTTTCCTGTCGGGTTGCTCCGCGTATACGGTGAGCCCCCTTATCCCGACTGGGTAATAGCCGCGCTGGAGGACATTCCGGGGGACGAAAGTGACAAAGACGTTCAATCTCAGCGCGAGTCAATAATCGATAGATACAACCAAATGGTTGGGGAGGTGAATACAGGACCGAAGCAGTTTCCAGGGGGGGTACTACGGCGCTGGATCGACTACGAACCTCGCCATGGCGACCCCTCTAAATGGTACGCATGGCTGCTACGTCCAGGAAGGTCAACTAGTGTGGCGGTAATCGATGGAAGCGTATGGGCGGTGAGCGTAGCAAAAAGCGAAGACTGACCTTTTCCCCTGGCAGCGCAACGGGGAGCTTGGGTGCTGTACAGAACTCAAATGACCCTAGTTCAGCTCTCGCGTCGTCAGCATTTTTAAGTAGTGCATGCGTTGAACAGAGGAGGGTGATTGCCGTTGCAACACCCTCCCTTTTTGAGTGGAGCTGCCATCTGATGTTCGGGTGGCGCAGTAGCAGTGCGCGAGGCCCGTTCGCTGGATTGCCTGCGAGCTCGCAAGGTTCACGGGGGGCTTCAGCACGCTCTACACCGGCATGCGCAATGCCCCTGAAGCGGGGGCCGGATGCTTGTGCATTATTGCTCAGGCAGCAAGGCTGGATCGGCTCGATGCAACTGGCAAAGTTGACAGTTGTGACAAGCAAAATGACGTAGCAAGCTATCCAGGAGCACATAGCCGAGTGCCTTTCCTGGGAGCATCGATCATGAGTGCAACATCCTTCAGCGTACAACTCCAAAACGAAATGGAAGGTAAGATCAATTATTTCCACTACCAAAAGTTCGGCGACCCCGCCTCGGGTACAAAATCCGCATTAACATCGCCCCAAACTACTTATGACTTCAATCTCTACCCCGGCGGAAAGTTTATAGCGACGACCGCCGAGTCCTACCAAACGCAGCTTGAAGATCCA
>NZ_JAFKEC010000058.1:33951-38023 GCF_017848315.1 Pseudomonas palmensis
CGACCCCGCCTCGGGTACAAAATCCGCATTAACATCGCCCCAAACTACTTATGACTTCAATCTCTACCCCGGCGGAAAGTTTATAGCGACGACCGCCGAGTCCTACCAAACGCAGCTTGAAGATCCACAAGTTCTTCGATTCAAATTTACAAATAATTCAGGTTTTTATGTCGGGTTGCTCCGCGTATACCCTGCCCCCCCCCTTATCCCGACTGGCTAATAGCCGAGCTGGAGGACATTCCGGGGGACGAAAGTGATGAAGACGTTCAAAATCAGCGCAAGTTAATAATCGATAGATACAAGCAAATGGGTTTGTACGTGAATACAGGAGCGAATCGGTTTTCAGGGGGGGCACTAAGGCTCTGGGCCATCTACGAAGGTATCCCCTTTGACGACCCCTCTGAACGGGACGCATGGCTGCTACGCCCAGGAAGCTCAACTAGTGTGGCGGTAATCGAAGGAAGCGTGTGGGCGGTGAGCGAAGTAAAATAGATGACTGACCTTTTCCCCTGGCAGCGCAACGGGGAGCTTGGGTGCTGTACAGACTCAAGTGACCCTAATTCAGCTCTCGCGTCGTCAGCATTTTTAAGTAGTGCATGCGTTGAACAGAGGAGGGTATTGCCGTTGCAACACCCTCCCTTTTTGAGTGGAGCTGCCATCTGATGTTCGGGTGGCGCAGTAGCAGTCCTGAGGCCCGTTCGCTGGATACCCTGCGAGCTCGCAAGGTTCACGGGGGTGGGCTTCTACACGCTCTACACCAGTATGCGCAACGCCCCTGAAGCGGGAGCCGGATGCTTTGCATTATTGCTCAGGCAGCAAGGCTGGATCCGCTCGATGCAACTGGCAAAGTTGACAGTTGTGACAAGCAAAATGACGTAGCAAGCTATCCAGGAACACAAAGCCGAGTGGCTATCCTGGGAGCATCGATCATGAGTGCAAAAATCTCCAGCGCAACATCCTACAGCGTACAACTCCAAAACGAAATGGAGGGTAAGATCAATTATTTTCACTACCAAAAATTCAACGACCCCACCAAGGGTACAAAATCCCCATTGAGTTCGCCCCAAACCATTTATGACTTCGTTCTCTACCCCGGCGGAAGGTTTATAGCGACGACCGCCGATTCCTTAACTGCGCCACCTGAAGATCCAAAAAATCTTCTATTCAAATTGACAAATAATTCAGATTTTGACTTCTGTCTGATTGAGCTGAATTCTACCGACGCTTTCATTAAGGAATGGCTCAACTCAGACAATCCTACGGAGCAACCCCCCTTCAAGGAAAATTCAAATTATGGACAGAGGCCAGTGTCGTCCAAACAGTCTGTGACGTTGGACTTCCCCAATGGAAGCCACTGGTATGTGGGCGAGATGCAAGGTCGGAAACGCACATAGCCGCGCAATGGGGAGCTTGGCTTTGTAGAAAACTGAAGTGACGATAAATGCAGCGCTCGAGCTGTCAGCACTTGCCACATCAGTTCCAAACATTGGAGGTAGGCAACGCAAGTCAATGGGAAGTAGGTGACGTGCTGGATGGGGCGCTCTAGGCACTGTACGAAAAGTACTGTCTTAACTGTCGCCAGCACGTTCACCCGGGCCCCCAGCGTCAACCTGGGCTACATCGGCGGTCGCGCCGAGCAGGTGGTGTTCGTGCGCGGCTTCGACCGCCTGCCGGTGCCGGTGTATATCCGCGGCATCTACATCTTTATGTGACACATCCCACACAACTCCAGGAAGTTTCTCCATATCTGAGAATTCCTTGCCCTCGTACCCTTTGCCTTCATGGACCACCCAGGGCGCTTCGCCCCTGCCTAGGAAGGCTATTCCCGATGTCTGCTTCCCCCACCGGGTCCACGCCCAGCGAGCGTGAGATCCAGATTGCGATTGCCCCACTCGAAACCCTGCTCAGTGAAGACCTCGGCGCTGCCGCCGTCTCTGTCGACCACTGGCTGCGCGAGGCCACCTACGGCCTGGTGAACCTGCAACTGCTGCGCCAGGCCGGCGAAAATGTGCCGGTGGTCTGTAATGCCCTGGCCGGTGTGGATGTACTGATCGACATTCTCACGCTGCTGGAGAGCCCGTCCCCCGACCCGCTCGACTGGGTCAGCCTGGGCATCAACCTGATCGGCGTAGTGCCGTTTCCCCCTGGGCTGGCCAAGGCGCGCATGGTGCTGCGCCCGGTGCTGCAATTGACCCGCCAGACCCTGCGCCGTCGCCCGAGGGCGAACATCGGCGCGGTGATCCTGGAGATCATCGACGGCCACCTGCATGCCAACATCCGCGGCGCCCTGGAACACTACGTACGCGAGGCGCTGGCCCAATTGCCGGCCATGCTCGGCGAGGCCGCCGACACCGCGCGCCTGTTGTTCACCACGCTGGCCAGGGCCATAGAAGCCGCTGCCCGGGGCCAACTCGACGCCGCAGCCAGCCACCAGTTGTCACGCACCCAGATGACCCAGGCGGCGCTGTACGACTCGCTGCTGAGCACTGACGCCTGGCGCCTGGCGCTGTCGGCCTTGGCCAATGCCTCCGAGGACAACCTCAAGGCGGCCTACAACCATGTCGCCAGCCACTTCGGCGAGGCGCTGGAAAGCCTGCTGCGCCCGCTGGTGCACACACTCGACGGGTTGGCCGCGTCGGTGCCGGATCGCCTCGAAGCCCTGGGCGCCCCTGGCATGCAAAACAGCATTGCCTGGCTGCTGAGCCGCCTGCTGGAAACCGTGCTGGCACACCCCGCCAGGCGCGGCGTTGCCACCAGCATTCGCCCCGGGGTCACCCAGCAGGCGCGGCACATCCACAGTGAAGGCCCGACCGAGGTGGTCAGCCGCCAGGTCAGGGCCAAAAAGGCCCCCAATACCGACAAGAATGGTATCTGTCCCTGTACCGGCCACAGCATCGGCCATGTGCTCGGCGACGAGACCGTCGTTCATCAGGACTTCGCGTTGTCCGGCCCGTTCCCGGTGGATTGGGCCCGGGTCTACAACTCGCGGCTCGACGCGCTGGATAGCGGCACCATAGGCGCACGCTGGATCACCGAGTTCACCACCTGCATCGATGTGGTCGACAAGGGGCTGGTGCTGCATGACAGCGATGGACGCAGCCACGACTTCCCGTGGCTCGAGGTCGACACCTGGCACCACGACCCCATCGAGTACCTGACCCTCAAGCGCACCAGTGCACATCAGCTGACCCTGGTGCGGGGCCAGGAGCGGTTCGAAACCTATGCCCAGGTCGGCGAGCGCTTTTACCTGACCCACATTCGCCTGCGCAGCGGTGCCGGTGCCATGCTGCATTACGAGCATCGCCACAACGGCCAGCCGGTGCTGTCCGATATCAACACCTACCAGGACGACGACCTGAGCAAGGTGCACCTGCAACTGGGCACCCTGCTGGATGAGCAGGGGCATATCCAGGGTGTGTGGCAGGTGGTCGATGGCAAGCCGCTGCGCCAACTGTGCGCCTATCACTACGACGGCGCGGGTGACCTGGTGACGGCTCAGGATGAAAACGGTGCCGCCTGGCACTATGAGTACCAGCATCATCTGATCACCCGTTACACCGACCGCACCGACCGTGGCCTCAACCTCGAATGGGATGGCACAGGCCCGCACGCCAAGGCGATTCATGAATGGGCGGATGACGGCAGCTTCGAGACCCGTCTGGCGTGGGACCCGAACATCCGCCTGACCTACGTCACCGACGCCCACGGCCAGGAAACCTGGTACTACTACGACGCCCTTGGCTATACCTACCGCGTCGTACATCCCGATGGCCGCGAGCAATGGCTGTTCCGTGATGCACGCAAGAACATCATCCGCCACGTGCACCCCGACGGTAGCCAGGACCGCTACAGCTTTGATGAGCGTAGCAACCTGCTGCAGCACATCCGTCCCGACCACAGCACGCTGCACTACGCCTACGACGACCATGACCAGCTGATTAAGATCCGCGATGCCGAGGGTGGCCTTTGGCTGCGCGACTACGACGAGCGCGGCAACCTGGTAGAGACGGTCGACCCGCTGGGCAACAAGACCGAATTTGCCTACACCCCAAGCGGCCTGGTAAGTGCGATC
>NZ_JAFKEC010000059.1 GCF_017848315.1 Pseudomonas palmensis
TACCCGGGCTGACCTGCTCGCCCAGCAACCCCGCCGCCAAGGCCAGGCCAAAGAACGGCTGCAGCAGCTGCAACTGCCCCACTGCCGCAATCCCGCCCTGGGCCAGGCCGCGGTACCAGAACACGAAACCGATCAGCATGCTGAACAGCGACACATACCCCAGGCTCACCCACGCCGGCAGGCTGATACCCGCAAACGTCGACGGCGCCAGGTACCAGGTCAGCACCAGCATCACCGGTAACGACACCAGCAGCGCCCAGCAGATCACCTGCCAACCGCCCAGCGCCCGCGACAACCGCGCCCCCTCGGCATAACCCAGGCCGCACACCACCACCGCCAGCAGCATCAGCAGGTCACCCTGGGGCGACGCCGCCAAGCCCTGCGACAACGCAAAGCCCACCACCATCAAGCACCCCAGCACCGAAAACAGCCAGAACACCGGGCGCGGGCGCTCGCCCCCGCGCAGCACGCCAAACACCGCGGTGGCCAGCGGCAGCATGCCGATGAACACGATCGAATGCGCCGAGGTCACGTACTGCAGGGCCAGCGCGGTCAGCAGCGGAAACCCCACCACCACCCCAAGCGACACCACGATCAAGGGCATTACCTGAGCCCGGGTCGGGCGCGGTTGCCTGAGCAGCATCAGCAAGGCCAGCGCCAGTACACCGGCAATGGCGGCACGCGCCACGGTGAGGAACACCGGGTCGAATTCCCGCACCGCCAGGCGCGTGGCCGGCAAGGAGCCGCTGAAAATCACTACGCCGATCAGGCCGTTGATCCAGCCACGGGTGGCGTCGTCCAGGGTACGAGGTTTGAGAGTCTGTTCCATTGAAGTCACGCTCGACAGTTTGCAGGGGTAAGGGCACGCTTGCCAAAAACCATGCTAGGGCCGACGATCAGCACAATCAAAAAATCGTCATGGATACATCTGCACATGCCTCGCTCGCGCTACAAGGCCCTGGTCGACACCTTTGCCGCCGACATTCGTGACGGCAGGCTCGCCCCTGGCACCCGCCTGCCCACCCACCGTCACCTGGCCGCGACCCATGGCCTGGCCCTGGTCACCGCGTCACGGGTATATGCCGAACTCGAGCAGATGGGCCTGGTGAGCGGCGAGACCGGGCGCGGCACCTTCGTGCGCGAAACCTCGCTGCCGCCCGACCTGGGCGTCGACCAGCAGGTGGTGGCCGCCGGCATGGCCGACCTGAACTTCAACTACCCGGCATTGCCCGGCCAGGCCGACCTGCTGCGCAGCGGCTTGCGCCAGCTGGCACTGAGCGGCGACCTGGAGGCGCTGCTGCGCTACCAGCCCCATGCCGGGCGCGCCCATGAACGCGCCTGCATCGCCCGGCACCTGCTCGGTTGCGGGCTAGAGGTGAATCCAGAGCAGGTACTGATCGTCAGCGGCGCCCAGCACGGGTTGGCCGTGGTGCTGATGGCCCTGCTGCAGCCCGGCGACGTGATCGCGGTCGACGCCCTCACCTACTCCGGGTTCAAGGTGCTGGCAGAGGCGTTGCGCCTCGAAATGCTGCCGATTCCGGTCACGCCCCACGGGCCGGACCTCGGCGCCCTGCAGCGGCTGTGCCGCAGCCGCCCGGTACGCGCGGTGTACAGCATGCCCACGCTGCACAATCCGCTGGGCTGGGTGATGAGCCTGGAGCAGCGCGAACAACTGGTGTCGATTGCCCGCACCCACAACCTGCACCTGATCGAGGACGCCGCCTACGCCTTCCTGGCCGACGACGCGCCGCCGCCCCTGGCCCAGCTGGCACCGGAGCGCACGCTGTACGTGTCAGGCCTGTCGAAGAACATCGCCACCGGCCTGCGCGTGGGCTTCATTGCCGCGCCGCCGCACCAGGTTGCCGCGCTGGAGCGCTCCATTCGCGCCACCACCTGGAATACCCCCGGGGTGATGACCGCCATTGCCTGCGCCTGGATCGAGGACGGCACGGTGGAGCGCCTGGAAGCCGAGAAGCGCGCCGATGCCCAGGCCAGGCAGGCCATCGCCCGCGAAGTACTGGCGGGCATGCCCTGCGTCACCCACCCCACTTCGTATTTTCTGTGGCTACCGCTGGCCGATGACGCCCGCGCCGAACAGATCGCCGCCGCCCTGATGCGCGAACAGGTGGCGGTGTCCACCGCACAGCCGTTCGCCACCACCAGTCACGTGCCGCGTGCACTCAGGCTGGCGCTGGGCTCGGTGGACCTGGACACGCTGCGCGCGGCGCTGGCGAAGGTACGCTGGGTGGTGCAGGCGTACTCCTGAAGCCCACGCCTCAGAAGTCGTAGCGTGCACTCATGCCCAGGGTGCGCGGCGTACCCAGCACCCCGGTGTAGGCGCCGTTGGGCGAGTTCCACAGGGTGGTGTAGTAGGTCTTGTCGAAGGCGTTCTTCAGCCACAGCGACACGTCCCACTGGCCCTGGCCCCAGTCGCCGCGCACCCCCGCCGACAGGTTGACCAGCGCATACCCCGGCAACTGCGCCAGGCGCGAATCGTCCACCGTGCCCACCGCCTGCGAGCGCCAGGTGTAGTTGCCGTTCACGTAGGGTTGCAGGCCGTTGTCCAGGTCCCACTGGTAGCTGGCGCTGGTGTTGGCAATCCATTTGGCCGCGCCCACCACGTTATGCCCGCTGAGGTCGCAGGCGGCCGGGGCGCCGGGGCGCAAGGCCACCTCCGCCGGGCATGGGGCGTTGTCGTAGGACAGGTAGCGCACATCGTTCCACGAGCCGTTCAGGCTCAGGGTCAGGCCACGGCTCACCCGCCAGGTACTGTCCAGCTCAAGGCCACGGCTGCGCACGCTGCCGGCGTTGGTCAGGTAGCTGGTGAGGTTGGCGTCGTCGTAGGCGTTGGTCTGGTAGCCGTGCACAATCGTCCAGAACAGGTTGGCATTGAGTTGCAGGCGCTGATCCAGCAGCGTGGTCTTGATGCCCAGTTCGGCGTCGTTGGCCCGTTCGCTGCCGATCAGCAGCGAGTCGGCGCCGGCCACCGGGGCGCTGGCCACGCTGAGGTTGACCCCGCCGGACTTCTCCCCGTGGGACAACGAGCCATACGCCAGTACCTGGTCGTTCACCCGCCAGGCCAGGCTGGCCAGCGCCGACGGGCTGAAGCTGTAGAGGCTGAGGTCGCCCGAATCATAGGCGCCGACACGCCCCTGCCTTACCGCTGCCGCCGCCCCCGTCACGCTCGCGCCACCCACCGGGGCATCGCGCGTCACCCTGGCCTGCTTGCGCTCGTAGGTACCGCGCAGGCCCAGGCTCAGGTCCAGGCGCGGGGTCAGGTGCCAGGTGCCCTGGGCAAAGGTGGCGAAACTGTCGGTGTCGATGCTGCCGTGGCCCACGCTGTTCACATCGTTCAATGCGCCCTGCGGGGTGCCGTTCCAGGTGTCGGCCAACGGCCCGTACTCGGTGAACACGCGGTTCTGCATCTGCTGGCCAAAGTAATAGCCGCCCACCACGTAATCGAACCGCTCACCCAGCGGCGAGGCCAGGCGCAGCTCTTGCGAATACTGCTTGTCGCGGGCCGACTGGCCGACGTTGTGCATCACGTCCACGTTCAGTTCGTCGTCGTTGCGCGGGGTGAAGTCCCACCAGCGGTAGGCGCTGATCGACGTCAGCGTGAAGCCACCGGCCAGCCCCCAGTTCGCCTCCAGCGAGGTGCCGCCCTGGAACACCGTGACACGCTGGTCGGCATCGAGGTTGACCCTGCGCCCGTCGACCAGCGTCGCGCCCACCGCCTGGGCCCGCTGTTCATAGCGGTTGACCCCGTTGATGGTCGGCCCGGTGCTGAACAGCGAGCGCGTGCCGGCGCTGGAGTGCTCCTCGTTGTAGTCGCCGATCCAGCGCAGGCTGAAGTCTTCCTGCGGCCTGAACAGCAACTGCCCGCGAAAGCCCTGGCGTCGGCCGCCGCCCAGGGTGTCGCCGTCGAACCGGTTCTCCACGTAGCCGTTCTCGTCGGTGCGGTAGGCCGCCACCCGCCCGGCCAGCGTGTCGGTCAACGGCCCCGACACACCGCCCTGCACCTGCCGGTAGCCGTCCTCGCCCAGCGACGTCGACACGTTGCCCTGCGGGGTGAAGGTGGGCTGGCGGGTGGCGATGTTGAGCACCCCGGCCGTGGTGTTCTTGCCGAACAGGGTGCCTTGCGGGCCGCGCAGCAAGGCGATCTGCTCGATGTCCAGCAGGTCGAACACGGCCATGCCGGGGCGGCCCAGGTAGACGTTGTCGAGGTAGATCCCGGCGCTGCCCTCCAGGCCGTCACTGGCCGGGTTGTTGCCCAGCCCGCGAATCGACAGGCTCGACTGGCGCGGGTTCATGAACGCCACGTTGACGCTGGGCATGGCCTGTTGCAGGTCCTGCAGGCGATACAGGCGCTGGGCCTCCAGGGCCTGGGCGCCCAGCACGCTCATGGGGGTGGGCACGTGCTGCGCCTCTTCGCTGCGCCGGCGCGCCTCGACCGTCACCGGGGCAAGGGTCGGGGCGTCGGTGGGGGCCGGCTCAGTGGCTGACGCAGGCAGTGACAGCAGGCCCAGTGCGGCCAGGCACAGGGGGCGTGGATAAGGCAGCTTCATCATCGATTCCTTTGGGGGTATGGCGGTACCTCGCTGCGCGTGGTGTGCGTGAGCGTGAGGGTGGGTGCTGGTGCGCTGTGTTCAGGCTTTCAGCCAGGGAATGTCGTCGCGCTGGTAACGGTGCGCGCGGAAGATCGCGTTGTTCTCGCCCGGCAGGTAGCGGCGCGAGGCCGCATCGGGGTAGGCGGCAAAATGCGGGTTGATGTACTCCCACACCACCTCGCCGGCCGGCGTCACTTCGAACAGGCGGCCGAAGTTGGCCTCGGTGATCAGCGTGTTGCCGTTGTGCAGGCGCTGCGCACCGCCCATGAACGGGGTGAAGAAGGCATAGCCGGGGGTATCGGCGTACTGCCATTCGATGCGCCGGGTCAGCGGGTCGATCTCCAGGATGCGCGAGTGCGGCATCGACACGTGGGGCCGCGAAATACCGTTGTCGAACACCAGGATGCGGCCGTTCTCCAGCTCGCTCGGGCAATGCTGCTGCGCCACCAGATCGTGGCCCAGACGCCACAGCACCTCGCCGCTGCCGCGCTGCACGGCGATCACCGACGACACGCTGCGCAAGCTGAGGATCACCTTGCCATCGCGACCCGGGGTCACCGCATTGGTCATGGGCCAGTGGTAGCGCTCGAAGGTGTCGTGCAGCGGGTAGTCCTCGGGGCGCAGGTGCTCCCAGCTGCGCCACTCCCACACCACCTGGCCCTGGCGATCCACCTCCTTGACCACGTCGGCATAGATCACCCCGCCCGCCGCCTCGCTGCCGGGAATACCGCCCACCACGCGGCTGGCCAGCTCCGGGCTCAGGGGCTCGACCGTGGTGTACAGCAGGTGGCCGTTGTCCAGCCACTGGGCATCGTGGTGGTGCAGCAGGTCGGTGTGCTGCCACACCACCTCGCCTTGCGCGGTGACTTCACTGAAGGCGCCGCCGTGCCACACCGACCAGCCGGGGAACAGCTCGGGGGAGTCGGGGTGGTTGCCGTTGTAGCCCAGGTTGCCGTTGGGCAGTATCACCGCGTCGCGACCGGGGCGCTGGGGCAGCTTCCAGCGGTGTACCACTTCGCCGTCCAGGTCGATCAGGAACACGTTGCCGTCGGCGGTCTGCGGTGCGAACAGGGTATAACCCCCGGCGCTGCGGGCGTGGTCCACGGCAACCAGGCCGGTCCTGTGGCGTTTGAGGGTCGGGGTGTGCAGGGCAGTCATGACGTTTCTCCGGGTGAGTGGTGCCCTGCCGACGGCAGGTCGGCATGGCAGGTCGAGTTGAAGTGTTTAGTCAGGTTTTGGCAGCAAGCTGTTGAAACGGCTATCGAATACCTGTTCAACCTGCAGCGGTTTTGGGATCAGGCGCTCGGCGGCGAAGGCATCGGCCAGGCGTTGCTGCAAGGCGATGATCGAAGGGTCGATGGGCACGTAGCGCAGGTGCTGGTGCGCCAGCATCTCGCGCACCAGCTCAAGGGGCAGGCGCGTGCTGCCTGCCAGCGCCTGGGCCCAGGCATCCGGGTGGGCGGTGGCCCACGCCTGCGCCCTGGCCAGGCGCACCATCAGCTCGCCCAGCTGTCGAGCACGCTGCGGGTCGGCCAGGGCCTGGCCGCTGGCGACCGTGAAGTTAAGGCCGGTCTCGGGCCAGGCCGAGCCGTCCACCAGCACCCGGGCGCCGTGGGCGGTGGCCTGCCCGACAAAGGGGTACCACACCGCCCAGGCGTCCAGGTGGCCACTGGCAAAGGCGTTTTGCGCATCGATGGGGCTGGCATAGGCGATCTTCACCTCCCGGGGGCTTAGCCCGGCCTGGCGCAGTGCGGCCAGCAGCAGGTAGTGGCCGCTGGAGCCCTTGGCCACCGCCACGCGCCGGCCCTTGAGGTCGGCCACCTGTTGCACCGTCGAGCCTTGTGGCAGCAGCAGCGCATTGTTGTTCTGAGCGCCGTCGGCCACGCCGATGATACGGATGTCGAAACCGCCGGCCTGGGCAAACACCGGCGGCGCATTGCCCACCACCCCCACATCCACCGCCCCGGCACTCAGCGCCTCGAGCAAGGCCGGGCCGGCCGGGAACGGGTGCCAGCTCAGGGGCAAGGTAGGAGTCTGGGCCTCCCCGGCGGCCTGCAGCAGGGTTTGTACCAGCCCGCTCTGGTCGCCGACCCGCAGCGCGGCAGGTGCGGCGCTGACGGCCTGGGCCAGCACCATGCCGGCGCACAGCGCCACGGCGCGCAAGGTGGTGCGGCGGGCGTGCAGGTGCTTGGCAGCAGCAGCGAATAACGGCATTGTCGTCCCCTTGTTTCGTGTTGAACCCAGTATGTCGAGGCCCCCCGTGCAACTCCATGCCAAACACCCCTCCTTTGCTGCCACGCCACCCGCGCCCCGCGCGGTGGTGGTGCTGGGTTTCGACGATGCGTTGCTGCTCAATGCGGCCGGCCCGCTGGAGGTGTTCGGCGCCGTGCCGCGCCTGCTGGCCGGCGCGTTCGCACAGCACCCGCCCTATCGCCTGGTACTGGCCTCGCCCGAGGGCGGCCTGATCAGCACGGTGTCGGGCATCGAGGTGATGACCCGTTCACTGGCGCAGCTGGACCTGGAGCTGCGCGACATCGACACCCTGATCGTGGCCGGCGGCCCTGGGGTGGCCGCGCTGGAAGCAGACCCGCGCGCGTGCGACTGGCTGCGCCGGCGCCATGGGCAGATTCGCCGGCTGTGCTCGGTGGGCACCGGCACCTTCGCGCTGGCGGCTGCGGGCCTGCTCGATGGCCGTCGGGTGGTGACCCACTGGAAGTTCAATGACGAGTTGCAGGCACGCTACCCCAGCGTGCAGTGCCAGCCCGACGCGCTGTACCTGAATGACGCCAACCTGTGGACCTGCGGCGGCGCCACGGCGGGCATCGACCTGGCGCTGGCACTGGTGGAGCAGGACCTGGGCCCCCACGCGGCCCTGGCGCTGGCACGCTACTTCACGGTGTTCCTGTGGCGCTCGGCCGGGCAACCGCAGCTCAGTGCCTCGTTGCAGGCACAGTCCAACGCGCTGCGCACCGCACCGGATGTGCGCCTGGCCCGGCTGCATGCCTGGATCGCCGCCAACCTGGATGGCGACCTGCGGGTGGAGCGCCTGGCCGAGCAGTTCGGCATGAGCCCGCGGCATTTTGCCCGGGCCTATGTGGCGGCCACGGGTGACACGCCGGCCCAGGCGGTGGAAACATTGCGCCTTGAAGCGGCGTGCCGCCTGCTGGAGACCACCCGCGAGCCGATCAAGCGCATTGCCGAAACCGTCGGCTTCGGCCGCGAAGAACGCATGCGCCGGGTGTTTCAGAAAGAGCTGGGCACCAGCCCGCTGGGTTATCGTACCCAGGCCAGGGCCCCGCAACCGGGCGTGCCCGTGCCAGTGGCCGGCCAGACCGGCTACCGCCATGTGGAGCGGCCGGGCATCGCGCTGGAGCACCTGGCGCAGTAGATTCGGATTGTCGAGAACGGAGTGATCATGAAAGTTCTGTATACCCTGCTTGCCCTGCTGGCGTTGAGCGGACTGGGTGGCACCGCCTATGCCAAGGCACCGGCCGCAGAGGCGGCGCGCGAGTTCGTGGTCAAGAGCCAGGCCGGGGCCAACCTGGGGCCGATTGCGCTGTCGGCGGCCATGCGCACCAACACCTACGGCCTGCTGACTGCGCAGGTCGGCAGCCAGCAAGCGGAAAAGAGCGTGACGGCGGCCATCAAGGGGTTGCTGCCCAAGTACCAGCCGCAGTGGGACCAGCACCTGGTCGAGGCCTACAGCCAGTCGTTTTCGGCGAAGGAGCTGGCGTCACTGGCCAGCGAAGGTCGCGAATCCAAGTATGCCGACAAGGTAATGAGCAAGCAGCCAGACATCGGCAAGGCCATGCAGGCCAGTGCCAGGCCGGTGCTGATCGAGCTGGTGACCGAGGCGTTGAAGGTGGCGGTGGCGGCGCATCCGGTGAAGTGAGGGGCGTAGTTGCCTGCTGGTGCTGCGCACCCGATCGCGGGTCAAGCCCGCTCCCACAGGTTTGCGCTGCTTCTGTGGGAGCGGGCTTGGCCCGCGATCCCAGTGCGCGGTTTCGTGAACGATGAACTCAGCGGGGATCTTCAACGCGCCTTCACCTCGGCCAGCGCCTCGCGCAGTGCCTGTGCATCGGCCACTTCCTGCTTGGCCGTCACGCGCCCGTGCTCCAGTTGCAGCAACAGCACCGTGTCTTCGGCGCCCGGGTAACGCGAGGCCACCCGCCCCTCGCGGTCCAGCAGCACGCGGTAGCTGTAGTCGCGCATGGCCGGGATGGCGAACAGCTTGGCGATCAGCGCCGGCATGCGCTGCACGTCGGCGACAAACACACCCTTGCGCGCCTCCAGGTAGCCCTTGGGCTGCCCCTCCAGCACCGCCTTGACCAGCTTGCCACCCTCCATGCTGCGCGCCACCAGCACCAGGGCAGTGTCGTCGTTGAGGGTATACGGCTGCTCGAACTGGTCGAGCAGGGTCCACGGGGCCACGCGCTCGCCCACCTCAAGCGCCTGGGCAACGATGGGCATCAGGCCCAGCAACAGCACGATCAGCACTCTCACACCACACCTCGTTCATTGGGCTTCGACAAGCCGGCGACTATAGCGCGACTCAGGCAGGCGAAGACATCGCCCGCGCCACCGCATAAAGTGACGCTTTTTTCCGGGAGGTATGGATGAACGCGCCCACTGACCACACCCTCACCGCCCGCGAGGTGTGCCAGCAGCTACGTGACGCCGCCCTGGGGCTGGCCAGCCTGCAGTGCCTGCAGGCGCAACCGGCCAGTGGCGTGATGCAGGTGCAGATCGACGGCTGGCAGTTGAGCCTGGATGTCGAACACGGCCACCTGCACCACTGCCAGCGCTGCCAGAGCCCGGATGGCCGGGTGTACGAGCCTGGCCTGCGCTACGGCACCGACCCGGTCTACCTGCTCAGCACCTGGGAACTGGCCCGGATCGAGCGCCTGCTCGGCGCCTAGCGCTGCGCCATGGCATGGCGCGCGCACTGTTCGTAGTAGGTCTGCTTGATGGCTGGCGGCTTGAGCCGCGAGCGGCTGTTGTAGGTCTGTTCGGTAATGCCCATGGCCGTCATGCGCATCCACGGCTTGGGGAACTTGCGCGATTGCAGGCGCTTGCGCGCGGCATACAGCGTGACCCCGGACAGCTTGGACTGCTGCGCGCCGGCGGCAATCTCCGAACCCCAGCTGCACACGAAGCGGTCATTCTTGTTCAGCGCCTTGGCGTGCGTCGCCAGCGAGAAGGTGGCCAGTGCGCACACGGCCACGGTCATCACGAAACCTCGCATGAAGTCATCCTAACCCGTTGAAAGGCGGCGAGTTTGCCAAGGATGAAAAGGCGTCGGGGCCAGCAAATTGCCTTATGTGTCCTCCAGCAGTTGCAGCAGGCCCAGTGCATCGCCTACCGCAGCGCCGCTGGCGGTGTTGTCGAAGATGCACCAGCACTCCACACCGGCCTCCAGGGCCTGGCGTATGTCCTGGGCCAGCAGTGCCAGGCGTTCGTGCCCATAGGCGCTGTGATAGAGGCGTGGCGAGCCGTGCAGACGCCAATAGCGCAAGCCGGCCCAGCCACCTGGCTGCACGGCACCGATGGGGCTGGGGTCGGCCCCCACCTGGGCAATGCGCCAGCGTTCGAGCAGCGCCCCGGCGTCGGCCCAGGAGGCATGGCGCGGCTCGAACGCCACCGCGCCGGCGTAGCGCTCACGCAGTGCACCGAAGAACGCCTGCGCCACCTGCGGCTCGCAGGCCAGCGATGGCGGGGTCTGCACCAGCAGGCATCCCAGGCGCTCGCCCAACTGCGTGCACTGCTGCACAAACGCATCCAGCAACCCGGCGCAGTCATGCAGGCGTTGCACATGGGTGATCTGCTTGGGCACCTTGACCGAGAATGCGAAGCCTGGCGGTACCGCCTGAGCCCAGCGCGCATAGGTGGCGGGCTGGTGCGGGCGGTAGAACGAGCTGTTGATTTCCACGGCCGGCAGGCGCGACGCATATCGCTGCAGGTGCGTGCCCTGCTCGGCGAACGCCGGCCAGTACGCGCGCGGCAGGCTCCAGCCGGCACAGCCGATGCGCAACAAGGGGCTCATCGAGCGGCCTTGAGTTCGATCCAGGTGGGTGCATGGTCGCTGGCATGCGCTTCGTTGCGCACCCAGGCGTCGACCCCGGCGTTTTTCAGGCGCCTGGCCAGCGGCGGGTTGAGCAGCAGGTGGTCGATGCGCAGCCCCGAGTTCTTCTGCCAGTGCTGGCGAAAATAGTCCCAGAAGGTGTACACCCGCTCGTCCGGGTACAGGTGGCGGATAGCGTCCGTCCAGCCCTGGGCCAGCAGGCGCTGGTAGCATTCGCGGCTTTCGGGCTGCAGCAGCGCGTCCTTGAGCCAGGAGCGCGGGTTGTAGATATCCAGGTCGGTGGGCACCACATTGAAGTCGCCGGCCAGCAGCACCGGGTGCTCGCTGTTCACCAGGCCCTGGGCGTGGGCGATCAGGCGTTCGAACCAGGCCAGCTTGTAGTCGAACTTGGGCCCCGGTTGCGGGTTGCCATTGGGCAGGTACAGGCAGCCGACCTGAATGCCCAGCACCGCCGCTTCGAGATACCGGCTTTGCGTATCGTCCTCGCTTCCCGGCAAGCCGCGGCGCACCTCCAGCGGTTGCGCGTCACGGGCCAGAATCGCCACGCCGTTCCACGACGCCTGGCCATGGTGCAGGCAGCCATAGCCGAGGGCTTCGAAGTCAGCCACAGGGAACGCGCTGTCTACCGCCTTGAGCTCCTGCAGGCAGGCGATGTCGGGCTGTTCCCGCTCCAGCCAGGCCAGCAGGTTGGGCAGCCGCGCCCGCAGGCCGTTGATGTTGAATGTGGCGATCTTCAGCGTTTTCATCCGCACCTCCCTGGCGATCAGGTATCCGGGTCGTCGACCTTGGCCTCCACGGCCGCTTCGATGGCGTGCGTGTTCGCCTCATCGGCCATGGCCTTGAGCGCCAGCCAGTCGTCCCATTCGATGGCACCGTCGTCCAGCAGCGCCTGGGCCAGGCTGACCAGGGCCTGGTGGTAGGCATCCGGCGATTCCAGCCGGTAACTCTGATCGTCCAGCACGGCATACCAGGCTTTGAGTTCAGGCGTATTGCGGTCAACCGACATGGCATTGTCCTCTGGGTCACTCAGCTCTAGTGAGTGCCGGGCGTGGCCGAACGTTCAGTTGCAGTGCACAGGCGGTCAGTCGGCCGCCACCACCTGATTGCGCCCCTGGGCCTTGGCGCGGTACATCGCCTGGTCGGCGCTGTTGAGCAAGGTGTGCAGGTCGCTGTGCGCCGCACTGGCCACCGCCACGCCGAAGCTGGCCGTCATGCCCTGGCGGCCGTCGCTGTGGTGCACGAACTGCAATTGGGCGATGGCTTGCGCCAACTGTTCGGCGATGCCCAGCGCCGTGTCCATCGGGGTGTCGGCCAGCAGCACCGCGAACTCCTCCCCGCCCAGCCGACCGTACACGTCGGTGTCGCGGAACGAGGCCTTGATCACCCCGCCGATCTGGCGCAGCACCTCGTCGCCGACCTGATGACCGTAGGTGTCGTTGATGCGCTTGAAGTGATCGATGTCCAGCATCAATGCGCACAGCGGGCGCTGCTCGCGCTGGCTGTGGGAGTACAACTGCTGGGCATGTTCGAAGAACGCCCGGCGGTTCTTCAGGCCGGTCAGCTCATCGGTTTGCGCCGCGCTGCTGGCGATGTGGTGCGCGCGTTCCATCTCGTGGGTCAGGCATAACGCCTTCTCCAGCGCCGCGCAGAGCTTGCCGGTGGCGCGCAGCATGAACGAGGAAAACACCAGCACCGCCAGGGCCATGCCGGTCTGCAGCTGCGAGGGCTGAAACAGCAGCCACAGCGTGCAGGGCAGCAGCACCAGGCCGATGGCGGCCAGGGTCATCGAGCGGTAGGCGTAATAGCAGGACACCGCGCTGCCCGACATGCCCACGGCGAACAACAGCACGATCGCCTGGGCCAGCAGGCTGTCGTGCGGCATCACCGCCAGCGCCCCCAGGCCCCACACGCCGGCACTGAACACCAGGGTGACCCAGTATCTGCGTTCCCAGCGCGACGGGGTATGGCTGGTCTCGGGGCTGCGGTAGTAAGCGGTGAACAGCACGATGCGCGACAGGGTCGCCACGCTCAGCACGCCGATCCAGCTCAACGCGACGTTGTGTTCGATGTAGTCCCAGCACAGCCAGCACAGCATCACTGCGCCAAGAAAGCTGCCGTATACCGCGGTCAGCGACTGACGGAACAGCAACTGCAAACGGTCGGTACGGGCCAGTTGCGCCACAGTGGCATCAGGGTGCGAAAAGGGATGATCCATTGGCTATGCCCGCTATGGTGAAGCGCTGGTATGCCGCATTGTGGCACTGTGCGATCATCTCGAACAGCCGGCTGTCGGCTGGGGCGCGCACGTGCGATTGAATGTTCAGAGGGTCGAGGATAGCCTGTGCGCACGGCGGCCATGCCGACGTCTGACGCCAGGAGTGCACCATTGGTCTTGAACCTCGATATTCGCAGCTATCAGGCTGAAAGCGCTCATCACCAGCATGACTTCACGCAACTGGTGCTGCCCATCTGCGGGCGCATGGAAATCGACGTGGATGGCCGTGGCGGCAGCATCGACAATGCCCTGGCGGCGCTGGTGCGACCCGGTTCGCAGCACGCGCAGCTGGCGCAGCCCGGCAGTCGCTTCCTGGTGCTCGACTGTGCCCCCGATGCACTGCACGGCCAGCCGTTCACGGCGCTGGCGCAACGCACCTATGTCACCATCCCGCCCGCTACCCGGCGCCTGATCGAATATGCCGAGCTCATCGGCCGTGACCAGCTGGCGGCCACTGCAACGCACCTGGCGCCCTTGCTGCTGGCGTCGCTGGCCGCCCTGCCGGTGCAGCCGAACCCCGGCCTCAACCGCCTGATTGCCCAGGTACACGCCCGACCAGCCGCCGCCTGGAGCAACGAACGCATGGCCCATGTCGCGGGCATGAGCCTCAGCCAGCTGCATCAGCGCTTTCGCGAGCTGCATGACTGCACCCCGCAGGGCTGGCTGACCCGCGTACGGATCGAGCAGGCCCAGCGCTGGCTGGGCGACAGCCACCTGCCGATTGCCGAGATCGCCCTGCGCAGCGGCTTCAGCGACCAGGCCGCCCTCACCCGCGCCATGCAGCGGGTGGGCGGCATCACCCCCGCCGCCTACCGCAGGCGCCAGCAACAGCCTGGGTAAAAAACCCCGCAGTCGGCGCCAATACCACCACCGGCAAAACCCGCATGCTGGGCACCTTTCACGGCAGGGGTGGTGCGATGTTCGCTGATCGTTCGTTGGTAAAGGGGCTTGGCTACGGCGTGGCGGCCGGGGTGTGCTGGGGCGTGATCTTCCTGGGCCCCGAACTCACCCCAGGGTTGAGCGGGGTGCAGTTCGCGGTACTGCGGTTCCTGTGTTACGGGCTGTTTTCGCTGGTGCTGCTGATGCCGCGCCTGCACCGGGTATGCGCGCAGCTCACCCGTGCCGACTGGGTCTCGCTGTTCTGGCTGAGCCTGGTGGGCAACCTGGTGTACTACTCGCTGGTGGGCAGCGGCGTGCAACTGGTCGGCATCGCCACCACCTCGTTGATCGTCGGTCTGATCCCGGTGCTGGTGACCCTGGCGGGGCGCCATGACGCCAACGCGGTGCCTGTGCGGCGGCTGATCCCCTCGCTGACGCTGGCGATGGCCGGCGTGGCCCTGATCAGCCTCGATGCGTTGCACAGCGGCGCCGACACCCGCACCAGCAGCGGCCAGGTGATAGCCGGCCTGCTGTGCGCCGTGGGCGCGCTGGTGAGCTGGAGCTGGTACGCGGTGGCCAACGCCCGCCGGCTGGCCCTGGTCGGCGGCGTGTCCTCCCACGACTGGGCCTTGCTCACGGGCCTGATGACCGGCGCACAGGCGCTGGTGCTGGCGATCCCGGTGCTGGGCCCTGAAGTGGCGGCCCATGGCGCGGCAACCTGGGTTCACTTCGTGCTGGTGGCCGCGGGCGTGGCGCTGCTATCGTCGGTGGTCGGCGGCGCCTTCTGGAACCAGGCCAGCCGGCTGCTGCCGCTGGCGCTCAGCGGCCAGGTGCTGGTGGTGGAAACCCTGGCGGCGCTGCTGTTCGGCTTTTTGTGGGAACAGCGGCTGCCCGGTGCGCTGGAGCTGGTTGCTATTGCGCTGCTGGTCGGTGGCGTGGTCTGGTGCCTGAACTGCCACCGCAGCGATACTGCCAGTGCCACCGCAACCTCCTCCTGAACCAATGGACTGTGAAATGCTCACCATCAGAACCGCTACCAGCGCCGATGCCCAGGTGGCCTACGACATACGTCGGGAGGCAGTCCGTCATCACTGCATCGGGGCCTACCCGGCAGAACAGATGCTGGCCTGGACGGCGGGCACGGCCGAGGATGGCTACGCCAGCCTCATGGCCAGTCACTTCTACATGGGGTGCATCGAAGGTGAGCCGGTGGCAACCGGCATGCTGGATGTGAATGCCCGTGAAATCGGGGCGATCTTCGTGTTGCCGGGGTACATGCAGCAAGGCCTGGGCAAACAGATGCTGGCGTTTCTTGAAGCGCTCGCGCGCAACCTGGGGCTGGCGCAGGTGAACCTGGACGCCACGCTGAACGCAGCAGCCTTCTATCGACAGTGTGGTTATGTGGGCGAAGCGACAGCGCTCTATCACTCACCCCGGGGCATCGACCTGGCGTGTGTGCCCATGACCAAGGTACTGGTATAGGTCGGCGCCGGCCTCTCGCGGGTCAAGCCCGCTCCCACAAGGATGGCGGTGTGCCTTGTGGGAGCGGGCTTGACCCGCGATGCTGTCACTTCGTCCCGAACATCGCCGTCCAGTAGATCCCCGCATCGCTCTTGGGGTCCACCGCATAGGCCGCGCCCAGCTCCTTGAACTGCGGGTTCATCAGGTTGGCGCAATGCCCGGCGCTGGCCAGCCAGCCATCGACCACCTTGCGCACGTTGTCCTGCCCGGCGGCGATGTTTTCCCCGATCAGCTGATAGCTGTAGCCCTGCAACTCGGCGCGGTCGCCCGGCATGCGCCCGTCACGGTCGCGGTGGTCGAAGAAATTGCCGTTGGCCATGGCCCGCGTATGGCCCTGTGAGGCCTCTGCCAGGGTGGTATTCCAGGCCAGCGGCGCGCTGGCCGCATAGGCCTGGGCGCCGCACTGGCGCGGCTGGGCCCGCGCACTGTTGATCGCGTCGAGCAGCTTCTGCCCCTCCACCTGCGACTCCGCCAGCTTGGCACTGAGCAGTGGGCGCGCCAGCACGATGCGCCAGTCACGCCCTTCGCGGCTCACGCCCACATCGACGAACTGCGGGTCGAGCACCACCTTGCAGAAGCTCTCCTGGATCGCCTTCATCGCTGCCGCTGCATCGCGCGGCCCCGACAGGCTGATGGCCTGCACGCTGACCATCGGGTACGAGGCCTTCACCAGCGCCTGTTGCAAGTCACCGACACCGTTGGCCGGGAGCACCAGGCGCGGGTCGCTGGCCAGCGGCGGCAGCTCCAGCGACACCTGCTCGGCACAACGTTGCGACTGGCTGCGATAGCCATTGATCGACTCGACCAGTTGCGTCTCGTCGCTCGCCACCGCCAGCGTGGTGACAAGCATGCCCAGCGCCAACGCGCCCAGACGCAGCCTGGATGATAAGTCGTGCATGTAACTCTCCCTTGAACAAACTGCGCCCATGATGCGGGATTTTGTGTTGCTTTCGTAGCACCACGGGATGCGACGCATTATCAATACCTGCCTGTGCGCCGCTATCGAGCTTGGATGCGCAGTGCCGGCCGGCGTTCCTTGCCCTGCGCACAAATCCACCGGTTGACGCCCCTACCCTCACACCAGCCGCAGGCTGGCAGCGGCCTGCGCGCCCGTGTCGCCAAGGCGCTGCTGCACGAATGCCCTCGCCTGGCGGGTGAGTTGATCCAGATGACGGTCGCGCTGCTTTTCGGCGTCCACCATGGCCCGCTTGCCGTGCTGCTTGAGCAGGTAGGCGTGAATCTGCTGGACCTCAAGGGTGCGGTAGATCGGCGCCACGTCGAGCACCGCCAGCAGCCCCTCGGTGGCATGATCGCGGGTGTTCATCAATACCTGCGGCCCGCGTGCCCCCAGCACCTGAAAGCCCATCGCCTCGAAATACGCAACCTTGCCCACGGCGCAGGCCAGCTCCACGTGCGGGTAGCGCTCGCGCACCTGCCCCAGCAGGGCCCGGGCGATGCCCTGGCGCCGATGCCCGGCCAGTACCGCCATGTACGCCACCGCACAGGCCTGGGGGTCGTCCTGCACCGGCAGGTACAGCACGAACCCCAGCAGCCGCGAGGGGTCCTGCTCGTCGGTGGCCACCAGCAGCTCCACCGGGATGCCGCGCGCGCCACTCAGGGCCTCCAGGTACAGGTGCACCTCATAGCCGATGCCGTACTGGTAGAGGCTGTACAGCGGGTTGCTCGGCGGCAGGGCCACACTGCTGATGTCGGTCAGGTAGTCGACCACCATCTGCAGGATCTGGCCCTTGATCGGTTCGTCGGGGGGTGTTTGCAGCAGGGTGATGACAGGCATGCGGCGTCTGGCTCCGGAAACAGGGTGACCTTGCGGTCCTGGCGGGGATTCTACAGGTCTGCGCCGCCCCGCCCTACCCCGCGCTCAAGCCCCACAGCACCTGCAGCACATGGCCGGTGGCACGCTCCACCTCGCCGCTGCGGTGCGCGATGCCCAGCTGGCGCCACAGCAGCGGCTGCAACGGGCGCATCACGATGCGCGCATCGGCCAGCGGCGTGGAGCCCTCGTTGGGCAGCAGGGTGGCGCCGTAGCCGGCAGCCACCAGGCTCTTGATCGCATCGTTGTAGTTGAGCTGGATGCGCGGCGCCGGCTGCTGGCCGGCCGCGTTGAACCACTCCGAGGTCAGGCGTGACAGCCCGGTGCTGCTGTCGTTGAGAATCAGCGGCTGGGTCGCCAGCCACTCGGGCGTGACCTGCGCCGGGCAGTCCCAGCGTGCCGGCAGGTACGCCATGACCGGGTCGCGCCGCCAGGGCTCGATGCTCAGCCCCTTCACCGGGCTTTGCGGCAGGGCCACCAGGCCGATGTCCAGCGAGCCCTCGGCGAGCTTGTTGAGCGTTTCGCGCGAGGTCAGCACCGCCACCTGCACATCGATGCCGGGGTGTGCATGGCCCAGGGTTTCCAGCGCCTGGGGCATCAGTTGCGCAATCGCCCCGGTGGACGCCCCCAATCGCACGCGCCCGGCCAGGCCCAGCACCTGGCGCTGCACATCGTCCAGTGCCTGCTGCGCGTCGGCCAGCAGGCGGCGGGCGCGCTCCACCAGGGTTTCGCCGATGGCGGTGGGCTGCACGTTGCCACGGGTGCGCGAAAGCAGGGTGCCGCCCACCCGTGCTTCAAGCTCGGCGACATGCAGGCTGACCGTGGGCGGCGCCAGGTTGAGCACCCGGGCGGCTTCGGCGAACGACCCCAGGTCGGCAATCGCCACCAGGGTACGCAAACGGTCCAGGCTTATTTCACGCATGGTTGCTGCCTCTTCAGTAAAACTGAACCTGACCTTTGTCAAATTCAACTTTTCCTATCTTAACCGCGCATCGAAGATAAGCCCTGACCTTTTTCACGTGCGAGCACACTCATGGCCACACCCGTTGTATTCATCGATGGCGACCAGGGCACCACCGGGTTGCAGATCCACCAGCGCCTGCAGGGCCGAACCGACCTGCAGTTGCTGACCCTGCCCGCCGAACACAGAAAGAGCCCGCAGCACCGCGCCGAGGCGATCAACGCCTGCGACATCGCCATGCTGTGCCTTCCCGACGATGCCGCGCGCGAGGCGGTAGCCAGCATCCGCAACCCGGCGGTGCGGGTGATCGACGCCAGTTCCGCGCACCGTACCCACCCGGAGTGGGTCTATGGTTTCGCCCAGATGAGCCCGCAGCAGGCCGAGCGCATTGCATCAGCCAAGCGGGTGAGCAACCCCGGGTGCTACCCGACCGGGGCCATCGGCCTGCTCAAGCCGTTGATCGATGCCGGCCTGTTGCCGCAGGACTACCCTGCCAGCCTGCATGCCGTGTCGGGCTACTCGGGCACCGGGCGTGCCGGTGTCGAGCTGTACGAGGGGCCGGATGCGGCCGGGGCGCCGGCATACCAGGCGTATGGGCTGGGGCTTGCGCACAAGCACGTGCCGGAGATCCAGCAGTACAGCGGGCTGGGCCAGCGGCCGATGTTCATGCCGGCCTATGGTGCGTTCCGCCAGGGCATCGTGCTGACCATCCCGGTGCAACTGCGGCTGCTGGCGCCGGGTGTTACCGGGGAGCGCTTGCATGCGTGCCTGGCCGAGCACTATGCGCAATTGCAGCACGTCGAGGTGCTTTCGATGCAGCAGGCCAAGGCGCTGACGTACCTGGACCCGCAGGTGATGAACGGCACCGACGACCTGCGCCTGATGGTGTTCGAGAATGGCGAGCAGGTGCTGTTGGCGGCGGTGTTCGACAACCTGGGCAAGGGCGCGGCGGGGGCGGCGGTGCAGAATCTGGACCTGATGATGGGGGGTGAGTGAAGGGCACTTCCCTGGCGATTGGCGCGGTGGCCTCGCAGCAAAAGCCTGCATTGTGCATGTAGGCCCTGCGACCGCTTCGCGCTCGTTCGCCGGCAACGCCGGCTCCTACGCCCTGCGGGCAGATGCTGCCTCTGGCCGCCAGGTCGTGGGAGCGGGCCTTGCCCGCGATCTGGTGCGCAGCGCCAGTAAAACCTGCACACGCGGTTCGCCTGACACACCGCGCACTCAGGCGTTGCGACCGCTTCGCGCTCGCTCGCCGGCAACGCCGGCTCCTACGCCCTGCGGGCAGACTCCGCCTCTGGCCGCCAGGCCGTGGGAGCGGGCCTTGCCCCGCGATCTGGTGCGCAGCGCCAGTAAAACCTGCACATGCGGTTTGCCTGATGCACCGCGCACTCAGGCGTTGCGACCGCTTCGCGCTCGTTCGCCGGCAACGCCGGCTCTTACACCCTTCGGGCAGACTCCGCTTCTGGCCGCCAGGCCGTGGGAGCGGGCCTTGACCCGCGATCTGGTGCGCAGCGCCAGTAAAACCTGCACATGCGGTCTGCCTGATACACCGCGCACTCAGGCCTTGCGACCGCTTCGCGCTCGTTCGCCGGCAACGCCGGCTCCTACGCCCTGCGGGCAGACTCCGCCTCTGGCCGCCAGGCCGTGGGAGCGGGCCTTGCCCCGCGATCTGGTGCGCAGCGCCAGTAAAACCTGCACATGCGGTTTGCCTGATGCACCGCGCACTCAGGCGTTGCGACCGCTTCGCGCTCGTTCGCCGGCAACGCCGGCTCCTACGCCCTTCGGGCAGACTCCGCTTCTGGCCGCCAGGCCGTGGGAGCGGGCTTGACCCGCGATCTGGCGCGCAGCGCCAGCAAAACCTGCCCACGCGGTTTTTCTGCCCACTCCGTTGCCAACCTCGCCCCACCAAGGCACTCTGCCATCGCTCGGCTGTTGCGCACCCTCGGCAATAAGGACCATTGCAATGACCTCACCCGATTTTCGGCCCAAGCCCGTCCACCAGCTGATCAGGGAGGACAGGCAAAGCCCGGTCAATCGCTTCTGGATCCCCGCCTACCAGCGCGGCTACCGCTGGAAACCCGAGCAGGTACAACAACTGCTGGAAGACATCCTCGAGTTCGCCTACCGCAAGAACCCGCAGAACGACGACTTCTACTGCCTGCAGCCGCTGGTGCTAAAGGCCCGCGACAATGGCCAGTATGAAGTGGTCGACGGCCAGCAGCGCCTCACCACGCTGCTGCTGATTCTGCGTTTCTTCAACCAGCGGCTCACCGAAAAACACCGCGCACCGGTGTTCGAACTCAGCTACGAAACCCGCCCGCACCTGCCGGATTTTCTGCTCGAGCCCTCGGCCGAACAGGCCCGCGGCAATGTCGATTTCTTCCACCTGTACCAGGCCATGCACAGCATCGAGCACTGGTTCGATCAGCACGACAACGAAGTCGACGACTTCAAGTCCACCCTGCTCAACCGCACCAAGGTCATCTGGTACGAGCTGGCCGCCAGCGAGAACCCGGTGGACGCCTTCACGCGCCTGAACATCGGCAAGATCCCCCTGACCGACGACGAGCTGATCCGTGCGCTGTTTCTCAAGCGCAACGCCGACGACGCCTCGGGCGAAACGCCCCAGCAACTGCGCATCGCCCACGAATGGGATCAACTCGAAAAGGCCCTGCAGAACGACGCGCTCTGGTACTTCCTGAACGAGCAGCCAAGCACCGGGCAGAACCGCATCGGCTTCCTGTTCCAGCTGGTAGCCCGGCTGGAAGGCGCAAGCGCGCCAGCCCGACAGCGCTACTCCGTGTTCCATCACTACAGTCGCCGGCTGGCTGCCCCCGACGCCTCGGCGCAACCGCTATGGCAGCAGGTCAAGAACACCTGCATGCTGCTGGAGGAATGGTTCGAGGACCGCCGGCTCTACCACATCATCGGTTTTCTGGTGCAGCAGGGTGTCGCCGTGGCCGAGCTGTTCGCCCTGTCGCAAGGCCTGCCCAAGAGCCAGTTCGAACAGCGCCTGCGCCAGCGCGTGTTCATGCAACTGACCGGCTCGCCCCTGCCCCAGCCGGCTACCCGCGACGCCATTACCGATGCGCTCTCGCCATTCCTCGCCGGCCTGGACTACTCACAGCGGGACAGATCGGCCATTCGCGCGACCCTGCTGTTGTTCAACCTCGCCAGCCTGCTGCAGAACCCGCAATCGAACGTGCGCTTCCAGTTCGACAGCTTCAAGAAGGAGCGCTGGGACATCGAACATGTGCGCTCGGTCACCGCCCACCGCTTCAACGGCGCCGAGGAAAAACAGCAATGGCTGCAGCGCTGCCTGCCGCACCTGCCGGACAAGACCGAAACCCGGCCTCTGCGCGAGGCCCTGGAGGCATTCATTGGCGACCCCAAGGGTGCAGACGATGAGGCTTTCAACGCGCTCCACCAGGCAGTGCTGGAGGCGTTCGGCGAAAACCAGGAGGTCGACGACAGCATCGGCAACCTCACGCTGCTCGACCAGAAGACCAACCGCAGCTACAAGAACGCGATCTTCGCGGTCAAGCGCGAGCGCCTGCTGGCCCTGGACCAGGGCGGCGTGTTCGTGCCGCTGTGCACGCGCAACCTGTTCCTCAAATGCTACAGCCCTGACGTCAAGCACCTGCTGTTCTGGAGCGAACAGGACCGCAAGGGCTACGCGCTTGCGCTCTTGCACACCCTGATAGCCTTCTTCGCCGACCCGCAGGAGCAGCACGCATGAGCGCCAACAGCCAGATCATCTTCGGCCAGCTGTTCGAGCGCTACGCCGGCACCCGCATCCCGCTGATCCAGCGCGACTACGCCCAGGGCAGGGCCGATACCGAAGAGGTGCGCAGCGAGTTCCTCGGTGCCCTGGCCCGCGCCCTGGCACTGCCGCCCGACGACCCGAGCCTGCCGCTGAACCTGGACTTCGTCTACGGCACGCTGAACCCCCAGCGCCAGTTCGTCCCGCTCGACGGCCAGCAGCGCCTGACCACGCTGTTTCTGCTGCACTGGTACCTGGCGCAACGCGACGGTGAGCTGGCAGCCTTCGCCCAGCTGTTCTGCAACGCCAACGGCAGCGCCCGATTCGCCTACAGCGTCAGGCCCAGCAGCAGCGAGTTCTTCGACGCCCTCAGCCAGCATGCGCCCTCGCCCGCGCTGGGTGCCGACGACTCGCTGATCGAGCACCTCACCGACCAGCCCTGGTACTTTCGCCACTGGCGCCTGGACCCCACCATCCAGTCATGCCTGACCATGCTGCAGGCCATGCACGAGCGCTTTCACAACGCCGCCACCGCCCGTTTTGCCCGCCTGATCGATGTACAGCGGCCGGTGATCAGCTTCCAGATCCTCGACCTGGACGACTTCGGCCTGGCCGACGACCTGTACATCAAGATGAACGCCCGCGGCATGCCGCTGACCGCCTTCGAGACGTTCAAGGCGCGCTATGAACGGCACCTGCACACCCAGTTCGACGGTCACACCCGGCAGATGCACGGCAAGCCGGTCAGCACCGCGACCTTCTTCGCCTGGCGCATGGACACGCGCTGGGCGGATTTTTTCTGGAACTTCAGCAACGCCCGCAATGACGCCACGGCCCCCGCGACCATGCGCCTGTTCGACCAGGCGGTGATGAACCTGTTGCAGATGGTCGCCGCGGCCACCCGCGCCGTCGATGCGCCGAGCTACGAAGCCGACCTGCTCAAGCTGCGCAACCGCCAGCAGCGCCTGAGCTACCAGGTGTACGAGGACAACGGCTGGCTCGATGATGCGTTTTCCGAAACCCTGATGCTGCTGCTCGAAGCCTGGAGCGAGGGGCCCGACAGTTTCGCCACCCAGTTGCCCACGGCGCACTACTTCGACGAGGTCGCCTTCTTCAACCACGCCATCAGCGACCAGCCACTGAACTACACCCGCCTGGTGCAGTTCTGCGGCTATGCGATGTTCCTGCGCCGCCATGGCAGCAGCCAACCGCAGGCATTTGGCGAGTGGATGCGGCTGGTGGTCAACCTGTCGGTCAATGCCAGCTACGACGGGCCGGACGATGTAAAGCGCAGCGTCAGCGGGCTCGGCGAAATGCTGGAGCAGGCGCTGGACATCCTCGCGCACTTTGCCAGCGTCGACAGGCCCGTCAGCGGCTTTCGCGGTACCCAGGTGCGCGAGGAAATCACCAAGGCGAAACTGATCGTCGCCGACAGCCAATGGCGGCCGCTGCTCGAACACGCCGAGCAGCACGGCTACTTTCAGGGCCAGATCGATTTTCTGCTCGACCACAGCAGCGCCGCCTGGGCGCTGCAAAGCCACGCGCATGCCACCTGGCAGGAACACTTTGCCAGCAGCCTTGCGCTGGCCGAGCAGATGTTCGACGACCACGGCCTACGCGCAATCGACGACTTCCTCTGGGAGCGCGCGCTGTTGAGCGAGGGTGATTACCTGCTCAAACGCGGCTACAACCATTCGTTCCTTGGCGACGGTCTCACGGGCCCTGGCACCTGGAAACGCCTGCTGGCCAATGAAGACGGCATGCGCGTGACGCTGTTCTGCCTCTGGAACCGACTGGACGAAACCCGCCCGCTGCCGGCCCAGTTGCAACGCATCATCGACCAGGCCCGGGTGCGGGAGCCGTGGCGCCAGGTGCTGATCCAGACCCCCTCGGCCCTCGGGTACTGCGCGTTGCGCCAACTGCGCTTCGAACGCGACCAGGTGTACCTGCTGGCCAGGGAACGCATGAGTGGCAGCCATGCCGAGCTGTTCAGCTTCGCCCTGCATCAACGGCTGCAAACCCCGCAGCGGCTGGCGCAACTGGCACCGCTGTCGGTCGAAGGCTACGTGCCGGTTTCCGGCAGTGCCGACGAACCCTACTTCTACCTGCTGCACAGGCACAGCCCGCAGGTGCACACCCATCTCTATGTCACCTCCACGTCGCATGGCTTCCTGCTGCAGATCGATGTCGATGAACTGCTCGGGCGCGACGCCCTGGCCCATGCCCTGCAGCAGGACTTCGACTTTGTCGTCGAGGCCGGCTACCTGCAGAGCCACTGCCCCCGCGACACGGTCGAACAGCGGCTGGTCGCGCTGGCCGGCCTGTTGGCGGCCTGAGGCACGCGGACTGCCCGCCGCCCTCCAAGTGGTCGGTTGATGCCCGCGCCCTGCCCCTATGCTTGGGCAGGTCGCGAGGCATGCAGCCTTGCCATCAACGAGGACCATCAGCGATGACCAGCAGTACCGCATCACTCGCCATCCGCCCCATCCAGCCCACCGACTTCGAGGCCTGGCTGCCGCTCTGGCTGGCCTATCAGGACTTCTACCAGGTCGACCTGGGCGAAGCCGTCAACGCCACCACCTTCAAGCGCTTTCTGGACCCCGACGAGCCCGTGTTCGCCGCAGTGGCCGAGTACGACGGCGAGCTGGTCGGCATGGTCACCTGGGTCATCCACCGCTCTACCTGGTCGACCACCCACTACTGCTACCTCGAAGACCTCTACGTCGCCCCGCAGATGCGCGGCCAGGGTACCGGCGAGCACCTGATCGCCTGGGTCAAGGCCGCCGCCGACCAGCAGCAGTGCACACGCCTGTACTGGCACACCCACCAGACCAACCATCGCGCCCAGCAGCTGTACAACCGTGTAGCCGTCAACCCCGGCACGATCCTCTACCAGATCGCGCTGTAACCTTCCCCCGTTCAAGGGCAGGCATGGACAGCCGGGCCCTGGCAGGTCAGCATGCCGGCCTGCCCTTCTTCACTGCACAGACGTCATGGCCCACAGTTTTCAACTCGACACCCTGAAGATCCGCCTGGCCGCCGCCGAGCTGGCCCCGCTGGAGCTGCGCGTGCGGGTACAGCGCGCCCTGCGCGAACTCATTCTTGCCGGCGAACTGCCACCGGGTTGCCGCCTGCCCGCCACCCGCACCCTGGCCAGTTCCCTGGGACTGTCTCGCGACACCGTGGAGATGGCCTATGTGCAACTGCAGCTGGAGGGCTGCATCTGCCGCCGCCCAGGCTCGGGCAGCTATGTGGCCGAGCACCTGGGGCCGCGTCTGCTGGGTGCACGCCCCCCGCGCACCGGCGCGCCGCAGCACGCGCCTGCCACCGTCGGCCTCAGCGCCCGTGGCGCGGCGATCCTGGCCAGCGGCGGGGTCAGCGACCAGCAGCAGGTCAAGGCCTTCGCCACCGGCCTGCCCGAGACGCGCAACTTCCCCCTCGACACCTGGGACCGCCTGCAACGCCAGGCCCAGAAGGACTACCGCGCCCAGGTGCTGCTGCATGGCGACCCGCTGGGTGCCGCGCCGCTGCGCCAGGCCATCGCCCGCTACCTGAACCTGGAACGCGGCGCCAGGGTGCACGCCGACCAGGTGCTGGTGCTGAGCAGCGCGCGCCAGGCGCTGTACCTGTGCGCGCAGGTGCTGGCCGACCCCGGCGGGCCGATCCTGCTCGAAGACCCGGGTTACTTTGGCGCGCGCAAGGCCTTCGAGATGGCACAGCTGCAGGTGGTGCCCGTGGCCGTGGATGAGCACGGCCTGCGCACCGACCTGCTGCGTGCCGACCGCAGCGGCGCCAACACCGTCTACGTCACCCCGTCGCACCAGTACCCCACCGGCGTCACCCTGGCCCTGGAGCGGCGCCTGGACCTGATTGCCTGGGCCGCCGAGCGCAACGGCTGGATCATCGAGGACGACTACGACAGCCAGTTCCACTACGACGGCCTGCCCACCGCCTGCGTGCAGGGCCTGGACAGCGCGCAGCGCACGATCTACCTGGGCACCTTCGCCAAGTCGCTGTACCCCGGCCTGCGCATGGGTTTCATGGTGCTGCCGCCGGCCCTGGTCGCGCCCATGAGCCACGCGCGCAGCATGCTCGACGGGCACACCCCGCAACTGGCCCAGTTGACCCTGGCGCGGTTTATCGAAGACGGCCATTTCGCCGCGCACATTCGCGCCATGCGCACGCTGTATGCCGTGCGCCGCGAGGCCATGGCCGAGGCACTGCACCAGCACCTGGGCGGCATCGCCAGCGCGCAGCTGCCACCGGGCGGCCTGCAGATGCTGTGCCGCCTGGAGCATGGCTGGAGCGAGGCCGAGACGATCCGCCAGGCCGCGCGGGCGGGCATCCACCTGCCCGGCCTCAGCCGCCTGTACGCCACGCCGCCGGCACAGGGCGGCTGGCTGCTGGGCTTCGCAGCGCTCACCCCGCACCAGATCGGCAGTGCCGTGGCACGCCTGGCCAAGGCCCTGCGCCCCGGCGTGCGCAGCGGTCTGGCGCAGGCCAGCGAGGTGGACTGATCGGGCCACCCCTGGCGCGGATACGCTCGGCACCCCAGCCCATCCCGCAAGGACCTGCCCATGAACCGAACCGCTTCGCGCCTGCACCCGCGTGACCTCGTCTCACCCACCCTGGCCGCCCTGATCAGCGTCATGGTCAACTATGGCGGCACCTTCGTGCTGGTGTTCCAGGCCGCGCAACTGGGCAACCTGACCGCCGCGCAAACCGCCTCGTGGGTGTGGTCGGTGAGCATCGGCGTGGGCCTGACCGGGGCCTGGCTGAGCTGGCGCTACCGCGCGCCGATCATCACCGCCTGGTCCACCCCGGGCGTGGCGTTCCTGGCCACGGTCATGCCGTTCACACCCTATGGCGAGGTGATCGGCGCCTACGTGCTGTGCGCCATCGGCTTCATCCTGCTGGGGCTGTCGGGGGTGTTCGAGCGGCTGGTGCGCTGGATACCGGCCGGCATCGCCGCCGGGCTGCTGGCAGGCATCCTGCTGCAGTTCGGGGTCAACGCCTTCGGCGGGGCCAGCGCCGACCCACTGCTGGTGATCGTGCTGGTGCTCACTTACGCCGTGCTGCGCCGCTTCACCTCGCGCTTTGCCGTGGTCGGGGTGCTGGTGGCGGGCCTGGCCATGCTGCTGGCCCAGCAGCGCCTGGACCTGCACGGCGTGCACCTGAGCATGGCGCTGCCGGTGTTCGAAACCCCGCAGTTCAGCCTTGGCGCGCTGTTCGGCGTGGCGCTGCCGCTGTTCGTCATCACCCTCACCGGGCAGTACATGCCCGGCATGCTGGTGCTGCGCAACGACGGCTACACCACCAGCGCCAACCCGATCATCACGGTCACCGGGCTGGGGTCGCTGCTGATGGCGCCGTTTGGCGCCCATGCGTTCAACGTGGCCGCCATCACTGCGGCCATCTGCACCGGCAAGGACGCGCACCCCGACCCGGCCAGGCGCTACCTCGCCGGCATCGCCTGCGGGGTGTTCTACGTCACCGTGGGGGTTTTCGGCGTGACCCTGGCCAGCCTGTTCATGGTGCTGCCGCGCACCTTCGTCACCACCCTCGCCGGGCTGGCCCTGCTGGGCGCCATCGGTGGCAGCCTGGCCAGCGCGATGGGCGATGCGCGTACCCGCGAGACCGCGCTGATCACCTTTCTGGCCACCGCCGCCAATGTCACCCTGCTGGGTATCGGCGGCGCGTTCTGGGGGTTGCTGACCGGCCTGCTGGTGCATGCGCTGATGCACGCCGGCCGCCCGCTCAGCCCAGCCGTGGCGAGTGCGCCAGCAAGCCCTGGGTGTACGCCGCCTGGGGGTGGTCCAGCACATCCTGCGCCGGCCCCTGCTCGACAATCCGCCCTTCCCTGACCACCACCACGCGGTCGGCGATGGCGCGCACCACGCCCAGGTCGTGGGTGACGAACAGCAGGGTCATGCCCTCGCCCTGCAACTGCTTGAGCAGCGCCAGGATCGCCGCCTGCACCGACACGTCCAGGGCCGAGGTCACCTCGTCGCAGATCAGCACCGAAGGCTCGCACACCAGCGCGCGGGCAATCGCCACGCGCTGGCGCTCGCCACCCGACAGATGATGCGGGTACTTGTGCGCCGCATCCGGGGGCAGCGCGACCCGTGCCAGCGCCGCGTCGATACGCGCCCGGCAGGCCGCGCCCTTGAGGCCGAAGAAGTGCTCCAGCGGCGCTTGCAGGCACTGCGCCACGGTCTGGCGCGGGTTCAGGGCGCGGTACGGGTTCTGGAAGATGTACTGGATACGGTGGCGCGTGGCCGCGGGCCGCTGGCGCGCCAGCAGGCTCAGCGGCTGCCCGTCGAAGGTCAGCTCGGCCTGGGCGGTATCGCCCAGCCCCGCCAGGGTGCGCGCCAGGCTGGTCTTGCCCGAGCCCGACTCGCCCACCACCGCCAGGCATTCGCCCTTGTACAGGTCCAGCGACAGGTCGAACAGCACCTGGCGGTCGTAGCTCAGGTTGAGGTCGCGCAGGCTCAGCAGCGGCGTGTCAGCGCAGCTGAGCATCGTTGCCGGCACCACCGTCGGCGCAGCCACAGCAGTCAGTTGCGGGTGCAGGCAGGCGACCTGCTGCGCGCTGTCCAGCGCATTCAGCGACGGCTCCAGCGAGGTGCAGGCAGCGCTGCGGCGCGCGCACCGCGGGGCGAAGGCGCAGCCTTGCGGGCGCTGACCGGGCGCCGGGGCATGGCCGGCAATCGCCTGCAATGGGCGCTGGCGGGCCACGTCCGGAATCGCCGCCAGCAGGCCCAGGGTGTACGGGTGCGCGGGCCGCGCGAACAGGCGTTCGCGCTGCGCCACCTCGACGATGCGCCCGGCGTACATCACCATCACGCGGTCGACCAGGTCCTTGATCACGGCCAGGTCGTGGGACACGTACACCGCCGCCACCCCCTGCTCCTTGCACAGCCTGCGCAGGGTTTGCAGGATGTGCGCCTGGGTGCCGACGTCGAGGGCGGTGGTGGGTTCGTCGAGCACGATCAGGCGCGGGCGCAGCACGAAGGCCAGGGCCAGCATCACCCGTTGCTGCTGGCCGCCGGACAGTTGATGGGGGAAGCGCCTGAGAAACTCGCGATCGCCGGGCAGGCCGACGTCCACCAGGGTCTGCTGCAGGCGGTCGGCCTGGGCCGCGCGGGCAAGCAGGGGCTCGTGGGCCAGCAGGGTTTCGCGCAGCAGGTTGCCGATGCGCAGCGCCGGGTTGAGGGCCATGGCCGGGTCTTGCGCAACATAGCCGATCAGCCCGCCGCGGGCACGGCGCAGGGCATCGCCCTTGAGTTCGAGCAGCGAGGCGCCGGCAATGTCGATGCGCCCGCCGGCAATCTGCGCACCGCGCCGGGCATGGGCCAGCAGCGCGGTGGCCAGGGTGGTCTTGCCCGAGCCGGACTCGCCGACAAGGCCGAGGATTTCACCGGGGGCCAGGCTGAAGTGGATGTGGTCGATGATATCGGCGCCGCTGGCGAGTTCGACCCGCAGGTTCTCGACCCGCAACGCTTCGCCGGCAACGCCGGCTCCTACAGACGGTGCAAAACCTGTAGGCGCCGGCGTTGCCGGCGAAGAGGCCATCAAGGCATGCGCATTCATTTGCGTTCTCCCGCACTGTGCCGGGCAATGCCCTCGGCCAGAATGTTGGTGCCGTAGGCGAACACCCCGATCAGCAGCGCCGGTGCCAGCACCGCCCACGGCTGCACCAGCAGCCCGGCCTGGTTCTCGTTGATCATCAGCCCCCAGTCCGCCGCCGGCGGCGCCACGCCGTAACCCAGAAAGCTCAGGCCCGACAACATGCCCACGCCCCAGGTCAGCATGTTGCCAAAGTGCACCAGCAGCGGCGTGAGCACGTTGGGCAGGATCTCGCGCAGCAGAATCCGCGTGCGCGAAAAGCCCATCATCTGCGCCGCCTCCACGAACTCCTGGCTGGCCACCGCCACCGCACTGCCGCGCGCCAGGCGGATCACGCCGGGGGTAAAGGCAATTGCCACGGTCATCACGATCAGCCACGGCGCGCGCCCCAGCATCGACACGATCAGCAGCACCAGGATCAGGTCCGGAAACGCCAGCCACACATCCGCCAGCCAGGTGATGGCCTGGTCCAGGCGCTGGCGCGACAGCCCGGCCAGCAGCCCCAGCGCCGTGCCCAGCACCAGCGCAATGGCAGCGGCCGCCAGCGACATCCACAGGATCGACACACCGCCACTGAGCAGCCGCGACACCACGTCGTGGCCCAGAAAATCATGCCCCAACGGCGCCTCGCCGCTGGGCGGCCCGTACACCCCGCCAACCATGTCGGTGGCCGCATGCGGCGCCAGCCACGGGCCCAGCAGCGCCAGCAGCACGATGGCCAGGGTCACCAGCCCACCCCGACGAATTTGCGGCTCACGCCAGACACTTGCACTGAACATGCTCTCTTCCTCTCAAGGGGCCTTGGCTGCCGGGCGGCGCCACCAGCTCTGGATGCCGCGACGGTTGCGCTGGATCAGCGTGACCCGCCGCGCGGTGCGCAGCCTGGGGGTCAGCAGCACGGTGAGCAGGTCGGCCAGCAGGTTGATCGCCACCACGCCCAGGGTGATCACCAGCACCACGCCCTGGATCAGCGGCAGGTCGCGCATCTGGATCGCGGTGTTGAGCTGGGTGCCGATGCCGGGGTAGCTGAAGATCACCTCGGCCAGCAGCGCGCCGCCGATCAGGGTGCGCAAGGTCAGGGCCACGCCCTGCACCGCCGGCACCAGCGCGTTGGGCAAGGTGTGGCGCCACACGATGCGCCATTCGGGCACCCCGCGCAGGCGCGCCGCACTCACGTAGTCGGATTCCAGCGCCTCGATCATCGAGGCGCGTACCAGCCGCGCCAGGTACGGCAGCGACGACAGGCTCAGGGCCAGGATCGGCAGCAGCAGAAACTCCAGCTGCTGCCACAGGTGCTTGTCCGGGTCGAGGATCGACACCGCCGGCAGCAGGCTGAACTGCGGCATGGAAAACAGCAGCACCAGCCCGATGGCCAGCAGAAAACCCGGGGTGGCCTTGAGAAAGATCAGCGCCGACAGCGCCCAGCGGTCCAGGCGGCTGTCACGCCGCAGCGCCAGGCTCACGCCGATGCTCAACGCCAGCGGCACCACCACCAGCAGCACGCCGCCCAGCAGCGCCAGGGTATTGCCAAAGCGCGCGAGAATGATGCCGGCCACCGGTTGGTTCGAATCCAGCGAGATGCCCAGGTCGCCGTGCAGCACCTGCCCCAGCCAGCTCAGGTACTGCAGCAGGATCGGCCGGTTCAGGCCCAGTTGCTCGCGCAGGGTCTGGATGCTCTCCAGCGGCGCGTCGGGGCCCAGGATCACCCGCGCCGGGTCCGAGGGCAGCGCCTGGGTGGCGATGAACACCACCAGGCTGATGACCCAGGCGGTGAGCAGGCCGTAGCCCAGGCGCCCGATGAACCAGGGCAGCCAGGCCGGCAGTCGATGAGAGGTTGCGCACGGTTCAGGCATGGTTCAACCACAGGCTGTCAAAGCGCCAGGAGGCGAAGGTGGTCTGTTCGCCGTGCAGGCCGCCGACCTTGTTCGAGGCGGCGTCCAGCACGTCGGTGAAGCCCCAGATCAGCAGGCCGCCGCGCTGGTGCTGAATGGCCTGCGCCTCGTGCACCAGCTGCTTGCGCTGCGCCAGATCCGGCTGGCCGAGGGCCTGGGTGAACAGCGCACTGAAGCGCTCGTCACGGAAGTTGCTGCGGTTGTAGATCGCCAGCGGTGCATCGTTGTGCAGGCCGGTGGCCAGAAAGCCGCGGGCCGGTGTCGAGCCGGGCGACATCAGCCACTGCTCCTTCTGCGGGCCGTTGAATACCGAGGCGTCCACCGGCGTGACCTTGACCTGGACACCGGCCTTCTTCGCCTGCTGGGCGAACACCAGGGCAGCGTTGATTTCGTTGGCGGTGGTGGTCAGCTCTATGCGCAGGTCGGTCTGCCCGGCCTGGCGCAGCAGCGAACGGGCCTGGTCCAGATCGAAGGGGCGCTGGGCGATGGCATGGTTGTAGGTGGGGTCGGTTGGCGAATACAGGTCGTTGGCGATGCGCCCGAAACCGTTGAGGCCACGCCCCACCAGCTCCTGGCGGTCGGCCAGCAGGCGGAAGGCCTGGCGCACCCGCTCGTCCTGGAACGGCGCCTTGGCGGTGTTGAGGTTGAAGCCACTGAACGAGGTGGTGGGCGACACCACCAGTTGCAGGCGCGGGTCGGCCTTGAGCAAGGCACTGTGCTCGGCCTGCACGCCGCTGGCGATGTCGATCTGCCCGGCACGCAGGGCGGCCACGCGCGATACCTGGTCCTTGAATTCGATGATCTCCAGCTCGTCGGCGTACGGCTGGTTGGGCTTGTAGTAGTTTTCGAAACGGCTGAACAGCGCACGCTGGCCCGGCACGAAACGTTTGAGCCGGTACGGGCCAGCGCCCACCGGGTTGCTGACCGGGTCGTAGTCGGTGGGCACGATGCCGCCGAAGGCAATCAGGGTCTCGTCCAGCGGGAAGAAGCTGCGGCCCTGCTTGAAGCGGATCTCGATGGTGCGCTCGTCGAGCTTGCGCAGCGCCTGGCGGTCGATGGCGCCCACCAGCCCGGCAAATGGCGAGGCAAGTTTCGGGTCGGTCAGGCGCAGGATCGAGAACAGCATGTCGTCGGCGCCGATGCTCTTGCCGTGGTGGAACTCCAGCCCCGGCTTGATGCGAATGGTCCAGGCGCTGGCATCGGCATTGGGCTCGGCAAATTCGGCCAGGCCCAGGCGCGTGCTGACATCGTCGTTCCATTCCCAGAACTTGCTGTACAGCGCCCAGCCGCGAATGATCCCGCCACCGGAAGGCTTGTGTGCATCCAGGTTGCCGGCCTGGTCGCCGTCGATGATGCCGACGCGCAGGCGCCCGCCGTGCACCGGGGTGCCCGGGCGTGCGCTGGCCGCCGCGCTGCTGGCAGGCCCGCCGGCATCGCAGCCGCCCAGCAGGCTGGAGCCCAGCAGCAGGCCGCCGCCGACGGCCAGGCTGTTGCCGAGGAAGATCCGGCGCGAGAATTCATGAGGCATGGGCAGCTCCTTAGGCCGGCTCGGCAGCGGTGCGCGCACCCAGGCGCGGGATCTCGAACCCGTGGTCCAGTTCCAGCAGCGGGAACAGCAGGTCGGCCACCCGGTGCGCTTCATCGATCAGCGGAAAGCCCGAGAGAATGAACGCCGAGGTGCCCTGCTGCTGGTACTCGCGAATGCGCTCGGCCACCTGCTCGGCACTGCCCACCAGGTAGGTGCCGGACGACGGGCCGAGGATGTCGAAGCCGAACAGGCTGGGGCCGGTCCACACGTTGGGGTAGATCTCAAGCTCGCGCGCAGTGGGCAGGCGCCCGTCGCGGATGCTCTGCACGTTGCGCTGCACCTGCGGGTTGTCGCTGTGGAAGGTGTCCAGGGTCTGGCCCGGCGGCAGGTGGCGCTCGATGGCGGCGCGGGCGGTGGCCAGGGAGGTCTGTTGCAGCAGCTTCTCGGCATGTGCCCAGGCTTGGGCCTCGGTCTCGCGCACGATGACCTGCAGGCGCGTGCCGTAGGTCAGTTCGCGGCCGAACTTCGCCGCCTCGGCGGCCACGCGGCGGAACTTGTCGCCCAGCCGGGGCGGGGTGTCGGCAAAGCTCAGGTACACGTCCAGCAGTTGCACCGAATGCGCCACGCCCACGTCCGAGGTGCCGGCGCCCCACAGGGGTACCGCCAGGCGCTGCGGCGGGTGCCAGCCGCCCAGCGGATGGCGCGCCGCCGCAGCCGGGCGTGGCGCGAGCTTCACGTACTGGCCGTCGAAACCGGCGGTGTCGCCGGCATAGATGCGCTGGAAGGCGCGCCAGTATTCCAGGCTGAACTGGTAGCGCTCATCGTGCGGGTAATGCACACCCAGGGTGGCCAGGCCCGCGTCGCTGCCATTGACCACGTTGAACAGCAGGCGGCCGTTGGAGAACTCGTCGAAGGTCAGCGCCCACTTGGCCAGCACCGCCGGCGACAGCTCGCCCGGGTGCTGCGCCACCAGAAAGCGCAGGCGCTCGGTGGCATCGATCAGTGCCGCCGACACCGCCAGGCTCTCGTTGGGGCTTGAACCCAGCAGGGCGCCGTAGAACCCCAGGCGGTCACTGGCCACCGCCAGTTGCCTGAGGTGGGCGAAATCGGTTTTCCAGCGCCCCTGGGGCTCCCACGGGTAGGGGCCGTCGGGGCTGGTGAGGTACCACAGGATCTTGATGGCCATGGCAGGTTCCTCAGGCGCGTGGGCGGTCGATGGCCGGGACCAGGCCCAGCGCGTGGGCGCGGTCGATCAGCTTGCTCATGTTCCATTGCTGGGTGAGCACGCCGGGGCCGTAGGGGCGCGAGCCGCCGATGGACTCGGCCAGCAGTTGCAGTTGCGCGCCCTCCTCCAGCAGCAGGATGAATTCGGCGGTGGCGCGCAGGCCCTGGCGCCCCCACACGGTCGCACCGCCGTTGGCTTCGAGAATCGCCGGGGTGTAGGGGTTCTCGGCCAGGCGCTCGAGAATGAAGTCGACCTCGTCCTGGCGCCGGTCGATGTACACCGGCAGCTCGCGGGCCAGCTGGTAGCGCTGCACCGGCACGTAGTGGAACGGCAGGCTGCGCTGGGTCTGCGCCCAGGCGCCCAGGTACGGGGTGTGCACGTGGGACACCGTGGTGATGCCGGCGTCTTCGCGAAACAGCCGGGTGTAGCGGCCCAGCCCGCCCTTGCCCTGGCCATGCACCAGGTTGCCGGCAAAGTCGCTGACCGTGGCCTGCAGCGGCTTGCGGTAGTCCCACGGGCCTGGGTAGTTGACCGACACCAGCAGCTCGCGGCCCGGTACGCGCTCGATGAAGCCCACGGTGCCGGCGGCGGTGATGGTGTTGGTTTCGCGGAACACGGTGAAGGCCTGTTCGGCCTCGTGCAGCACCTGCTCGATGAAGGCCTTGAGGTCGGCGTCGATCAGGTGCTCGGTGGTCAGTACGGTCATGGCGAACTCCTTGGTTCAGGCGCGGGCGCGCCGGGCCAGCAGTTGATGGGCAGCTTGCAGTGGACGCGGGTCGACCCAGTCGGCCAGGTTGAAATCGGCTTCGAGAAAGCCATGCAGGTTGAGGAAGGTCTTCTGGATGTCCAGGTAGCCCAGGCGCTGGGCCGAGAGGTCCGGGGCCAGGGTGGTGTGGAAGTCGCCACGGTAGGCTTCGTCCACGCCCTGGGCGCCGGCGCGGGTCTCGTCCTGCAGGATGCGCAGCAGCGCCTCGCGGTTGTGGCTGGCCCAGTCGGCGGCGCGCAGGGTCTGCGCCAGGAAGCGCACCACCAGGTCGAAGTGGTTGTCCAGCAGGCTCTGGTGCACGGTGATCGGCCGTGGCGTGCCGTTGTTGATGCGGTAACGCGGGTCGCTGATCTGGTCCAGGTCGATGCCCACCACCAGGCCCAGGCGGCGCGCTGCATCGGCAGCGGCGGCGCCCTTGACGTACACCGCGTCGACCTCGCCACGGGCCAGGTAGTCCAGCCCCGACCACAGGCGCTGCAGGCCCTGCTCGGGGGTGGGGGCGTCGTCCTGGTTGTGCAGCGCCACTTCCACCAGTTCGACATCGTCGAAGCTCAGGCCGGCCAGGCTCAGCGCGCCCTTGTAGCCATGCAGGCTCATGGCACGGGCGATGCTGCCCGGGCGGTTGTCGCCCCAGGCCGGCAGCGCCAGGCGCTTGCCCTTGAGGTCCCGGGCGCTGCGGATGCCGGAGTCGGGGCGTACCAGGACGGTCTGCCATTCCTCGATCCAGGTCAGGCCGATCAGGCGGCTGGGCGAACCGGCGGCGCGGGCGGCCAGGGCCGGCACGTTGCCGCCCTCGCGAAACAGCCCGGGCAACTGGTGATCGTAGTGGTGATGGCCGAGCTGGCGGGCCTCCTGCAGGGTCTCCACCGGCAGGCCGTCGGCGGCGAATTCCTCCCCCAGCCAGCCCAGGGTGTAGGCGATGCCGGAGGCGGTCGGCACCGGGCAGCGGGTGAACCAGATCTGTTCGAGGGCCGGTGCGGCAGGCAACGGCAAGGTAGCGGCGATTGACATGGGCATGTTCCATCAAGCGAAGGTAGCCATGCCATTGCAGCGCCCGTGCCAACTCACCAACTCATTGTTTTTGTTGGCTTTTTAAAGACCTGTTGAACACCGGGTGCTGGCCTGGCAGCAGTGTTGCAGCTGCCCTGCTGCTGCCAGAGCAACAATCGGCGCCCCGCTGCTGCCCCAGCAGCACCCCGCCGCCCGCACCTGGCCGCAGTCCTTGTGGCACA
>NZ_JAFKEC010000005.1 GCF_017848315.1 Pseudomonas palmensis
GGCCGCTTCGCCGGCAAGGCCGGCGCCTACTGGTGAAGAGGCGAGTCGAATCCGGTCAGTGCGCGGCCTGCTCCAACAGCCGGTAGATCCGCTCATCCTGCGCGTGCGCCACATTGAAACGCAGCCACGGCACCACCCGCGCATCGGGCATGAACAGTTGCCCGGGCGCGAGCAGAATCTTGTGTTCGCGTGCGTCCATGGCCAGTGCCGTGGCGTCTTCGACCTGGGGGTGACGGGCCCACAGGAACAACCCCGCATGGGGCTTGACGAAGATCTCCATGCCCACCGCCTCGAGCTTGCGCGCCACCTGTTCATGGGCCAGGGCCAGGTTGGCCTGCAACTGCTTGACGTGCTTGCGGTGGCGCCCCTGCAGCAGCACCTCCAGTGCCAGTTCCTCGGCAATTGCCGAGGTGGTCAGGCCGCTGGCCATCTTCAGTGGCACCAGTTCGTCGATCAGGTCGCGGTGCGCGGCAACGAACCCCACCCGCAGCGACGGCGCGATGCTCTTGGAGAAGCTGGCCACATAGATCACCCGCGCCAGCTGGTCCATGCCTGCCAGCGCCTGCTGGTCGGACGGGTCGAGGTCGGCGTAGATGTCGTTCTCCACGATCAGGAAGTCGTACTTTTCCGCCAGTTGCAGCAGACGGTGGGCCACCGCCAGTGTCAGGCTGGTGCCGGTGGGGCATTGCAGGCGCGTGTTGGTGAAGAACACCTTGGGCCGGTGTTCGCGGATCTGCGCCTCGAGCACGTCCAGGTCGATGCCGTCGCGGGTGCGTGGCACCCCCAGCAGGCGGGCCCCCTGCAGGCGCAGGTTGAGGAACAGGTTGTGGTAGCCCGGTTCGTCCACCAGCACGCTGTCGCCGCGGTGCACCAGGTAGCGCACCAGCAGGTCCAGCGCATGGCTGGCGCCGCTGGTCAGCAGAATCTGCTCGGGGTGGGCGTTGACCCGGGTATCGAGCAGCTTCTCCACCAGCCGGGCGCGCAGGTTGGCGCACCCCTTGGCATGGCCGTAGCCGGTGAACTCGCTCGGGTCGCGACGGCTCAGGGCGCGCAGGCTGCGTTGCACCCCGTCATCGTCGCTCCAGGGCTCGGGCAGCAGGCCGATGCCCGGGCGCAGGTCCATGCCCAGCGGCTGGAACACCTTCTGCAGCAGCAGGTAGGCGTCGAAGTCGAAGGCATCGTCGCTGGCACTGGGCATCGGCGGCGGGGCGGGGGTGTCGGGGGCGCTGCGTACATAGAAGCCGGCATTGCGCACCGCCGTCAGGTAACCCAGGGCCACCAGCCGGTCATAAGCCTCGACGGCGGTGAAATGGCTGACCTTGTGGGTTTGCGCGAACTTGCGGATGGAGGGCAGCTTGGTGCCCGGGCGCAAGCGCTGTTCGTTGATCGCGAGGGTGATGCCCGCAACGATCTGGTTGACCAGCGACTGCGACGAGCTGGCATCCAACAACATCATAGAAAACATCCGTCAGGCGAGGGTGTGGCGGTGGGTGTACTGGTGAAAACACCATAACAGGGCCGGCACAACCAGCGCGTTCTGTGCATGGTGGGCCGCCGGGGGCTGCTGCAACATCCCTGCATGCCGGCGGGCCAAGTGCCCGAAACATACCATGAACAAGGAGGCGCGATGCACCCCAACACCCCGCGGATCGACGCGCAGCAGGTTTCGCCCGAAGAGTGGCAGACCCGTTGCGACCTGGCAGCGCTGTACCGGCTGCTGGCCCACTTTCGCATGACCGATCTGATCGACACGCACATCTCGGCCCGTGTCCCCGGCGAGCCGGGGCATTTCCTGATCAACCGCTACGGCGTGCTGTTTCATGAAATGCGCGCTTCGGACCTGATCAAGATCGACCACCACGGCAACACCATCGACCCTGGCTATGACGCCGGCAGCGTCAACCGTGCCGGCTTCAACATCCATTCGGCGATCCACGCCGCACGTCCGGACCTGGCCTGTGTGGTGCACACCCATACCGCTGCCGGCATGGCCGTGTCGGCCCAGGAGCAGGGGCTGCTGCCGATCACCCAGCATGCGCTGAAGTTCTATCGCCGCCTGGGTTACCACGACTACGAGGGCATTGCGCTGAACCCGGCCGAAGGCGAGCGCCTGGTCAGGGACCTGGGCCCGCACATGGCGATGATCCTGCGCAACCATGGCCTGCTGGCCGCCGGGCGCTGCATTGCCGAGGCCTTCAACCAGATCTACTTCCTGGAGCGTGCCTGCCAGGCGCAGGTACAGGCACTGGCGGGCAACCCGCCGCTGCGCCTGCCGGACGAAGCGGTCTGCGAGCTGACCGCGCAGCAGTCCGACGCCGAATTCGATCAGCAACTCCACCTGTTGGCCTGGACCGCCGCCTTGCGCCTGATCAGTGGTGATCAGGTGGATTACCGAAGCTGAAGTGCGACCACCCGAAAGGACGCCCAGCGTGTATCAACTCTGCCAAAACCAATAAATTACAGAGGTAGACATGAAAAAAACCACCATTGCCGCCGTGTTGCTCAGTGCTTTTGCCGCCAACGCCCTTGCTGCCGAAATCACCGTGATTTCGTTTGGCGGTGCCAGCAAGGATGTACAGACCGAGGCCTTCTACGCCCCCTTTGCCGCCGCCAGCCACAGCAAGGTGGTAGCGGGTGAATACAACGGCGAAATGGGCCGGATCAAGGTCATGGTCGACACCAACAGCGTCAACTGGGACGTGGTGCAGGTCGAGAGCGCCGAACTGATCCGTGGCTGCGAGGAGGGCCTGTTCGAACACCTGGACCTCAACCGTATCGGCAAGGAAGCGGATTTTGTGCCCGGCACCCTGTCGGACTGCGGCGGCGGCCTGCTGGTATGGTCGATGGCGCTGGCCTACAACGGCGACAAGCTCAAGCAGGCGCCTACCGGCTGGAGCGATTTCTGGGACACCAAGAAGTTTCCGGGCAAGCGCAGCCTGCGCAAGGGCGCCAAGTACACCCTGGAAGCGGCACTGATGGCCGATGGCGTGCCGTATGCCGACGTGTACAAGGTGTTGTCGACGCCGGAAGGGGTGGAGCGTGCATTCCGCAAGCTGGACCAGATCAAGCCAGACATCCAGTGGTGGGAGGCCGGTGCGCAGCCGATGCAGTTCCTGGCCAGCGGCGACGTGGTGATGAGCACCGCGTTCAACGGCCGGGTATTCGCCGCACAGGCGGCCGGCGCCAATGTGCACACGGTATGGAATGGCAGCATCTACGCCATCGACTCGTGGGCGATCCCCAAGGGCAGCAAGAACAAGGCCCTGGCCGAGGACTTCATCGCGTTTTCGCTGCGCCCGGAAAACCAGAAGATCCACACCACCAAGCTGGGCTATGGGTCGACCAACCTGCATACCGCCGGGCTGCTTGACCCTGCACTGGCGGCGCAGTTGAACACCGCGCCGGACAACCTGGCGCAGGCCATCCCGATGGACAGCGAGTTCTGGGTCAACAACGGCGAAGACCTCGAGCAGCGCTTCAATGCCTGGGTTGCCAAGACCAAGTGAGTGAACCCCTTCGCCAGCAAGGCTGGCTCCTGCACCAATCGTTGTAGGAGCCAGCCTTGCTGGCGAAAGGGGCACAACCGTCAATGCCTCTCGCTGTCAGTTCAGCGACTTCAGCACCGCCTCCAGCGTCTGCACGAACAGATCGGCATGCTCGCGCTGGAAGATCAACTGCGGCCTGATCTTGAGGATGTTGGCCGCCGGCCCCGCCGAACTGATCAGCACGCCACGTTCACGCATGCCGTTCACCACCCGTGCCGTTGCCTCGGTGGCCGGCGCCTTGCTGGCACGATCGGTTACCAGCTCGACCCCCACGAACAGCCCGGCCCCGCGTACGTCGCCAATCAGCGGGTAGCGCTCGGCAAGCCCTTGAAGACCCGCCTTGAAATATTCGCCCACCGCCGCGCAGTTGGCCATCAGGCCTTCGCCCTGGATCACGTCGAGCACCGCGTTGGCTGCTGCACATGACACCGGGTTGCCGCCGAAGGTGTTGAAGTAGCGGGCGGTGCGACCGAACGCATCGAGCACCTCGCCGCGGAACACCGCCCCGGCAATCGGCTGGCCGTTGCCCATGGGTTTGCCCATGGTGACGATGTCGGGCTGCACGCCATGGCGTTGGTAGCCCCACATGTGCGAGCCGGTACGGCCAAAGCCCGATTGCACCTCGTCGGCGATGTACAGCAGGCCCTCTTCGCGGGCCACGGCCACCGCCTGTTGCAGGAAGCCGGGCGGGTCGGACAGCACGCCATCGCTGGCGAAGATGCCGTCGAGCAGCAGTGCTGCCGGCTTGATGCCGCAGCGGCGCAGGTCGGCGATGGCGGCGCGCACGTCGTCGGCGAAGATCTGTGCCACGTTCTCGGCGCCCAGGCGGTAGGCGTCGGGAGCCCGCACGGTACGCACGAAGTCACCCACCGGCACGCCCGCACCCAGCGAAGGCGAGGCGGCGGCGATCTGGTCGGTCACGCCGTGGTAGGCCAGCTGGGTCACGATCAGGCCGGTACCGCCGGTGTACTGACGGGCGATGCGCAGGGCCAGGTCGTTGGCCTCGCTGCCGGTACAGGTGAACATCACCTGGTCCAGCTCGGGCGGGAAGGTGGCCAGCAGTTTCTCTGCATAGTCGAGGATGCCTTCATGCAGGTAGCGGGTGTGGGTGTTGAGCACCTTGGCCTGCTCGTACAGCGCCTCGACCACCTTGGGGTGGCAGTGGCCGATGGAGGCCACGTTGTTGTAGGCATCCAGGTAACGCTTGCCGTCGGCGTCGTACAGCCACACGCCTTCACCCTTGACCAGGTGCAGCGGGTGTTCGTAGAACAGGCGGTAGGCCGGGCCCAGCACGCGCGCACGGCGCTCGATCAGGGCACGTTCGGTTTCGCTAAGGCGTGCGGCATCTTCGGCGGTGAAGCCATTGATCATGGTCATTTACAGCGTCTCCTCGGAGCAGATACGACGAATCTGTTGCTGCGCGACCTCGCGCGGCACGTCAGCCAGGGCCTTCAGGCCACGCCAGGCAGACGGCGCGTTGCGCAGGATGTAGGTGCGGTTTTCCGGGTACAGCGCAGCGCGCCAGTTGGTGATGGTCACGGTCAGCACCAGGCGGGTGGCGATCAGGTCCACCAGCAGTTCCTGTTCCAGCGGCTCCAGCGGCGCGATGCGGTGGTAGGCGCGGATGAACGGTGCAGCGTGTTCCAGCGGGTCGCCCTGGCTGCCCAGTTGATAGGCGGCGCCCACGGCCAGGTCGTTGACCAGCGGGGCATGCACCATGTCGCCGAAATCGAGGATGTTGCGCACCGGGTGCGGCTGGCTGGCATCGACGATCACGTTGTGCGGGTTCAGGTCGTTGTGGATCACCTGGGCGCGCAGGCCCTTGAGGTGCGGTTGTGCGTGGCGCTCGAAGTTGTCCAGAAAGTGCTGGGCCAGCTGGCGCTCTTCAGGGTCCTGGATCAGGCCGATCTTGTCGCTCAGCCGCGAGGCGTGCTTGAGGTCCCACAGCAGCTCGTGCCCGGCGCCGGGGTGGAAGAAGCCGCGCAGGGCCAGCCCCAGGCGGGCCAGGTGCTCGCCCAGGCTGCTGCGCAGCGCCACGTCGGGGTGTTCGACGCGGTGCAGGCAGATCCCGTCGACGAACGAGAACAACCGCACCAGCAGCGGCTGGCCATCGAACATCAGCGGGATCTGGTAGCTGCCGCTGGTGTTGGGGTAGATGCGCTGCACCGCCAGGGTCGGGTCGCAGTGCTGGATGTGCAGCAGCGCCTGGTTCTGGAAGTCGGCCACCTGCGGGTCTTCGGCCGCGTTGGAGACCTTGAGCAGGTACTGGGCGCCGTCGGCGCAGGTGATCTGGAAGTTGAGGTCACGCTCGCCGGTGAGCAGGCGGCACGCGCCGTGCAGGCCGAAGTACTGCGCTGCCACGGCCTGCGCCTGTTCGGCCGAAACCTTGGGCGGAGCTGCGACCAGCAATGCGTCGAAGGCAGGGGGTGTGTGAAGGGTCACTGAACATCACTCTGTCGATTGCCGGGAAAGCTGGGGTGTCAGGCCAGCACTGGTTCGAACATAGGCCTGTTTGGCTATATCGGTTATATCCAGAGTTGATCAGTTGTTAAGGCCACTTGTATGCTCGCGGTTCCGATCCCGCCCCTGCAGTGAGGCACCCGATGGCATCGCTTCTCCACGACCTGCTGGTCGGCACGCTGGACCGCGACGGCGGCGTGACCCTGCAGCGCCAGTTGTACCAGGCGATCCAGGCGGCGATCCTGCAGCGGCGCCTGCCGGTCAACCACAAGTTGCCCTCCACCCGGGCGCTGGCCGAGCAGTTGCTGGTCTCGCGCCTGACCGTGTCGCTGGCCTACGACCGTCTGCTCGATGAAGGCTACCTGTACGCCCGGCCCGGCAGCGGCACCTTCGTGGCCGACACCTTGCCCCAGGTGAATACCGGCGTGCCGGCCCCCGATACGCCCGACCAGGCGCCGCTGTCGGCCCGGGGCAAGGCGATCAACGCGCGCTTCGGCGCAGTGGCGCGGGCCGAGGGCGCCTTCGTGGGCGGCGTATCGGACGCCGACCTGTTTCCGTTTCATATCTGGAAGCGCCTGCACAACCGCTACCTGAGCAAGCGCCAGGCGCACCTGGCCGGCTACGTGGATCAGGGCGGCTACCGCCCGCTGTGCGAGGCGCTCAGTGCCTACCTGTATGCGGCCCGCGCAGTCCGTTGCAGCCCGGCGCAGGTGATCGTGACCCAGGGCACCCACCAGTCGCTGGACCTGGTGGCCAAGCTGCTGGGCGACCCGGGGGACACCGTGTGGGTCGAGAGCCCCTGCCACTGGGGTGCGCCGGTGGTGTTTTCGGCGGCGGGGCTGCACTGCGCGCCGCTGGCGATCGATGCACAGGGCGCCTGCCTGCCCTCGGCAGTGCCGGCTGCTGCGCCGCGGCTGGCGTTCGTCACGCCGTCGCATCAGTACCCCACCGGCAACATCATGTCGCTGCAGCGCCGGCGTGACTGGCTGGCGTATGCCCAGGCCAACAACCTGTGGGTGGTGGAGGATGACTACGACAGCGAGTTCCGGTACGACATCGAGCCGATGCCGTCGCTGCAGGGGCTCGGTGGCGAAGACCGGGTGATCTACCTGGGCACCTTCAGCAAGGTGATGTTCCCGGGGCTGCGCCTGAGTTACCTGGTGGTGCCCGAGGGGCTGGCCGAGGCCTTCGGCAAGGGCCTGATCCAGCTGTACCGGCCAGGGTACCTGTCGATTCAGGCGGCGATGGCCGACTTCATCCAGGAAGGGCATTTCGCCCGGCACATCCGCAAGATGCGCGCCGAGTACGCCCAGCGCCGCAGTTGCCTGCAGCAGTGCCTGGACGAGGCGTTCGGGGCGCTGATCGGGTACTCGGCGGGGCAGGCGGGGTTGCACCTGGCGGTACGCATCGGTGCCCCGGGCACGGCGCGCAAGATGCTGGCGCAGGCCCCGGCACATGGGCTGGTGCTGCGCGGCGGCTACAGCGTGGAGCCCGACGCCGATGACGACAACCTGCTGGTGCTGGGGTACGGCGGGGTCAAGGTGGGCGAGATCGAGGCGGCAGTGCAGCGGCTGCGGCGGCTGTACGATCAGGTGGCGGCAGGGCCGGCTCCCGCACCGTCGTGTAGGAGCCGGCCTTGCCGGCGAAACGGCCTGCGCGCTCGCTGCTCTACCGGCCTCCCTTCTGGCGCTTGTCAGCCGGCTGCGGATGCCCGAACAGATACCCCTGAAAATGCGAGCAGCCTTCTGCCTGCAACTGCTTGAACTGCGCCTCGGTCTCCACCCCCTCGGCGGTGGTGTTGATCAGCAGGCTGCTGCTCATGCCGGTAATGGCGCGGATGATCGACATCGCCTCGCGGCTTTCGCCCATGTCGTGCACGAACGACTTGTCGATCTTGATCCGGTCGAACGGGAACGAACGCAGGTAGCCCAGCGAGGAGTAGCCGGTACCGAAGTCGTCCAGGGCAATGCGCACGCCCATGTCCTTGAGCGCCTGCAGGGTACGCAGGTTGCCGTCGCTGTTCTCCAGCAGCACCGATTCGGTGATCTCCAGTTCCAGGCGCGACGGGTCGAGCCTGGCGTCGGTCAGCGCAAGCTGCACCACTTCCACCAGGTCGCTGTTCTTGAACTGCACCGGCGACAGGTTGACCGCCACCGATTGCTCGGTGGCCCAGCTGGCGGCCTCCTGGCAGGCCAGGTTCAGCGCCCGCGTACCCACCTCGTGGATCAGCCCGGTCTCTTCGGCAATCGGGATGAAGTCCATCGGCATGACCTGCCCCTTGACCGGGTGCTGCCAGCGCATCAGCGCCTCGTAGCCGGTGATCTGCCCGTCGTTGCCGATGATCGGCTGGTAGTGCATGTGCAGCTGGCCCAGGTGCAGCGCGGTGCGCAGGTCGGTTTCCATGATGCGGCGGCGCCGCGCGGCTTCGTCGAGCTCGGGGTGGAACAGCTCGTAGCGGTTGCGCCCGTTGCGCTTGGCCTCGTACAGGGCCATGTCGGCGTAGCGCAGCAACTGGTCGGCCTTGTGGTGGTCGACCGGCGCGATGGCGATACCCACGCTCAGGCCCACCGAGAAACTGTGGCCGTCGATCAGGAACGCCGGCGCCACTGCCTCGATCAGGCGCGTGGCGGTGCGCTGGGCATCCTCGAGGCGCGCCAGGTGCGGCAGCACCACGGCGAACTCGTCACCGCCCAGGCGCGCCAGGGTGTCCTGGTCGCGCAGCACGCTGCGCAGGCGCTGGCCCAGGGCGCGCAGCAGGCGGTCGCCGAAGGCATGCCCCAGGGCATCGTTGATGTTCTTGAAATTGTCCAGGTCCAGACACAGCGCCGCAGTCATGTGCTGGCGCGCCTGCCCGTCGGCCAGCGCCTCTTCCAGGCAGTTGTGGAACAGCGTGCGGTTGGGCAGGCCGGTGAGTTCGTCGTGGTGCGCCATGTGGTGAATCTGCGCGTGCGCGGCGATCTCGTCGGTGACGTCGTCGGCGATCTGCAGCACATAGTGGCCCGCACCCACCTGCGGGTTGCGGCTGAGCAGGGTGCGTGAGCGCAGGGTGCGTCGGCCCAGCGGGGTGTCGAGGTGGTCTTCGGTCAGGTGCAGGCCGTTATGGTTCAGGCAATGTTCGGTGAGGTGTTCGAGGTAGCCAGCCATCACCGGCACCAGGCTCTGCTGCGGGGTACTGCCGACCAGGGCGCACTGCTGGCTGGAGAACAGCTTCTCGGCCTGCGGGTTTGCCAGCAGGATCTGGCGCGAGGCCACGTCCAGCACCATCACGCTGGACGGGATGTTGCTGATCACCGAGTCGAGAAACTGCGACAGCGCGGCCATTTTCTCGCTCTGCGCCTCGGCCAGCTCCTTGGCTGCCAGCAGGTCGAGTTCGTACTGGCGGCGCTCGGTGATGTCGCGGGTGATCTTGGCAAACCCCAGCAGCTGGCCATCGTCGTCGTGGATGGCTTCGATCACCACGTTGGTCCAGAAGTGCGAGCCGTCCTTGCGCTGGCGCAGGCCCTGGGCCTCGAAGCGGCCGGTCTGGCGTGCGGCGTCCAGGCACTGGGCGGGCAGGCCGGCGGCGCGGTCCGCCGGGGTGTAGAACACCGAGAAATGCTGGCCGACGATCTCGTCGTGGGTGTAGCCCTTGGCCCGCTCGGCGCCGGCGTTCCAGTTGATCACATGGCCCAGCGGGTCGAGCATGTAGATGGCGTAGTCGTTCACGCCTTGTACCAGCAGGCGGAAGTGACGCTCCTGTTCACGTTGTTCGAGCAGGGCGCGGCGCTGTTCGGTGCAGTCGCGGGTAACCTTGGCAAAGCCGACCAGGTGGCCGTCGTCGTCATGCACCGCGTCGATCACCACGTGCGCCCAGAACGCACTGCCGTCCTTGCGCAGGCGCCAGCCCTCGGCCTCGAAGCGGCCCTGGTCGCGGGCGGTCTGCAGGTTTTTCTGCGGCAACTGCGTGGCGCGCTCCTCGGCGCTGTAGAACACCGAGAAATGCTCGCCGATGATCTCTTCGCCGGTATACCCCTTGGCCCGCTGCGCCCCGGCGTTCCAGTTGCTGACCACACCCTCCGGGGTCAGCATGTAGATCGCGTAATCGATCACGCTCTGTACCAGCAGGCGATACATTACATCGGAGTTTTCAATCATGTCGGCATCTCGGATCGCGTGGGGATGAAGCCAGCGGGGTGGGCAAGAGGAAACGAAAGGCGCGGGTGCGCAAAGCGGCACACTCAATATCAGGGCCGGATGCGAACGGCAATGGTTCTTTGGTACTGATTTTGGCGGCGCTCAGGGATTTGCGCGGCGCGAGGTGGGCATTTGGCCAGCAACGCCGGCTCCTGCAGGCTGCGTGCGCCCGTGCAGGAGCCGGCAATGCCGGCGAAGGGGCTCAGAACTCCAGCTGTGCCGAGAACGTCAGGGTACGCGGCGCGCCCAGGAAGTGGTCGCTCAGCCAGTACGCCTTGTTGGTCAGGTTGCTGACGTTGGCGCGCAGGGTCAGGGCGTTGTCCGCCAGCGGCAGGCGATAACGCGCACCGGCATCGAAGGTGGTGAACGACGGCAGGCTGTAGTGGTTGGCCTCATCCACGTACTGCTTGCCGGTGTAATAGGCGCCGCCGGTCACGGCGAATCCGGGCACGCCGTTCAGGTCGTATTCGGCGTACACCTTGGCCAGCTGGCTGGCCACGCCCACCGGCTTGTTGCCCTCGATGCTGGCGTTGGCCGCCTTCTTCACCTGGGGGTCGAGCAGGGTCAGGCCGCTGACCAGGGTCAGCTGCGGGGTGACCTTGCCGGTGATGCCGAACTCCAGGCCGTTGTTCTCCTGGCGTCCGTCCTGCACGTAGATCTGCTGCTGGTTGGTGTAGCCATTGGGCTTGTCGATGTTGAACAGTGCCAGGGTCAGCAGGGCTTCGCCCACTTCGGCCTTGACCCCCACCTCGTACTGCTCGCTGATGGCCGGGGCCATGGCCTGGCCGGCGTTGAGTGCGGTGTTGGGCGCGATGCCGCCGGCCTGCAGGCCTTCGATGTAGGTGGCGTAGGTGGTCAGCCAGGGCAGCGGCTTGTAGATCAGCGAGACGTTGGGCGAGGTCTTGCTCTGGTTGTAGTTGTCGATCTGGCTCGGGGTGCCGAGCGATTCGGCCCACACGAAGTTGTCGCTGAAGGTCTTGATGCGGGTGCGGGTGACCCCGAGGATGGTCGACCATTGTCCGTTGAAGGTGATCACATCGCCCAGCAGCAGGTTGTCGGCCTGGGTGCGCGAGGACAGGCGCTGGTCGCCGTGGCCGATGGAGTAGTCGGGCTTGGCGTACTGCGGGGTTTCATCCAGCGGGATCGAGCCGTTGCCGCCCACCGGCTGGTACTGCGGGCCCGGGAAGGGAATGTAGTCGGTGTAGTCGCGTACCCGCGCCACGTTGCCCTGATAGCCGAAGGTGACCTTGTGGCCGATGCTGGCGGTGTCGAAGGCCGCGTCGGCGAACAGGTAGGCCGAGGTTTCCTCGCGCTCGACCGGGGCGAAGGCGTACAGCGGTTGGCTGTAGACCCCGGGCGAGGTCACGGTGGGGCCGGTGTAGGCGTACTGGGTGCGGTTGCGGTCGTGGGCCACCGCGCCGCGCAGGCTGAACACCTCGTTCAGGCGCCAGTTGAAGCGGCTGCCGACGCGCTCGTGCTCGCTGTCGGAGAACGCCCAGCGCTGGCTGTAGAGCTTGTCGTTGTCCAACTGATCGGCGTCGGGGCGCAGGCGCTGGTCGGCGAAGTACCAGTAGCTGGTCAGGCCGTGGGTCTGGTTTTTCTTGTACGAGGCGTCGAACTGCACCAGCAGGTCGTCGCTGACGTTCCAGTCCAGCGCCAGGCTGACCATCTTGCGACGGCGGTTCTGCAGGTCGATGGCGGTCTCGCCGTCCTGGGCCAGCACGTTGACGCGGTAGGCCAGCACGCCCTGATCGTCGATCGGGCCGCCGAAGTCGCCGTGCACATAGGCGTTCTCGCCGCCGGCGTTGCCCAGGGTCACGCTGTTGTAGCGCTCGTAGGTGGGGCGCTTGAGCACGTAGTTGACCAGCCCGCCCGGGCTGCCGGGGCCATACAGGAAGCCGCTGAGGCCGGTGACGATCTCCAGGCGCTCCATCTCCTCGACGAAGTTGCCGCTGTCGGAGCCATTGCTGAAACGCAGGCCGTCGTTGGCGATGTTGAGATTGCCCAGGTCGTTGAAACCGCGGATCGCCACCGAACTGGCATAGCCGGCGCCCGAGGGCGAGGTGAACTGGGTGAAGGGGCTGAGCTTGAAGATGTCGTCGGTGGAGGTGGCCTGGGTGTTGCGGATCAGCTCGCTGGACACCACGCTGATCGAATAGGGCGTGTCCTTGAGGGCCATGCCGCCCAGGGCGCCGACGTTCTTCAGCGAGTCGGTGAGGTAGCCGGCTTCGGCGCTGCCGTCGGCGATGCGGGTGGCGTTGACGTCGGTTTGCGGCAGGTTCAGCCGGGCTTGGGGCACAGCCTGTTCATCGGCGGCCAGCAGCGGCGTGGCGATACCGGCGCAGGCAATCGCAAGCGCCAGCAGGTGAGGGCGGGGCGTAGGGGCGGCAACGGACATGGGGTCAGGTTCCTGATGTGAATGGTTCTCAGTAACCCTGTTGCCGCACGAGAAACAAAAAGTGACAGAGGCGCTGCAAAATAAATCGTGCAGCGCCTTTTTTTCAGGTTTTGAAGCGCCGTACCAGCGTGTTCATTTCGTTGGACAGCTGGGTCAGGTTGAACGCATCGCTCTTGGCTTCACTGGCCAGTTGCGCCACCCGCTGCGCATCGCCGTGGATCTGGCTGATGTGCTGGTTGATGCTTTCGGCCACCTGGTGCTGCTCTTCGGCGGCGGTGGCGATCTGGGTGTTCATGTCGCGGATCATGTCCACCGACTCGCGGATCTGGCCAAAGCGGGTGCGTGCCTCGCCGATGCGGCTGACCGAGTCCTGCGACAGGCTCAGGCTGGTGTTCATCTGTGCGGCGACCTGGCTGGTGCCGCGGGCCAGGTTGGCGAGCATGCCGTCGATCTCGGCGGTGGAGTCGGCGGTGCGCTTGGCCAGCGCGCGCACTTCGTCGGCCACCACGGCAAAGCCGCGACCCTGCTCGCCGGCCCGCGCCGCCTCGATGGCCGCGTTCAGGGCCAGCAGGTTGGTCTGCTCGGCAATCGAGCGGATGGTGCTGAGGATCGACTGGATGGCGTTGCTGTCGCGCTCCAGCTGCTGCATGGATTGCGCCGACTGGGCGATTTCCTGGCTGAGCTGGTCGACGCTGCCCACGGCGGCGTCGATCTGCTGCTGGCCCTCGGAAGCCTGGCGCTGGCCGTTGTCGGCCGACTCGGCGGCCTGGCTGCACGAACGCGCGACCTCGTTGGCGGTGGCGACCATTTCATGGAAGGCGGTCGACACCATGTCCACGGCCTCGCGCTGGCGACTGGCGGCGTCGGCCATTTCGTTGGACACGCTGGTGGCGCTGTGGGAGTTGGTCAGGATGCCGTCGGCGGCGTGCATGATGTGCTGGATCAGGCTGCGGATCGCGCCCAGGAACTGGTTGAACCAGCCCGAGAGCTGGGCCGTTTCGTCGTTGCCGCGCACATGCAGGTTGCGGGTCAGGTCGCCTTCGCCCTGGGCGATGCCTTCCAGGCCGTGGGACACGTCGTTGATCGGGCGCACGATGACCTTGGCAAAGCTGGCACCGACGAAGGCGAACAGCAGCCCAAGCGCGGCGGCAATGCCGACGATCAGCCAGGTGAGGCGAGTGGCCGAGGCCATCACTTCACTCTGCTTGACCAGGCCGATGAAGCGCCAGCCCAGTTGCTCGGAAGGCCACACGTTGGCCATGTAGCGCTCACCGTCGAGCTCGATCTCCACCAGCCCCTGGGTAGTCTTGGCCAGCTGCGCATAGCCCTGGCCGAGGCTGTCGAGCTGTTTGAAGTTGTGCGCCGGCTGCTTGGGGTCGACCAGGATGTTGCCGCTCTGCTCCAGCAGCATCACGTAGCCGGTTTCACCCAGCTTGAGCTGCTTGATGATCTCGGTCAGTTGCTTGAGCGACACATCCACGCTCACCACGCCGCCGTTGGCGCCCAGCGCGTTGGGCAGGCTGCGCACGGTGCTGACCAGCACCGCGTCGTCGTTGGCCCAGTAGTAGGCGGCGGTACGCAGGGTCTTGCCCGGGTTGGCCTGGGCCATCTTGAACCAGGGGCGCTGGCGCGGATCGTAGTTGGCCAGGCTGGGGTCTTCGGGCCATGAGATGTAGCCGCCCTCGGTGGTGCCGATGGAGATGTAGCCATAGGCCGGGTGGCTGGCGCCGAGGCGGGCAAAGTAGTCGAACACCGGTTTGTCCTGCGGCCCCATCGGCAGCGTGGGGGCGTCGGGCGAAATGTACTTCTTCAGGCTGGCGTCGGTGTTCTGCAGCATGGGCAGCTTGCTGAGAAATTCGATGTTCTGGCTGATGCCGTCGAAGAACAACTGCATGGCATTGGCCACCTGTCGAATTTCGCGGTCGCTGCCGTCGACGAAGTTCTCCCGCGCTTCCAGGCGGATGTTGAGTATCACCAGCGTAGCGACGACCAGTATCGGTACGCAGGCGATGGTCGCGAAGCCCCACGTGAGTTTCTGTTTGATGTTCATATCCGCTCCGCTGACGCCGTTTAATTGTTGTTTCGTCTGGTCGGGTTATCGGCGTGGCGAGCGGCCGCTTGAGCAGCAAAGGCAAGGATTGTAGGACATTTCATCTGCGCACTCCTGCGGTGCACACAAGCGCGTTCATGCGCCGTTTCGGGGCGCAGAAAAGGTGGGTTCGCAGGGGGCATGGAAGGGGCTGGCAGAGTGCTATCTGGCTGGCTTGCGCGTCGGTTTTCAAGGTGGTTTTTTGCGTTGGCCTGGTAGTTGCCTGCCGAATGGACAAAGGAATGTCGTATCGGGAGATGTAAATGTCGCTATCGAACAATTGCATGCAACTGTCCGCCGCAGAAAAGCGCTGGCTGCCATGGTTTGGCAAGACCGGCAAACTGGCCATGGGCTGGGCCTGCCGCCTCAACCGATCGGCGTACCCGGTGATCGGGCAGACCTTCGAAGCCATTGCGCATACCCGCGTCAAGTTGCTGCAGGGCTGGGCCCAGGAGCAGTGGGAGCACCTGGCGGAGCTGGCCGCCAGTGCCGGCAACGACATCCGCAGCCTCGATGGGCAGGTCTTGCAGCAGAAGCTGGCGCAGGCCGAAGACTTTTCCGAATTGTTCGTGGTGGATGCGGCGGGCGAGGTGCTTGCCTCGACCTGGCGCGGCCAGGGCACGCGCCCGCGCATCGACCCACGGCCGCTGGCCGAGGGGCTGAAGGCGCCGTTTCTGCATGGGCCCTACAGCGACCCGCTGACCCTGGCGATCGGCCCGTCGACCTCCAGCTTTCATGATGAAGTGACGCTGATGTTCTACCAGCCGATCAAGGTCGACCGCCAGGTGGTGGGCTGCCTGTGCGCACGGGTGCCCAACGACGTACTGGGCGACCTGATCCAGCGCGAGGCCGGGCATATCTTTGCCGAGTCCGGGGACAACTACCTGTTCATGGTGCAGTCGCGTTTCGACCCCGGCCTGCAGCCGGGGGTGGCCTTGTCGCGCTCGCGCTTCGAGGACGGCACCTTCAGCCACGGCGAGAACCTCAAGAGCGGCGTGCACACCCCGTGGAAGACCGTGCAGGTGCAGCGCCACACCGAGCTTGAGCTGCGCTTCACCGACCCGGCCACCGGGCAATTGCACCCTGGCGTGCGCGAAACCATCCGCACCGGCGCCAACCTGTTCGTGAGCTACCCCGGCTACTCGGACTACCGCCACATTCCCGTGGTGGGCAAGGGTGTGACCTTTCAGTTGCCCGGTTCGCCGGACCGCTGGGGCATGATGTGCGAAGCCGACCTGGAGGAGGTGTACCGGCGGCGCTCGCTGAGCTACGGCCTGATGAAGCCGTACCTGGCGACCATGCTCGGCCTGTTCGTCAGCAACTACCTGGTGCAGCACTACAGCGGCCTCGACCAGGGCCTGATCGATGCGTGCGAGGGCGTGAGCCTGCTGCTGGCCGCGCTGGTGTTCAGCGTGCTGGGGCCGCGGCGCCTCGCCGCGCGCCTGAGCGAGATGACCGGCGTGATCAGGGCCATCGCCGAAGGCGAGGGCAACCTGCGCCAGCGCCTGGACACCACGCGCATGGCCAATGACGAGACCGGCGACATGGGGCGCTGGATCAACAGCTTCATCGACCATCTGGACGCGGTGGTGGGGCAGGTGATCAAGGCCAGCCACAGCGTGGGCACCACCAACCAGATGATGCTGGGGCGCAGCCAGGCCGCCAGCCTCACCTCCGAGGAGGTGGCCGATGCCGTGCACCGCATGATGGTGATCGTGGAGGAGCAACTGGGCGAGATCCAGCAGGCCTCGGCCGGCGCCGAGCAGATGAAGCAGGCCATGGACGAGGTGGTCAGCCGGGCGCGGGAGCAGTTCCTGACCGTGCAGGCGGGCACCCAGTCGATACGCGATGTGGTGCAGCGTTCATCGTCCAGTGTCAGGTTGCTGGACAGCCGCATGGCCGAGATCGGCAACATCACCGGGCTGATCAGCGACATCACCAGCCAGACCAACCTGCTGGCGCTCAATGCCGCCATCGAGGCGGCGCGTGCCGGCGAGCATGGTCGCGGCTTTGCGGTGGTGGCCGACGAGGTGCGCAGCCTGGCGGCGCGCACGGCACGGGCGGCCGACGATATCCGTACGATGGTCGACGGTTTGCACAGCGAGACGCAGCAGGCCGTGGGCTTCATGCAGAGCGGCGTGCAGGACGTGGATGACAGCTTGCGCCTGGCCGAGCAGGCCTCGTCCGAGAACGTGCAATTGCACCGGGCCGTGGAGAACATGTTCGGCATCATCCAGCAGCTCAACCAGCGCAGCCTCGAGTACGGGCGCACCATCAAGGAGGTCGATCAGGCGTCACTGGAAATGCGCCAGACCGTGACAGTGCTGCACACCAGTGCCGAGACCGTGCGCTTGAATGCGAACAAGCTGCAGAAGCTGGTGGGCGTGTTCGAAGTCAGCCGCGGGGCAGGAGAGCCTGCCGCCGCATGACCCCGTTGGCGAAAACCCACCCCAAATCTTTTTAAATCAGGGGGTTGCAAGCCCTCCCGAATGCGGACATAATGGCGTCCATCGAAAGCGACGAGAAATAAAAATCTCAACGTTTTCAATGAGATGCAAATCTCTACAGTTTGTACGTGATTGAGCTGCTTCAGAGGGTTCAGTCATTTGAGGCCGAGTAGCAAAGTGGTTATGCTCCGGATTGCAAATCCGTCTACGCCGGTTCGATTCCGACCTCGGCCTCCATTATTGAAAGCCCCGCAGATTAACGTCTGCGGGGTTTTTCTTTGGGCGATAGAAAACCTGATCGTTTCCGCATCTTGAGGCATCGTTTCCGCATCAGCCCTCTACTTGGTCGGGCTGACCACTTCGCCGACTCGGCGATAAACACGCTTGGTGATTTCCTCTTTCCCTGGTCGAGAAGTGCATGACTGGTGGCTCGTACAAAAAGTCAGAGCCAAAGACCTGGTAACGTCCGTTACAGTCAGCGCCGCCTCATCAGGCGGCGTTTTCGTATGGGGGGAAGGCGCTGGCGGGCAGCGCTGCTGGTGTTATGCTTCGCCGCTTACCAAACAGGGAGAGTGGTAGTGAAACTGCGGGAAAAGCATAAGGTATTTCAGGAATGGTTCACGCCGCGGCGGCGTCGGCGAGCGGGCGGTACGTTGCTCGTCATCTGGACTGTCGGCATCTGTGTTTACCCTGGCAAGCACTGGATCTACGTGATGATTCCCGGAATGATGTGGTTCATGAGCGGTTGGCCTCCCGAGCTCCATGACAAGCGCTGAGGCACTGGCGGGCGGCGCCGAAGGGGCAGGCCGCGCGGCGCTTCAGTTGATCAGTAAGCTGCGTTGGCAGGTTGCGGATAGTCAGGCTGCTGCTGTCCTGGTCGAACTCAATCTTGGAGCCGAGCAAGTGAGGCTCGAAGCTGATCGACAAACCCTCTGCTCGACCGGTGTAGCGCCTGAACTGGTTCAGGGTGCGCTTGTGCGCAGTGAAGCTTTCCATCAGGCCGTAGTCCCCGGCCTTGATAAATTCGGCGAAGGTCGCGGGTCTATCTTCATCGAGCACCTGCACCGTGTAGTGAGGCCCAATACCAACATCAACCGGTCGGAACAGGGTCAATGCGGGAGCGCATTCAGGTGGGGCAAGACGTAATGCTTCGCGGCGGCATGCGCCGCCCTCCGTGACCTGAGCGCCTACGAAAGTTATCGTGGGGTTATGGATGGATTACTGAAGGAGGCGTGAATGCTGTGGTTCGGAACCGACAAAGCCAGGTTCAAGGTTCAGCGGCGCATCGCGGGCGTCGTGTTGTTCATTGCGATCTTCTTTCTAGCCGCACAGCTCGAAGCATGGCGTTCAGATAACGCCGCATTTGGCGATGTACTGGACGGCATCATCTTGACTGTGTTTGCAGGAGGCATGTTCTACCTGGCAGGCAGATGGTGACTCTGGTGGCCCTCCGTGGCCGGATGCGGCATGGGGGTGAATGAACCTTTTCATACAGCGTCGTCTACATTGGAGGGGCTATCCCCTTTCTGAGAGTACGGCCATGCTCAAATCGAAAACGTTGATCTCAGTGCTATCAAGCCTTGTTTTAGTTACAGGCTCGGTCGGCGCATGCGCTGACCCCGGTAATGGAAAAGGGCAAGGCAACGGAAAGGGTAACGCTCACAATGCTCAAGGCCACGGCAACCAGGGGAGCGGGGCTAAGGGAACGCGTTCAGGGCAAAATGACTGGGACCACGGCCCGAACATTGATCGTGGCAGCGTCCTGAACGTTCTGAACAGTTACCACAATTATTGGGCCCCAGGCCCAGCACTACCGCCTGGCATCCAGAAGAACTTGGCACGAGGAAAACCGCTCCCTCCTGGCATCGCGAAAAAGCTCGACGCAAGACTTATCGGCCATCTACCGCGCTACGATGGCTATGAGTGGCAACAAGCTGGCACAGACTTGATTCTCGTTGCTATTGCCACTGGCATCATCTACGAAGTGATAAATGGAGTGCTGGATTAAGCTCGATCTATTAGAAGCTCGCATCAGGCTTTACAGGCGGCGCGCTTGCTCCTCTGGATGCGAGTTGGAGGGTTACGGGTGCTGTGCGCTTGGACCGACAAGGAGCCGATAGCGCCTGAAGTGCGTACCGTCGATATCAACTTCTCCGTCAGGGCGAAACCCTAGGCGCAGTACACCTTTGATTCGAACTCTGGTTGGTGGAAGCAGTAGGGTAATCGACTCCAGCCTCAACTCCTGAACAGCGCGCCGTACGATTTCATTGAAAATTACCTTTCCCAATCCCCAGTAGTGTGGATGGAGCACCAAGGCAAGATCGGCGTCGTCGCCCTCTTTCTGTAGCCCACCCCAACCGGCAAATTCATTCTCGACGAAGAAGGCCCAGGGCCCATATCCGTTAAGGACCCATTGGGCCTCTTTTTGGGCGACCCATGCCTTGCATTTTTTTTCGTCAAAGTCGGGGCGGCCCAAGGGCATCTGGCGTAAGACATCTGGATTGTTGTTAAGCGCCATGATGTCATCGGTTGAAACATCGCTGAGATGTCGGAACGTTAGCTGCATGATTTGCCTTGCGGATGACTTGATGTTCACCAATACCGGCAACTCACCATTATTTCAACGTCCAGGTGCGTGATGAGCAGACCGATGCCGCCACCATCGCCGACCGGATCAACCAGCAAAAGCTGAACCTGGCCAATAACTACAGTGATAGCGCCTGCGGCATGAGCCTCGACGAGTGCAACCAGAAGCTGGCGGCCCTTAAATTATGCTCATGCAGAAAAATGGCTCAAAAAAAGCCCGCGCTAGACGGGCTCAAGTATGCGTCGGGACAGTGACCTCACACGTTATGAGGGCTCAAATCGGGTGCCGCAAGCATGACACAGCCAACTACGGCGCCAGACTTCCAACTTGTCGTATTGCGCGACGTTGAACCGCCAATGACGAACAAAACCGATCACGCCGATTGCAATGAACGCAACGCCAATGAAGAACCTGGTCCAATCGACTCCCCACCAGGTGTTCATGAGTTTAAGGCCGTCATACAGGATGATGGAGCCCACGATCGTAAGTATGACGGGCCCCAGCAAGCGTTTGCCTGGTGGGGGAGAGACGCTGGCGGCCAGGTCAGTCTGATGTTTACCCGTCGTCTCGACCGTAACACTTGGCCCTACTCCGGATTGCACTTGATGAGTGGTTTTGATGCGGGAGGTGCCTGCGGCATGGATAACGGACAGCAGTTGAACATTTTGCCCGTGACAGTGTGGGCACGCGACGGCATTGTGACTTACCACTAGTTCATTCCTTTGAAATGACAAAGTGCGCATTTTAAAACAGCTCCGAACATTCTTGCACTTGGTGGCATTTTGCTTGCAGCCACTTTGCTGGTTGACCGAGAGGGGCTCTTTTCATCTTGAATCCATCGCTGTGGTAGCGCATTCGATTCATCCGCCCCTGCACCAGGGTGGCGTGCACCGTTGAAGTGAGCTATTGCTGATGTTTCGGCACCTGGCCGACTCAGGAGACAATTCGATGAAACAGCTACTGTTGGGCGCCTTGCTGGTGAGCGCTGCCGGCATTGCCCATGCGGACATCCCGCTGCTTAACGCCACCTGCCCAGGCAACATCGAGGTTCACGCCGATGAAGGCGGGCCGATCTATATCAATGGCAAAGAGGCCACGTTGAAGAAATTCAACGACAACTATTTCGAAGCCAAGGGCAGCGGGATAACCGTGTCGCTCACCATCAGGCCCGACGGCTCGCCGGATGTGTCGTACACCGGCAAGAATCGTGCGAATGGCGTCTGCGAACTGGCCGATCAGGACTGAAACGCCAGCGCCCGGTAAGCGCTGGCACGATGCGTCACTCAACCGCTGCGAAGGCAAGTGCCGCAAGCGTTCTGGCGCGAGGGTCCATCAGCACATGGCTGCCCATGGTGGTGGTCACGAAACCAAAGCTCATCTCCCGGTCTGGGTCTGCGAACGCCACCGGCCCGCCCAGCCCAACATGACCGAATGCCTGCGGCCCCATGCAATAGGACGCGTCAGGGTCGGCGGCATGTTCCATCATGCAGCCCAGGCCATAGCGCATGGGGCGCCGCAGGGTCTGGTCGAACCCTGCACTTTGCTCTGTGCCGAACGCCTTCAACAGTTGTGGCCCCAACAACTTGCCTTGCAGCAGGGCACTGTAGAAGCCCGCCAGGCCATGGGCGTTGCCATGGCTGCAGACGCCCGGCTGGTGGTAGCCCCACCAGCGCGGATTACCCGTACGGGTGGGTGAAAGGCTGGGGTTGGTGAATGCCAGGGTCGCCACATGCGCAGGCTCATTGATAATGAGGGTGCGCAGGTCCTGTGCGAACCGGTCACCCACTCGGCCGGGCGCATGCTCGAAGTGAGCGATACGCTTGAACTGATCGGCAGGCACGCCCAGGAACACATCCAGCGCATGGGGTTCGAGGATCTCCTGATGTATGAAAACCCCGGCGTCGCGACCGTCCACGCGGCGGATCAGCTCACCGATGATCCAGCCATAGGTGGTCGCGCCGTACCCCACCTGTGTGCCTGGCGACCACCACGGCTGTTCGTCTGCTGTCACCTGGGCCATGTGGTTCCAGTCGTACATGTGGGGCGTGCGATCCGGCAGGCGCAGCGCAGGCAAGCCGCTGGTATGGCTCAACACCTGGCGAAGGGTGATTCGTTCTTTGCCGTGTCGAGCGAATTCAGGCCAGTGTTTGGCCACGGGATCATCCAGACCCAGTCGGCCCCGTTCCACCAGCATGAGTACCGCCACAGCGGTGATCGGCTTGATGGTGCAATAGGCGTTGATCAGGGTATCGCGCTGCCAGGGTGCATGGCCGTGCGCATCCTTCACGCCGCCCCAGATGTCTACGACGGTCTTGCCGCCGACCTGTATGCAGACACCGCCACCGCGCTCGTGGGGCTCTTCCAGGATGGCGGCGAAGGCCTGGCGGACCGGTTCAAAAGCAGCGTCACATCGTCCTTGTACCTGCATCTCATTGACTCCATTCGATCGAGCGCTGAACTCTAGCCCGTACTGCGCGGTGGGGGTGCCGGTGCCCTGCGCTTGTGCGCACCGTTCGTCCAGTGCCCGGCACTCCCACACCCTGCGAGGCTTCTCACGCTTATGCGCGGGCATCCCGTGCAGCAGCCTGGAGAGCACCATGGACATCGACGAGAACGCACCTGGCAACAGGTCACAGCAGGGCGTTACGCGCACCACCGACAACGAAACCGGTCACGATCCAAGGCGCGAGGCGCCAGAGGTGCCACTGCCGCCTGACGACGAAGCGGCGGTCGAAGAAGACATGACCGATGTGGAGGCCGGCAACTCGGTACTGAGCGAGCATCCCGAGGCAGGAAACCACAGTCGCGACGACCACCCGCATGCGGGCTCGCCATTGCGCGAGCAGGGCGATGGGAGAAAGGAGACGCGCGACGTGCCTGCGAGCGATCCTGAGTCCGGTGCCTGAACCCTCGCCTGGTCAGTAGGTGGCTGTGATCGCCTGAGCCAGCTGCCGATCTGTCATCAAAGGTGGCCGGGCGGTCGCACGATAATGCCGAGACGCCTGCTCGAACTGTGCGCCGCGTATCTGGCCATCCGAGCCAACGAAGGCCAGCGCGTCGCTTCTGGCCGACTTGAACAGATCGGGCGCATTGAAGGTCAGCGCGGTGGTGCCCGCCACCAGGATGCTCGGCACGAATGTGGTGTACATCAGCGCCTTGTCGAACGGATTGGCGTTTTCGGCAGCCGCAGCGTGGCTGCTGGCCAGGACAAGCAGGGCGGCGCCCAGGGCGTTCCATACGGTCATTTGCGGTTCCATTGCACCGGGTGGCTTAGCGTGATCTCAGGCTTCGATGCAGGCTCAGCACGCCCTTGTCGTCGAACAGAAAGATGATCTGGTTGCCCACGTTGTCCTGGCAGATGACGCCTTCATTCTGGCTGTCGACGATGCCCTGGCATGCCATGTTCGACACGTAGGGGCGCAGTTGGCACTTGAGCGTCTTGCCATCTTCGATCACCAGTTGGTGGTTGGGCGAGATGCTCTGCGGGTCTGGGGCCGGGCAAGTGCCCTGGCCCCAGTCGATGCCTTGATGATTGGGCTGATGATTGGGCTGGGTGGTGCAGCCGGCCAGCAGCACCAGGGGCAACAGGTACTTGCACTTCATGGTCACGGGTCCTGGTAGTTGCATCATTGTTGCGTTAGCGCTGCAGACTACAGGGTGAGGGTTTTCATTACCCTGCACTGAGTCTCGTTTTGAAAGATTCGCCCGGGCGATGCCAGTGCTGCGCCGGGGCGGTGCCGCCATCGATGGGGAGTTCGCTAGCGCGCGGGCTCACCGTCGGCCAGCCCTCTGGCCAGGTCCACGGCTGCGGTAATGGCGGCCCTGGCCTGGGGGCTGTTCTTCCAGCAGGTCGAGCCCAATGCGGCAGATGCCTGGGCAAGGATGTCAGTGACATCCGATCTGCCCAGCTCGGCCAGGGAATCGATGCCCATCTGCTCGAGCCGGGTGATGACGGTGGGGCCTACGCCCTTGAGCGCCAGCAGGGCAGTACGTTCTGTCGGGGAAAATGCCATCGATGAAATCCTTTTCTGTTCTGTAGAAGCCTGGCGACAAGCCCGCTCAACGCATGAACTTCACGAACACCAGTTCCGGGTCGCCCGGGTCGAGGTTTTCGATTGTCCCGCTGTGTTGATAGCCCAGCTGTGCCAGGAGTTGGCGCATCGGCAGGTTGGAGGTGTTGGTGGATGTGAACACCTTCTGCGCCGAGGCGACTCGCTCCAGGTGTGTCATCAGCTGGCGGCCGACACCGGTGCGCCTGGATGCATCTGAAACGACCACCAGGGGAATGAAGTACTCACCGAAAAAGCTTCGGTCCAGGCAACCATAACCCAAGGGGGTGGCGGCGTCGTTCGCTTCGCAGGCAATCCAGCACTCACGTGCGCGGATGGCCTGCGCAAGCTGCTCGCGGCGGCGTTCATCGTTGCGTGCAACAGCGTCAATGCCTGTCAGGTGGTGGATGTCCTCTGCCAGGGCCTGCCTGATAGATAGGCTCATGGTCTCGCCTTGTCGGTTTGATGCCGCGAAGTGTACTTCAGGGACACTGAATCCATAAAAGTCGCGATATACGCAACTTGGCGCTACAGTGCCGAATAGTCCCGTCATGGTCTGAACAAGGAAGTTTGCGATGATAGCGAAGTTGATGGTCACCGTTGGTATCGTGTTTTACGCCGTCGTGGTACCGATCCTCGAAATCAATGATACCCACGTCTTCAATCAGGCCTGGGAGCCACACGCGCGCCTGCATGAAACCTGGCAACTCTTCACCAATACCGCCATTGGTGCGTACAGCGTCTGGCTGGTGTGGGGGCGCGATAACCTGAGGCTGGCGAGCCTGCTGACCCTGTTCGTTACAGGCGGGTTCCTGATGGCGTACTGGCTGCGCGATGGCTACGGCGGCTCGATGGTACTCACAGACGGTTCGGAGAAGATGATCCTGGGCGTCAACCTTGGTCTTTTTGCCTACGCGCTGGCCATTTTGCTGGCGGGGCTTGCGGTCGCCCTCGAGCGGCGCGGGCCCGATAGGTCGCTGGGGGCTGACCAGCGCTAAGCCGTTGACCAAGGGGGGGATGAAGGGGCGCGTCACCCCGCCTGCCGTTCCCGCCGCAGTGTATGCCACAACAGGGCGGCCGACAGCAGGCCGGGCATCATGAAGATATACACGAGCTGCGGGAACTTGTGAGTGAAGCCGGCCAGCACGCCGCCCCATATCAGTGTGACTGCCACCCCGCAGATCAGCAGGCGGCGGTTGGGTACCACGGGTATTTCAGCCATCGCCAGCAGGTAGATCTTCCAGCACGACCAGAGGCCGAACAACGAAATCGACATCAGGCCCATGGCTATGGGTATCGCGAACAGCGGTTGCTCACTGATGACCAACATCGGGAAGAAAAAACCGATGCACCCGGCAATGAACAGCAGCGTCAGGGGCATCAGGCCCAGTACGGCAGCCAGGGTGAGGCCCATTCGAAAGGTGGTGAGTTTGTCCATACAGCTACCTGCGACAACGAAGAGAAAACACTGCAGCCCACGCACTGTGCCATGGCCATGGGCATTTTCAAGGGCGCGAAAAACGCGATGTAGACGCTCTGGGCAGTGCGCAAGGGGCCAATTCATGCATGATGGCTGATTGATGTCAATGTTGCCTCCCTGCTGCGCCTTTAAAATCGAGGTACATATCGATAGGCGTTGCGTGCCGGGGAGTTGTGGCAATGTTTGGTGGAAAGTGGCGAGAACAGGTCAACGCACAGGCGCGTGAGTTGCAGGAGCTGAAGCAGCAGAATCTGGCGCTCCAGCAGGAAAACCAGCAACTGACCGATTTGCTGGCGCAAACCCAGGGTGAGCAGGCCGAGCTCAATGCCTACAGCCGTTACCAATGTGATCTGCACAGCAAGATGGGCATGTTCGACGAGTCGATGAAGCAGACCCGTGATGGGGTGGTCAGCCAGGCCGAAACCCTGCGCGGGGAGGTCGACCACCTCAAGGCCAACAGCGGCGTGTTCAGCGAGACGTCCGAACTGCTTTCGTCGTTCTCCACCTCGCTCACGCACATGGCCGGTCAAGGCGTGAGCAGTGTCGAGAGCGTGACCCACCTGCAGGCGCGGGTCAGCGAAATCAGCAGCATCGTGGGTTTGATCAAGGCCATTTCAGACCAGACCAACCTGCTGGCACTCAACGCTGCCATCGAGGCGGCGCGGGCCGGTGAGCAGGGGCGCGGGTTTGCGGTGGTGGCCGACGAGGTACGGGCCCTGGCCCAGCGCACCCACCAGGCCACCCAGGACATCAGCGTGCTGGTGGACGCCATCAATGTCGATACCACGGCGGCGAGCAACTCGATCGGCAACCTCTCCAATGAAGCCACGCGCCTGGCTGGCGACGTGTCGACCTCGGCGCAGACCCTGGACGAAATGGTGGTGATGGGGGACCACATGACCACCCTGATCGAGAACATGGCACTCAGTTCGTTCTGCGAGGCGGTCAAGCTCGACCACCTGTTGTTCAAGCTGATGGTGTACCTGCGCCTGTTCAATCAGGACCCGAACCTTGAGCTGTCGGACCACAAGCATTGCCGCCTGGGCAAGTGGTACCTGATGCCGGAAACCCAGCAGATCTACCAGCACGACCGGGCATTCGCCCAGCTCGACGACCCCCACCGTATCTGCCACGAATCGGCCAGCCATGCGCTGCACCAGGCGCAGCACAAGGACTGGAGCGCGGTGGTGGCCTCGCTGGACAGCATGGAGACCGCCAGCCTCAAGGTGAACCAGGTGCTGCAGGCGCTCGCCCATCGCGGCAACTGATCGACAGTTGCAGGCACCGGCGCGAGGGAGCAAAAGTGGTAGGATCCGTGCGATCGGATCGGGTAAAGGGAGTGCTGCATGGTTGGGGAGCTGGATGAGCGCGACGTCGCGCGTCGTTTCTGCGTTGTCTGTGCAGTCATCATTGCGGCGGTTGGTCTCTGTGCTTCCCTGTACTGCCTGTTGAGCCCGGCCAGCATGTTCCCCTCGCTGGGCCCGGTGCTGGCGATCTTCGCGCTGGCACTGACCAACCTGCTGTGCCTGCCACTGGTGTTTGCCTATTGGCTGTTGGCGTTCCGGCCTGATGGTGCTCGGGTGTTGCTGATCGTGCAGGGCATCGCAATGGCGGCATTTGTGCTGTGGTACAGCGTGGTTTGACTGCAACTGTGCTGCAATGCAAAACGCAAACGTCCGGCACATGGCCGGACGTTTGCGTAGTGGCAGGCGACTTAACGGTGGCGGTGCTTGCGCTTGTGCTTGCTGTTGCTTTGCCTGTTGTCATCTGCCAGATGATTGCCCACCGCGCCTCCGGCCGCGCCGCCCAGGCCGGCGCCGACGGTCGAACCGGTGGAGCCGCCCAACGCATTGCCGATCAACGAGCCGCCGGCCGACCCCAGGCCACCGCCCACGGCGGCCTGGGTGCGGTTGCCCTTGCGCGCACCGGCCGCGCTACCTGCAGCGCCACCCAGCCCGGCACCGATGGCGGCGCCGGTGCTGCCGCCGATCTGCTGGCCAACCACATTGCCCAGTGCGCCGCCTAGCCCGCCACCGATGGCGGTGGTGCCGTCGCCGGCAGCGGCAGTCAGGGGCAGCAGGATACCCAGGGCGAGGGTAGGCAGGGTGAAACGCATGATGTGAACCTCAGGTACTTGATCTGCAAGATGATTTTTTGGTGCTGTTCAGACCGCGCGCTGAAGGTTTGGTTTCCCGTCGCGCCATTTAAAAACGTGGTGCGCCCTTGCGAGGCTTCGCGGGCCTCGGCGAAGATGGCCGATTGGCTTTTGCACAGTGAGGTTGATATGGCGCAGTACAAGACCGTTGGCGAGCTGGTGGCAGCCTTGTCGCGGCTTCCACAGGATGCACGGGTGGTGGTTCAGGGTGGCCTGGGCCTGAAGGACATCAGCCTGTTCGGGGCAGGACAGGTCCAGATCGAGTTCAAGGAGCAGATCATCGACTCCTCGCCGTCGTGGGTAGTGTTCGTCAAGCAGTGACTTCTGCAGGCTGTGCTAGCGTGTACAGATACGGCAATTAACTTGTACATAAAATTTTCCATGTGCAAGTATCGCCGCACCCCCCCGCCCAAGGGCCTGCCAGGGAGTACCGCATGCGACCGCCACCCATCGCGCTGTGCAGGCTGCTGTTGCTGATCGGTGTGCTGGCCTGCGGTTACGCCCAGGCGGGGTGGCGGGCCGACCTGCCGGATGCGCTTCTGGTAGGCAGTGCTGAATTCAGGACCTGGGGCCTGGATATCTATACGGCGCGATTGTGGGCCCCCGGTGCACGCTTGAATGAGGGCGATGGCTTCGCCCTCGAGATCACCTACCGGCGCGCGGTCAGTCGCGAGCGGTTGGTCAAGGTCAGCCTCGAGGAGATCCAGCGTCTGTCTGCCACCCCGCTGACGGCAGCGCAACGGGACCAGTGGCAGGCGCAGATGCAGCAGGCGTTCGTGGATGTCGAGGCGGGTATGCGCATCACGGGCGTGTACGTTCCCGGGCTTGGCTGTCGCTTTTATGTGGGGGAGCGCCTGCAGCACGAAGTGCGTGACCAGGCATTCGCCCGTGCGTTCTTCGCCATCTGGCTGGACCCTCGCAGCCGCTACCCCGACTTGCGTCGGCAACTCCTTGGAGCTTCCCCATGAAAGCCTGGTACCTGTTGGTGTTCCTGCTGTTGGCCGGCTGCGGCAATGTCGATGTCGAGGCTTACCGCAACCAGTCACCGGCGTTCGACCTGCGTCAGTACTTCAACGGCCGCGTCGACGGCTGGGGCATCGTGCAGAAGCGTTCCGGCGAGGTCATCAAGCGTTTTCACGTGCTGATCGAAGGGCGCAGCGAAGGCGATAACGTGGTGCTGAACGAGCACTTCACCTACAGCGACGGCACCCGGCAGCAACGCACCTGGACCATTCGCCCGGACGGCCCGGGACGTTGGCGCGGCACGGCCGGGGATGTGGTGGAAGAGGCGCGCGGGCAGAACGCCGGTTTCGCCTTGCGCTGGCAGTACGTGCTCGACGTACCGGTGGACGGCAAGACCTGGGCCATCCGCTTCGACGACTGGATGTACCTGCTGGACGATAACACCCTGGCCAACCGCTCCTACATGACCAAGTTCGGCATCGAAGTCGGGCAGGTCACCTTGTTCTTTCGCAAGCAGGTGCAGTAGGCCGGCCGAGACGGTGCAGTACCGGCAGCAGCAAGGCCCACACGGCGGCAAGCACCAGCAGGCTCGGCCAGGTGCCCAATGGCAGCCCGGCACCGGCAAGCTGCACACCGCCCCAGTAGGACAACGGGCCGCCCACCGCGCCCAGCAGGCTGGCCCGCCACCAGGGGTTGGCGGTCCAGTGCAGGCTGTGGCGCAAGGTGCAGGCGAACACCGGCCACAGCAACAGCAGCCAGAACGGCGGCAGCCAACGATGACCGCCAAACTCGAACACCCCAAGCGCCAGCAGCAGGCTGTCGGTCAGCCAGCCGCACAGGCTGACGGCGACGATCAGGCGCACCTCGCCGGGCTTGGCCAGGCAGCTCAGGTGCGTCACCAGGCAGGCCACTGCCACTGCCAGCAAGGCGGGGTGGCGAGCACCCAGCACGCAGGCGAACCAGCCAAGCTGAAACAGCAGCGCATTGCCCAGCACCGCTGCCCAATGCGCTGTCCGCCGGTTCAGCCTGGTTGCCCCAGCAGCGGTGCGGGCCGTGCGCCGGCCTTGGCCAACAACAGCTGGGCGGTGCCGATGGCACGCTCCAGAAAGCCCCCCTCGCAGTAGCACAGGTAGAACTCCCACAAGCGGTAGAACGTGTCGTCATAACCCAGCGCCTGCAACGGCTGGCGCGCCTGCTGCAGGTTCTGGTGCCAGCAGCGCAGGGTGCGCGCATAGTGCAGGCCGAATTCTTCCATGTGGTGCAGGTTCAGATCGGTGTCGCGGCCCATCACCTGCAGCATCACCCCTACCGAAGGCAGGGCGCCGCCCGGAAAGATGTAGCGCTGGATGAAGTCGACCGAGCGGCACGCCTGTGCGTAGCGCTGTTCGCGGATGGTGATGCTCTGCAGCAGCATCAGGCCATCGGGCTTGAGCAGCCGCGCGCATTGCCTGAAGTAGCTGCTGAGGTAGCGATGGCCGACAGCTTCGATCATCTCGATGGAAACCAGCTTGTCGTACTGGCCCTGCAGGTCGCGGTAATCCTCCAGCAGCAGGGTGATGCGGTCCTGCAGGCCGGCTTCGTCGATGCGTCGACGGGCATAGGCGAACTGTTCGACCGACACCGTGGTGGTGGTTACCCGGCAGCCGTGGTGACGTGCCGCGTAAATGGCCAGGCCGCCCCAGCCGGTGCCGATCTCCAGCAGGTGATCGTCGCGGGTGAGGGCGAGCTTCTGGCAGATGCGCTGCAACTTGTAGTGCTGGGCCTGTTCCAGGGTATCGTCGGCCCCCTGAAACATGGCCGCCGAGTACATCATGCTCGGGTCCAGCAGGCGCTCGAACAGTTCGTTGCCCAGGTCGTAATGGGCGGCGATGTTGCGTCTGGCGCCGCGCCGGGTATTGCGGTTGAGCCAGTGCAGGCCATGCAGCAGCGGGCGCCCCAGGCGTGTCAGCCCGCCTTCCAGGCCGTCGAGTACCTCCAGGTTCGCCACCAGCACGCGGACCACGGCGGTGAGGTCCGGGCTGGTCCAGTAGCCGTGGACGTAGGCTTCGCCTGCGCCAATCGAGCCGTTGCTGGCCACCAGGCCCCATAGCGCGTCGTCCACTACCTGGACATGCCCTTGCAGGCTCGCGCCGGCGTTGCCGAAGTGGTGCACCACATTGGCTTCGATGACCACCAGTGCGCCGTGGCGCAGGCGTTCGAGCTGGCGCAGCACAGCGCGCCGCAGCAGCATCACGCCGATGCCGTTGCCGGCGGACGCGAAGCGTTTTGCCGGGATTGCCTCAGGGCTCTTCATGGGGGGTGTCCTTTGCGCTGTCGGGTGCATTGATCGGTTTGGCTCGCCGCCAGGTGCCCCGGGCGGCGAAGTGGTCGAACAGGCGATGACGCTTGAGCAGCAGGCGCAACGCCTGCCAATGGATGGCCAGCAGGGTCTTGGCGGTCATCCACGGGAAGCTCAGCAGGTGCCGGTGCAGGCTGCGTCGGTCCAACTCGATGCGCGCCAGGTTCAGCACGGCGCTGAACACCCGGGTGTGTGCCTGCCAGTCCTCCATGCGCACACGGATACGCGCTGCAGGTGTGCAGAAGTGCATGCGGTATTCCAGGTCGGCGGGCAGGAACGGCGACACATGAAACGCCTTGGCCACGCTGAAGTTCCACGGCCCCGGGCCGTCGGCGGGCAACACGTAGTGAAAGCGTTCGCGCCAGGGCGTGTTGGTGACCTCGCAGAGAATCGCAGCCAGACGCCCGTCACCTTCAAAGCAGTAGAAAAAGCTCACCGGGTTGAAGGCCAGGCCCCAGCTGCGGGGTTGGGTCAGTACGCACACCGGCCCTTGGGGGCGGTGGTGCAGCACCTGTTCGAGCAGGTCCAGCACGGCGCTCTTGAGGGGCGTGCCCTGGTGAGTGGCGGCTGGCAGATAGTCCCGCTCGTCGAAGGCAAAGGCGCTCCACCGGCCCCCGCCGGCCAGCCTCGACAGCGCTGGCAGCTGCGCCTGCTCGTCCAGGTCCAGGTACAGCAGGCCGATGCGGTAGGCAAAGCCGAAATCCCCCCTGGCGGGGCGGCGGTGGCTGACCCAGCCCTGGTAGAGCGCGCTGTTCACAACTGCTCACCAAATTGTGCGGCCACGCGCAGCGCGCTGACCACGCCGTCTTCATGAAAGCCGTTGCCCCAGTACGCGCCGCAGTAGTAGCTGTGTCGGGCACCGCACAGTTCGGCGTGACGCGCCTGGGCCCGTACCCCGGCCAGGCTGAACTGCGGGTGGGCATAGGTGTAGCGGCCAAGGACCTTGCCGGGGTCGATGGCGCCGGTCTGGTTGAGGCTCACGCAGAAGGTCTGCGGGGCATCGATGCCCTGCAGAATGTTCATGTTGTAGGTGACGGCGGCCGGCTGGGACTGCGAGCCGCCCAGGCGGTAGTTCCAGCTGGCCCAGGCCAGGGGACGACGCGGCAGCAGGCGGGTGTCGGTGTGCAGGACCACGTCGTTGTCGGCATAGCGCAGCGCGCCAAGAATCTCGCGCTCGGCCTGGCTGGGATCATGCAGCATCAGCAGCGCCTGGTCGCTGTGGCAGGCGAACACCACCTTGTCGTAACGCTCCATGCCTGCTCGGCTGAACAGGCTGACACCGTCGGCATCGCGGGTCACGCCCAGTACAGGGCAGTTGAGGCGAATGCGTTCGGCAAACGGTGCGCACAGCGGGGCCAGGTAACTGCGCGAGCCACCTTCCACTACCCGCCATTGCGGGCGGTCGTTGACCGACAGCAGCCCGTGGTGCTTGAAGAAGCGCACGAAAAACTGCAGCGGGAAGCCCAGCATCTGCGCCAGTGGCATCGACCAGATGGCGGCCCCCATCGGCACGATGTAGTGGTCGATGAAACGCTCGCCGTAGCCGTTCATGTACAGGTAGTCGCCCAGCGAAAGGGTGTCGTTGACTCGCTGCTGCTCCAGGTCGTTCAGGGCCTGGCGATTGAAGCGCAGGATGTCGTAGAGCATGCCCCAGAAGGGCGGCGACAACAGGTTGCGGCGCTGCGCGAAGAGGCTGTTGAGGGTGTTGCCGTTGTACTCGTGGGCGGTCTGCGGGTCGTGGACCGAAAAGCTCATTTCGGTAGGGCGCGAGGCGATGCCCAGCTGATCGAGCAGGCGGATGAAGTTGGGGTAGGTCCAGTCGTTGAACACGATGAACCCGGTATCCACCGCGTAGTGTCGCTCGCCAAGCTGCACGTCGACGGTATGGGTGTGCCCGCCAATCCGGTCACTGGACTCGTACAGCGTGATGGCGTGCTGGCGCTGCAGCAGGTGGGCGCAGGTAAGCCCGGCGATACCGCTGCCGATGATGGCTATCTTCATGGGTGGGGTTCCTGGCGCAGTGGCCGTGACAGGTGCTTGCCCAGTGCCAGTTGCAGGCTCACCGGCAGCAGCGCGACCAGGCGCAGGCCGGCGATGAACAGGAGCGGAAATGCAATGGTGTACGGGCGCTTGTGCAGGCGCCGGGCAATATGGCGTGCGGCCTTTTCGGCGGGCCAGCACAGCGGCATGGGGAAGTCGTTGCGCCGGGTCAGCGGGGTGTCGACGAAGCCCGGGCTGACCAGCGTCACGGCAATGCCTTCGCGGGCCAGGTCGATGCGCAGCGATTCGAACAGGTAGCGCACCGCGGCCTTGGAGGCGCCATAGGCACCGGCGCGGGGCAGCGCCAGAAAGGTCACGGCGCTGGCCACGGCCACCAGGTGCGGCTGTCGGCCCTGGCGCAGCAGGGGCAGGGCAGCCTCCACGCAGTGGCTGGCACTGAACAGGTTGGAAGCCACCACGCGCTCGACCATGGCGGCTTCGAAGGCTTCGCTGTCCAGGTACTCGCAGGTGCCGGCGTTGAGTATCACCTGGTCCAGGCCACCCCAGGCCTGGGCGATCTGCTGGGCGATCGCGCGCACCTGGTCACCCTCGCGAAGGTCGCCCGGTACCACCAGTACCTGGTCGGGGTAGCGCTGCGCCAATGCCTGCAAGGGCTGGACATTGCGCGCGCTGACCGCCAGGCGATGCCCCTGGGCCAGCAGCAGGGGGGCCAGTGCCGCACCAATGCCGCTGCTGGCGCCGGTCAGCCAGATGCGTCTCATGCCAGCCTCCGCTTGAGCCAGCCGATCACGCTGCCCATCACCGGCAGGTGCTCGTACAGCAGCGCCCCGGCGTCGAAGTAGTCATGGTGCAGGTAGACCTTGTCGCGCCACATCAGGTGCGAGCAACCCTGTACCTGAACCGGGCGCCCACCGTTCAGGCGCGCATGCCGGTAGTGCAGGGTCCAGCGCAGGTAGCCCTTCCCGTCGTCGACCTGGTCATAACCGTGGAACTCGAAGCGCACCTGATCGACGTTGGCGTACAGCTGAGCGAAATAATCCTGCAGCGCGGCCATGCCGTGGATCTGATGCAGCGGGTCACGGAACTGGACATCGTCGCTGTACAACTCGCACAGCACACCCAGGTTGTGCGCGTCGATGGCGCAGAATCGCTCTGCAAAGCGTTTGAGATACTCGGACATTGCCTGCACCCATGACCATTGTGGTCATTTAGTTGTACACGTATTGTTATTTGTACAAGATATTTGCAGGTTAGAGGGAAATTTGTACAAGTCAATTCATCCCTGCAGATTTTGCTGCAGGGAGATGGACGCAGGGGCAGGGGCAAGGCGAGGGAGAACGCAGGACGCAGAAAGCAGAAAAGCGCCCCAAGGGGCGCTTTTCAGAAGATGGTGCGAGTGGCGGGACTCGAACCCGCAAGGCTCACGCCGGCAGATTTTAAGTCTGCTGTGTATACCAATTCCACCACACTCGCACGGATCATCCGGCTGCAAGGTCAGGCACAGGGTGTGTGCGACACTTTACCTTCCGGATCAAGGCGGCTTTATAACTCATCGTTATATTCGAGTCAACTCGCGCACCCGCTACTTTGCCATGTAACGCCGCAGCCAGCGACGCGGAATCAGCAGTGACACGATGGCCAGTGCCAAGGCGAAGCCACCGCAGGCCATCAGCGCCGCCAGGCCGTAGCGGTGCTCCAGCAGCCCGCCCAGCACTGCGCCGCCGAACATGCCGGACCACGGCACCAGTTGCACGCGCCAGCCCGGACGCCGCTCCCCCATCAGCCAGCGGCCCAGGCCGCGGCCAAAGCGCGACAGGGCGCCGGTTACATAGGTCAGCCCGATGGGCAGCCCGTTCACCTCTTCGACCGCCGCATTGAGCATGCCCATGGCGATGATCGCGCCCAGCAGCGCCGGCAACTGCGCCTGCGCGCCCCACAGGCCTGCCCCCAGCAGCAGTGCCGCCGACAGGGCGAGCAGCGGCCATGCTCGCTTGGCGCTCAGGCGGGCGATGATCACCCCCAGCGCGTTGCCGGCAATGAAGGCGCCGATCAGCAGGGCCAGGCGGGCCACCAGTGCCCAGTGCGCATCGCCCAGGGCGACGGCCATGCGCGTGGTGTTGCCGCTCATGAAAGAAACGAAATCGCCGGTGGCGAGAAAGCCGATGGCGTCGGTCATGCCCGCCAGCACCGACAGGGCGGCGACGAAAAACAACCCGACGCGGCCCCGGCGCTTGTAGACGAGGGTAGTCAGCGGCCCGCGTTGGCCCTGTGGGCGCTCTGGCAGCATGGGCGTCTCCGGGGCTAGGGTTCGATGCGGTCGGCCACGCTGCGCAACTGGTCGATCGATGCCTGCAGCCCATTGATGCTGCGCTGCACTTCCAGGGCATCCTGCGGGTGGGCCGAGTGCTGCAGGTAGCGCGCATGCCCGGCCATTTCGCGCGCGATCTGCTCCAGATTGGCGGCGGTGTGCTCCAGGTCATCGTGAATGCCTTTCATCCTTGCATCTGTGGTCAACGTCCTTCCCCCGGTTGCGCTTGCACCTGTGGACTATAACAAGTTGCCCCCTGGCCCGGAACGATTTCCCCGGGCACTGCCCGGATAGGTGAGCACCCGTTGACACCGGGCAATCACTGCGCCACTGTTCCGCCAGTGATTTATCGTTCACGTCCTGCAGGTCGATACGACTGTTTCGAAATTACGGAATTGCAGAGGCGCCCGGTTGTCTACCTTCTCATTGTCCTCACTGCGGTGCCTGCGGGTTTGCCATGGATTCTTCCCAGCGCTCTGACCTTCAAACCATGCACGCCAGCCGCTATGAGCAGTTGGTGCAGACCGTTGCGGACTACGCCATCTATATGCTCGACCTCGAGGGCCATGTGGTGTCGTGGAACCTGGGGGCCCAGCGCATCAAGGGCTACAACGCCGACGAGGTCATCGGTCGGCACTTCTCGATGTTCTTCACGCCGCAGGATTGCGCCGAAGGCCGGCCTGGCTGGTTGCTCAATCGTGCGCTGAGCACCGGCGGGGCACAGGACGAAGGCTGGCGCATGCGCAAGGACGGCACGCAGTTCTGGGCCCTGGCGGCACTGGATGTGATTCGGGACGAGCAGGGCGAGGTGGTCGGGCTGGCGAAAATCACCCGCGACATCACCGATCGTCGGGAAGCCGCATTACAGTTGGACGCCATGCGTGCGCAGCTGTTCCAGTCGCAGAAGCTGGAAGCCCTCGGCCAGCTTACCGGGGGCATGGCCCACGATTTCAACAATCTGCTCACGATCATCATCGGCTCGGCCAAGCTGGCCATGACCTCTCGCGACCCGCAGCGTACCGAGCGCCTGTTGCAGCATATCGTCGATGCCGGCGAACGCGGCAGCCAGGTGACCCAGCAGTTGCTCGGGTTTGCCCGGCGCAAGGTGCAGAGCACAAGCCGGGTCGATGTGGCGCAGTTGGTCCGGGCGAGCCAGGCGTTGCTGTCCCAGGCGCTGCCCAAGGGCATCGAATTGCAGGTAGATATCCAGGGCGAGGTATCGGATATCGAGGTGGACAGCGGCCAGTTGCAGATGGTGCTGCTCAACCTGATCTTCAACGCCCGTGACGCCATGGATGCCGAGGGGCGCATCGAACTGGTTGCACGCAACCAGGTGCTGCAGGGGGAGTGGGACGGGCTGGTTGGCGATCATGTGCTCATCAGCGTGCGCGACCCCGGACGTGGTATCGATGCTGCGGTGTTGCCGCGCATCTTCGAACCGTTTTTCACCACCAAGAGTTTTGGCAAGGGAACCGGCCTGGGGTTGAGCCAGGCCTACGGTTTTGCCAAGCAGAGCAACGGTTGCATCAGGGTCGAGAGCGAAAGCGGTCGCGGCACCTGCATGACCCTGTGCCTGCCGGCATGGCAGCCACCCCAGCCCGACAACCTTCAAAGCGAGTGAACCTATCGTGGAGCAGCTCAAGCGTCTTGCTACAGGCATCGAAGGTCTGGACGACCTGCTCAAGGGCGGCCTTGTGGCCGGCTCGTCCTATATCGTCCAGGGTCGCCCGGGCTCGGGCAAGACCATCCTGGCCAACCAGTTGGCGTTCAACCATGTGGCCACGGGCGGGCGGGTGCTGGTGGCGACGCTGCTGAGCGAGTCCCATGAGCGTCTGTTCCAGTACCTGTCCACCCTGAGCTTTTTCGACCCTGCGCTGGTGGGCAACCAGCTGCAGTTCGTCAGTGCCTTCGATACCCTCGAAAGCGAGGGGCTGGAGGCGGTGGTCAAGCTGCTGCGCGGTGAAATCGGCCGCCAGGGCGCCTCCCTGCTGATTGTCGACGGCCTGCTCAATGCACGTTCACGCGCCGAAAACGTGCTCGACACCAAGAAGTTCATTTCAGAGCTGCAAGGCCATGCCGCGTTTGCCGGCTGCACCTTGCTGCTGCTTACCAGTTCGCGCCTGGATGACGGCAGCCCGGAACACACCATGGTCGATGGCGTCATCGAGCTGGGCGAGGACCTGTACGGCGCACGTTCGGTGCGACGCATCCAGTTGCGCAAGACCCGCGGCAGCGGGGCGCTGTCCGGGGTGCACGAATGCGAGATCACCGAGCAGGGGCTGAAGGTGTATCCGCGCCTTGAAGCACTCTACAGCCACCCCTCCAGCCCGGGCAGCGAGGTGTTGACCCGCGTCGGCACGGGCCTGGCCAGTCTCGATGGCTTGCTGGGCGGGGGCTTTCCCAGCGCTTCGGTCTCACTGGCGATGGGGCCGTCGGGTATTGGCAAGACCTCCCTGGGCCTGAGTTTTCTGGCCGGTGCCACAGTGGCCGAGCCGGGCCTGCATTTCGGCTTCTACGAGACCCCGCAGCGCTTGCGCATCAAGGCCAGGGCCATCGGTATCGATCTGCCGGCACTGGAGAAAAGCGGGGCGGTGCACCTGGCCTGGCAGCCCACTACCGAAGGGTTGCTCGATGGCGTGGGCGCCCGTTTGCTCAGCCATGTACGCAAGCACCGCATCAAACGGGTGCTGATCGACAGCCTGGGCGCGTTTGCCCGGCTCGCCACCAACCAGGGGCGGCTCAACGAGTTCTTCCGTGCGCTGATGGGCGAGCTGCGTGCCGAGGATGTGACGGTGTTGGCGACCTGGGAGATGCGCGACCTGTTCGGCTCTGAAATCAACGCACCCGCGTCGGAGCTGTCGTCGATCGTCGACAACCTGTTCCTGATGCGTTTCGTCGAGCTGGACGCCGAGCTCAAACGCTTGCTGTCGATCCTCAAGGTGCGCGACAGTGAATACGATCCGGCCCTGCTGGAGCTGGTCATCCGTTCGACAGGCATCGAGCTCGACAAGGCGTTCGTTCAGGCGAGCGCGGTGATGTCGGGCACCGCTTCATCGGCGCAAGGGGCATGAAAGCCCTGGGCTGGCAGCCATGAGCACGATTCTGGTCGTGGACGACGAGTATGTGATCGCCGATATCCTGGGGTATGCCCTGGAGGACGCCGGCTACAAGGTCGAGAAGGCGCCCAATGGCAAGACGGCCCTGGACGTGCTGGAGAAGGTGCGAATCGACCTGGTCATCACCGACTACATGATGCCGATAATGAATGGCGAGGAGTTGGCCAAAGCGATTCGCAGCAATGCGCAGTTTGCGGACCTACCGGTCATTCTCATGAGCGGGGCCCAGGCAAGTATCGGCAAAGCCATACCTGACCTGTTTTCTGCAGTGTTCGACAAGCCGTTCGATACTGCCAGCATGGTGGCCAGGGTCAGGGCATTCATCGGTGTGGCGGAGGCCGGGCGGGATACGCCAGAGCTTCAGTGAACCGTGTTGCCGGGACCAAGCGCATCCGTGCGACTCGATTAGCCCTGGTTACTGATGATCATCCCCCTTCTCCGGCGCCGGGCTGCCGGCTTGAATGCGCTTGTAAATCTCTTCACGGTGCACCTGGACATCTTTGGGTGCATCGATGCCGATCCTCACTTGCATCCCCTTGACCCCTAGAATGGTGACCTTGATGTCATCATTGATGACGATGCTTTCGCCAACTTTGCGGGTGAGTATCAGCATGTACTTCTCCTTGGTAACTTTGAATGCCTTGCAGGCGGTAGCTGCACAGGCCGGGTGTGCGCGGTGGCACAGCCGTCTTTCCCTTCATTAAAGACGCATTCGATGGAAATTAATTCCCCGAGCACAAGATTCTGTTGAGGTCTTTAGTCACAGGTTCCGATTGGGCAGATGGGCAATTACGCACAACCGGTATCGCCCATGGACGCAAGCATAGGGGGCTTCAACGCATATGGGAAATTTCTCTGCCTGATGGGGGATATGTCTTTTTTCTATGGAACGGCGGCGTTTAAAAAGTAGGGTTATTTAATGTGCTAGTTAATGATTTTCATTCGTATCGCATGCATTCAATGTCATGAGAAAACGTGCCAGGGCCACCTCGGCCAGCTCCATGCGCTGGCGCGCCCGTGGCCGTGGCAGCGCGTGGAGCTCGCCCAGCACGAAGCGCTCCAGCAGCGCCGGGTGCACATAGCTGCGCCGGCATACGGCGGGGGTATTGCCCAGTCGCGACGCCACCTGCTTGAGCATGGCCACGATCTGTCGGCGCGCTTCGGTTTCCGGTTGCCATTGCAGCTCGCGCAGCAACTCCAGCGCCAGCGCGCTGCCGGCCCAGGTGCGATAGTCCTTGGCGGTGAAGTCGGCACCGGTCAATTGCTGCAGGTAGGCGTTCACGTCCGCCGAACCGACGGTGTGACATTGCCCCAGCGCGTCCTGCCACTGGAACAGGTCCTGGCCCGGCAGTTCCAGGCAGCGCTTGACGATGCGTGCCAGGCGCCGGTCCTTGAGGGTCACCTGGTGCTCGATGCCGCTCTTGCCGCGAAAGCGAAACCGTATTGCGCTGCCTTCGACCTGCACATGGCGAGTGCGCAGCGTGGTCAGCCCGTAGGAGCGGTTGTCGCGGGCATACTGACGGTTGCCCACGCGGATCAGCGTGTTGTCGAGCAGGCTGACCACCAGTGCCATGACCTTTTCGCGGTCCAGGCCGGGCCGCGCCAGGTGCTCGTCGAGTTGCTTGCGCAGCCTCGGCAGGCGTTTGGCGAAGGCCAGCATGCGGTCGTACTTGTGGCTGTCGCGCAGTTCGCGCCAGTCGGGGTGATAGCGGTACTGCTTGCGACCACGTGCGTCGCGTCCGGTGGCTTGCAGGTGGCCGCGCGGGTCGGCGCAGATCCATACATCGGTATAGGCCGGCGGTATGGCCAGCGCCTTGATGCGGGCCAGGGTATCCGGTGCGGTGATGCGCTGGCCGTGGGCGTCGAAATAGGCGAAGTGCTTGCGCAGCAGACGCCGATGGAAACCGGGGCGGCTGTCATCCACGTAATGCAGGCCACTGGGCAAAGGGGGCAGGTCGACACTCATGCTGGGCGCTCGCGTAGGGGCTCTGACGATGGACAGCAGCCGTTCGCGCAAGTTAGCCCAGCAATGCCACCGATTTTATCTGCGCCCACAACTGCTGGCCTTCGTGCAGCCCCAACTGGTCGCTCGAGTAGCGCGTCACCCGCGCCAGCAGGGCTGTGCCATCGGCGTCCAGGCTCACCAGCATCTGCGCCGGGTTGTCACCGGCGCGCAGCGCGCACACGCGCACCGGCAGGCGGTTGAGAATGCTCGAACGGCTGTCGTCGGCCAGGCTCAGGCTCACGTCGCGTGCCTGGACCTTGACCCGCAGGCGCGCCCCCGGGGCCAGCGCCTCGTGGGTGAGGCGCAACCTGAGGTCGCTGCCCGGCAGTTTCAGGTCCAGCAACTGGTAGGCCGCGTCGTGGGCGTCCACCTCGCCCTCGATGACCACCCCGGCGTCCTCCTGCAGGGCCAGCGGCAGGTCCAGGCGGGCCAGGGTCTGGCTGATCGGCCCGCTGGCCTGCACCTTGCCCTGTTCGAGCAGCACCAGGTGATCGGCCAGGCGCGCCACTTCGTCCTGCGCATGGCTGACGTAGATCAGCGGGATCTGCAACTGGTCGTGCAGGCGCTCCAGGTACGGCAGGATCTCGCGTTTGCGCGGGCCGTCCAGGGCTGCCAGGGGTTCGTCCATCAGCAGCACCTTGGGGCTGGTGAGCAGCGCACGGGCGATCCCCACGCGCTGTCGTTCACCGCCCGACAGGGTGTCCGGCTTGCGCGCGAGCAGGTGGCTGATGCCCAGCAGCTCGCAGGCGTGCTCCAGGCCGACCTGGCGCTGGTGCTGGGCGATGCGTCGCCAGCCGAAGATCAGGTTGTTCTTCACGCTCAGGTGGGGGAACAGGCTGGCTTCCTGGAACACATAGCCGATGGGGCGCTGGTGGGGCGGCATGAAATACTGGCGTGCGGAATCCTGCCAGACCTCGCCATTGACCTCGATGTAGGCCTGGTCGGCCCGCTCCAGGCCTGCCAGGCAGCGCAGGCAGGTGGTCTTGCCCGAGCCCGAATGGCCGAACAGGGCGCTGACACCGCGCCCGGGCAGTTGCAGGTCGACATCCAGTCGGAAATCGTCGAAGGCCACCTGCAACCGGGCCTGGATCAATGCACTCATCGGTCAGCTCCAGGCCGGCTTGCCGCGGCGGCTGGCGTACAGCGCCAGCAGCACCAGGAACGAGAACACCAGCATGGCGCCGGCCAGCCAGTGGGCCTGCATGTACTCCATGGCCTCGACATGGTCGAAGATCTGCACGGAAACCACGCGGGTCTTGTCGGGAATATTGCCGCCGATCATCAGCACCACGCCGAACTCGCCGACGGTGTGGGCAAAGCCCAGGATGCTCGCGGTAATGAAGCCAGGGCGGGCCAGGGGCAGCACCACGCTGAAAAAGCAGTCCCACGGGCTGGCGCGCAAGGTGGCAGCCACCTCCAGCGGGCGCTCGCCAATGGCGCTGAAGGCGTTTTGCAGCGGTTGCACCACGAACGGCATCGAGTACACCACCGACCCGATCACCAGGCCTGTGAAACTGAACACCACGGTGCCCAGGCCCAGCGCCTGGGTGGCCTGGCCAAGCCAGCCGTGGGGGCCCAGTGCGATCAGCAGATAGAAGCCGATCACCGTGGGCGGCAACACCAGGGGCAAGGCCACGATCGCCCCGATCGGCCCGCGCAGCCAGGAGCGCGTGCGCGCCAGCCACCAGGCGATCGGGGTGCCGATCAGCAGCAGGATCAGGGTAGTCAGCGACGCCAGCTTGAACGTCAGCCAGATGGCGCCCAGGTCGCTGGCGTCCAGTGGCATCAGAGTTCGTAGCCGTACGACTTGATCACTTCAGCGGCCTTGGGGCCCTTGAGGTAATCGACCAGCGCCTTGGCGGCGGCGTTGTCCTTGCCCTTGTTGAGAATCACAGCGTCCTGTTTGATCGGGTCGTGCAGGTTGGCTGGCACGATCCAGGCCGAGCCGTTGCTGACCTTGCCGTCCTTGTAGATCTGCGACAGGGCCACGAAGCCCAGCTCGGCGTTGCCGGTGGAAACGAACTGGAACGCCTGGGTGATGTTCTGGCCTTCGACCAACTTGCCCTTGGTGGCCTCGGTCAGGTTCAGCTTGGCCAGTACCTGCGTGGCGGCCAGGCCGTAGGGCGCGGCCTTGGGGTTGGCGATGGACAGGTGCTTGTAGTCGTTTTTCTTCAGGACTTCGCCCTTGTCATCCACATAGCCCGCTTTGGGCGACCACAGCGCCAGGGTGCCGATGGCGTAGGTAAAGCGCGAGCCCTTGACGGTTTCGCCTTCGTTCTCGAGTTTTTCGGGGGTGGTGTCGTCGGCCGACAGGAACACCTCGAAGGGCGCGCCATTCTTGATCTGCGCGTAGAACTGCCCGGTAGCGCCGAAGGAGGCGACCAGCTTGTGGCCGGTGTCCTTTTCGAAATCCTTGGCAATAGCCTGGATGGGCGCGGTGAAGTTGGCCGCGACGGCCACCTGGACTTCATCGGCCCAGGCGCTGTTGAGGGTCAGCATGCCGAATACGGCGGTCAGGGCAAAACGAGGGGCGCGCATTCTCATCAAACAGCTCCATGTGCATGAGGTAATCGTTATGCATTGGAATATATAGCGATTGCCCGACAAACGGAAAGATCTGTTTTACCGGGACATCAATGCCAGCGCCTTTTCTGCCAGTTGGCGCGTCAGTTCGGCCGCCGGCAGGGCTTGGCCAAGGCGCAGCGCCTGGCCGGCCCACAGGTTGCTGAAATCGCTGTTGCCCTGCGGCTCGCTGATGGCGCGAAGGGGCATCAAGGCGCCGCCGGCCAGGGGGAAGGCAGGGGCCAGGGGGCTCATCGGGCCCAACTCACGCATGATGCGGGTATTGATGCCGCGTGCCGGGCGCCCGGTAAACAGGTTGGTGAGCGCGGTATCGCTGGCCTGTGCGCTGTGCAGTGCCTGGCGATGCGCGGCCGAAACCTTGGCCTCGGGGCAGAACAGGTAGGCGGTGCCCAGCTGAACGGCCGAGGCGCCCAGTGCGAAGGCCGCCACAACACCGCGGGCATCGCCGATGCCGCCAGCCGCGATCACCGGCACCTTGACCGCATCGGCCACCTGGGGCACCAGCGCCAGGGTGCCGATCTGGGTGGTGAGGTCATCGCTCAGGAACATGCCGCGGTGCCCACCTGCTTCATAGCCCATGGCGATGATCGCGTCGCAGCCATTGGCTTCGAGCCAGCGTGCTTCCTCGACCGTGGTGGCACTGGACAGTACCTTGGCCCCGCTGGCCTTGACCCGTGCCAGAAGTTCGGGCGCAGGCAGGCCGAAGTGAAAGCTCACCACTGCAGGCTTGCAGTCTTCCACCAGCGCACAGCCCGCCGCGTCGAAGGGCGCGCGATTGGAGACCGGGGTGGTGGCGCCGAAGTCGGCACCCACTTCTTCGTAGTACGGCTTGAGTGCCTGCTTCCAGCGGATTGCACGTTCGCCATCGGCGGCGGGTGGCCGATGGCAGAAGAAATTGAGGTTGAGCGGGCCGCGACTGGCCTGGCTGAAGGTCGCGATTTCCTGGCGTATCTGCTCGGGGGTGAGCATCGCGCATGGCAGCGAGCCCAGCCCCCCGGCGTTACTGACCGCGATGGCCATGGCCGACCCCGTGGCGCCCGCCATCGGTGCCTGGATGATGGGCAACTCGATACCGAGCAGGTCGAGGATACGTGGGTCCGGCCATTGGCTCATCGCGGGGCTCCTTGTGTGGGCGTGGGTTACAGCGCCTTGCTTACCTTGATGTCGGTGATCTTGCTGAAGTCTTCGCCGTGCAGTTTGCGCAAGGCTTCCTCGAGCTGCTGTGGCGCCGTGCTGCTGAGCACGGCGAAGTCGAAACGACGCTCGCCGTCGAGGTTGTACTTGATGACGTACTTGATGTTTTCGCTCATGGGGTTATCTCAGCTTCGACGACGAACGGCGGATGATCTTGATCGTGTGGGTGAAGGTCGGCTTGCTTACCGCCGACAGGGCACGCGGGCCGACGGTGTCGATGGTGATGTTCCAGAAGCCGTCGCTGGGCACGGTGATCTTCGCCGGGAAGTCGACGAAGGCGCCGCCGTGATAGGTATGCCGGCCGCCATTCTTGAAGCTGCGGAAGTTGGCATCGTTCATCAGGCGGATATTGCAGCGCTGGGAGCAGTGGATGACGACGATGTCGTCTTCATTGAGGTGCTCGCGCTGGTGTACGAATTTCATGTCGCTCTCCGCAAGGGATCTTTTGGCAAATCAAAACGATAGCACGATGTCGGGTTACACTGTGGGGCTGAGTGCCAAGGCCAGAGATAAAACTGCCAATCCAGGGAGCAAATCGGCCTGGCCATGGTCCAACGGTTTTTTATGGAGGGGTACCGATGAAATGGGTTGTACCAGCGCTGGCAGTTGCGCTGACCGGTTGTGCCAATGTAGCCGAAATCGAACAGAGCCCCGAGACCATGAGCGTGATCTCGGGCAAGTCGCCACGCGAGTTTGCCACCTGCGTTCAGCAAAAACTGGCTGATAGCCGTGGCCCGCTGACCATCGAGGAGCGGGGTAGCGGCCTGCGCGTGGTGGTTCCGCAGAAGCTCTCGGACAAGTCCCCGGCTGCAGTGCTGGAGATCAGCGAGCGCTCGAGTGGCAGCGCGGTCAAGTTGCATGAGCGGTTGAGCAATTTTCCCCTGCGCCCGGGGGATGTCAAAGCGGCTGTGAGCGTGTGCATCTCCAAGTGATTGCGTGAGCCGCGTTTAAACGATTCAGTGGTTGTCCCTGCATTTTTCTGTGCCTGCCCGCGTTGTAGCGCTGGCCGGATAGGCCTAGTATCGGTAGGCTTATATTTTATAAGTCTAAGCTTATAACAAGAAAAATGGAGTCCGTGATGATCCCACTGGATCGAATCCTGATAGGCAGCCTGCTGTTGCTTTCAATGCAAGCCGCCACTGCCGCCGATGGCCAGAAAATATTCACCCAGGGAGGGGAGAACCCCTCTGCCATGGCCTGCATGAGCTGCCATGGCCCCGATGGCCTGGGCATGGCCGCCGCCGGCTTCCCACGCCTGGCTGGCCTGCCGGCCGCCTATGTGAGCAAACAGCTCAAGGACTTTCGTGACGGCAGCCGCAAGCAGCCGATCATGGAGCCGCTGGCCAAGGCCCTGAGCGACGCCGAGATCAGCGCCATCAGCGCCACGCTGGCGGCAATGCCGGTACCGCCCACCCCTGATACCCGTCGCCAGCAGATGGCAACCGACCCGGTCGAGTCGCTGGCGCTTTACGGCGACTGGAGCCGAGGCATCCCCGGGTGCGTGCAATGTCACGGGCCGGGTGGTGTGGGGGTAGGCGAGCACTTTCCGCCATTGGCCCACCAGCCTGCCAGCTACCTGGCCGGGCAACTTGACGCATGGCGCGACGGCCGGCGCAGCAACGACCCTAACCAGTTGATGGTCGGTGTCGCCAAGGCCCTGACCGATACCGAGGTCAAGGCGCTGGCTGAATACTTTGCCACCCGCGCCAGCCAGGAGGCCGCCAAATGAATCGCTTGCTACTCACTACCCTGACCCTGTTCATGGGCGGCGTTCAGGCGGCCCCGATCGCCATGGAAGACCAGTCGCAACTGAAAGTGGCGCCGGCCAGCACGCCGGCCAGCTTCAAGCCCCCCGCCGAAAGCGAGTTGCCCGACAACGCCTTCGGCAAGATGGTGCGCGACGGCTATGCGCTGTTCGTCGACACCAAGCGCCTGGCCCCCGAGTATGTGGGCAACGGCCTGAACTGCAGCAACTGCCACCTGGATCAGGGACGGCTGGCGCATTCGGCGCCGCTGTGGGGGGCTTACCCGATGTACCCTGCCTATCGCAAGAAAAACGACAAGGTCAACACCTTTGCCGAGCGTATCCAGGGCTGCTTCCAGTTCAGCATGAACGGCAAGCCGCCGGCGGCCGACAGCCCCGAGATGACGGCGTTGTCGGTGTATGCCTACTGGCTGGCGAGCAAGGCACCGATCGGCGTCGAGACACCGGGGCGTGGCTACCCGGAGGTCGACAAGCCTGCGCAGGGCTATGACATCAAGCGCGGTGCCCAGGTGTATCAGCAGCAGTGCGCCATCTGCCACGGCGACAGCGGCCAGGGCCAGAAGGTGGCCAAGGACTATGTGATGCCACCGCTGTGGGGCAAGGACTCCTACAACTGGGGTGCCGGCATGCACCGCATCAACACGGCGGCCTCGTTCATCAAGCACAACATGCCGCTGGGCAAGCCAGGCACGCTGACCGACCAGCAGGCCTGGGACGTGGCGGCCTTCATCAACGCGCATGAGCGCCCTCAGGACCCGCGCCTGGTCGAAGGCTCGGTGGAAAAAACCCGGCTCAAGTTCCACGCCAATGACGGCGTCAACCTCTATGGCCAGAAGGTCGACGGGGTGCTGATCGGGCAGGGCACAGGCGGCTAGAACGCTCGCCCATCCGCGTATCCAGGCCTGCCTGCGGGCCTGGATACGCGGATTATTTGCAACCTGCGGGAACTATCTACACTGAGTTTTTCTCTATCATTCATTCGGCCGGGCCACGGGGGCATTGTAAGCGCATCGCCGCCTGATTAGACTGCGCCGAATTTCGTACTGCACAGCCCCTTGTTAAGGACGTTTATGATCAAGAAATGCTTGTTCCCGGCAGCCGGTTACGGCACCCGCTTCCTGCCAGCAACCAAAGCCATGCCAAAGGAAATGCTGCCAGTGGTGAACAAGCCACTGATCCAGTACGGCGTTGAAGAAGCGCTGGACGCTGGGTTGAACGAAATCTCCATTGTCACCGGCCGCGGCAAGCGCGCTCTGGAAGACCATTTCGACATCAGCTACGAGCTGGAAAACCAGATCAAGGGCACCGACAAGGAAAAGTACCTGGTCGGTATTCGTCGCCTGCTCGATGAGTGCTCGTTCTCCTACACCCGCCAGACCGAAATGAAAGGCCTGGGCCACGCGATCCTGACCGGTCGCCCGCTGATCGGTGACGAGCCGTTTGCCGTGGTGCTGGCCGACGACCTGTGCGTCAACCTCGACGGTGACGGCGTGCTCAAGCAGATGGTCAAGCTGTACAAGCAGTACCGCTGCACCATCGTTGCGATCATGGAAGTCGACCCGCAGGAAACCAGCAAGTATGGCGTGATCGCCGGCGACCTGATCGGCGACGACCTGTACCGTGTACGCAACATGGTCGAGAAGCCAAAGCCGGAAGACGCCCCGTCGAACCTGGCGATCATCGGCCGCTACATCATGACCCCGGACATCTTCAAGCTGATCGAAGAGACCGAGCCGGGCAAGGGCGGTGAAATCCAGATCACCGACGCCCTGATGAAGCAGGCCCAGGACGGCTGCGTGATTGCCTACAAGTTCAAGGGCAAGCGTTTCGACTGCGGTGGCGCCGAGGGTTACATCGACGCGACCAACTTCTGTTTCGAAAATTTCTACAAGACCGGCAAGGCCTACTGAGTTCACTCGGTCGGTTGCGTCACAAAGCCACCTTCGGGTGGCTTTTTTGTTTATGGGCCTGGCTGGCGGTATGCTGGCGGCCTGCCAAGGAGACTGATATGGCCTACGATTTTGATCTGTTCGTGATTGGCGCCGGTTCCGGCGGTGTGCGTGCAGCACGTTTTGCTGCCGGTTTCGGCGCAAAAGTGGCGGTGGTCGAAAGCCGCTACCTGGGCGGCACGTGTGTCAACGTCGGCTGCGTGCCGAAAAAACTGCTGGTGTACGGCGCGCACTTTGCCGATGACTTCGAGCAGGCGGCAGGCTACGGCTGGTCGCTGGAAGATGCACAGTTCGACTGGGCACAGCTGATCGCCAACAAGAACCGTGAAATCGAGCGGCTCAACGGCATCTACCGCAACCTGCTGGTCAACAGTGGCGTGACCCTGCTCGAAGGCCACGGCCGCCTCACCGGGCCCCATGAGGTCGAGGTGGACGGCACGCGCTACAGCGCGAAGAACATCCTGATCGCCACCGGCGGCTGGCCACAGATTCCGGACATCCCCGGGCGCGAGCTGGCCATCAGTTCCAACGAGGCGTTCTACCTCAAGACCTTGCCCAAGCGTGTGCTGGTGGTGGGGGGTGGTTACATCGCGGTGGAGTTCGCCGGAATCTTCCAGGGGCTGGGCGCCAAGACCAGCTTGCTCTACCGGGGCGACCTGTTCCTGCGCGGCTTCGATGGCGCAGTGCGCACGCACCTGAAGGAAGAGCTGGAAAAACGCGGTCTCGACCTGCAGTTCAACAGCGACATCCAGCGTATCGACCAGCAGCCCGATGGCAGCCTCAAGGCGACCCTCAAGGATGGTCGCGAGCTGATTGCCGACTGCGTGTTCTACGCCACCGGCCGGCGCCCCATGCTCGACAACCTGGGGCTTGAGAACACCGAAGTGCAACTGGACAAGCGCGGCTACGTGCAGGTCGATGACCAGTACCAGACCGACGAGCCGTCGATTCTGGCCATTGGCGATGTGATCGGCCGCGTGCAGCTCACTCCGGTGGCCCTGGCCGAAGGCATGGCCGTGGCGCGGCGCCTGTTCAAGCCGGAGCAGTATCGCCCGGTGGATTACCGGAACATCCCGACGGCGGTGTTCAGTCAGCCGCCGATCGGCACCGTGGGCCTGACCGAGGAGCAGGCGCTGGAGGCGGGGCACAAGGTGCAGATCTTCGAAAGCCGCTTCCGGCCAATGAAGCTGACCCTCACCGACGTGCAGGAGAAGACCCTGATGAAACTGGTGGTCGATGCCGACACCGACCGCGTGCTGGGCTGTCACATGGTCGGGCCGGATGCCGGCGAGATCATCCAGGGCCTGGGCATCGCGCTCAAGGCCGGGGCGACCAAGCAGCAGTTCGACGAAACCATCGGTGTGCACCCGACAGCCGCGGAGGAGTTCGTGACCCTGCGTACGCCTACGCGCTAAGCGGTGCTTCCAGCGCGGGTCCAGCCCCCTCCCACAGCGATTGCAACGGTCTTTGTGGGAGCGGGCTTGGCCCGCGATCGCATCAACATAAATCGTCTATCTGTACTGAGCTTTATAGCCAAAACCAATCACCAGCATCAGCTTTGCCAATGAGCGCTATCGGCGATGAATGGTTAGGATTCTCCCATCAAGTTTTTCAACCCTGAGGAGAGTCACCGATGCCTATCATCAACAGCCAGGTCAAACCGTTCAACGCTACTGCCTACCACAACGGCGAATTCGTCCCTGTTTCCGAAGCCGACCTGAAGGGCAAGTGGTCCGTGGTGTTCTTCTACCCGGCCGACTTCACCTTCGTCTGCCCGACCGAACTGGGCGACCTGGCCGACAACTACGCTGAATTCAAGAAGCTGGGCGTGGAAATCTACGGTGTGTCGACCGACACCCACTTCACCCACAAAGCCTGGCACGACACCTCGGAAACCATCGGCAAGATCCAGTATCCGCTGATCGGTGACCCGACCCACGTCATCTCGCGCAACTTCGACGTGCTGATCGAAGAAGCCGGCCTGGCCGACCGCGGTACCTTCGTGATCAACCCTGAAGGCCAGATCAAGATCGTCGAACTCAACGACGGCGGTGTAGGCCGTGATGCCAGCGAGCTGCTGCGCAAGGTCAAGGCTGCCCAGTACGTCGCTGCCCACCCAGGCGAAGTCTGCCCGGCCAAGTGGAAAGAAGGCGAAGCTACCCTGGCGCCATCGCTGGACCTGGTCGGCAAGATCTAAGACCGTGAACCAGCCGAGGGCGGGCCACCGCACCTGAAGTCTGTCCCGCCCCGCAAAACGCCCGGGCGACTCTGCCCGGGCGTTGTTTTTTCTACCGTTTGAAAAGGAATCGCCCGTATGTTGGACGCCACGCTTAAAACTCAGTTGAAAGCCTACCTGGAGCGGGTCACCCAGCCGATCGAGATCGTTGCCTCCCTCGACGACGGCGCGAAGTCCCGTGAAATGCACGACCTGCTGCGGGAAATCGCCAGCCTGTCGGATCTGATTACCTTGCGCGAGGACGGTGCCGACGCCCGTCGCCCGTCGTTCTCGCTCAATCGCCCGGGGGGCGATATCAGCCTGCGCTTTGCCGGCATCCCCATGGGCCACGAATTCACCTCGCTGGTGCTGGCGCTGCTGCAAGTCGGTGGCCACCCCTCCAAGGCGAGCGCCGAGCTGATCGAACAGGTCGCCGGGCTCAAGGGTGAGTTCAACTTCGAAACCTACTTCTCGCTGTCGTGCCAGAACTGCCCGGACGTGGTGCAGGCGCTGAACCTGATGGCGGTACTCAACCCCAGCGTGCGCCATGTGGCCATCGACGGCGCGCTGTTCCAGGCCGAAGTCGAGGCACGCCAGGTGATGGCAGTGCCCAGCGTCTACCTCAATGGCGAGGTGTTCGGCCAGGGCCGCATGGGTCTGGAGGAGATCGTCGCCAAGCTCGACACCGGCACCAGCGAGCGCCAGGCCGAGAAACTCAACGCCAAGGACGCCTTCGACGTGCTGGTGGTCGGTGGTGGGCCGGCAGGCGCGGCAGCAGCGATCTACGCGGCCCGCAAAGGCATTCGCACCGGCGTGGCTGCCGAGCGCTTCGGCGGGCAGGTGCTGGACACCATGGCCATCGAGAACTTCATCTCCGTGCAGGAGACCGAAGGGCCGAAGCTGGCCACGGCGCTGGAAGAGCATGTCAAGCAGTACGACGTCGACATCATGAACCTGCAGCGCGCCGATGCGCTGGTGCCGGGCCAGGACGGCGCGCTGCACCAGGTGCGCATGGCCAACGGTGCCACGCTCAAGGCCAAGACCGTGATCCTGGCCACCGGCGCACGCTGGCGCGAGATGAACGTGCCGGGCGAAAAGGAGTACCGCAGCCGTGGCGTGGCCTACTGCCCGCACTGCGACGGCCCGCTGTTCAAGGGCAAGCGTGTGGCGGTGATCGGTGGTGGCAACTCCGGTGTGGAGGCGGCCATCGACCTGGCCGGCATCGTCGCCCATGTCACGCTGATCGAGTTCGACAGCCAGTTGCGTGCCGACGCGGTGCTGCAGCGCAAGCTGCACAGCCTGGCCAACGTGACCGTGATCACCAGCGCCTTGACCACCGAAGTGCTGGGCGACGGCCAGAAGGTCAACGGGCTGCGCTACAAGGACCGCAACAGCGACGTGCAGCATGACATCGCGCTGGAAGGGATCTTCGTCCAGATCGGCCTGCTGCCCAACACCGATTGGCTCAAGGGCACCCTCGAACTGTCGCCCCGTGGCGAGATCATTGTCGATGCGCGGGGCCAGACCAGCGTGCCGGGCGTGTTTGCCGCTGGTGACGTGACCACGGTGCCCTACAAACAGATCGTGATCGCGGTGGGTGAGGGGGCCAAGGCGTCGCTGGCAGCGTTCGACCACCTGATCCGTACCAGCGCTCCGGCCTGAGGCGCATCGCCGGCCTTGCCGGCCTGTGACGGTGCAACAACGCAAAAGCCCTGACAGGTCAGCCTGTCAGGGCTTTTGCGTGGCCTATTCGAACAGCGACCGGCCCTTGTCCAGTTGCTGGTCGACCAGCGACTTGCCCAGTGCAATCGACGCGCGCTGGGCGTTTTCCAGGTCGGCCAGAAACAGCGGCGCGTGGGCACACAATCGCCGGGTGCTGTGCTTGTCTGGGGAGGTGATGCGGCATCCGACTTCGAACGGCAGGGGAATGCCGGCATGCGGAACCACGTTTGCCGTGACCGTGTAGTTGCGGTGGACACATTCAAGGGTGTGCATGAGCGCTACCTCGCTGTGGTGGCTTCAACCGGTATCAGCTCCGGTATACCACAGCCAGGTGCGCCGGGGCGGCGCGCCGACGAGCGCGCCCCCGGGGCCGCTGTCAGAACTCGGTCGGCTGGATGATCTCTACCCAGTAATCGTCCGGGTCCTTGATGAAGGCCAGGTGCTTCATGCGCCCGTCGCTCAGGCGCTTCTGGAAGTTCACGCCCAGTTGTTCGAAGCGCTCGCAGGCCGCACGGATGTCCGGTACGGCAATGCAGATATGGCCGAAACCGCGCGGGTCGGTGTTGCCGTTGTGGTAGGCGAACGCGGGATCGTTTTCGGTGCCGTGGTTGTGGGTCAGTTCGAGGATGCCCGGGATCGACTTCATCCACTCGGTACGCTTGGCCGGGTCGGCCGGAATCTGCGCCTTGTCCACCAGCGCCAGGAAGTACAGGCTGAATTCGGCTTCCGGGAAGTCGCGTTTTTCCACGAGGCTGAAGCCCAGAACGCGGGTGTAGAAGTCCAGGGACTTGGCGACGTCCTTGACCCGCAGCATGGTGTGGTTGAACACGAAGTTGTGGGTCGCGGCATCCGGTTGCGCGGTGACGCCGGGGAGGGTGTCGAGGTTTTGCAGGCTCATGGGCACTCCGCAGATAGGGCCGGCGCTTGGCGCGCCAGCAAAACAGTCAGGGAGCAATGATACGGAACTGAAGCGATTGCGCAAACGGTTTGCGCCCCGTCGGCCAGGCCTGACGGGGCGCAAGAATTAGAAGCCCGCCGAAGCGGGCGTATGGGGCGCTAATCCTTTAGCAGTCTTCATCCTGAGCCAGTACATGTGAAAAAAGTGTGAAGTACTATTTCACTTGCGCAACCAGCTGTCGACTGTCTGTGCGCCGTACTCCTGCTTCCATGCCTTGAGGCCGTGATGATTGCCGCCCTTGGTTTCGATCAGCTCGCCGGTATGCGGGTTTTCATAGACTTTCACCACGCGCGCACGGCGTTGTTTGGGCGCGCTGGCAGGCCGGCGCGTAGTGGCCGCCGGGTCGAGAATATTGATGATGTCGCGCAAGCCCTTGTCATAGGTTTTCATCAGGCTGACAAGTTTCTGCTCGAATTCGATTTCCCGTTTGAGGCCGGCGTCTTTTTTCAGTGCCTCCAGTTGAGCAAGCTGTTCCTGAAGGGCTTTTTCGGCAGCACGAAACTCTGCAAGTCTGGACACTGTCATCTCTCCTGTTGGTCGGTAAGGGCCGTGCGCGGCGCAACCGCTTGAGGCCGCTATTGATGCCGCGTCACCGGGTAGAAAACAAACAACACAGTAAAAAGAGTGTAGTCAATCGCCCTGCGATAAACATCAAACTTTTACGACAACACACTACGGAACTTTCTTATTGCACAGTGCTCGCCACACTAAAGAATTAATTACCGCATCGGCATCTGTTCTAGACCATGGTCCAATGGCCCGTGCCAGAGCGCTTTGGAGACAATAAGCGGTCGCTGCCTAGTTGTGTGCAGCGGCCCTTGCCCAGCCCCGTCGGGGCTGATGGATACCTTGCCCTTCGTTCTGGATACTGCTTTTCATGCGTGCCCCAACTCCCTTCATTGCCCAACGCCCGGTGGTCGGCGCGTTGTTGTCCTTCGTTACTGTTTCGGCCCAGGCCAGTGGTTTCCTGCAAGACAGCAGTGTCAACATCGAGGCGCGCAATGTGTATTTCAATCGTGACTTTCGTGACGGTCACACCGCCTCCTCCCAGGGCGCGTCGAAACGTGAAGAGTGGGCGCAGGGCTTCATACTCAACGCGCAGTCCGGGTATACCCAGGGCACCGTGGGCTTTGGTATCGATGCGCTGGGCATGCTGGGTTTCAAACTCGATTCCAGCCCGGCCGACAGCAACAGCGGGCTGCTGCCTTCCAGCGGCCACAACCCGCGCCATTCGGCCGATCAGTACGCAAAACTGGGTGTGGCCGGCAAGGTGCGTTACTCGCAGACCGTATTGAAATACGGTGCCATGCTGCCGGACATGCCGCTGCTCAAGTACAACGACGGGCGCCTGTTGCCCACCATGTTCCATGGCGCGATGCTGACGTCCAGAGAGGTCGACAACCTCACCTTCAGCGCCGCGCGGCTCGACAAGTACACCGCCCGCGATTCGACCGACCAGCAAGATATCCGCGTGCACTGCAAGAACAAGCGCTATGCCTGCGACACCCGCGCCGACCACTTCGACACGGCCGGGCTGGAGTACCGCTTCAACGAGCACCTGAGCGCGCAGTACCAGGTGGCCAAGCTCGAAAACATCTATCGCCAGCATTTCCTCGGGCTGGTGGCCAGCCAGCCCTTGAGCGTGGGCCGCCTCTCGGCCGACCTGCGCCTGATCAAGAGCGACGACATCGGTCGTGCCCGTGCCGGCGACATCGACCACCGTGCCTTCAGCGCCATGCTTGGCTACAGCCTGGGCGGGCACAAGCTCAGCGCCGGCTGGCAGCGCATGTACGGCGAGAACGCCATGCCGTACCTCGATGGCAGCAACCCCTACCTGGTCAACTACGCCCAGGTCAACGACTTCGCTGCGGCCCAGGAGCGGTCCTGGCAGGTGCGCTACGACTACGACTTCAAGGCAGTAGGGCTCGAAGGCCTGAGCTTCCTGACCCGCTACATCAGCGGCGATCACGTCAAGGTGCCGGGCAGCCCGGCACAGGGCAAGGAATGGGAGCGCGACAGCGAACTCAAGTACCAGGTGCAGAGCGGCACCTTCAAGGACGTCAGCGTGCGCCTGCGCAACTCAACCTACCGCAGCAACTACGAGAAATTCGCCCGCGACATGGATGAGACCCGGGTGATCGTCAGCTACAACTTCTCCGTACTGTAGGCGCAGGCTTTGCCAAGTGGCGCGGGCCGGCCGACAATGGCCGCGCGCCCCAGGGAGAGCTTGCGATGAAACACCTGCTGCTGATTGGAATAGGCCCGGGCAACCCCCGGCAGATCACCCTCGAAGCCATCGACAGCCTGAACCGCGCCGACGTGTTCTTCGTGCTGGACAAGGGCGCGGCCAAGGACGACCTGCTGCGCCTGCGCAAGGAGCTGCTGGAGCGCCACGTCACCCGGCCCTATCGCCTGGTGCAGGTCGAAGACCCGCAACGCGACGCGGCGGCTGCAGACTACGTCGGTGCCGTGGAGGACTGGCACCGCCAGCGCGCTGCGCTGTATGGGCGCCTGCTGCACGACGAGCTTGCCGAGGGGCAATGCGGTGCGTTCCTGCTGTGGGGCGAGCCGACGCTTTACGACAGCACACTGCGCATTCTGGAGCGGGTGGCGCAGCCGGCGTTCAGCCTTGAAGTCATCCCCGGCATCAGCAGCGTCCAGGCCCTGGCGGCCGCTCACCGCATTGCACTGAACCGTATCGGCGAGCCGCTGCATATCCTGCCGGGCCGACGCCTGGCTGATGAGTCAGGCATCGACAACGTGGTGGTGATGCTGGACGGGCAATGCGCCTTTGCCGAACTGGACGATCCGCACCTGCACATCTATTGGGGCGCCTACCTGGGCACTGCCGACGAGCTGCTGATCGAGGGGCCGCTGATGCAGGTCAAGGCGCAGATCCTGGCGCAGCGCGAGCAGGCCCGCGCGCGCAAGGGCTGGATCATGGACACGTATCTGCTGCGCCGCCGCTAGGCCGGTTCTTGGCCTCGATCCACTGGGCCATGTACTGGGTGCTCTTGTGGTGATGGTGGCGCAGCATGGCCCCGGTGAAGTTGTACAGGCGCTGTTCATCCAGGTGCGCCAGCGTGTGTTCGATGCGCTGCACCAGGGCCTGGCCGTGCCAGCGCCTGTCGTAGCGGGCGCTCAGCAGCTGGCGCCCGTCGCGCTGGGCCTGCTCCCAGCGCGGTTGCTCGCTGTAGAGCCGCGCCGCGGCATCGGCCAACCCTTCGGCAGTGTCGGCCACCAGGCCTGGCCAGGGCAGGTCGCCGTGCATGGCCTCGGCGCCAATCGGGGTGGTCACGCTGGGCGTGCCGCACAGCATCGCATCGGTCAGTTTGCCCTTGATGCCCGCGCCAAAGCGCAGCGGGGCCAGGCACACCCGTGCGCCGCTCATCACCTGCAGGGCGTCCTCAGCCCAGTTCATCACGTGAAACCCTTCGGCAGCATTATGCAGCGCGGTGGCCTTGGGCGGCGTGTAGGCACCATAGATGTGCAACTGCGCCTTGGGCAGGCGACGGCGGATCATCGGCCACAGGCTGTGCTTCATCCACAGCACCGCATCCCAGTTCGGCGCGTGGCGGAAGTTGCCGATGCTGAGAAAGTGCTCGCGTTCCGCGAACGGCCTGAAGGCTTCGGTGGGCGGCGCCAGCATCAGCGGGCACCAGTGCAGCAACGCCTCGGGCACGCCGAAGCCATTGACCAGCAGGTCTATCTCGACATCCGAGATCATCAGGCTCAGGTCGCTGCGGTAGATCGCCGCCAGTTCGCGCTGGGCCAGGTCGGCACCGGCCATCTGGCGATACAGGTCGGGGCCCGAGGTGTTGAACAGCGCGCGAAAGTCGTTGCTGTCCAGGCCCTCGGCCAGGCGCCGGCGCAGCAACTGATGACGGGCATCGCGCAGGCTCTGCAGGTCGGAGGTCTCGAGCACGCGCAGGGCCGCTGGGCAATGCTTCTCGACGCGCCAGCCGAACTGCTCCTCCATCATGAAGCGATCGAACAGCACCACGTCGGGGGCAAGGTCGGCGATGAAACGGTCGAAACTGGCGTTGTTCAGCTCGATGGCCTGCTCGGCGATGCCCAGGTTCGCGAGGTCGGCCTTGTGTTCGCCGATGGCTGCGGGGCTGCTGAAGGTGATGCGCCAGCCGCGCTCCAGAAAACACTCCAGCAGCTGCATCATGTGCCCGCCGGCGGCCGAGGAGCGGGGTTCGGGCCAGACATAGCCGATGACCAGGACGTGGAGGGCGGTTGGGTGCATGGGGAGGGCGGGCCTTTGGGCAAAAAAGGCGTATTAAACCAGAATCCAGGCCACCCGTTTCGGCCTCTTCGGCGGCAGGCCGGCTCCCGCAGGTACAGCGGTGCGGGAGCTGGCGCGCCTAGAGGGCCAGAATCGAGGTCACCTTGTCGCGCAGCTGGTCGATGCTGAACGGCTTGCCGATCATGTGCATGCCCTCGGGCACATCGAAGCTGTCGGCATAGCCACTGGCGAACAGGATGGGCAACAGCGGCCGCAGTTCGCGGGCCTTGCCCGCCAGTTGCTTGCCGTCCATGTCGGGCAAGCCGACATCGGTCATCATCAGGGCAAGGGGTTTGTCCGGGTTGCCCAGCACTTGCAGCGCTTGTTCGGCATCTTTGGCCTCCACCACCTGGTAACCCAGTTCATCGAGCACATCCACCATCAGCATGCGCACGATGGCGTCGTCTTCGACGACCAGAAGAGGGTGATTATCGGGCATGGCAGGATCCTGTGAAAATGGGTGACACACTATCTGTAAACAGCACGCGGTGCTTAGTTCCCTGGATCGTCAAACGTACCAGCCAGTGAGCATAGCGGGCTCTGGCCAAACAGGGAACGTTTGGCGCAGCACTGGCTCAAATACGGGCTCGACGCCCGGCCAACACGGGCACGGCGCCACGCTACGGGCATTGAACTGGCGGAAAACTGGAACAATTGCTCGAAAATCCGTCACACTCTTTCGTTCGTCTACTTGCTCGGGCCTTTCCAATGAGTCAACCAGCCTCGACCGATCAGCAGAGCTTTCGCAAGCTGCTGAGCCGCAACATCGGCCTGCCCCTGGGGGTCGGTCTGATCAGTGCGGTGGTTTTCGTCGCCGTGATTGCCTACCTGCTGTCGGTCATCCAGTGGGTCGCCCACACCGACCGGGTGATCAACAACGCCAACGAGGCGGTCAAGCTGTCCATCGACATGGAAACCGGCATGCGCGGGTTCCTGCTCACTGGCGACGAGCAGTTCCTCGACCCCTATGAAGTGGCCAAGCCACGCATACAGGCCGAACTCGAGACGCTCAAGGAACTGGTGGCCGACAACCCGCAGCAGGTCGACCGCCTGAGCCGCCTGCAAGCCCTGCAGGCCGCCTGGAACAACTTCGGCAAGGACATGATCGCCCTGCGCCGCGCCAATGACGACTACCGCACGCCCATCAAGCTCGGTCAGGGCAAGCGCCTGACCGACGAGATCCGCAAGGAGTTCGACGATTTCGTCGCGATGGAGCAACAGCTGCGTCTTGCCCGCAACGATCAGGTCAGCAACACCACGAAGTGGTCCATTTCCCTTTACCTGGCCTTCGTGGTGCTGCTCAGCGCATTGCTGGCCTACATCGGCCGCCGCGACCTGCTCAACCTGTCCAGCAACTACGCGGCCAACCTGGAGGCTCAGCAGCGCGCTGCCGAGCGCCTCGAACAGCAGGCCTGGCAGCGCGCCGGGCAATCGCGTCTGGCCGAGCAGGTGCTGGGGCAACTGACCCTGCCGATGCTGGGCAACAACATCCTGCAGTTCTTCGCCCATTACCTGGGCAGCGTGGTGGCGGCCGTGTACGTGCGCGACGAGCATGGCAGCCTGCGCCGCGTGGCCAGCTACGGCTTCTCCCGCGAGCAGCAGGGGCAGGAGCAGGTCGTCGGCGCCCAGGAGGGCATCCTTGCCCAGGCCGTGGCGCAGCGTCGCCTGATGCGCCTGGACGAGGTGCCGCAGGACTACTTCAAGGTCAGCTCCGGGCTGGGCGAGGGGTGCCCGCGCAACGTGCTGGTGATTCCGGCGATCAACGACGGCCAGGTCAATGGCGTGGTCGAGCTGGGCTTTCTGCGCGCAGTGGAGGACCGCGACATCGAGTTTCTCGAGCGGTTGGCCGACAACCTGGGCACCTCCATCGAGAGTGCGCGCTATCGCCAGCGCCTGCAGGAAGTGCTGGCCGAAACCCAGCAGCTCAACGAAGAGCTGCAGGTGCAGCAGGAAGAGCTCAAGACCGCCAACGAAGAGCTCGAGGAACAGTCCCGGGTGCTCAAGGAGTCCCAGGCCCATCTGGAGACGCAGCAGGCCGAGCTGGAGCAGACCAACGAGCAACTGGCCGAGCGTACCGACGCGCTGGCCGAGCAGCGCGATGCGCTGGACCGCAAGAACGGCGAGCTGAACCGGGTGCAGGTCGAGTTGCAGGAGCGTGCAGAGGAACTGCAGCGCTCGAGCAAGTACAAGTCCGAATTCCTCGCCAACATGTCCCACGAGCTGCGCACCCCGCTCAACAGCTCGCTGATCCTGGCCAAGCTGCTGGCCGAGAACCCGCAGGACAACCTCAGCGCCGAGCAGGTCAAGTTCGCCGAGTCGATCTATTCGGCCGGCAACGACCTGCTCAACCTGATCAACGACATTCTCGACATCGCCAAGGTCGAGGCCGGCAAGCTCGATGTACGCGCCGAAACCACCCACATCAGCCGCATGGCCGAAGGCCTGCGCAGCCTGTTCGAGCCGCTGGCGCAGCAGAAGCAGCTGGCCTTCAGCGTCACCGTAGAGCCGCAGGTGCCGTCCACCCTGTTCACTGATCGACAGCGCCTGGAGCAGATCCTCAAGAACCTGCTGTCCAACGCGCTGAAGTTCACCGAGCGCGGCCAGGTGGCGCTGACCATCGGCTACCAGGCCGGCACCGGCATCGTGTTCTCGGTGCGCGACAGTGGCATCGGCATTGCCGACGACCAGCAGCAGAGCATCTTCGAAGCCTTCCACCAGGCCGACGGCACCACCAACCGGCGCTACGGCGGCACGGGCCTGGGGCTGTCGATTTCCCGTGACCTGGCGCAGTTGCTGGGCGGCCAGATCCGTGTCGAAAGCCAACTGGGCCAGGGCAGCGTGTTCAGCCTGATACTGCCCGAGTCGTACGAGCCGAGCGTCGAGGCGCAGCCGCTGGCACTGGTGGCCCGCGCCGCCGCGCCGTTGCCCGTGGCGGCCCCCGTCGTGCTGCCGGCCGCCGAAGCCCCGCGGCCGGCGGCCAGCTTCGCCGACGACCGTCACCTGGCACCGTTCAGCAACCGCTGCATCCTGGTGATCGAGGACGAGCCCAACTTTGCCCGCATCCTCTTCGACCTGGCCCACGAACTGGGCTACAGCTGCCTGGTGGCCCAGGCCGCCGACGAAGGCTTCGAACTGGCGGCCAGCTACATTCCCGACGCCATCCTGCTGGACATGCGCCTGCCCGACCATTCCGGCCTAACCGTGCTGCAGCGGCTCAAGGAGCAGGCGTCCACCCGGCACATACCGGTGCACATCATCTCGGTCGAGGACCGTGTCGAGGCGGCCATGCACATGGGCGCGATCGGCTATGCGGTCAAGCCCACCAGCCGCGAGGAGCTCAAGGCCGTGTTCGGCCGCCTGGAAGCCAAGCTGACCCAGAAGCTCAAGCACATCCTGCTGGTGGAAGACGATGACCTGCAGCGCGAAAGCATCGCCCGCCTGATCGGCGACGAAGACATCAAGATCACCGCGGTGGGCATGGCTCAGGAAGCCCTGGAGCTGCTGCGCGAGAACATCTACGACTGCATGATCATCGACCTCAAGCTGCCCGACATGCTCGGCAACGAGCTGCTCAAGCGCATGACCGCCGACGATATCCGCTCGTTCCCGCCGGTGATCGTCTACACCGGGCGCAACCTGACCCGCGACGAAGAGGCCGACCTGCTCAAGTACTCGCGCTCGATCATCATCAAGGGCGCGCGTTCACCCGAGCGGTTGCTGGATGAAGTCACGCTGTTTCTGCACAAAGTCGAGTCGACGCTGTCCCATGAACGTCAGCGCATGCTCAAGACTGCGCGCAGCCGCGACAAGGTGTTCGAGGGGCGCAAGATCCTGCTGGTGGACGACGACGTGCGCAACATCTTCGCCCTCACCAGTGCGCTGGAGCACAAGGGCGCGATCGTGGAGATCGGTCGCAATGGCCGCGAGGCCATCGAAAAACTCGAGCAGGTCAGCGATATCGACCTGGTGCTGATGGACGTGATGATGCCGGAGATGGACGGCTATGAAGCCACCCGGCGCATTCGCAAGGACCCGCGCTGGCGCAAGCTGCCGATCATCGCCGTCACCGCCAAGGCCATGAAGGATGACCAGGAGCGCTGCCTGCAGGCCGGCGCCAACGACTACCTGGCCAAGCCGATAGAGCTGGACCGGCTGTTCTCCCTGATTCGGGTATGGCTGCCGCAACTGGAGCGAATTTGAGTATCGAACGTAACACCGACATTGAAATCCGGCTGCTGATCGAGGCGATCTACCTCAAGTACAGCTACGACTTTCGCGACTATTCCGGCGCTTCGATCAAGCGCCGGGTGCTGCATGCCGTGCGCCAGTTCGAATGCGCCACGGTGTCGGCCCTGCAGGAACGGGTGCTGCACGACCCGAGCGTGTTCATGCAGTTGCTGCAGTACCTCACCATCCCGGTGAGCGAGATGTTTCGCGACCCCGGTCACTTCCTCGCGCTGCGCGAGGAGGTGGTTCCGCACCTCAAGACCTGGCCCTCGATCAAGATCTGGATTGCCGGCTGCAGCACGGGCGAGGAGGTCTACTCCATGGCCATCCTGCTGCGCGAAGAAGGGTTGCTCGAACGCACCATCATCTACGCCACCGACATCAACCCCAGCTCGCTGGAAAAGGCCAAGCAGGGCATCTACTCGATGCAGAACATGCGCGAGTACACCGAGAACTACCAGAAGGCCGGCGGGCGCCGGGCCTTCAGCGACTACTACACTGCCGCCTATGGCAACGCGATCATCGACAGCAGCCTGCGCGAAAACGTGACCTTCGCCGACCACAGCCTGGCCACCGACAGCGTGTTCTCCGAAACCCAGCTGATCTCGTGCCGCAACGTGCTCATCTACTTCAACAAGACCCTGCAGGACCGGGCCTTCGGCCTGTTTCACGACTCGCTGTGCCACCGTGGCTTTCTGGTGCTGGGCAGCAAGGAAACCCTGGATTTTTCCGCTTACGCCAACCGCTTCGACGCGCTGGTCAAGCCAGAACGGATCTACCGAAAGTCATGAAAGGCACCGATGCGATCGTGGTGGGGGCTTCAGCCGGGGGCGTGTCGGCGCTGCTCACGGTGTTTGCCGCCTTGCCCGCCGACTACGCCATTGCGCTGCTGTGCGTGCTGCACCTGCCCGACGACCGCCACAGCCAGCTGGCCGAAGTCTTCAGCCGCCGCTTGCAGCGCCCCGTGCAGGAGGCCCGCGACAAGGAAAGCGTGGTGCCGGGGATGATCTACGTGGCCGGCCCCGGCTATCACCTGTCGGTGGAGCGTGACCGCAGCCTGTCCCTGAGCCAGGAGGACCGCGTGCACTTTTCCCGGCCCTCGATCGACATCCTCTTCGAGTCGGCCGCCGATGCCTATGGCGACGGCCTGGTCGGCGTGTTGCTGACCGGCGCCAACGAAGACGGTGCGCGCGGGCTGGCGCGCATCAAGGAGCACGGCGGTACTACCCTGATTCAAGACCCGCATGAGGCGCAAGTCGCGGTCATGCCCGAGGCGGCGCTGGCGCTGCACCGGCCCGACCACATACTCCCATTGAATGGCATCGGGCAATTGCTCGCCAAGCTGGAACCACGTGCATGCTAAGCCATATCCAAGCAAACCTGCTGATCGTCGACGACCTGCCGGAAAACCTGCTGGCGCTCGAGGCGCTGATCAAGGGGCCGGACCGCAACGTGTACCAGGCGCAATCGGCCGACCATGCGTTGTCGCTGTTGCTCGAGCACGAGTTCGCGCTGGCCATCCTCGACGTCCAGATGCCCGGAATGAACGGTTTCGAACTGGCCGAGATGATGCGCGGTACGGAAAAGACCAAGAACATTCCCATCGTGTTCGTGAGCGCTGCGGCGCGCGAGATGAACTACGCCTTCAAGGGCTACGAGAGCGGCGCGGTGGACTTCCTGCACAAGCCGCTGGACACCCAGGCGGTGAAGAGCAAGGTGGCGGTGTTCATCGACCTGTACCGCCAGCGCAAGGCCCTCGGCCAGCAGCTGGAGGCCCTGGAGCGCAGCCGCCAGGAGCAGGAGCTGCTGCTGGCGCAGCTGCAGGTCACGCGCAGCGAGCTGGAACACGCGGTACGCATGCGCGACGACTTCATGTCGATCGTCTCCCACGAGGTGCGCACACCGCTCAACGGTCTGATACTGGAGACCCAGCTGCGCAAGCTGCACCTGGCGCGCAACAACGCCGATGCCTTCACCCTGGACAAGATGCACGCCATGGTCGAGCGTGACGAGCGCCAGATCAACAGCCTGATCCGGCTGATCGAAGACATGCTCGACGTGTCGCGCATCCGTACCGGCAAGCTGTCGATCCGGCCCGCATCGTTCGACCTGTGCCAGCTGGTCAGCGGCCTGGTCGAGAACTTCGCCGCCCAGGCGGCTGCGGTCGACTCGAGCATCAGCCTGCAGGCCGGCGCCGAACTGGTCGGCTACTGGGACGAGTTTCGTATCGAGCAGGTGATCGCCAACCTGCTCACCAACGCCCTGCGCTATGGCGCCAAGTCGCCGGTGCAGGTGCGCGTGTTCGAGGAACAGGGCATGGCCTGCGTGCAGGTGCGCGACCATGGCATCGGCATCAGTGCCGAGAACCAGCAGCGCATCTTCCAGCAGTTCGAGCGGGTATGCTCCAACCAGAGCAGTGCCGGCCTGGGGCTGGGCCTGTATATTTCCGAACAGATCGTGCTGGCCCATGGCGGCAGCATCACGGTCAGCAGTACCGAGGGCCAGGGCGCGACATTCAGCGTGCGCCTGCCACTGGTACGCAGCCCGCAAGAAAGTGGCGCGCAGCAGGCAACCTCTGCGTGAGGCCGGGGTCGTATAGCGATCCCCCATGAATCAAATACGAGTTGAAGGCATTGGCATGAGTGAAGATGCGCAAGATGTAGTACTGGTCGTCGAAGACGAACCGGTCATTCGCATGATCCTGAAGGACTATCTTCAAGGCGAGGGCTATCACGTGCTGGTGGCCGAAGATGGCGAGCAGGCATTCAAGATCCTGGCCAGCAAGCCGCACCTGGACCTTATCGTGACCGACTTCCGCCTGCCGGGCGGCATTTCAGGGGTACAGATCGCCGAACCTGCGGTCAAGCTGCGCCCGGACCTGAAGGTGATCTTCATCAGTGGCTACCCGGCCGAGATCCGCGAGTCGGGCAGCCCGATCGCGTTCAAGGCACCGATCCTGGCCAAGCCGTTCGACCTGGACAGCTTGCGCGACCAGATTCAGGAACTCCTGAAATAGGCCTGACGTTGGCGTGAGTTCAAGCGGCAGCGACCAGCGCACCGGTCTGCAGGGTGCGCTCTATCGCCCCCAGCAGCATGTTTTCCATCAGCGCCAGGCGTTGTGGCTGCCCCAGCGGTGAGGCCTGCAACCAGCCGGGCAGGCTGTTGAGCAGCGTGGCGATGACATGGCCGGTCGCCTCCCGGGCTGGCGGCGGCAGGGCCGCGTGAGGGGCGATCAGCTGCAACAGGTGGGTTTCGTATTCACGGCGCAGCTGGGCGATGCGTGCCTGTTGTTCCTCGCTCAGGCAGCACAGGTCACGTTCGGCCAGGCGAAACTGCAACGGGCGCTCGGCATGCAGCGCCCAGTGCGCCTTTATCACCCGGCTCAACGCCGTGGCCTCGGGCTTGCCGCGCCCACGGGGCTGCAGGGTGGCCAGCAACTCCTCGAACAGCTCTTCGATCAGGTCGAACAGCAGGTGCTGCTTGCTCGGGAAGTGGTGATACAGCGAGCCCGCCGTCAGCCCCAGGTGGCTGGCCAGTTCACGCATGCTGACCTGGCCGAACCCCTTGACCGCAAAGAGTTCGAGTGCCTTGTCCCGACGTTCTTCAAAGTTGGCGCAACGTTCGGCGCAGGTCTGCGGCATGCCCGTACCTCAGTAGGTGAAGAAGCCGCGGCCGCTCTTGCGCCCCAGGTAGCCGGCGGCGACCATTTCCTTGAGCAGGGCAGCGGGGCGGTACTTGCTGTCGTTGAAGCCGTCGTGGAACGACTCGATGATCGCCAGCAGCGTGTCCAGGCCGATCAGGTCGGCCAGGGCCAGCGGGCCGATGGGCTGGTTGCAGCCCAGGCGCATGCCGGTGTCGATGTCCTCGGCGCTGGCCAGGCCTTCCTGCAGCACCATGATTGCCTCGTTGATCATCGGCACCAGGATGCGGTTGACCACGAAGCCCGGGCGGTTGCCGGCACTGATGGCGGTCTTGCCCACGCGCTCGGTCAGGGCCATGGCGCTGGCGTAGGTGGCATCGCTGGTCTGCAGGCCGCGAATGATCTCGACCAGCGCCATCATCGGCACCGGGTTGAAGAAGTGCACGCCGATGAAACGTTCGGGCTGGCTCACCGATGCGCCCAGCTGGGTGATCGACAGCGACGAGGTGTTGGTGGCGATGACGCAGTCGTCGGCCACGCTGGCGGCCACCTGCTGCAGAATCTTCACCTTCAGGGCGAGGTTCTCGGTGGCTGCCTCGATCACCAGCTGCGCGCCCTTGAGCTGCGCGTAATCGGTGCTGGTGGCGATGCGCGTCAGGGCTGCCTCGGCCTGTTCGGCCTGCAGGGTCTGCTTGCTGACCTGGCGCTCCAGGTTCTTGCGCAGGGTGGCCAGGCCACGCTCCAGCGCGGCCTCGGACACGTCGATCAGGGTGACCTGGTAGCCGGCCACTGCACACACCTGGGCAATCCCGTTGCCCATGGTGCCGGCGCCGATCACGGCGATGTTTTCAATACTCACGGTTAACTCCGACTCAAACACGTTCGAACACGACGGCGATACCCTGACCGCCGCCGATGCACATGGTGGCCAGCGCGTAGCGGCCCTGGATACGTTGCAGCTCATGGATCGCCTTGGTGGCGATGATGGCCCCGGTGGCTCCCACCGGGTGGCCCAGGGAAATGCCCGAGCCGTTGGGGTTGACCTTTTCGGGGTCCAGGCCCAGTTCCCGCGACACGGCGCAGGCCTGGGCAGCGAAGGCTTCGTTGGACTCGATCACGTCCAGGTCGGCGACGCTCAGGCCGGCCTTTTCCAGCACCTTGCGCGTGGCCGGCACCGGGCCCAGGCCCATCAGCTCGGGCTCGACGCCTGCATGTGCATAGGCCACCAGGCGCGCCAGCGGGCGCAGGCCCAGGCGCTCGACCATTTCGCCGGTGGCCAGCACCAGGGCGCCGGCGCCGTCGTTGAGGCCGCTGGCGTTGCCGGCGGTGACGGTGCCGTCCTTCTTGAAGGCAGGCTTCATGCCGGCCAGTTGCTCGGCACTCACATCGCCACGCACATGCTCGTCCACCTCGAAACGTACCGGACCTTTGCGGCTCGGGATCTCGATGGGCACGATCTGGCTGGTGAAGCGGCCTTCGGCGATGGCGCGGGCGGCGCGCTGCTGGCTGGTCAGGGCCACCTCGTCCTGCATCTGGCGGGTGATGCCGTTTTTCGCCGCCACGTTCTCGGCGGTGATGCCCATGTGAAAGCCTTCGAACGGGTCCTGCAGAATGCCCAGCATGTAGTCGACACCCTTCAGGTCACCCATGCGCGCGCCCCAGCGCGCCTGCGGCAGCAGGTACGGGCCGCGGCTCATGGATTCGGCGCCGGCGGCAATCACCGCCTCGGCCTCGCCCAGCAGCAGGCTCTGCGCGGCCGAGACGATGGCCTGCAGGCCCGAGCCGCACAGGCGGTTGACGTTGAATGCCGGGGTTTCCTTGGGTACGCCGGCGTTCATCGCGGCCACGCGGCCCAGGTACGCGTCACGCGGCTCGGTGGGGATCACGTTGCCCATGACCATGTGGCCGATCTGTTCGGGGGCAATGCCGGAGCGTTCGATGGCGGCGCGGGTCACCTGGGTGGCCAGGTCGGCCAGGGGCAGGTCCTTGAGCGAGCCGCCGAAGGTGCCGATGGCCGAGCGAACGGCGCTCACTACATAGATTTGCGGGGTGTTCATACGCGACTCCAGTGTGCGAAAGCGTGGCGGGGCGCTGCCTGGCTCTGCCAGAATGGCGCCCGGGGCCACGCTCGGGATGGGTTCGAGTCTAGGCAAAGGCCACGCCTGGGCCTATGCCATAACTGCCCAGCGAGGCTGGCACTTTTTGCCATATTCTTACGCTGCATAGCGGAAACAGTCATGCGGGAAAACGATTCGGTCGCGGTGTACTTCGTGCACATCATGCTGCACACACTGCGCCAACAGCCGGCGCGCGCCAGTGCGTTGCTGGTGCAGGCGGGCATCGACCCGGCAGTGGTGGGCGCACCCGATGCACGGGTGCCGGCCAGGGCGTTCGCACGGCTGTGGCTGCTGCTCATTGAAGACCTGGGCGACGAATTCTTCAACCTCGACAGCCACGGCATGCCGCTGGGCAGTTTCGCCCTGATCTGTCGTGGGCTGATCCAGGAGCCGACGCTGGAAAAGGCCTTGCGCCAGTGCCTGAGCAACTTCGGCCTGTTCCTGCGTGACGTGCGCGGGCGCCTGGTGGTGCGCGGGCAGCGTGCGGTGATCAGCCTGGAGTCGCATTTCGACGATGCGCAGACTCGGGTATATGCCGAGGAGACCTTCCTGGTGCTGGTGGTCAGCCTGCTGTGCTGGCTGGGGGGGCGGCGCATCGCCATCGACCGTACCGAACTGCGCGACGGGCGTGCGGTGCTGGAGGACGACGCGTTGCTGTGGGGGCCGAACCTGCAGTTGGGCAGTGGCCGCACCCAGGTCGAGTTCTCGGCGCACTACCTGCGCTTGCCGGTGGTGCAGGATCTGAGTGCGCTCAAGACCTTCCTGCGCAGTGCGCCGCAGTGGCTGGTGGTGCGCTACCGCAACCAGAACGGATTGGCGGCGCGGGTATACCGGCATCTGCGCGGGCGTCAGTACGGGCAGTGGCCAACCTTGCTGGGCATGGCGGCAGCCGAGGGCCTGAGCCCGAGCAGTTTTCGCCGGCAGTTGGAGCGTGAGGGGTGTTCGTACCAGCAGATCAAGGACGAGGTGCGCCGTGCACTGGCGTTCGAGTGTCTGCGCGATGGTGTGTTGAGCGTGGCGCAGATTGCCGAGCAGACCGGCTTCCAGGAGCCCAGCGCGTTTCATCGCGCGTTCAAGAAATGGACGGGGGAGAGCCCGGGGAGCTACCGCGCGCGGGTGGCGGGGGAGTAGGGGGCTGGCCCCCTCGACACCCTGCGCGCTGCTCGCACAGGGCCTGCAGCAGCTCGCGCAGCGCCAGGCCATCGGCATCCAGCCCCTTGCGCCCGTACAACGCCAGCTCCAGACCCTGGACCGGGGTAAACCCCTGCGCTTCACCCAGCACCCGATGGGTCGGCAACACGCTGCGGGTCGGTATCAGGCTCACGCCCAACCCCGCACTCACCGCCGCCCCCAGGCTGGCCAGACTGGTGCTCGAATAGCTGATACGCCAGCTGCGCCCACGGGCTTCCAGCGCATTGATCATTTCCTGCCGGTACAGCGCCCCCACCGGAAACACCACCAGCGGCACCGGGTCGGCCAGCTGCGTCTGCCCGGCACTGCACACCCACGACAACGGCTCGTGCCAGCCGGCATGGCGGTCGCGGTCCGCGCCCCATTGCTTGACCAGCAGCAGGTCCAGCTCGCCATCACGGTACAGGCGCAGCAGCGGGCTGCTCAGCCCGCTCTCGACCTCCAGGCGCACATGCGGGCGCTCGCCGATGAATTGGCTCAATGGCTCGGTCAGCACTTCCCCGGCCAGGTCTTCCGGCACCCCCAGGCGTAGCGCCCGTTGCGCCTGCACCGGGCTGAACGCCTGGCGCGCCTCTTCGTCCAGGCGCAGCAGGCGCCGGGCATACCCCAGCAGGCGCTCGCCGTCTTCGGTCGGCCACACCTGGCGCTGGCTGCGATCCAGCAGGCGCACCCCCAGGTGCTGCTCCAGCCGAATGATCTGCTGGCTGATGGTCGACTGGGTCAGGTGCAGGCGTTCGGCGGCGCGGGTGAAATTGCCGGTTTCCACCACGGTCACGAAGCTGCGCAGCAGTACGGGGTCAAGCATTCGATTACCCACTGGTATGCATGAAATCAATTAATTTCATGCTACACCCCAAGCCTCGGATAATCCCGCTTCATTGCACCAAAGGAGGCGCCATGTCATTGCTCAGACACTGGATGTACGGGGTTGCCGGGCTGTGCGCCAGCCTCGGCATCGCCGGGGCCGCCGGGGCGGCCGACACCTTGCTCGAAGCCGCCGCCAACGGCAACCCAACCCGCGTCGGCGTCTTGCTGGCCCAGGGCGCCGACGTTGATCAGCGCGACTCGCGCAACAATACGCCGCTGTTGCTGGCCACCGCCGGGGGGCATGTGGCGGCGGCGCGCCGGTTGATCGACGCCGGCGCCGACGTCAACGCCAGCAACTGGATGCACGACAGCCCATATCTGCTGGCGGGCGCCGAAGGCCAGTTGCAGATCCTGGAGATGACCCTGGCCCATGGCGCGGACCTCAAGAGCACCAACCGCTATGGCGGCACGGCGCTGATCCCCGCATGCGAGCGCGGCCATGTCGAGGTGGTCGCTCGCCTGCTGGCCGCCGGCGTTGCACCCGACCACGTGAACTCGCTGGGCTGGACCGGGCTGCTCGAAGCCATCCTGCTCAGCGATGGCGGCCCGCGCCACCAGGCCATCGTGCAACTGCTGATAGACGCCGGTGCCGACGTCAACCTTGCCGACCGCCAGGGCGTGACGCCCCTGCAGCACGCCCGGGAACGCGGCCAGCAGCGGATCGTCGAGTTGCTGCTGGCCCACGATGCCCATTGAACCTGACAGGAGCCTGACCATGGCCAACGAACATTTCATGCAGCAAGCGCTGGGGCTGGCCCGGGCGAACATCCAGGCCGGCGGCCGCCCGTTCGCGGCGGTGCTGGTGCACCAGGGCCGGGTGATCGCCGAGGCGGTCAACCAGATCCACCTGACCCAGGACCCGACCGCCCACGCCGAACTCCAGGCCATCCGCCTGGCCAGCCAGGTGCTCGGCAGCCCGCGCCTGGAGGGCTGCGAAATCTACGCCACCGGCCACCCCTGCCCGATGTGCCTGGCCGCCATGCACCTGTGCGGTATCGAGCGCGCCTGGTTCGCCTACAGCAACGAAGACGGCGAGCCCTATGGCCTGTCGACGGCAGCGGTGTACGCGCAGATGGCACGCCCGCCGCAGCAGCAGTCGCTGCCCCTGGCACCCCTGAAGCCAGCCGGCGAGCAGGGCCTGTACGCCGCCTGGCGGCAGGTGCAGGGGTGATGCGCGAGCAGGCTCGCAGTACCTTGCTGCTGTTGCTGGTGGTGGTGATGGCGCTGAACCTGCGCCCCATCCTCACCAGCATCGGCCCATTGCTGGAGGCCATCCGCCAGAGCACCGGCATCGGCTACCAGCAGGCCGCGCTGCTGACCGCCTTGCCCGTGCTGTGCATGGGGCTGGTGCCCTTGCTGCAACCCTGGTTGCGCCGCTGGGTCAGCGAGCAGGGCGCGATGCTCGCCGGGCTGGCCGCCATCGCGCTGGCCTGCGCCTGGCGCCTGACCCTCGACTCCGCCGCTGCGCTGATCGCCAGCGCAGCATTGGCCGGGCTTGGGGTGGCCTGCATTCAGGCGCTGATGCCGGGGCTGGTCAACCGCTGGTTTCCTCACCGCCTGGCCATGGCCATGGGTGTGTATTCGGCAGCCCTGATGAGCGGCGGCGGGGCCGCCGCCGTGCTCGGGCCGCGGGTGGCCGAGCAGTTCTCGCACTGGCAGGCAGGCCTGGGCATCTGGCTGTTGCCGGCCTTGCTGGCGTTCGCGGTATGGGCCTGGGTGCGCCCGCAGCTCGAAGCGGCGGTCGGCGGCGCAGGTGCCAGCGGGCACCTGTTCGGCAGCCGTCGGGCATGGCTGCTGGCGGTCTATTTCGGGCTGATCAATGGCGGCTACACCAGCATGGTGGCGTGGCTGCCGGCCTACTACCAGCAGGTCGGCGGCAGTGCCCAGGGCGGTGGCGAGCTGGTGGGGCTGATGACCGTGTTCCAGGTGGCCGGCGCCCTCGGGCTGCCCTTGCTGCTGCGTCGCCTGGTGGATCGGCGCCCCGGCCTGTGGCTGGCGTTGACCGTGCAACTGACAGGCTTTGTCGGCCTGCTGCTGGCCCCGGCAATCGCCGGGCTATGGGTGGCCCTGATCGGCTTCGGCCTGGGCGCGTGCTTCAGCCTCAGCCTCACGCTGACCCTCGAGCACCTCAAGGCCCCCGCCAGTGCGGGGGCGCTGGCGGCGTTCGTGCAGGGCGTGGGCTTCATCATCACCGGCATCGTGCCTTACGTCACCGGCTGGTTGCGCGACGTCAGCGGCGACTTCCAGGCCTCCTGGCTGCTGCTGAGCGTGACGGTGCTGCTGATGCTGCTGGTGACCTGGCGCTTCGCCCCCAGCGGCTATGCGCAGGCGATGGGCATGCCGTTGATCCGCGAAAGCGACGCCAGGGCAGGCATGGCACCACACTGAAAGGGTCGGCGCGCGCCGGTGCCGGGCGTGCCTTCCATTTCACGGGAGAACTGTCATGACGCTGCGAACGCTGCTGCCCCTGGCGCTGTTGCTGGCCGGTGCCGCCCAGGCCCAGACGACCACGGTCTATCAGTACGGCATGCCACTGGACGTGGCGCGCGTGGTGCAACTGGACGAGCCGGCCACCGAGGTCTGCGACGTGGTGAAGGCGTACATGACCTACGTGGACTCTGCCGGCCGGCAGCACACCGTGCAGTACCTGAAACTGGCCAAGGTGTGCACCGACCGCGGTTGATCAGTCCCAGGCGGGTGCAAGCGACTCGGGGTCGACCAGGCGCTCGCCCTTGTCCAGGCCGGCAATCTGCGCCATGTCCTGTTCGCTCAGGCGCAGCTGCGCTGCCTTCAGGTTGCTGGCCAGGTTTTCACGCCGGGTCGAGGAGGGGATCACCGCATAGCCCAGCTGCATCGCCCAGGCCAGGGCCACCTGCGCCGGGGTGGCGCCATGGCGTTCGGCGATCTGCTGGATCAGCGGATCGTGCAGCACCTTGCCATAGCCCAGGGTCATGTAGGAGGTCACCGCGATGCCCTGTTCGTGCATGAAATCCACCAGGGTGCGGTTCTGCAGGTAGGGGTGCAGCTCGATCTGGTTGGTGGCGATCTGTTCGGCGCCCACCACCTCGATGGCCTGACGCAGCAAGGCGATGGTGAAGTTGGACACGCCGATCTGGCGGGTCAGGCCCTGGCGCTTCGCTTCGAGCAGGGCGCCCATGAACTCGGCCACCGGCACGGCGCCCTTGGGCGACGGCCAATGGATCAGGGTCAGGTCCAGATAGTCGGTGCCCAGCTTGTGCAGGCTCTCTTTCAGGCTGGGTATCAGCTTGTCGGCGCCCAGGTTCTCGGTCCAGATCTTGCTGGTCAGGAACAGCTCGTTGCGTGCAACGCCGCTGGCGGCGATGGCGTGCCCGACGTCGGCCTCGTTGCCGTAGATCTGCGCGGTGTCGATGGCCCGATAGCCCAGTTCGAGGGCCTGGCTGACCGAGTCGATGACCACCTGGTCCTTGAGCCGGAAGGTGCCCAGGCCGAGCAGGGGAATAGTCATGGAGTGCGTCCTCTTCTTTGGGATGTAATGCGGTGAGGCGCAGTATCGGACAGCGCACGGCGCTGAAAAACACCGCCCGCGGCACAACTTTTTTGAGCGTGCGGCACGAATCGCCCTGGCGGTGGTAGCCTTGCAGGGTCATCCGCAACGGACCCGCCCATGGCCGCGCACAAGCACAGCATTCGCCAACGCAATGTCGACAGCATCCTGCTGGCAGCAGAAAAGGTCTTTGCCGAGAAGGGCTTTGCCGGCACGGCCATGGCCGACATCGCCGAGGCCGCCGCGCTGCCGCGCAGCAACGTGCACTATTACTTCAGCACCAAGGCCGAGCTGTACCAGGCGGTGCTGTTCGGCTTGCTGGAAGTGTGGAAGCAGGACGCCCTGTGCTTCGAGCTCTACGATGACCCGCGCATCGTGCTCAGCACCTATATCCGCGCCAAGATGAACCATTCCTGGACCCGCCCGCACGGCTCCAAGGTGTGGGCGAACGAGATCATCCACGGTGCGCCGCACCTGGGGGCGGCGCTGGATGACAGCCTGTACGGATGGGCCAAGCTCAAGGAGGGCAAGATTCGCCAGTGGGTCGAGGACGGGCGGATTCTGCCGGTGGAGCCCTCGGGGCTGCTGTACATGATCTGGGCCTCGACCCAGCACTATGCCGACTTCAGCCACCAGGTGAACCTGCTCAACGCGCACCAGCCGCTGAGCGAACCGCAGTTCGAGCGGGCGTTGCAGACGGTGACCAGTGTGATACTGCGGGGGATCGGGCTGGAGCCCTGAGGCTGTACCGGCCTTTTCGCCGGCAAGGCCGGCTCCCACAGGGCCACACATGACCTGTAGGAGCCGGCGTTGCCGGCGAAGGCGCCAACGCGGTCGCCTCAGCGGGCGGTGAGGTGCATCGCCAGCTGAACCAGCCCTATCAGCACCAGGATGAACACCAGCGTGAAGGCCGTGCCCAGCGCAATGAAGTGCGCGGGCTTGCCGTGGGTGAAGTCGCGGGCGCGGTTCTTGCCGGTCTGCACGCCAAAGGCTGCAGCCAGCACGCTGTGCAGCATTTGCCAGAAGGTCGGCGGTTTGTGTTTGGCCGGGTCTTCCATGATCTGCTCCTGTAAAAGGCTTCAGCTCAGTGTAGACCCTTACCTCACCAGCGCTTAGTTGTCGTACCCCAGGTTGGGCGCCAGCCAGCGCTCGGTTACCGCCAGGTCCTGCCCCTTGCGCGCGGTGTAGCTCTGGACCTGATCCTTGTCGACCTTGCCCACGGCAAAGTACTGCGCCTGCGGGTGGGCAAAGTACCAGCCGCTGACCGCCGCCGCCGGGAACATCGCGAAGTGCTCGGTGAGGAACACGCCGCTCGGGCCGGTCTCGCCGATCGCCGTGCCGTCGAGCAGGCGGAACAGGGTTTCCTTCTCGGTGTGGTCCGGGCACGCCGGGTAGCCCGGGGCAGGGCGGATACCCGCGTACTGCTCCTTGATCAGCGCCTCGTTGTCCAGGTGCTCGTCCTTGGCATAGCCCCAGTACTCCTTGCGCACCTGCTCGTGCAGCCACTCGGCGCAGGCCTCGGCCAGGCGGTCGGCCAGGGCCTTGACCATGATCGAGCTGTAGTCGTCGCCCTTGTCCTGGTAGGCCTTGGCCACTTCCTCGGCGCCGATGCCGGCGGTGGTGATGAAGCCGCCCACGTAGTCGGTGATGCCGCTGTCCTTGGGCGCCACGAAGTCGGCCAGGCAGAAATTGGGCTTGCTGTCGGGCTTGATCGTCTGCTGGCGCAGGTGGTGCAGCAGGGCCAGGGGCTGGCCGTCATCGCCGTACACCTCGATGTCGTCGTGCGCCACCTGGTTGGCCGGCCAGAAGCCGAACACCGCGCGGGCACTGATCAGCTTCTCGTCGATCAGCTTGGCCAGCATTTCCTGTGCATCGGCGAACAGGGCGGTGGCCGCTTCGCCCACCACCTCGTCGTTGAGGATGCGCGGGTACTTGCCAGCCAGGTCCCAGGAGATGAAGAACGGCGTCCAGTCGATGTACTCGGCCAGCACCTTGAGGTCGATGTTCTCCAGCACGCGGGTACCGGTAAAGGTTGGTGCCACCGGCTGGTAGGCAGACCAGTCGTATTTCGGCTTGGCCTCGATCGACTGCGCATAGCTCAGGCGCTCGGTGCGCGCGCTGCGGTTGGCGGTGCGTTCGCGCACCTCCACGTAGTCCTCGCGGGTCTTGTGCACGAAGGCCGGCTTGAGCTCTTTGGACAGCAACTGCGTGGCCACGCCCACCGCACGCGAGGCGTCGGTCACGTAGACCACCGCGTCGTTGCTGTACTTGGGCTCGATCTTCACCGCGGTATGCGCCTTGGAGGTGGTTGCCCCCCCGATCATCAGCGGCAGGTGGAAGTCCTGGCGCTGCATCTCGCGGGCCACGTGCACCATTTCGTCCAGCGACGGGGTGATCAGCCCCGACAGGCCGATGATGTCGCACTTCTGCTCGCGCGCCACCTGCAGGATCTTCTCGGCCGGTACCATCACGCCCAGGTCGACGATGTCGTAGCCGTTGCAGCCGAGCACCACGCCGACGATGTTCTTGCCGATATCGTGCACGTCGCCCTTGACCGTGGCCATCAGGATCTTGCCCTTGGCCTCGGGCTTGTCGCCTTTTTCCAGTTCGATGAACGGGATCAGGTGAGCCACCGCCTGCTTCATCACCCGCGCCGACTTGACCACCTGGGGCAGGAACATCTTGCCTGCGCCGAACAGGTCGCCCACCACGTTCATGCCGCTCATCAGCGGCCCCTCGATCACCTCGATGGGGCGCGCGCACTGCTGGCGGCACTCCTCGGTGTCCTCGACGATGAACGCGGTGATGCCTTTGACCAGGGCGTGCTCGAGGCGCTTGTCCACCGGCAGCGAACGCCACTCCTCGTTCTCGACCTCCTTGACCGCGCCGCCGCCCTTGTAGTCGTCGGCAATCGCCAGCAGCGCATCGGTGCCGTCGGGGGTGCGGTTGAGCACCACGTCCTCGACCTTCTCGCGCAGCAGCGCCGGGATCTCGTCGTAGATCTCCAGCTGGCCGGCGTTGACGATGCCCATGGTCAGGCCGTTCTGGATCGCGTGGTAGAGGAACACCGAGTGGATCGCCTCGCGCACCGGGTTGTTGCCACGGAACGAGAACGACACGTTGGATACCCCGCCGGAGGTCAGTGCATACGGCAGGTGGTCGCGGATGTAGGCACAGGCCTCGATGAAGTCCACCGCGTAGTTGTTGTGTTCCTCGATGCCGGTGGCCACGGCGAAGATGTTCGGGTCGAAGATGATGTCTTCGGGCGGGAAGCCCACCTCATCGACCAGGATGTCGTAGCTGCGCTTGCAGATCTCGCGCTTGCGGGCGGCGGTATCGGCCTGGCCGACCTCGTCGAAGGCCATCACCACCACGGCGGCGCCGTAGCGCTTGCACAGGCGGGCATGGTGCTTGAACGCCTCGACACCTTCCTTCATCGAGATCGAGTTGACGATGCCCTTGCCCTGGATGCACTTGAGGCCGGCCTCGATCACTTCCCACTTGGAGGAGTCGATCATGATCGGCACCCGGGAGATGTCGGGTTCGCCGGCGATCAGGTTGAGGAACTTGACCATGGCCGCCTGGGAATCGAGCATCCCTTCGTCCATGTTGATGTCGATCACCTGGGCGCCGGCCTCGACCTGCTGCAGCGCCACTTCCAGCGCCTCGGTGTAGTTCTCTTCACGGATCAGCCGCGCGAAGCGGGCGGAACCTGTGATGTTGGTGCGTTCGCCGACGTTGACGAACAGCGAGCTGCGGTCGATGGTGAACGGCTCCAGGCCCGACAGGCGGCAGGCCCTGGGAATCTCGGGGATCGCCCGTGGCGGGTACTTGGCCACTGCCTCGGCGATGGCCTGGATATGCCCCGGGGTGGTGCCGCAGCAACCGCCGATGATGTTCAGAAAGCCACTGGCGGCGAACTCTTCGATCACCGCGGCGGTTTCGGCCGGGGTCTCGTCGTACTCGCCGAAGGCGTTCGGCAGGCCGGCGTTGGGGTGCGCCGAAACGTGGGTGCCGGCCTTGTTCGACAGCTCTTCGAGGTAGGGGCGCAGGTCCTTGGCGCCCAGTGCGCAGTTCAGGCCCACCGAGATCGGGTTGGCGTGGCGCACCGAGTTCCAGAACGCCTCGGTGGTCTGGCCCGAGAGGGTACGGCCCGAGGCGTCGGTGATGGTGCCCGAGATCATGATCGGCAGCTCGATGCCGTCGTCCTCGAACACCTGCTGCACGGCGAAGATCGCCGCCTTGGCATTGAGGGTGTCGAAGATGGTCTCGATCAGGATCAGGTCGGCGCCGCCCTCGATCAGGCCGCGGGTGGCCTCGATGTAGTTTTCCACCAGCAGGTCGAAGGTGACGTTGCGGTAGCCGGGGTCGTTGACATCCGGGGAGATCGAGCAGGTCCGGCTGGTGGGGCCCAGCACCCCGGCGACGAAGCGCGGCTTGTCGGGGGTTTCGAGGGTCTTGGCATCGGCCACCTGGCGGGCGATGCGCGCACCTTCCACATTGAGTTCGTACACCAGCGATTCCATGCCGTAGTCGGCCTGGGATACCTGGGTGGCGTTGAAGGTGTTGGTTTCGAGGATGTCGGCGCCGGCATCCAGGTAGGCTTTCTCGATGGCCGCGATCACGTCGGGGCGCGAAAGCAGCAGCAGGTCGTTGTTACCCTTGACGTCGCTAGGCCAGTCGGCAAAGCGCGTGCCACGATAGTCGTGTTCCTCCAGGCGGTAGCTTTGGATCATAGTACCCATGCCGCCATCGAGGATCAGTATGCGCTCTTTGAGGGCTTGCTGAAGTGCTTGGTAACGGGCGCTGCGGTCAGACATAGGACTACCTGGTCGGGCAAATACAAAAGTTGCGGAATAATAACAAACCTGCGCGGTTTTTAGGCGTGTTGCCGGTTTGCATGAATTTGATTCATGTTGGCACGCTGCCGCCACCGGTAGAATCGTGAAGCTATCAATACCCAGGACATTCGGCACATGGTGCATCGTTTACTTGCCGGCGCCTTCGCACTGCTCATCAGCGGCGCGGCGCTCGGACAAGCCCCCGTCACAAGCCCGGCTATTTCCTATACCCGGGACATCCAACCGATCTTCACCGAGAAGTGCGTTGCCTGCCATGCCTGCAACGACGCGGCCTGCCAGCTGAACCTGGGCAGTGCCGAGGGCGCCGCGCGCGGTGCCTCCAAGGTGCCTGTGTATCAGGGCGACCGCAGTACGGCGGTCGCGCCGACCCGGCTTTTCTACGACGCGCACAGCGTCGAGGCCTGGCAGCGCAAGGGCTTCAGTTCGGTGCTCGACAGCCAGGGCAGCCAGGCCGCGCTGATGGCGCGCATGCTCGAGCTGGGCCACAACACGCCGCTCACCCCCAATGCCAAGCTGCCCGAGGAGATCGTGCTGGGGCTCAACCGCAACAACATGTGCCCGCTGCCCGGCGAGTTCGACGCCTACGCCGGCGCCCACCCCAGGGAGGGCATGCCGCTGGCCGTCACCGGCCTTACCGATGCCGAGTACCAGACCCTGCAGCGCTGGTTCGCCGCCGGTGCGCCGGTGGAGTACAACCCGATCCAGCCAAGTGCCAGCGAGGCCGCGCAGATCACCGAATGGGAGGCGCTGCTCAACCGCCCCGGGTCCACCGAGGCGCTGGTGGGGCGCTGGCTGTACGAGCACCTGTTCCTGGCGCACATCTACTTTGTCGGCGGCGAGCAGGGCCACTTCTTCCAGTGGGTGCGCTCGCGCACGCCCAGCGGCCAGCCGATCGACCTGATCGCCACACGCCGCCCCAACGATCCGCCCGGCACCGACTTCTACTACCGCCTGATGCCCGTGCAGGGCGTGATCGTGCACAAGACCCACATCACCTACCCGATGGGGCCGAACAAGCTCAAGCGCGTCAAGCAGCTGTTCTACAGCGGCGACTGGCATGCCACGGCCTTGCCTGGCTACGGCCCGCGCCACCGCGCCAACCCGTTCGAGACCTTCGAGGCGATCCCGGCGATAGCGCGCTACCAGTTCATGCTCGATAACGCCGAGTACTTCGTGCGCACCTTCATTCGCGGCCCGGTATGCCGTGGGCAGATCGCCACCGACGTGATCCGCGACAACTTCTGGACCCTGTTCCAGGAGCCGGCACACGACCGCTACATCACCGATGCCGAGTACCGCGGCAAGGCCACGCCCCTGTTGGCGATGCCCGGTCAGATCGACGACGTGGGCAGCATCCTGACCCTGTGGCACGCCTACCGCGACAAGCGCAACGAGTACGAAAAACTGCGCCGCGACGCCTATGCCGACCTGCCGCCACCGAGCTGGTCGAGCCTGTGGGCCGGCAACGACAATGCCTTGCTGACCATCTTCCGCCACTTCGACAGCGCCTCGGTGAGCAAGGGCCTGATCGGTGATGTGCCCAAGACCCTGTGGCTGTTCGACTACCCGCTGTTCGAGCGCACCTATTACCAGCTGGCGGTGAATTTCGACGTGTACGGCAACGTCTCGCACCAGGCGCAGACGCGCCTGTACTTCGACCTGATCCGCAACGGGGCCGAGGTCAACTTCCTGCGCCTGATGCCGGCCAAGCAGCGCAGCGACATCCTCGGCGACTGGTACCAGAACAGCGGCAAGGTCAAGATGTGGCTGGACTACGAGGCGATCGACAGCAAGACCCCGACCGCCCTCAAGCTCGACCCGCGCGACCCCAAGCGCGACTTCGGCCTCAAGCTGGTGGAGCGCACCGGCAGCCTGAACGCCGCGCCCGACCCGATCAACCGCTGCCAGGGCGCGTACTGCTCGCTGCCCGGCAGCGAGGAGTTCCGTGACGTGGAGCAGGCCCTGAGCCGGCTGGCCTCGCGCCCGGCGGCCGGGCTCAAGGTGATCGGCCAGCTGCCCGAGGCGACCATGCTGCGCATCGAAGGGCAGGGCGGCCAGCGCAAGGTCTACAGCCTGCTGCGCAACCGCGCCCACAGCAACGTGGCGTTCATGCTCGGCGAGGCCTACCGCTACCAGCCGGGGCTGGACACCCTGACCCTCTACCCGGGGGTGATGAGCAGCTACCCCAACTTCATGTTCAACATTCCGGCCAGCGACGTGCCCGAGTGGGTCGAGGACATGGAGGCGGCGCGGGACGATCCGGCCCGCTTCGAGCGCATCGTCATGCGCTGGGGCGTGCGCCGCAGCCACCCGCAGTTCTGGCAGTACTTTCATGACCTGAGCCGCTACATCCAGCAGACCGATCCGGTGGAGGCCGGCGTGCTCGACATGAACCGCTACGAGAACCTCTGAAGCAACCGCCGGGCAGATCGGGCTGATCTTTCCCGGCCTTTCGTAGTCCCACCCGCAAGCGGTCCCGATTTGTGCGGGGCCAGGGTGGGGTAACGAGAGACGGGAATCGACATGCTGTTTTCGCTTCAGGCATTGAGGGCGCTCGCCGCCTGGGTGGTGGTCTGTCACCACTTCATGCAGATCTTCTTCGACTTCAAGGCCAGCGGCCCGGTAGGGCAGTTTCTGGCCGATCGCGGTGCGGTCGGGGTGGACATCTTCTTCGTCATCAGCGGGCTGGTGATCTACCTCTCGACCCGCGACAAACCCATGGCGCCCCGGCGCTTTCTGCTCAACCGGGTGCTGCGCATCGTGCCGGCCTACTGGTTCTATACCGGCCTGATGGCGCTGCTGTTGGTGGTGGCCAGCCAGTGGATGCCGCATCAGACCCTGGAGCTGTCGCACCTGCTGCTGTCGCTGCTGTTCATTCCGGCGGAAAACCCCGGCGGCTACGGCCTGTACCCCACGCTCAACGTGGGCTGGACGCTGAACTACGAGATGTTCTTCTACCTGCTGTTCTCATTGGTGTTCCTGGTGCGCCAGCGCCATCACCTGTGGCTGGTGGCGCTGGCGCTGTTCGCGGTCAGCGAGGTGCTCACCGGCCTGGGCGTGCTGGGGCGGTTCTACAGCAACAACATCATCTACGAGTTCCTGCTGGGCGTAGCCATCGGCGTGCTCTACCGACGCGGCTGGATTGCCCAGGGGCTGTGGCTGCCGTTGCTGACCCTGGCGGCCGCATCGGTGGCGATCTACCGCCTGGATGCCTCGTCACGCCTGCTGCACTGGGGCCTGCCGAGCGCGCTGATCGTGCTGGCGTGCATCTCGCTGGAGCCGTATTTCAAGGGCAACCGGGTGCTCAAGGCCCTGGGCGACTGCTCCTATTCGGTGTACTTGATCCATGTGCTGGTGCTGTACGGCGGCTGGTTTGCCAGCGAGCGTCTGGGGCTCAACCCCTACCTGGTGTTCGCGCTGTGCGTGCCGCTGATCGGCGGGGCGTCGTGGGCCAGTTACCGCTGGCTGGAAAAGGGCCTGTACCGGCGCATGAGTGGCTGGTTCGAGGCGCGCCTGGGCCCGGCGGTGCCGGTGGCACTTTCCCGACAGAATTACTAGGACTTTGTTCGCCGGCCGTGTTGGCGTAAACTGCGCACAAGTCTGTGAGGAACTTACATGAGCGCCATAACGATTACCGACGCCGCGCACGATTACCTGGCCGATCTGCTGGAAAAGCAGAATACCCCAGGCATTGGCATTCGCATTTTCATTACCCAGCCGGGTACGAACTACGCCGAAACCTGCATTGCCTACTGCAAGCCAGGTGAAGAAAAGCCGGAAGACGAAGCGGTGGGGCTCAAGTCCTTCACCGCCTACCTGGATGCGGTCAGCATCCCGTTTCTGGAGGATGCGGTGGTGGACTACGCCACCGACCGCATGGGCGGCCAGCTGACCATCAAGGCGCCGAACGCCAAGGTGCCGATGGTCAATGCCGACAGCCCGATCAACGAGCGCATCAACTACTACCTGCAAACCGAGATCAACCCGGGGCTGGCCAGCCACGGCGGTCAGGTCAACCTGATCGAAGTGGTCGAGGACGGTATTGCGGTGCTGCAGTTCGGCGGTGGTTGCCAGGGTTGCGGCCAGGCCGACGTTACCTTGCGCGAAGGCATCGAGCGCACCTTGCTCGAACGCATTCCGGAGCTCAAGGGCGTGCGTGACGTGACCGACCATTCGCAGAAAGAAAACGCCTACTACTGACAGTTATGCCCAATCGCGGGTCAAGCCCGCTCCCACAAGGATCACCGTAGCCGTTGTGGGAGCGGGCTTGACCCGCGATTTGCCGTACGGCGACAGGCAAACTGCGTTCAGGCCACAAAAAAAAGCCCCGCCAATGGCGGGGCAAAGTGGTCGGTGCTAACCAACCAAAGGAGCTCTGAATCAGTTCGCCGCAGCCACGCTGTCGGTCTGCCAGCCACCACCGAGTGCCTTGTAGATCGCCACGATCCCGCGATACAGGTCCACCTCGCCCAACGCCTGCGCGTCCTCGGCAGTGAGCCGTTCACGCTCGGCATCCAGCAGCACCAGGTAATCCACCGTACCTTCACGGTAACGAATCGACGCCAGGTCCGCGGCCTTGCGGCTCGCCTCGCTCTGGCGCAGCAGCGCCATCAGCCGTTGCTGACGCTTGGCGTAATCGCTGAACGCATTCTCCGACTCTTCCAACGCCAGCAGCACCTGCTGCTCATAGGTCGCCAACGCACCCTCGGCCTCGGCATTCGCGCCGCGCAGACGCGCCCGCACACTGCCCAGGTCGAACGCCGCCCAGGTGATGCTCGGGCCCAGTGCCCACGCCTGCGCCGCACTCGACCCCAACTGCGAACCACGCCCTGCGGTAAAGCCCAGGAAGCCGCTCAGGCTCACCCGCGGGAACAGGTCGGCCGTGGCCACCCCAACATTCGCCGTGGCCGCCGCCAGCTGGCGCTCGGCACTGCGCACATCCGGGCGACGCTTGAGCAGTTCGCCCGGGTCGCCAATCGGCAGGGCCTTGGCAATCGCCGGCAACTGCGCCGGCGACAGGTCGACACTCAACGCATCCGGCCGCTGCCCCAGCAAGGTGGCGATGCGGTTGCGCGCACGCACCTGCTCGGCCTGCAGCTGCGGCACGCTGGCCTCTACCGCCGCCAGGCGCGCATCGGCGCGCACCACGTCCAGTTCGTTGCCAACCCCTGCATCACGCAGGGTTTCGGTAATGCCGCGCGAATCCTGCTGGGTCTTGAGGTTGGCCAGGGCTATCTTCTCGCGCAACTGCGCACCGCGCAGTTGTCCATAAGCATCAACCAGCTCGGCAATCAGGCTCACCTGCAATTGTTGCAGGTCGGCCTGGGCCGCGGCCTCCTGCGCCTCGCTGGCTTCCAGCTGGCGCTGAATGCGGCCGAACAGGTCAAGCTCCCAGGCCATGTCCAGGCCCAGGTCGTAGCGCTCGCTGTTGACCCGGCGGTCGGTCTGGCCAGGTATCTGACCCTTGCCCAGGTCGCTGCTGGCGCGGCTGGTGACGGTGGGCAGTGCATCGTTGCTCACATCGTCACGAATCGCCCGCGCCGCTTTCAGGCGCGCAAACGCCACGCGCAGCTCGCGGTTGTCGGCCAGCGACTGGCTCACCAGCTGGTTGAGGACCGGGTCGTCGAACTGACGCCACCAGATCGCATCGAAGCGGGTGCGGTCGAAGGCCGCCTTGGCCTCCTGCGCATCGGCCGCCGCCAGGTGCGCGGCGTCGGTGTGCGGGGCCTGGTAGTCCGGGCCGACCGCACAGGCGGCCAGGGCCAGTACCAGCAGGCTCGGTGCCCACAGTTTCAAGTGGTTCATGCCTGGTTCTCCAGCTGCAACTGGCGGGCCGCCTTGCGGGCCTCGCTGCGCTCTACATAACGACGGATCAACACAAAGAACACCGGGGTCAGCAACAGGCCGAAAATCGTCACCCCGATCATCCCGGAGAACACCGCCACACCCATGGCATGGCGCATTTCGGCGCCGGCCCCGGAGGAGAACACCAGCGGCACCACACCCATGATGAAGGCGAACGAGGTCATCAGGATCGGGCGCAGCCGCAGCCGGCAGGCTTCCAGCACCGCAGCCAGCGGGTCGAGCCCTTCGGCCTGCTTGTCCTTGGCGAACTCGACGATAAGAATCGCGTTCTTGCACGCCAGCCCCACCAGTACGATCAGGCCGATCTGGGTGAAGATGTTGTTGTCGCCACCGGACAGGATCACCCCGGTAATGGCCGACAGCAGGGTCATCGGTACGATCAGGATCACCGCCAGCGGCAGGCTCCAGCTCTCGTACTGGGCAGCCAGTACCAGGAACGCCAGCAGCACGCACAGCGGGAACACGAACAGCGCGGTGTTGCCGGCCAGGATCTGCTGATAGGTCAGCTCGGTCCATTCGAAGGTCATGCCGTTGGGCAGCTCTTCCTTGAGCAGTTTTGCCATGGCCTGTTCGGCCTGGCCGGAGCTGTAGCCGGGGGCTGCGCCACCGTTGATCTCGGCGGTGATGAAGCCGTTGTAGTGCATCACGCGGTCGGGCCCGGAGGTGTCGCTGACCTTGATGAAGGTCGCCAGCGGGATCATCTCGCCCTGGTTGTTGCGCACCTTGAGCTGGCCGATCTGCTCTGCATCCAGGCGGAACTGCTGCTCGGCCTGCACGTTGACCTGGTAGGTACGGCCAAAGCGGTTGAAGTCGTTGGCGTACAGCGAGCCCAGGTAGATCTGCAGGGTGTCGAAGATATCGTTGATCGCCACACCGTGGGTCTTGGCCTTCTCACGGTCGATGGCGGCATCCACCTGCGGCACATTCACCTGGTAGCTGGTGAACAGCCCGGCTAGCTCCGGCACGTTGTGGCTCTTGGCGATGATGTTCTGGGTTTCCTTGTACAGCGCCTCGTAGCCCAGGTTGCCACGGTCTTCGATCTGCAGGCGGAAACCGCCGATGGTACCCAGCCCCTGAACCGGCGGTGGCGGGAAGATCGCGATGTAGGCTTCCTGGATGTCGGCGTACTGCGCGTTCAACGTGGCGGCAATCGCCGCGGCCGACTGGCTGGGGTCCTTGCGCTGGTCGAACGACTTGAGTGCGACGAACACGATGCCGCTGTTGGGGCTGTTGGTGAAACCGTTGATCGACAGGCCCGGGAAGGCGATGGAATCGGCCACACCCGGTTGCTTGAGGGCGAACTCGCTCATCTTCTTGATGACCGATTCGGTGCGGTCAAGGCTGGCCGCATCCGGCAGTTGCGCGAAGGCCACCAGGTACTGCTTGTCCTGTGCGGGCACGAAACCGGTCGGGGTGGCGGCAAAGCCCATCCAGGTCAGCACCATCAGCCCGGCGTACACGAACAGGGCGATGCCGCTGCTGCGGATCACGCGGCCCACGGTGCCCACGTAGCCATGGCTGGCACGCTCGAAGAAGCGGTTGAACGGCTTGAACAGCCAGCCGCCGAGCAGGCGGTCGAGCAGTTTCGAGAAGCGGTCCTTGGGGGCGTGATGGCCCTTGAGCAACACCGCAGCCAGCGCCGGCGACAGGGTCAGCGAGTTGAACGCCGAGATCACCGTGGAAATCGCGATGGTCAAGGCGAACTGCTTGTAGAACTGCCCGGTCAGGCCGGAGATGAACGCTGCCGGGATGAACACCGCGCACAGCACCAGCGCGGTGGCGATGATCGGCCCGGTCACTTCGCTCATGGCGCGCTTGGTCGCCTCCAGCGGGTTGAGCCCCAGCTCGATGTTGCGCTCCACGTTCTCCACCACCACGATGGCGTCGTCCACCACGATACCGATGGCCAGCACCAGCCCGAACAGCGACAGCGCGTTGAGCGAGAAGCCGAACAGGTGCATCACCGCAAAGGTGCCGATCAGCGAGACCGGTACCGCCACCAGCGGGATGATCGAGGCGCGCCAGGTCTGCAGGAACAGGATCACCACCAGCACCACCAGGATCAGCGCCTCGAACAGGGTGTGCACCACCGCTTCGATCGAACCGCGCACGAACACGGTGGGGTCATAGACGATGCTGTAGTCCATGCCCTCGGGGAAGTCCTTCTTCAGCTCGGCCATCTTGGCGCGTACTTCGTCGGAGATCTCGATGGCGTTGGAGCCAGGGCGCTGGAAGATCGGGATCGCCACCGCCGGCTGATTGTTGAGCAGCGAACGCAGTGCGTACTGGCTGGAGCCCAGCTCCACCCGGGCGATATCCTTGAGGCGGGTGATCTCACCGTCGGCGCCAGAGCGGATGATGATGTTCTCGAATTCCTCTTCGCTCACCAGGCGGCCCTGGGTGTTGACCGACAGCTGGAAGCTGGTGGCCCCGGGGGCGGGCGGCGAACCGAGCTGGCCGGCGGCCACCTGGCGGTTCTGCTCGCGAATGGCAGCCACCACGTCGCTGGCAGTCAGGTTGCGCGAGGCGGTCTTGTTCGGGTCCAGCCACACGCGCAGCGAGTAGTCGCCCATGCCGAACAGCTGCACGTCACCCACGCCACCCAGGCGAGCCAGCTCGTCCTTGATGTTGAGGATCGCGTAGTTGGACAGGTAGAGCATGTCGTAGCGGTTGTCCGGCGAGGTCAGGTGCACCACCATGGTCAGGTCGGGCGAGGCCTTGTCGACGGTGATACCGATACGCGTGACTTCCTCGGGCAGCTTGGGCTGGGTGCGGGTCACACGGTTCTGCACCTGCACCTGCGCGTTGTCCAGGTCGGTGCCCAGGGCGAAGGTGATGGTCAGGGTGATCTTGCCGTCGGCGGTGGACTGCGAGGACATGTACAGCATGTTCTCGACACCGGTGATGGCCTGCTCGAGCGGCGCGGCCACGGTTTCGCCGATCACCTTGGGGTTGGCACCGGGGAAGTTGGCGCGCACCACCACGGTGGGCGGTACCACCTCGGGGTATTCGCTGATCGGCAGCTGGAACAGCGAGATGCTGCCGGCGATCAGGATCAGCAGCGACAGCACGGCGGCGAAGATCGGCCGGGTAATGAAGAACTGGGAAAAATTCATCGGTCTGGTCCCTTAACCGCGTGGTGCCGCGGCACTGGCGAGCTTGACCGTGACCGGCTTGCTCGGGGTGCTGGCTTCCAGGGCCTGGCGTTGCTGGGCGAGGGCGGCGAGGGTGGTGTCGCTGGCCATCGGGGTTTCTTCAGGGCTGACCGGCGAGCCAGGGCGTACACGCTGCAGGCCCTTGACCACGATGCGGTCTTCCTTGCTCAGGCCGCTGCGCACGATACGCAGGCCTTCGAGTTTGGGGCCCAGCTCCACGGCGCGGTAATCGGCCTTGTTGTCCTTGTCCATCACCAGCACGAACTTCTTGCCCAGGTCGGTGCCCACGGCCTCGTCGTTGATCAGCACGGCCGAATAGGTGGCGCTGCCGACCAGTTTCAGGCGCGCGTACAGCCCGGGGGTGAACTGGCCGTCGCTGTTGTCGAACACCGCGCGACCGCGAATGGTGCCGGTCTTGGGGTTGACCTGGTTGTCGACGAAGTTCATCTGGCCCAGGTGCGGGTTGCCGGTTTCGTTGGACAGGCCCAGGTACACCGGGGTGCTCTGGCCGCGCTGGCCGTCGCGGGCCAGCTGGGTGTACTTGAGGTACACGCGCTCGTCGGCGTCGAAGTAGGCGTAGACCTTGTCGGTGGACACCACGCTGGTGAGCGCGGTGACATCGGCGGTGACGATGTTGCCGGCGGTGAACTCGGCGCGGCTGACACGGCCGCTGATGGGCGCGGTCACGCGGGTGAAGCTCAGGTTCAGCCTGGCCAGGTCCAGTTGCGCCTGGATCGCGGCCACCCCGGCGCGGGCTTCGGCGGCGGCACTGGTGCGCGACTCGGCGAGTTCGGCGGAAATCGCATTGCTGCTGCGCAGGCGCTCGCCGCGCTGGGCTTCGGTCTGGCTGCGGGTGGCGGTGGCGCGGGCTTGTTGCAGTTGGGCTTCAAGTTGGCGTACCTGAGCCTGGAACGGGCGCGGATCGATCTGGAACAGCAGGTCGCCTTTCTTGACCTGGGCACCTTCGGTGAAGGCTACCTGGTCGATCTGGCCGGAAACGCGCGGGCGTACTTCGACGGTTTCGGGGGCTTCGAGGCGGCCGGTGAACTCGTCCCATTCGTTGATGGGCTGCTCCAGCACCTTGGCCACCGTGACTTTCGGCGCACCGGGCGCTTGCGGGGCCTCCGGGGTACGACCACAGGCACTCATCACCACCAGTGCCAGGGCAGCAAGGGGATAGCGCAAGGGTTTGAGTGAGTGTTCCATGGATAGATCCGCCAATGTATTGAGAGTGGGCGGATTCTGCGATTTGTAACTATTAACAACGAATCGAATGGGGCGAAGGTAACTATCATTCGGAATGATATGAACGCCATTCGCCGGCAAGGCCGGCTCCTACATGCAGATGCACAACCCGTAGGAGCCGGCCTTGCCGGCGAATGAGCGCGTTACCGATACCCGATCAGGCCTTAACCTTCTCCTCCTGCCCCTGACGCAACCGCGTGCTGATCAGCGCCGCCAGCACCAGCAGGCCGGCGATCACCCACAGCCCGTTGCGCGTGCTACCGGTGGTCTGCTCGATCAACCCCATCACCGACGGCCCGACGAACCCGCCGAACAGCCCGCACATGGTCACGAACGCCAGCCCCGCCGCCAGTGCACTGCCGCTCAGGCGGCTGGACGGGAACACGAAGATGATCGACTGCACCACGAACAGCATCAGCGCCGTCAGCGAAAAGCCCACCAGCCCGATGAACGAGTTGGAGAACGAGGCAATCACCAGCCCCGCCGCCATGGTCAGCAAGCCGAAGAACATGATCATCCGGCAGCGGGTGGGGGTGGTGGCCAGGCGCGGGAAGGTCGCGGCGCCAATGGCGGCGGCAATCCACGGTACCGAGGTCAGCAGGCCGATCTGGAACGGCGACAGGTTGCCATAGGTGCCGATGATGCCCGGCAGAAAGAAGATCACCGTGTAGATGGTGATCTGGTGCACGAAGTACACCGCGATCGCCAGCCAGATCTGCTTGTCGCGAAACATCTGGCTCAGGCGGGTCTGTGGCGGTGCGGCGGCTTTTTCGGCGCTCAGGCGCTGCTCGATATCGCGCTTGTCGGCCTCCGACAGCCATTTGGCCGAGGCCGGCCCGTCAGGCAGTTTCTTCCACACCACATACGCCAGCGCCACCGCCGGCAGGCCTTCGATCACGAACAGCCACTGCCAGCCATGCCAGCCCAGCAAGCCGTCCATCTGCAGCAACGCACCGCCCAGCGGCCCGCTGAGGATGTTGGCCAGGCACACGCCCAGCAAAAAGTAACCGGTGGCGCGTGCCCGCTGTTCGCGGTCGAACCAGTAGGTCAGGTACAGCATCACCCCCGGGAACAGCCCGGCCTCGGCCACGCCCAGCAGCAGGCGCATGATGTAGAACGAGGTCTCGCCCTGCACGAACGCCATGCCCGCCGACAGCAGGCCCCAGGTGATCATGATGCGGGTGATCCAGAAACGTGCGCCCACCCGGTGCATGATCAGGTTGCTCGGCACCTCGGCCAGCGCGTAGGTCAGAAAGAACAGCCCGGCGCCCAGGCCGTAGGCAGCGGCCGACAGCCCCAGGTCGATGCCCATGCTGGCCTTGGCCAGGGCAATGTTGGTGCGGTCCAGAAAGCTCATCACGTAGACGATGACCAGCAGCGGCAGCAGTTTGCGCAGCAGCAGGCTGTTCAGGCGTTGTTCGGCAGGCACGGCGGGCGCGGCCGCCGCTGTCGCGGTATTGAGGATTGTCATTATTGTTAACCCCGGTATTGATGGTGCGGCCCGCCGACGCGCAGGGCGCGGCGGCGGGCTTGGGTGTCGATCAGGTGCGGGCGATGTCCAGCCACACCGGGCCGTTCGGGTACTGGTAGCGCTCCAGGGTGTCGGCGTGCATCTCGATGCTGTAGCCGGGGCGCAGCGGTGGCATGTAGCGGCCGCGGCGGATCACCACCGGGTCGATGAAGTGCTCGTGCAGGTGGTCGACGTATTCCAGCACGCGGTTGTGCAGCGAGGCCGAAACGCCGATGTAGTCGAACAGCGCGATATTCTGCACGTATTCGCACAAACCCACACCCCCGCCATGCGGGCACACCGGCACGTCGTACTTGGCCGCCATCAGCAGCACGATCAGCACCTCGTTCAGCCCGCCCAGGCGCGCCGCGTCGAGCTGGCAGAAGTCCAGCGCACCGGCCTGGAACATCTGCTTGAACATCACCCGGTTGTGGCAGTGCTCGCCGGTGGCCACGCCGATCGGCGCGATGCGCTGGCGAATGGTGGCATGGCCGAGGATGTCGTCGGGGCTGGTCGGCTCCTCGATCCACAGCGGTGCGAAGGCGGCCAGGCGGCGCATGTTCTCGATCGATTCGTCCACGCCCCACACCTGGTTGGCGTCCATCATCAGGGTGCGTTCCCAGCCCAGCTCGTCACGCAGGATACCGGCGCGGCGAATGTCGTCTTCCAGGTTGGCGCCGATCTTCTGCTTCACGTGGGTCCAGCCATCGGCCACGGCCTCGCGGGTCAGCTGGCGCATCTTCTCTTCGCTGTAGCCCAGCCAGCCCGGTGCGGTGGTGTAGCCCGGGTAGCCTTCGCGCAGCATCTGCGCCTCGCGCTCGGCCTTGCCCGGCGCATTGCGGCGCAGCAGGGCGATGGCTTCCTCGGGGGTGATCACGTCGGTGACGTAGCTGAAGTCCAGGCAGCGCACCAGCTGCTCGGGGCTCATGTCGGCCAGCAGCTTCCACACCGGTTTTTCTTCGTGCTTGGCCCACAGGTCCCACACGGCATTGATGATGGCGGCGGTGGCGAGGTGGATCACGCCTTTTTCCGGGCCCAGCCAGCGCAGCTGGCTGTCGCCCACGGTGAAGTTGTGCCAGAAGGCGCCCATGTCGGCGGTGATCTCTTCCAGGGTCAGGCCCACCACCATCGGTGCCAGCGACTGGATCGCGGCCACGCAGATCTCGTTGCCGCGGCCGATGGTGAAGGTCAGGCCGTGGCCTTCCAGGGGGCTGTCGGTGTGCAGCACCACGTAGGACGCCGAATAGTCCGGTGCGCTGTTCATCGCGTCGGAGCCGTCGAGCGACAGCGAGGTAGGGAAACGGATATCGCGAACGCTCAGGTGGGTAATTCGAATGCTCATGGCGGGCTCTTGTTCTCGGTGACCACTTGGAGACCCGACTGTAGGTTGCCGAGCGATACGTGCATAATCGCGGTTTCCTAACCAGGGATACCGAATTCGATATGTCTGCGAGCCCTGAAGCCGATCCGCTGCTGCCACGCAGCCTCGGCGCGCTGAAAATTTCCAGCCGCCAGATCACCTTGCTCAACGCCCTGGGCGAGTTCGGCAACCTGCGCCGCGCCGCAGCGGCGATGCACACCACCCAACCGGCGGCGAGCCTGCTGTTGCAGCAGTTGGAGGAGCGCCTGGGCGTACGCCTGTTCGAGCGCCTGCCCCGGGGCATGCAGCCCACTCTGTATGGCGAGGTGATGATCCGCTATGCCCAGGGCGCGCTGCACGAGTTCGAGCACGCCCAGGCGCAGATCGCCGAACTGGCCCGCGGTGCCATGGGCCTGGTGCGGGTGGGCACGGTGATGGGCCCGGTGCCGCGCCTGCTGACCGGCGCGGTGCTGGCCTACAAGCGCGACCACCCCAAGGTGCGCATCAGCATCGAGGTGGGCACCAGCGACACCTTGCTGCCGGCGCTGCTGCGCGGCGACTTCGACGTGGTGCTCGGGCGCCTGCCCGACCAGGGTGACAGCCAGGACCTGGACATCGAGCTGTTCGACATCGGCGAGCAGATGCGCGTGATCGCCAGGGCAGGGCACCCGCTGGCCGGCGCTGCGGCGCTGCAACTGGCCGACCTGGTGAGCCTCACCTGGATCCTGCACCCGCTCGGCAGCCCCATGCGCCGGCGCGTGGAAAGCGCGCTGCAGGCCGGCGGCATGGTGCAGTCGCTGGACATCGTCGAGACCGCCTCGATCCTGGCCACCACCGCCATGCTCGAAGCCTCCGACATGATCGCGGTGGTGCCCAACGACGTGGCCGAGCATTATGCGCGCTATGGCATGGTCGCCATCCTGCCGGTGGAGCTGCCCATCAGCATGGTCAACCTGGGCCTGCTGACCCTGCGTTCGCGCCCACGCTCGGTGGCGCTGAACACCCTGCTGCATTACCTGCGGGCGCAATGACATGACCTGCGCCGCCACCTTCAGGAGGCACTGAGCCGATGCCCTCGGACATTACCCATTCCAGCTTCTGCAACTGGGTGCGCTTCAAGCACCTGGTGCTGATCGACACCCTGGCGCGCACGCGCAACATGCACGCCACCGCCTCGCGCATGAACCTCAGCCAGCCAGCCCTGAGCAAGATGCTGCGCGACCTCGAGGAGCAGTTCGGCTTTGCCCTGTTCGAACGCCTGCCGCGCAGCATGCCGCCCACCGAGCTGGGCGAGTACGTGGTGCGCTATGCGCAGAACGCGCTGGCCGACTCGCACACCTTCGTCGACCAGGTCAATCGCCTGCGCAAGGGCGGCCACGGCTTCATCAAGGTGGGCGGCATCTTCGCCGCCACCTCGGTGGTGCTGCCCCAGGCCATTGCCGCGATCAAGGCGCGCAGCCCGCTGCTGTCGATAGAAGTGGTGGAGCAGTCCAGCGACTACCTGCTGGCGATGCTCGAACAGAACAAGCTCGACCTGATGATCGGGCGCTTCACCGAACCGCGTTTCGCCCAGTTGTTCGACTTTCAGGCACTGGAGCCCGAGCCCTTCTGCCTGGTGGTCAACAGCAGCCACCCGCTCAACCAGCTCGAGGTCACGCCGCTGGAGGCCCTGGGCGACTGGCCGTGGGTGCTGTACCCGGTCGGCACGCCGATCCGCGACCGCCTGGAGCGGGCGTTTCGCGCTGCCAACATCGCCACCCCCGCCGACAGCGTGGATACCATCTCGATGCCGATGTTCCTGCAACTGCTGCAGTCGGGGCCGATGATCGCCATGCTGCCGCGCTCGATGGTGGCGGCGCAGCTGGCCAGCGGTCAGTTTCGCGAGCTGCAGACCCCGCTGCACCTGGCACCGCTGGAGTACGGCATCATCACCCGCAAGGACCAGCCGCTGACCGGCTCGGCGCAGGTGTTCGCCGATATCCTGCTGGACTTCGCCCGCCAGCGCCGTCAGGCCGAGGGTCATAAAACGATCTATAAATGAAACAAGAATTCGCACTTCGATAACCCAGGGTTATCGCGTGATCGGATCATCTCATTGGGAATACGCCGGCCGGCTCCTTACAGTTGGTGCAGATTCGCCCGCACAAGACGGGCGTGATGCCATAACAAGAAGCTTGCCGTAGCGCCCTGAGAGGTCCCATGCACCTGATTGCCAGAACCCGCAGCAGCGAAGACCCTGCGGTCATCCGCCTCAACCCGCTGGACAACGTGCTGATTGCCCGCCAGGTGCTGCCCGAGGGCCTGCATCTGGACGCCGAGGCGGTCACCGTGCGCCAGTCGATCCCTTCGGGACACAAGGTGGCCAGCCAGCGCGTGGAGCAGGGCGAGGCGCTGCGCCGCTATGGCCAGATCATCGGCTTTGCCTCGCAGCCCATCGAGGCCGGCGAACACGTGCATGTGCACAACGTGGAGATGGGCGACTTCGCCCGTGACTACGCCTTTGGCGAAGACGCCCACAGCGTGCCGGCCAGGGAAGCCTTCTTCGAAGGCATCGTGCGTGCCGACGGGCGAGTGGCCACCCGCAACTACGTGGGCATCCTGACCTCGGTGAACTGCTCGGCGACCGTTGCCCGTGCCGTGGCCGACCATTTTCGCCGAGATATCCACCCCGAGGCGCTGGCCGACTACCCCAACGTCGATGGCGTGGTGGCCCTGAGCCACGGTGCCGGTTGCGCGGTCGACCCCAGCGGCGAAGCCCTGGGCCTGCTGCGCCGCACCCTGGGCGGCTATGCCGTGCACCCCAACTTCGCCGCCGTGCTGATCATCGGCCTGGGCTGCGAGACCAACCAGATCGAAAGCCTGATGCAGACCCAGGGGCTGACCGCCGGCGCCCAGTTGCGCGCGTTCACCATCCAGGGCATTGGCGGCACCTCCAAGACCATCGCCGCCGGTATCGAGCAGGTCAAGGCGCTGCTGGCCGACGCCAACCAGGTGCGCCGCGAGCCGGTCAGCGCCCGGCACCTGATCGTGGGCCTGCAATGCGGCGGTTCCGACGGCTATTCGGGCATCACCGCCAACCCCGCGCTGGGCAATGCGGTAGACCGCCTGGTGGCTGCGGGCGGCACCGCGATCCTGTCCGAAACCCCTGAAATCTACGGCGCCGAGCACCTGCTGACGCGCCGTGCGGTCAGCCGCGAAGTGGGCGAGAAGCTGATCGCGCGCATCCACTGGTGGGAAGACTACTGCCAGCGCATGAACGCCGAGCTCAACAACAACCCCTCGGCCGGCAACAAGGCCGGTGGCCTCACCACCATTCTCGAAAAATCCCTGGGCGCCGTGGCCAAGGCCGGCTCCAGCAACCTGGTGGACGTGTACCAGTATGCCGAGGCCGTGCGCGCCAAGGGGCTGGTGTTCATGGACACCCCCGGCTACGACCCGGTGTCGGCCACCGGCCAGGTCGCCGGCGGCGCCAACCTGATCGCCTTCACCACCGGTCGCGGTTCGGCCTACGGCTGCGCCCCGGCGCCGTCGATCAAGCTGGCCACCAACAACCGGGTGTTCGAGCACCAGGAAGAAGACATGGACGTGAACTGCGGCGGCATTGCCGACGGTTCCACCAGCATTGAAGAACGCGGCGCCTACATCTTCGAACAGATGCTGCGCATCGCATCGGGCCAGCGCAGCAAGAGCGAGCAACACGGCTACGGGCAGAACGAGTTCGTGCCGTGGCAGATCGGCGCCGTGACCTGATTGACCTTTCCGCACCCTTACAGAGGCGAAATGCACATGAGCTTTTCCGGACACAACTTCATCGCAGGCCAGCGCAGCGCCCTGGGCGACACCCTGGTCTACAGCGTCGACGCCCACACCGGCGAACGCCTGCCGGGCGGTTTCCACCAGGCCACCCTGAGCGAAGTCGACAGCGCCGTTGCCGGTGCCAGCGCGGCCTTCCCGTTGTTTCGCAGCCTGCCGGCCGTGCGCCGGGCCGAATTTCTCGACGCCATTGCCGATGAACTCGACGCGCTGGGCGAGGACTTCGTGGCGCTGACCTGCCGCGAAACCGCGCTGCCAAGCGCACGCATCCAGGGGGAGCGCGGTCGCACCAGCGGCCAGATGCGCCTGTTCGCCAAGGTGCTGCGCCGTGGCGACTTCTACGGTGCGCGCATCGACCAGGCGCTGCCCGAGCGCACGCCGCTGCCACGTCCGGACCTGCGCCAGTACCGCATCGGCGTGGGCCCGGTGGCGGTGTTCGGCGCCAGCAACTTCCCGCTGGCATTCTCCACCGCTGGCGGCGACACCGCCGCAGCGCTGGCAGCCGGTTGCCCGGTGGTGTTCAAGGCCCACAGTGGCCACATGGCCACTGCCGAGCGCGTGGCTGAAGCGCTGCTGCGTGCGGCCGACAAAACCGGCATGCCGGCCGGCGTGTTCAACATGATCTTCGGTGGCGGTGTGGGCGAGGCGCTGGTCAAGCACCCCGGCATCCAGGCCGTGGGCTTCACCGGTTCGCTCAAGGGTGGCCGTGCCCTTTGCGACATGGCGGCGGCGCGGCCGCAGCCGATCCCGGTATTTGCCGAGATGTCGAGCATCAACCCGGTACTGGCGCTGCCGCAGGCACTGGCCAGCCGTGGTGCGCAGATGGCCAGGGAACTGGCCGCCTCGGTGGTGCAGGGCTGTGGCCAGTTCTGTACCAACCCGGGCCTGGTGCTGGGCATCCGCTCGCCGGCCTTCACCACCTTCATCGAGCAACTGGGCGGCCACCTGGCCGAACAGGCGCCGCAGACCATGCTCAACGCCGGCACCCTGGCCAGCTATGGCAAGGGCCTGCAGGCACTGCTGGCGCACCCCGGCATCCAGCACCTGAGCGGCCAGGCACAAGCCGGCAACCAGGCCCAGGCGCAGCTGTTCGGCGCCGATGTCAGCCTGCTGCTGGAACACGACGAACTGCTGCAGGAAGAGGTGTTCGGCCCCTGCACCATCGTGATCCAGGTGGCCGACGACGCCGAGCTGCTGCGCGCCGTCAGCGCCCTGCGTGGCCAGCTCACCGCCACGCTGCTGGCCGACGGTGACGACCTGCCGGCCTTCGCCCAGCTGTTCGGCGTGCTCGAAGACAAGGTCGGCCGCGTGCTGGTCAACGGCTACCCCACCGGTGTGGAGGTGTGTGACGCGATGGTGCACGGCGGCCCGTACCCGGCCACCTCCGATGCCCGCGGCACCTCGGTCGGCACCCTGGCCATCGACCGCTTCCTGCGCCCGGTGTGCTACCAGAACGTGCCCGACGCGCTGCTGCCGGATGCCCTGAAGGACGCCAACCCGCTGGGTATCCAGCGCCTGGTCGATGGCCAGTACAGTCGCCAGGGCCTGAGCGATGTCTGAAGCCCGGCGCTACGACACGGCCACGCTGACCCGGTTCGTCGAACAGTTGTTCGAGGGTGCCGGGGCCGACGCCGAGGTGGCCCGGGTGGTGACCCGCGTGCTGCTCGAGGGCGAGCTGCTGGGGCACCGCACCCACGGCCTGAACCTGGTCAGCCGCTATGTCGGTGGCGTACAGCGCGGTGAGGTCAAGGCACGTGCCGCCGACCTCGAACACCTGCAGGGCAGCGGCATCGCCACGCTGTTCGACGGCCACTACGTGCTGGGCCCGTACTGCGTGGAGCGTGCCCTGGCATGCGCCGCGCAGGGTGCCCAGGCGCAGGGTATCGGCATCTCGGTGGTGCGCCGTGCCTCGCACATCGGCTGCCTGGCGGCCTACCTCAAGCCCTACACCGACCGTGGCCTGGTGGCCCTGCTGTATTCCTCCGACCCGTCGGTGGGGCTGGTGTGCGCCCAGGGCGGCATCGACCCGATCTACACCCCCAACCCGATTGCCGCGGGTATTCCGACCCAGGGCGAGCCGATCCTGCTGGATGTGAGCATGTCCAGCGTCACCCTGGGCCTGGTGGGCCAGTGCCGCGATGCCGGCACCACCTTGCCTCACGCCGTGCTGATGAGTAACGACGGCACGCCGAGCAACGACCCGCGCGACTTCTTCACCACGCCCCAGGGCAGCCTGCTGCCATTGGGCGGGCAGGCCTTCGGGCACAAGGGCTTTGCCCTGGCCCTGCTGGTCGAGGCGCTGACCTCGGGCCTGGCCGGGCACGGGCGCAAGGACGCGCCGCAGCAGTGGGGCGCCTCGGCCACCGCAGTGGTGATCGACCCGCGCTTCTTCGGCGGGCTTGAGGCCTTTACCGCCGAGAGCAGCTTCCTTGGCCAGTTGGTGCTGGCCAGCCGTCCGCTCGACCCGCAGCGCCCGGTGCGCCTGCCGGGCCAGGCCGGGCTGAAACTGCGCGAGCAGGCGTTGCGCGAGGGCCTGGGCCTGTCGCCGGCGGTGCTCGATGCGCTGAACCAGACCGCTGCGCAGTTGCAACTTGCGCCGCTTTCGCAATGACCGACCACCACAACAAGAGTGCACACATGACCAACCAGAACCAGGCGCACGCGCCTCTCGCACTGAGCAACGATCTCGCCGTGTTCGCCACCGGCAGCTGGGTAGGGCGGGTGTGGCTGCCCGAGCAGGGCCCGGCCGTGGTGCTGGTCAGGGCCGGCGCGGTGCATGACATCAGTGCGCATGTGGCCACCGTCTCGGCCCTGCTCGAACAACCCGACCCGGCCGCCTACCTGCGCGCACTGCCGCTGGGCGAGGCGTTGATCGAGCTGCCCGCGCTGCTGGCCAACAGCGACCCGCAGCAGCGCGATGCGCGCCTGCCATGGTTGCTGGCCCCCATCGACCTGCAGGCGGTCAAGGCCGCCGGCGTGACCTTCGCCGCCAGCCTGCTGGAGCGTGTGGTCGAAGAGCAGGCCAAGGGCGACCCGGCCAAGGCCGACGCGATTCGCGACACCCTGGTCAGCCGCATCGGCGCCGACCTGTCGCGTATCGTGCCCGGCTCGGCCCAGGCCGAAGAACTGCGCGTGCTGCTGGTGGAGCAGGGCATGTGGTCGCAGTACCTGGAAGTGGGCATCGGCCCGGACGCCGAAGTGTTCACCAAGGCCCAGCCGTTGTCGGCGGTCGGCCACGGCGCCGATATCGGCCTGCACCCCAAGTCCAGCTGGAACAACCCCGAGCCCGAGGTGGTGCTGGCGGTGTCGAGCAACGGCACCATCCACGGCGCCATGCTGGGCAACGACGTGAACCTGCGCGACTTCGAAGGGCGCAGCGCGCTGCTGCTGTCCAAGGCCAAGGACAACAACGCCTCGACCGCCCTCGGCCCGCTGCTGCGCCTGTTCGACGAGACCTTCAGCCTGGAGGACGTGCGCGCCGCCGAAGTCGACCTGCGCGTCGAAGGCCGGGATGGCTTCGTGCTGCAGGGGCGCAGCTCGATGCGCCAGATCAGCCGCGACCCGGTCGACCTGGTGCAGCAGACCCTCAACGAGAACCACCAGTACCCCGACGGCCTGGTGCTGTTTCTGGGTACCCTGTTCGCGCCCAAGCAGGACCGTGACCAGCCCGGCAGCGGTTTCACCCACAAGCTGGGCGATGTGGTCACCATCAGCAACCCGCTGCTGGGCAGCCTGTGCAACCGCGTGACCACCAGCGACCAGGCACCACAATGGGCATTCGGCCTGCGTGCGCTGATCGAAAGCCTGAGCCGTCGTGGCTTGCTGGAGGTGGCAGTGACTGCACGCCAGCCCTGAGCGGGCGTGCGTATTCCAGGGATGACGTGTGGATGAAGGATCGCCTCGGCGTTTGACGCTGCAACAACAATAATAAAGGCCATCAGATGAACGCACTGAAGAAGTACCAACGCATCACCGTCGTGTTTCTGCTGTTGATCGGCATCGTCAACTACCTGGACCGCAGCGCGCTGTCGATTGCCAACACCTCGATCCAGCGCGACATGCTCATCAGCCCTTCGCAGATGGGCATCCTGCTGTCGGCCTTCTCCGTGGCCTATGCCTTTGCGCAGTTGCCACTGGGCCTGATCATCGACCGACTGGGCAGCAAGATCGCCCTGGGCGCCTCGTTGCTGGCCTGGTCGGTGGCGCAGTCGCTGTGCGGGCTGGTCAACAGCTTTGGCGGCTTCATGGGCCTGCGGGTGCTGCTGGGGATCGGCGAGGCGCCGATGTTCCCCTCGGCGGCCAAGGCGCTGTCGGAATGGTTCGACGCCAACGAGCGGGGCACGCCGACCGGCATCGTGTGGTCGTCGACCTGCCTGGGGCCGTGTCTGGCGCCACCGTTGCTGACGCTGTTCATGGTCAACTTCGGCTGGCGCGGGATGTTCATCATCACCGGCGTGATCGGCATCGTGCTGGCGCTGTGCTGGTTGTCGTTCTACAAGAGCAAGGCCAGGTACCTGGCCGAACTGGCGGCGCAGGGCCAGGCGCTGCCAAGCGAACAGCCGGCGCCGCGGGCTGACGCGGTGCAGGCGCCCAAGGCGTCGTACTTTGCCGGCTGGCTCGACCTGTTCAAGCACCGCAGCACCTGGGGCGCGGTGCTGGGCTTCATGGGCGTGATCTACATGCTGTGGCTGCATCTGACCTGGCTGCCGGGCTACTTCGAGCGCGAGCATGGGCTGAACCTGTATGACACCGCGTGGGTGGTATCGCTGGCCTATGGTTTCGGCGCGGTGGGCACCATCGTGGCGGGTCGGTTCTGCGACCTGCTGGTACGGCGTGGCATGAGCGTGCTGGCCAGCCGCAAGTTCAGCGTGATCACCGGGCTGGTGCTGGCGGCGCTGTTCACCTTGCCGCTGTCATATGTGAGCGGGTTGACCGGGTGCGTGATACTGCTGTGCCTGGCGCTGTTCAGCATCAACATGGCCAGTGCCACTGCGTGGATGATCGTCAACACCATCGTCGACAGCCCGCGGGTGGCCTCGTTTGGTTCGATCCAGAACTTTGGCGGCTACATTGCAGGGTCCGTGGCGCCGATCGTGACCGGGTTCAGCATCCAGTATTCGGGTTCGTTCAATACCGCGTTCATGATCAGTGCGGTGGTGGCGCTGTGCTCGGCGCTGGCGTACTTCCTGTTGCTCAAGGCGCCGATCGGCGGGGCGGATGAGCCGGCGGGGCAGATGGCCGGGGCTACCCAGTAGGACAGGTGGCGAGCGCTTCGCGCTCGTTCACTGGCGTGCCAGCGAAGAGGCCGGTGGTCTTCGCTCCTCTGCCATTCATCCACCCAATCGCACCCTGGCGCACGCGCGCCCTCAAACCCCCTGAATGGCCCGTGACACGGGCCCGCATTCAACCGGATCGAGGGTGAGCACCATGCCCCAGGGAAGCAAAGCCAAGTACACCGCCGAGCAGAAACGCAAGGCGCAGCACATCGAAGAAAGCTACGAGCAAAAAGGCACGCCCAAAGCCGAGGCCGAGGCGCGTGCCTGGGCCACGGTGAACAAGCAGTCTGGCGGGGGCGAGAAAAAGGGCGGCTCAGGTCGCAGCACCCCGGCCGGCGAAAAGCACGCCGCTGCCTCCGACTCGGCCAAACGCGCCGCCAGCACCCGCGCCGGCCACGCGCGCACCTCCACCACCTCGTTGGCCAGCCAGACCAAGCAAAGCCTGCTCAAGGAGGCGCGCAGCAAGGACATCAAGGGGCGCTCGAGCATGACCAAGGCGCAGCTGATCGAAGCGCTGCACGCCCACCACTGAACCCGCCCGACGCTGACCGGCGAGGCCGCCGGCCAGCGTCACGGGCTCAGGCCACCACGCCGTCGTCGACGATGGCCATCGGCAACTCGATGCTGCTGTCGCCAGGCGTGAGGATGACCTTGCGGCACTCCTGCTCCTTCTTGTCGAAGATCCTGTAGCCCTCGGCCGCCTGTTCCAGCGACAGGCGGTGGGTGATGATGGTTTCCGGCGTGAGCGCGCCGGTTTCGATGTAGCCCAGCAGTTCGGGCAGGTAGCGCTGCACGTGGGTCTGGCCCATGCGAAAGGTCAGGCCCTTGTCGAACGCATCGCCGAACAGGAAGCCGTGGATGAACCCCGAATACACCCCCGGCACACTGACCACACCGCCGCGCCGGGCTGCCGCGATGCACTGGCGCAAGGCCTTGCCGCTGCTGCCCTCGAGCTTGAGCGCGGCCAGCACGGTTTCGGTGGTGCTGCCCTTGGCCTCGAAGCCCACCGCATCGACCACACCATCCACCCCGCGCATGCCCGGGGTCTGGCGGATGATGGTATCGGCCGGGTCGTCGTCATCGTCGAAATTGATCGGTATCACGCCATACGCCTGCTGCGCATAGGCCAGCCGGTAGGGGTGGTGGTCGACCATGAAGATGCGTTCGGCGCCGAGCATCCGCGCCACCGCCGCGCACAGCAGCCCGACCGGCCCCGCGCCGTAGATGGCGAGGCTCGAACCCTGGCCGATCTCGGTGTTCTTCACCGCCTGGAAGGCCGTGGGCAGGATGTCGGACAGAAACAGCACCTTCTCGTCGCTCAGCGTGCCGGGCACGCGGAACGGCCCGGTGTTGGCCTTGGGTACGCGCACGTACTCGGCCTGGCCGCCGGGTACGCCACCGTACAGGTGGCTGTAGCCGAACAGCGCTGCGCCAGAGGGGATGAGCTTCTTGTTGAGGATCGCGCCGCGCCCGGTATTGGTGGTCTCGCACGCGGCGAACAGGTCCTGCTGGCAGAAGAAACAGCTGCCGCAGGCAATCACGAACGGGATCACCACGCGATCGCCCGGCTGCACCGCGGTCACCCCGGTGCCGACTTCCTCGACCACGCCCATGAACTCGTGACCGAAGATGTCGCCGTCTTCGACCGCCGGGATCTTGCCGCGGTACAGGTGCAGGTCCGAGCCGCAGATGGCGGTGGCGGTCACCCGCAGGATCAGGTCGTCGGGTTCTTCCAGAATGGGGTCGATTACGGTATCGACCCTGACGTCGTGGGCGCCGTGGTAAGTGAGTGCTCTCATGGTCTCTCCAGCTTCGCGTAGGTAGGTGCAACACAGAGGGGCGTGCCCCGGCGCACAGGGCGCCGGGGCGACACTCAGGGCCTGAAGCCCAGGCCGTCGGACCGGTCGGCAGGCCCCTCGCGGGGGGCCTGCGCGGCAGCTGCCGGCGCGCTGGCGTCGGCGTTGTGCACGGCCTGGGTGGCGTCGGCGTACAGCGCCTTGCCGGTGCGGGTCACCTTGTCGGCCAGGGCATCGCGGGTTTCGCCCATCAGTTCGTCCTCCTTGCGCGTGCCGGGCAATGCCGCGCCCAGGGCCGCGCCGAGGGCGATGCCGATCGCGGCCAGCACCAGCGGCTGGTCCTTGAGCAGGTGGTCGAACTGGCCCTTGAGCTGCGCGGCCTGGGCCTGCACCCGGTCGCTGGCGTGGTGCGCGGCCTGGCGCACCTTGTCGGCCGAGCTGCCCAGGCTGTCGCCGGCGTCGCGCGCCTTGTCGTGGGCCACGTCCGAGGCGTGGTGCAGGTGCTCGCCGGCCTGGGCCATGGCGCCCTTGATGCCGCTGGCAGCGTCGCCCAGCGTGTCGGCCAGGCCGCTGCCGCCAAAGGTCGGCGAGCCGGGTGAGAAGGGGCGGTTCTGGTTCAGCACCAGCCACGCCAGGCCCACGCCGGTGAGCACGGTGGGCACCGGGTTGTGCTTCAGTGTGGTGCCCAGGTTCTGGAAGAACTCGCCGCCGTTGCCCTTGAAGTACGCCATGCCCTGGTCGATCAGCTGGCCGGGGGTGAGGCGGTGTTCCAGCGAGTCCACCAGGTGGCTGATGCTGGCGCGCTTGGCGTCGATCTCCTGCTCCAGGGTTTCCGGGCTCTTGTGCGATTCGGCTTCGAATGAGGTGCTCATGAGACTTTCCTCTTCAGTGCGTCCTTGTCCTGTTGCAGAGCATGCAGGGTGCGGTCAGGGGTGAGGTTGGACGGGTCGAACTGCTTCTTGCCGGCCTGCAGCATCACGAAGCCGATGACCAGGGTCACCGCGCCCACGATCAGCGCCGCCAGCCAGGGCGCGACCACGTAGGCCAGGCCGTACACCGCCGCCATCAGCAGGATGATCAGGCCCGCCAGCAGCACCATGGCGCCGCCGGCCACGGCGGCTGTACCGGCCTTGAGGGTGGTCAGGCTGCGTTGCAGTTCGGCCTTGGCCAGTGCCAGCTCCTTGGTGAACAGCTCGGGCACTTCACGGGTGAGCTGGCGCAGCAGGCTGCCGATGCTGGTGTTGTCGTGCTCGCCCGGTGGCGCGGGGGGCAGGGTATCGAGTGGGTCGCGTTCCATCACACACCTCCCTTGAAGCTGTCCTGGGTGTTGGGGCCATCGGCCAGGGTGCGGCCCAGCGGGTCGGCGGGCACGGGGTTGTCGCGCAGCGGCGGTACCGAGCTCTGGTAGGGCGTGCTGGCGCCGTAGGCCTGCGTGGGGGTGCCCGACGCGGTCGGGTGGCTGCTGCTGGCGCGCAGGAAGCGCGACAGGCCAAAGCCGATGGCGACGCTGCCGGCCAGGAACAGCGTGGGGTTGTCGCGGGCCAGTTGCGCGCCCTTGTGCACCAGGTCCTCGATGCTGTTGTCGCGGACCTGGTCGGCAAAATCGCCCAGCCCGCTGGCCAGTTGCGCCATGTACTGGGCCAGCCCGAGGGAATCCTTGCCTTCAAGGGCCGAGGCTGCCGACTGGGCGCCTTCGACCAGCGAGTCGAGCTGTTCGGCGGCCAGGTCGCGATACTGCTCGTACTGTCTGGCGCCGTGTTCCCTGGCGTCGTCGAGCAATGCCCCGGCGTCTTCGGCCAGGGTGTGCAGGTGTTCCTGCGGGGTGCCCTGGGGCGACTGCGAGGCGTCGCCGTGGGCCGACTGATCAGTCCCGTTCATTGTGGTTCTCCCTTACGTTCGGATAAACGCCGGGCACACTGCGCTGATTGCCAAGCACTGTTTTACGGACTCTCAGGCGGATGACGATGGACGTGGCGGCAGAGTTCAAGGCAAGTGACAGGTGACTGCCAAGGGCACGACCAAAGGTGGGACGGGCCCGCCCGGCGGCGGGCCTGGGGAAGGGATCAGTGGCTGGTGGTATTCTTGAGGGCCTTCATGTAGTTGGCCTTGAACGCCTGCATCTGTTCGCCAAGGGCCTCGAGTTCGGCCTTTTTCAGCAGCTTGCGGGCCTGCGGGAACATCTCGGACTCTTCTTCCTCGATATGGTGCTCGAGCAGCTCCTTCACCACCTTCACGCGGCCGGTGAACTCCGGGGTCGACGGGTCGGTGGTCTTGAGGTCGGGTAGCACCAGGGAGTCGACGGTGCGGTGCTCTTCCTTGGCCTCGTAGTACATCACGTCCTGTTCCTTGCCGCCGGCCTGCTTGAACGCCGGGTAGAGGATCTGCTCCTCGATCTCGGTGTGCACGGTGATTTCCATCTCCAGTTCGGCAAGCAGCTGGGTGCGCGTCTTGACGCCGCGCTCGGTGGATGCGCTCAGTTTTGCCAACAGGGCCTTTACGCGCTTGTGATCGGCTTCGAGCAGTTCAATGGCATTCATGGTGATCTCCGGTGGCGGGTACGGTGGCGTGTTCGCCTCGGTAGTCGTTGCATCAACGATGCCAGCCTGCACCGCTGGAAAAACCTCGTTGAATCAACGGCGTCGCCAGCGCATGGGCAGCGTCAGGCTTGCAAATTGCCCGAAACGGCCACCGGATCATGCAGTTTGGATGAAGGCACACTGCCCACGCCCACGCCGCCTCAGCGAAGTGGCGTGGGCATGCAATCAGCGCTTGCGCTTGGGCAGCACCGCGCTGAGCACCTGCTTGGCGGTCTGGGTGATCACGCCGGCTTCGTCGGGGTCGCCCTTGAGCAGGGTGGTGGCGAAGTTCTTCGCCTGTTGCACGGTGATGTGCGGCGGCAGGGGCGCCACGTTGGGGTCGGTCTTGAACTCGATCAGCACCGGGCAGTCGCTGGCCAGGGCCTGCTCCCAGGCGGCGGCAACGTCTTCTTCACGCTCGACGAAAATGCCCTTGAGCCCGATGGAGATGGCAAACAGGTGGTAGGGCACGTCGGGAATGTTCTGCGACGCCTCGAACTTGGGGTCGCCCTCCATTACCCGCTGCTCCCAGGTGACCTGGTTGAGGTCCTCGTTGTTGAACACCGCGCAGATCCAGTTCGGGGTCTGCCACTGACGCCAGTACTTGGCCACGGTGATCAGCTCGGCCATGTTGTTCATCTGCATGGCGCCGTCGCCCACCAGCGCGATCACCGGGCGCTCGGGGTGGGCGAACTTGGCCGCGATGGCGTAGGGCACGGCCGCACCCATCGAGGCCAGGCCGCCGGACAGCGAGCACTGCATGCCGCGGCGGATCTTCAGGTCGCGGGCGTACCAGTTGGCGCACGAACCCGAGTCGCTGGTGATGATGGCCTGGTCGGGCAGCCGCGGGGACAGCTCGTGCACCACCCGCTGCGGGTTGATCGGGTTGGCGCTGACCAGTGCGCGTTTTTCCAGGGTCTTGTCCCAGCGGGCGCGCCAGCCTTCGACCTTCTTGCGCCAGCTGCGGCTGGTCTTGCTGTCGAGCAGCGGCAGCAGGGCGCTCAGGGTTTCGGCCGCATCGCCCACCAGGTTGACCTCCATCGGGTAGCGCAGGCTGAGCATGTCGGGCTGGATATCGATCTGCACCGCGCGGGCCTGGCCCTCCTTGGGCAGAAACTCGGCGTAGGGGAAGCCCGAGCCGATCATCAGCAGGGTGTCGCACTCCTGCATCAGCTTGTAGCTGGGCTCGGTGCCGAGCAGGCCGATGGCGCCGGTGACCCAGGGCAGTTCGTCGGGCAGGGCGGCCTTGCCCAGCAGCGCCTTGGCCACGCCGGCGCCGAGTTTTTCGGCCACGGCGATGACCTCGTCGGTGGCGTTCAGCGCGCCCGCACCGACCAGCACGGCGACCTTCCTGCCCGCATTGAGGATGTCGGCGGCGCGCTGCAGGTCGGCCTCGTAGGGCACCACCCTGGGCTTGCTGTAGCCGACGCCCGAATGCAGGGTGCCGTGGGCGCGGGCGGGTTCTTTATAGGGCAGGTCCTGCAGGTCGTTGGGCAGGATCACCGCCGTGACGCGGCGCTCGCCCACCGCCGTGCGCACGGCACGGTCGATCAGGTGGCGTACCTGGGAGGGTTCGGAGGCCTGCTGCACGAAGGCGCCGGCCACGTCCTTGAACATCGACAACAGGTCCAGTTCCTGCTGGTAATGGCCGCCCAGCGCGGTGCGGGCCTGCTGGCCGACGATGGCGAGTACCGGCATGTGGTCCATGCGCGCATCGTAGAGACCGGTGAGCAGGTGCGAGGCGCCGGGGCCGGAGGTGGCGATGCATACCCCCAGCTCGCCGGTGAACTTGGCATGGGCTGCGGCCATGAACGCGGCCATTTCCTCGTGCCGCGCCTGGATGAATTCGATCTTGCCCCGGGCCCGGTCGAGCGCGCCGAACACGCCGTTGATGCCATCGCCAGGGTAGCCGTAGATACGTCGCACGCCCCATTGATACAGCCGCTCAACCAGGAAGTCGCCCACTGTCGTCGTCATTCGATCCCTCACGTTTACAAGTGATAGTCAGAGGTCTGGACCGGGGGCGCGCGCAGAAAGTTTCAACTGTCGAGTGTGGCGACGACTATCGCGGCGGGGGCATTTGAAGGCATATTGCCGTGCCACCCGGCGTGCTCTGCACGCTTTACCAGAACAACCAGAAGAGGCAGAACGTGGTGCAACGGCGGCAGTTCAGCGGTGCCCTGCAGGGCTCGAACCTGCGTTTTGTAGGCGGGCAGGGTCACGGCAGCGGGCCCCGGGCGCGGGTGGGCTTTGTGCTGCTCGAACATTTTTCGTTGCCGGCCTTCACCCAGGCGCTCGATACCCTGGTCACCGCCAACCTGATCCAGGCCGATGCCTTCGCCACCACCACCTTCAGCCTTGACGGTGCCTCGGTGGTCAGCGACCTGGGGCTGGTGATCTGCCCGGATGCGCCGCTGGGGCTGAAGACGCTCGAAGGCCTGGACCTGCTGGTGGTGTGCGGTGGCCTGCGCACCGTGCTGCGCCCGCTGCCGGAGCTGGCCCTGTTGCTGCAACGGGCTGCGCAGGCGGGGGTGGCGTTGGCGGGGCTGTGGAATGGTGCCTGGTTTCTGGCCCAGGCCGGCCTGCTCGATGGCTACCAGTGTGCGGTGCACCCGGAGAACCGTGCGGCGCTGGCCGAGCTGGCCAGGCATAGCCAGGTGACAGGGGAGAGCTACACGGTGGACCGAGACCGCCTGACGGCGGGCAGCCCGGCGGGGGCGTTCAACATGGTGCTGGAATGGATCGGCCAGCGTCATGGGCGTGGCCTGGTGGATGCCGTGGTCGATATCCTGGCCTACGAGGCCTCGCGCTTTCGCCGGGTGCAGCCGACCGTGCACCAGAACATGAGTGCGCCGCTGCGCGAGGCGATCAAGCTGATGGGGGCCAACCTTGAAGAGCCGCTGAGCCAGGTGCAGTTGGCGCAGTATGTGGGGTTGTCCCGGCGTCAGATCGAGCGGCTGTTCCAGTCGCAGTTGGGGACCACGCCGGTCCGTTACTACCTGGAGTTGCGCATTACCGAGAGTCGCCGGTTGTTGCAGCACTCGGACCTGGCGTTGATCGATGTGGCCCTGGCGTGCGGCTTTGTTTCGCCCAGCCATTTCAGCAAGTGCTACACCTCTTTTTATGGGTACGGCCCGTCGAAGGAGACGCGATTTGGCTGCGTGAATGGGCCGCAAAAGCCGGATATGCCGTAAGCCATGCGGTAACCACCTGTTTTTTCGTTATTTTTTAGCGTGGGGGCTTCCCTGGCGAAGCGAAAGTTGGTACATTTCCGCTCATTCCTGCCGAGGCCTTTCATGGGCTTCCAGTTGCATCACAGGGGCGTCGCCAAGCGGTAAGGCAGCAGGTTTTGATCCTGCCATGCGTTGGTTCGAATCCAGCCGCCCCTGCCATTTTTTCTCGTATCAACCTTCCCCAACTATCAAAAGCTGCTTGATTGCGGTCGGCTTCCGTTCGTGTTGCGTTTCGCTGCCGGGCCAGCGGCGCCAAGGCATGCAGGCCATGGCGCTCGGTTTAAGCAATGCAGGTTCAAGCGCTGGCCGCAGGGCTAGTGATCGTTGTGCTTGACCTTGCGCACCCGCACCAGAATCAACCCCAGCACGCCGATGGCCAGCGGCGCCATGCCCAGCAGTGCGTCCCGTGCGCTGACCTGCAGCCCCATCACCGTCAGGCCTGAATAGATCAGCTTGAACAGGTTGAGCAGGTAGTAGGTGATGGCGATGATCGACAACCCTTCCACTGCGCGCTGGATCTTGATCTGGGTGTCGGCGCGGGTGCTCAGGCTCTTGAGGATCTCCGCGTTCTGCTCCTCCATTTCCACCTGCACCCGTGCCTGCAGCAGGTCGCCCAGGTTGGCCACGCTCTTGGCCAGCTGGTCCAGGCGCTGTTCGGTCACGGCGCAGTAGCGCACCGTGGGCTTGAAGCGCCGTTCGATGAAGATACCCAACCGCTGGCAATCGCCCAGGTGGCTTTCGCGCAGCTCGCCCAGGCGCTCGAACACCAGTTGCGCATAGGCCTGGGTGGCGCTGAAGCGGTGGCGGGTCTTCGCGGCGCTGCGCACCATCTGCGCCGACAGCCCGGCAATGTCGCCCAGCAGTGCCTTGGCGTTGCCCGGCTGCGGGTCGGCGTTGCGCTCGGACAGGCTCACCAGGGTTCTGTCGTAGGCATTGAGCTCCACGCTCAGGGCCTTGGCGGTGTCCAGCGACAGCGAGGCCATCATGCGGTAGGTCTCGATCTCCAGCAGGCGCCGGATCATGCGGCCCTGGCGGTAGGCATTGAGGCGCCTGTTGACGAACAGGAAGCGGTTGGTGCCGTCCTCGCCCAGGCGAAAATCGCTCCATACCCGCGCATCGCCCCCGCCAATGCACGAGCCGCACGGGTCCTTGAAACCGTAGCGCGACAGCTCGCCTGCAAATGCCGCGTCGTTGTGCACCATGATCTGCACGGCATTGATCAGGTACGGCAAAAAGGCATCGACCCTGTCCATCAGCAGCGCGGGCAGGGGCTGCCAGGCCGGCGTCTGCTCGGTGGTGGTGACCACCAGGGTGAGGGTGACGAACTCGGCGTGCCGTTCCCATTTCAGGGCGTGGCCTTGCAGTCGGGTGATGCCCTGCACGGCGCCGGGGCTCACCGGCTCCGGGCAGCACTGCTGCAGCAGCGCCTCGCAGCGTGCGTCGTCGCTGAGAAAGGCCAGGTGGTAGACGTGGGCGGGCTCGTCGAAGTACAGCGAGGGGCGGGCGTGCAGCTCGTTGTGCAAGGTCTTGCGCTGTGGGTGCATGTAGATCAGGCCATGTTGGAATTGTTCTTGGCGCTTTCGATGATGCCCGTGACGAAGGTGATCAGGGCCTGGGTCAGGCCCTGTTCGCTGACCTGCACCCCGCGCCACTGCGCGTGCCCGTACAGCATGCCGATGACGGCATGGGTGACGAGGCCGATCGCGCCTCCCTGGCGCCCGTCGCGTGCACACTCGCTAGCAATGATGCCGCTCAGGATCGACGCATGGCTGCGGTTGAGCGCGTCGATCTGCAACTGCTGTTCGTGGGACAGGTTGACGTACTCGCGAGTCACCAATTGCACGCGATGGGCGTGGGCCAGGTTGAACCGCACAAACGCCTGGACGAAGCGCTGCAGGCGTTCTTCGGGGGTTCTGGCGCCTTTCATGCAGCGTTTTGTGTCGAACACCAGGTCGGCCAGGGTCGACTCGATCAGCTCGAACAACAGGCACTGCTTGTTCTCGATGTGGTGGTACAGCGAGCCGGCACGCAGGCCCAGATGGCTGGCCAGGTCGCGCAGGCCGATGGCCTGGTAGCCGCGGGTGGCGAACAGTTCGGTGGCCGCGTCGAGCAGGCGGTCCCGGGGCGAGCAGGCAGTAGCGGCAGCGGGCATGGCGCAGTCCTGTATGGGCATCGAACGGGGCAAATTCGGTTTGACCAAATGTAAGACAACAGGCATCTTACGTAAAGACTAATGCGCGGAGGTGGTTATGGAAGGTCAGACGGTCGTAATCGTTGGCGGTGCTTCGGGTTTGGGCCTGGAAACCGCCAGGTTGATGGTCAAGCGTGGGGCACGAAAAATCGGCTTGATCGATCGCAATGAGCAGTTGATGGCCGAGGCGGCAAGCACCTTGCGCGCCCTGGATTGCGAGGTGGCCACGGCGGCGGCGGACATTTCGCGCCAGGCCAGCGCCCATGCAGCCTTCGGGCAGGTCGTCGAGGCACTGGGGCGGGTGCACTGCCTGGTCAACAGTGCGGCGATCTACCCGCGCCAGGACATCTTCGAGATCACCGACGAAGAGTGGGACCTGGAAAACGCGGTCAACATCAAGGGCACCTACCACATGATGGTCGCCGCCGTGCGCCACATGCAGGGCTTCGTCGCGGCGCCGCAGGTGACCGGGCGCATCGTCAACGTGACCTCGGTGGACGCCTTCAAGGCGCACCCGCAGAACGCCCACTATGCCGCCACCAAGGCGGCGGTGGTGAGCCTGACCAAATCCTTCGCCCAGGCCTGTGCCAAGGACCAGATCCTGGTCAACTCGGTGGCGCCGGCCGGCTTTGCCACCGAGCGCGCCCGCCAGCTGGGTTTTCTCGGCGAGCTGGCCGCCGCCAACCCGCTGGGCCGCGCGGCGGAACCTGCAGAGATCGCCGAATGGATCGTGATGATGGGCAGCAGCCGCAACAGCTATGCCACGGGTGAGAACGTGATTGTCAGCGGGGGTTACATCTATGCCTGAAGCAACCGCATTACCGGCGTCCTACCGCTGTGCACTGGTGACCGGTGCCACCAGCGGCATCGGCAAGGCCATCGTGCTGGCCCTGCGCGATGCCGGCCTGCAGGTGATTGCCGTGGGCCGCAGCCGTGAGGCGCTGCAGGCGTTGGGCCAGGAGCAGGGCGTGGTGACGGTGGAGGCCGACGTGCGCCAGGCCGACGCCTTTGCCCAGGTGCTGAGCCAGTACCCGGTGGACGTGCTGGTCAACAATGCCGGGGTGCTGTCGAGCCGAGCCGCGTTCCAGGACATGGACCCGGCCGAGATCGACACCATGCTCGACATCAACCTCAAGGCGCCCCTGCACCTGACCCGTCAGGTGCTGCCGGGCATGGTGCAGCGCGGCCATGGCCACCTGTTCTTCATCGGCTCGAGTGCCGGGCGTGCGCCGCACCCCGGGGCGGCGGTGTATGGTTCGTCGAAGGCCGGCATCAGCCTGTTCTGCGACGCGCTGCGCTGCGACCTGCTGGGCAGCGGGGTGCGGGTGACCGAAATCGCCCCGGGTCGCGTGCAGACCCAGCTGTACCGCACCGCCATGGGCATGCAGGCCGCGGGCAGCGAGCTGTATGACGGCTACGCCTCGATCATGCCCGAGGACATCGCCCAGCTGCTGCTGGCGGCCTTGCGCCTGCCCGAGCAGGTGGACGTTTCGCGTCTGGAGGTGTTCCCCACGGCCCAGGCCGTGGGCGGCGCGCGGATGGTCAAGACGCTCGGCTGAGGCAGGCGGTGCCGGTGCGCACGGCGCATCGGCACGCCAGCCCGGGCGAGGGTGGAAAAGCGTGGTGTTAGTGCTTGACCACCTGTAAGACAACATATAACTTACATTAAGCCCGCCAACCAGTCGGGTGTGACAAGCACAAGAATTCAGGGGAACGACGATGACTGCTACAGCATGCCGAGTCGGCGTGGACATAGGTGGGACCTTTACGGATATCGCGCTGGATGTCGGCGGGGTGTTGCACTCGACCAAGATTCTGACGGACTACGCATTGCCCGAGCGTGCGATCCTCACGGGTGTGCAGGCGGTCGTCGACGCGGCAGGCCTGAAGCTGTCGGATATCGAGCAGCTGATCCACGGCACCACCCTGGCCACCAACGCCCTGATCGAGCGCCGCGGCGCGCGCACTGCGTTCATCACCACCGAAGGTTTTCGCGACACGCTGGAGATGCGCACCGAAAACCGCTTCGAGCAGTACGACATCAACATTGCCCTGCCACCGCCGCTGATCGAGCGCGAGCACCGCTACACCCTGCGCGAGCGCCTGGACGTACGCGGCAACGTGCTGATCGCCCCGCAACAGGCCGATATCGACGCGCTGGTGCAGCGCATCGGCGAGGGCGACTACCAGAGCGTGGCCATCGGCCTGATCCACAGCTACATCAATGGTGCCCACGAGCGCCTGTTGCGCGACGCCCTGCAGGCGCGCCTGCCACACCTGTCGATTTCGATCTCCAGCGAAGTCTCGCCGCAGATGCGCGAGTTCGAACGCTTCAACACCGTGTGCGCCAACGCCTACGTCAAACCCCTGATCAAGTCGTACCTGGACCGCCTGGTGGTCACCCTCAAGGCCGCCGGCGCCGATTGCCCGGTGTTCATGATCCATTCCGGCGGCGGCATCATCTCGGTGCAGAGCGCCGCCGAGTTTCCGGTGCGCCTGGTGGAGTCGGGCCCGGCGGGCGGGGCGATCTTCGCCGCCGACATTGCACGCAAATACGCGCTCGACGCGGTGGTGTCATTCGACATGGGCGGCACCACGGCCAAGATCTGCCTGATCGAGAACCAGGTGCCCAAGACCGCCAAGACCTTCGAAGTGGCGCGCACCTACCGCTTCAAGAAGGGCAGCGGCATGCCGATTTCCATCCCGGTGGTGGAGATGGTCGAGATCGGCGCCGGCGGTGGTTCCATCGCCAGCATCGACAGCATGCGCCAGATTCGTGTGGGCCCGCACAGCGCGGCGTCCGAGCCGGGCCCGGCCTGCTATGACCGCGGTGGCCTTGAGCCGACCATCACCGATGCCAACCTGCTGCTGGGCCGCCTGGATGCCGACAATTTTGCCGGCGGCGCGCTGCGCCTGTCGGTCGACAACGCCGCCAGCGCGGTGGACCGGGTGATCGGCCAGCCGCTGGGCATGGACCCGCGCACCGCCGCCTTCGGCATCTGCGAAGTGGTCGACGAGAACATGGCCAACGCCGGCCGGGTGCACGCGGTGGAGAGCGGCAAGGACATTGCCGACTACACCATGATCACCTTTGGTGGCGGTGGCCCGCTGCACGCTGCGCGTCTGTGCGAAAAGATGGGTGTGTCGCGCTTTCTGGTGCCGGCCGGCGCCGGGGTGGGGTCGGCCATCGGTTTTCTGCGTGCGCCGTTCGGCTATGAAGCGGTACGCAGCGCCTTCGTGCGCCTGGCCGAGTTCGAGGCGGGGCAGGTCAATGCACTGATCGACGACATGAAGGCCGAGGCCCTGGGCTTCCTGCGCCAGGGCATGCCCGAGGGCGAGCCGGAGATGGAGTGCACCGCGTTCATGCGCTACGTCGGCCAGGGCTGGGAGATCCCCGTGAGCCTGCCGTTCAAGGCTTTCAGCAACAGCGACACGGCGCAGTTCAAGACGCTGTTCGAGGCGGCCTACACGGTGTTCTTCGGCCGCCCGATCGAAGGCCCGGACGTGGAGATCGTCAGCTGGTCGGTCAAGGCCAGTTCGCCCTTGCCGCCCGTGGCGCTGGCCAGCCAGGTCAAGGCCTCGCACCGCGCCCACGAAGTGGCGCGTCGCCAGGTGTTCGACGTGGTCGCCGGCGGTTTCGTCGATGCCGGCATCTACCAGCGCGAAGCGCTGCAGGCCGGTGCGCGCATCGATGGCCCGGCGATCATCGCCGAGCGCGAAACCTCGACCTTCGTGTCGTCCTCGTTCACCGCCACGGTCCAGCCCGACGGCTGCCTGCTGGTCGTCCGGCGCTAAGCCGCATTCGTTTGGAAGGCGATAACCCATGAGCGAAACAATGATCGATATTCAAATGCAGGTGATGTGGAACCGCCTGGTGTCGGTGGTCGAAGAACAGGCCCTGACCCTGATCCGCACCGCGTTCTCCACCAGCGTACGCGAAGCCGGCGACCTCTCGGCCGGGGTGTTCGACCGCGCCGGCAACATGCTGGCCCAGGCCGTTACCGGCACCCCCGGCCACGTCAACACCATGGCCGAGGCGGTGGTGCACTTCATCAACGACATCGGCCCGGACAACATCTTCGAAGGCGACGTGTACGTCACCAACGACCCGTGGAAGGGCACCGGGCACCTGCACGACATCACCATCGTCTCGCCCTCGTTCTACAAGGGCCGGCTGATCGGCTACTTCGCCAGTACCGCCCACGTGGTGGACATCGGCGGGCGCGGTTTCGGCCCGGATGCCCGTGAGGTTTACGAGGAAGGCCTGTTCATCCCGATCATGAAGCTGTTCGAGCGCGGCCAGGTGAACCGCGACCTGATCAACATCCTGCGCAACAACGTACGCGAGAACGACCGCGTGGTCGGCGACTTCTACGCACTGTCGGCCTGCAACGAGACCGGGCACAAACGCCTGCTGAGCATGCTCGACGAGTTTGCCCTGGACGACCTGGAGCACATCGGCGGGTTCATCCTGGAGCACAGCCGCCGCGCCACCCTGGAATGCTTCAAGTCGCTGCCCCATGGCACCTACCACAACAGCATGACCCTGGACGGCTACGACGTGCCGGTGACGCTGGCGGTGACCCTGACGGTGGGCCCGGACGGCATTCTCACCGACTTCAGCGGCACCTCGGGCATGAGCCAGTTCGGCATCAACGTGCCGCTGGGCTACGCCAAGGCCTATGCCTGCTACGGGCTCAAGTGCATCGTGGCGCCGGAGATCCCCAACAACAGCGCCTCGCTGGAGCCTTTTGCGGTCACTGCGCCCGAGGGCTGCATTCTCAATGCCAAGCACCCGGCGCCGGTATCGGTACGCCATGTACTGGGCCACTTCGTGCCCGACCTGGTGCTGGGTGCGCTGCACAAATGCCTGCCCGGCCAGGTGCCGGCCGAGGGCGCCAGCGCACTGTGGAACCTGCACCTGAGCGTGCGCCCGCTGGACAGCAACCCGACCGGGCGCAACGCCGAGATGCTGATGTTCAACAGCGGCGGCATGGGCGCGCGCTCCGGCATGGACGGCCTGAGCGCCACCGCGTTCCCCAGCGGCGTGCACACCATGCCGGTGGAAGCCACCGAACAGGCCGGCCCGGTGGTGGTGTGGCGCAAGGAACTGCGCGAAGGCTCTGGCGGTGCCGGCCTGCTGCGCGGCGGCCTGGGCCAGGAAATCGAGGTGTCGGCCGCCGAAGGCTACAGCTTCCGCTTCAGCGCCATGTTCGACCGCATCCAGTACCCGGCGCGTGGGCTCGAGGGGGGCAAGGAGGGGGCCCAGGGCTACGTGGGCCTGGACGACGGCACCCTGCTGCGCGGCAAGGGCCAGCAGTTCGTGCCGGCCGATCGGCGCCTGGTGCTGCGCCTGCCGGGTGGCGGCGGTTACGGCGACCCGCGCCAGCGGCCACGCCACGAGGTGGCGCGCGACCTGCGCTTTGGCTACATCAGTACCAGCCAGGCACGAGACGACTACGCCTTCGAACCCGGCCAGGAGGGCTGACCCATGGACTTTCAGAGTGCCCGTGTGCGGGCAGTGAAAAGCTCGCCGAGCATGGCGGTATCGGTGCTGGCCAAGCAGATGCTGGCCAAGGGCGAGCCGGTGATCAACCTGAGCCTGGGCGAACCGGACTTCAACACCCCGGCCCACGTGATCGAGGCCGCGCACCAGGCGATGCTCGAGGGCAACAACCACTACACCGCGCCCAATGGCCTGGAGGTGCTGCGCCAGGCCATCGTCGACAAGTTCGAGCGGGAAAACGGCCTGCGCTACGCACTGGACGAAATCTGCGTGGGCAATGGCGCCAAGCAGCTGCTGTTCAATGCGTTTCTCGCCACCCTGGAGCAGGGCGATGAAGTGCTCACGCCAGCGCCGTACTGGGTGTCGTACACCGACATGGCGATGCTCAACGGCGGCGTGCCGAAGGTGGTGCCGTGCGGCGCCGAACACGGCTTCAAGCTGGATGCCGCGCGCCTTGAGGCCGCCATCACCCCGCGTACCCGCTGGCTGATGCTGAACTCGCCGAACAACCCCTGCGGGGCGATCTACAGCCGTGAAGAGTTCGCGGCCCTGGGCGCCGTGCTGGAGCGCCACCCCCGGGTGCTGGTGATCTCCGACGAGATCTACGAGCACATCGTGCTGGGCAGGCAGCCGTTCGTGTCGTTCGTCAGCGCCTGCCCGCACCTGCGCGAGCGCACCCTGCTGATCAACGGCGTGTCCAAGGCCTACGCCATGACCGGCTACCGCCTGGGCTATGCGGCCGGGCCACGCGAGCTGATCGTGGCAATGAACAAGACCCAGTCGCAGACCACCACCTGCCCGTCGACCATTTCGCAACTGGCGGCTGCTGCGGCGCTCAACGGCCCGCAGGATTTCGTGCGCCAGGCCAATCGCGAGTACCAGGCCCGAGGGGCGCTGGTGGTCGAGGGCCTGGCGGCCATCGAGGGGCTGAGCCTGCAGATGCCCGAGGGCGCGTTCTATGCCTTCCCGCAGTGCGCCGCGTTCATCGGCAGGCGCACGCCGGACGGGCAGGTGATCGAAACCGACGCCGACCTTGCCAGCTACCTGCTGCGGGTGGGCAAGGTGGCCACGGTGCCGGGCTCGGCCTTTGGCCTCGAACCCTACATTCGCCTGTCGTTCGCCACCTCGCGCCAGGAGCTGGAGCAGGCCCTGAGGCAGCTGCGCGATGCGTTCGCGGCGCTGGCCTAGTAACGACAAACCGACTTTCACGAGGTTTCAAGCATGAGCAAGCCGTTCAAACGTTTGTTGATCACCGGTGCAGCCGGCCGCCTGGGCAGCGTGTTGCGCAAGCACATGCAGGCCTTTGCCGACGAGCTGCGCCTGACCGATATCTCCGACATGGGCAGCGCCGCGCCGCACGAAGAGCTGGTGCGCTGCGACCTGGGCAACCTGGCCGATGTGCTGCCGCTGGCCGAGGGCGTGGATGCCATCATCCATGCCGGCGGCGTGCCGGTGGAGGACACCTTCGCGGCGATCCTCAACGGCAACATCGTGGGCACCTACAACATCTATGAAGCGGCGCGCCAGCATGGCGTCAAGCGCGTGATCTACACCAGTTCCAACCACGCCATCGGCTTCTATGACCGCACCGAAACCATCGACGCCAGCGCAGCGCACCGCCCCGACAGCCTGTACGGGGTGAGCAAGTGCTTTGCCGAGGACCTGGGCCGCTACTACTGGGACAAGTTCGCCATCGAGTCGGTGAACCTGCGCATCGGCTCCTCGTTCCCCGAGCCGCTGGACCGGCGCATGCTCGCCACCTGGCTGTCGTTCGACGACTTCGCGCAGCTGTGCGAGCGCTCGCTGCTGGCGCCACGGGTCGGCCACATGATCGTGTACGGCATGTCCGACAACCGCGAAACCCTGTGGGACAACCGCCTGGCGTCCTCCCTCGGCTACGTGCCCAGGGACAGCGCCGACGACTACCGCGAGAAGGTCCTGGCCGAGCACCCGCCGCTGGACCCGAACGAGCCGGCGGCGCGCTACCACGGCGGCAACTTCGCCGGCGCCGGCCACTTCGAAGACCCGAAATGACCTTTTCCGAGCACTTTTGAAGAGACCCCAGCCATGGCTTCGACAGCAACAAAGCAGCATTACGATGTGGTGATCGTCGGCGGTGCGGTGAATGGCAGCGCCACCGCGTACTTTCTGGCCAGCAACCCGGACTTCACCGGCTCGGTGCTGGTGGTGGAGCGCGACTGGACCTATGCCCAATCGGCCACGGCGTTGTCCAGCAGCTCTATCCGGGTGCAGTTCTCCAACCCGATCAACATCCAGATCTCGCGCTTTGGCGCGCAGTTCATCCGCGACTTCCCCGAACTGATGGCGGTCAATGGCGACAGGCCCGACCTGGCCTTCAAGGAGAACGGCTACCTGTTCCTGGCCGACCAGAAAGGCTTCGACGTGCTCAAGCGTCTGCACCAGACCCAGCTGGACAACGGTGCCGACGTCACGTTGCTGGACACCGAGGCGCTGATCCGCCGCTTCCCGTGGGTCAACCCCGACAGCCTGGCCGGCGGCACCTATGGCGAGAGGGACGAGGGCTGGTTCGACAACTACGGGATCATGAACGGCTTTCGCAGAAAGGCCCGCAGCCTGGGCGTGGAGTATGTCGAGAACGAAGTGGTCCAGGTGCTGCGCGAGGGTGATGTGATCACCGGTGTGCGCCTGGGCGATGGCCAGTTGATCGGCTGTGGCCAGCTGGTCAACACCGCCGGCACCCGTGGACGCCAGGTGGCGCGCCTAGCCGGGCTGGACATTCCGGTGGAGGCGCGGCGCCGTTCGCTGTTCGTGTTCGACTGCCATACGCCGCTGCCCGGCACCGTGCCGCTGACCATCGACCCCACCGGGGTGTTCTTCCGCCCCGAAGGCCACCTGTACCTGGGCGGCACCTACCCACGCCACGACCCGGAGGTGGATTTCAGCGACTTCGACGTGATGCACGACGAGTTCGAGGAAGAGGTGTGGCCGGTGCTGGCCGAGCGTGTGCCGGCGTTCGAGGCGATCAAGGTGGTCAACTCCTGGGCCGGGCACTACGACTTCTGCGTGCTCGACCACAACGCCATCGTCGGCCCCCATGACCAGGTGCGCAACTTCCTGTTCTGCAACGGTTTCAGTGGCCACGGCCTGCAGCAGGCACCGGCCATCGGCCGCGGCCTGAGCGAGCTGATCATCTACGGGGGCTACCGCACCCTGGACCTGAGTGCCCTGAGTTATCAACGGGTGATCGAGAACCGTCCTTTCCTGGAAGACTCGGTCATCTGACCGCGCCGCCTGATGGAGAACAACAAGATGAACACTGACAACAACGGGCTGCGCACGGGCGGGCAGGTGCTGGTCGATGCCTTGCGCATCAATGGCGTGGAACGCGCGTTCTGCGTGCCCGGCGAGAGCTACCTGGCGGTGCTTGATGCCTTGCACGATGCCAGGGACGACATCGAGCTGATCGTGTGCCGCCAGGAGGGCGGCGCCGCCTACATGGCCGAAGCCTACGGCAAGCTCACCGGCAAGCCGGGTATCTGCTTCGTCACCCGCGGGCCGGGGGCGACCAATGCCTCGGTCGGCGTGCACACCGCCTTCCAGGACTCCACGCCGATGATCCTGTTCATCGGCCAGGTGGCCCGCGACCAGGTGGAGCGCGAAGCCTTCCAGGAGATCGACTACCGCCGCATGTTCGGCCAGATGGCCAAGTGGGTGGTGGAGGTCGACGATGCCGCGCGCCTGCCCGAGCTGCTCAGCCAGGCGTTCCACCGCGCCACCAACGGCCGCCCCGGCCCGGTGGTGGTGGCCCTGCCCGAAGACATGCTGACGGATCGGGTGGCAGTGGCCGATGCCGGCCCGGCCCGGCGGATCGAAGCGGCGGCGGCATCTGCCGACCTGCAGCGCCTGCAGGCTCTGCTGAGCGAGGCACAGCGCCCGTTGGTGGTGCTGGGCGGTGGCGGCTGGACCGCCGCGGCGGTGGCCGATGCGCGGCGCTTCATCCAGGCCCAGAACCTGCCTGTGGCGGCTTCGTTCCGCTGCCAGGACCTGTTCGACAACACCTTGCCCCAGTACGCCGGCGACCTGGGCCTTGCCGCCGGCCCCGAGCTGGTGGAGGCGGTGAAAAGCAGTGACCTGCTGCTGGTGATCGGTGCACGCCTGGGCGAGATGAGCACCGGCGGCTATGCCCTGGTGGACATTCCGGTGCCCAGGCAGGCGCTGGTGCACATTCACCCCGGCATCGAGGAACTGGGCCGGGTGTACCAGCCGACCCTGGCGATCAACGCCGGCATGCCGACCATCGCCGCGCAACTGGCGGCGCTGGCGCCGGTCAAGCCGCAGGCATTCGCCGAGTGGGTACAGCGCCTGAACAGCGGCTACCGGGCCAACTTCGAATGCCCGCGTTCGCCCGGCGCGGTGCAGATGAGCGAGGTGATCGCCTGGCTCAACCAGCACCTGGCCGCCGACAGCATCATCACCTGCGGTGCCGGCAACTACACCGGCTGGGTGCACCGCGGCTACCAGCACCAGGCGTTTCGCACCTTGCTGGGGCCCACCAACGGCTCGATGGGCTATGGCGTGCCGGCGGCGATTGCGGCCAAGCTCACCGCGCCGCAGCGCAGCGTGGTGGCGTTCGCCGGTGATGGCTGCTTTCTGATGAACGGCCAGGAGCTGGCCACTGCCGCGCACTATGACGCCCGGGTCATCGTGGTGGTGGTGAACAACGGCATGTACGGCACCATCCGCATGCACCAGGAGCGCAGCTACCCGGGGCGGGTGTCGGGTACCGACCTGCACAACCCCGACTTCGCCGCGCTGGCACGGGCCTATGGCCTGCATGCCGAAACGGTGAGCGCCACCGAGCAGTTCGCGGGTGCGTTCGAGCGTTGCGAGGCGTCGGGCAAGCCGGCGCTGATCGAGGTGCAGATCGACCCCGAGGCGCTGACCCCGCGCATGACCCTCAGCCAGATCCGCGAAAAGGCCCTGGCGTCGCGTTGACCCTCCAGGCGGGGGCAGGGTCTGCCTCCCGCCGTTTCCCCCTATTCCCCTGCGAGCCCATCAGCATGAACCTTGCCGATCCTGATCTGCTGCGTGAACGTTGCTATATCGATGGAACCTGGGTGGGCGCCGACAGCGCCCGCAGCATTGACGTGACCAACCCGGCCACCGGCCAGCGCCTGGGTGGCGTGCCGCGCATGGGCGCCGACGAAACCCGCCGCGCCGTGCTCGCCGCCCAGGCGGCGCTGCCGGCCTGGCGCGCCCTCACCGCCAAGGAACGCGCAAGCCGCTTGCAGGCGTGGTTTCGCGAAATTCTCCTGCACCAGGAAGACCTGGCGCGCATCATGACGGCCGAGCAGGGCAAGCCCCTGGCCGAGGCCCGTGGCGAGATCGCCTTCGCCGCAGCCTATGTGGAGTTCTATGCCGAGGAGGGCAAGCGCCTGTATGGCGACGTGATCCCCTCGCCGCAGGCCGACCGACGCCTGCTGGTGACCAAGGAGCCGATTGGCGTGTGCGCGGCGATTACGCCGTGGAACTTCCCGGCGGCGATGATCACGCGCAAGGCCGCCCCGGCCCTGGCGGCCGGCTGCACGCTGGTGCTCAAGCCCGCCTCGCAGACCCCGTTCAGCGCCCTTGCGCTGTGCGTGCTGGCCGAACGCGCGGGCATACCGCGTGGCGTGCTCAACGTGGTGACCGGCGACTCGGCCGCCATCGGTGGCGAACTGACCGCCAACCCGGTGGTGCGCAAGCTGTCGTTCACCGGCTCCACGCCCATCGGCATCCAGTTGCTGCAGCAGAGCGCGGCCACGGTGAAGAAGGTGACCCTGGAGCTGGGCGGCAACGCGCCCTTCATCGTGTTCGACGACGCGGACCTTGAGGCGGCGGTGGAGGGCGCACTGGTGGCCAAGTTCCGCAACAGCGGGCAGACCTGCGTGTGCGCCAATCGCTTCTACATCCAGGACGGCATCTACGAGCGCTTTGTCGAGCGTTTTGCCCAGCGGGTCGGCGAGCTGGTGGTGGGCGAGGGCAGCCAGGCCGGCACCACCGTCGGCCCGCTGATCGATGCCAAGGCCGTGGCCGGGGTCGAGGCGATGGTGAGCGACGCACTGGAGGGCGGTGCGCGACTGGTCGCCGGTGGCCGGCGCCACCCCCTTGGCGAGGCGTTCTACCAGCCCACCGTGCTGGCCGAGGTGACACCGGACATGCGCGTGGCCCGCGAGGAGATTTTCGGGCCGGTGGCGCCGCTGTTTCGCTTTCACAGCGAAGAACAGGTCATCGCCCAGGCCAATGCCACCGAGTTCGGCCTGGCCTGCTACCTGTATGCACGGGATGTGGGGCGGATCTGGCGGGTCTCGGAGGCCCTGGAGTACGGCATGGTCGGCGTCAATGTCGGCGTGCTGGCCACCGAGGTCGCACCGTTTGGCGGTGTGAAGTCATCGGGGCTGGGGCGCGAAGGCTCGCGCTACGGGATCGAGGATTACCTCGAGATCAAGTACGTGTGCCTGGGCCTGGGCTGACCCGCCAGGGCAGGGCGACAGCGCCGCTCAGTCGCCGCTGTCGACCAGGCGCTGGTAACGCGACAGGCTTTCTTCCAGGTGCTTGCGCACCGCCGAACGGGCGGCGTTGACGTCGCCCATGCTGATGGCCGAGAGAATCGCGCCGTGTTCGCGGCCGATCTTCTTGATGTGCGCCAGGCGGTTCTTGCCGGTGGACTGGCCGTGCTTGAGGTTGAGGTCGAAGATGATGTCCGGGCCCAGGGCTTCGAGCAGCTGCGGGAAGTGCGGGTTGTTGGTGGCGCGGGCAATCGCCAGGTGGAACTCGAAGTCGGCACGGGCCTCTTCCTCGAGGTTGGAGCCATCCAGCGCGTTGAAGCGGTCGAAGGCCTCGGTGATCTGCGCCACGCTGGTGGGGCTGCGGCGCTCGGCGGCACGCGCGACCGACTCGGTCTCGATGCCCAGGCGCAGTTCCAGCACGTGGGCGGCGGCGCGCACGTCATCGACTGCGGTGCTCAGGGCAAAGCCCAGGCGCTTGACGTCCTGCTCGACCACGAATACGCCTACACCCTGGCGGGCGATCAGCCGACCGCCCAGACGCAACGAGGCCACGGCCTCGCGAATCACAGGGCGGCTGACGCCGAATTCCTTGCACAGCTCCTGTTCGGACGGAAGCTTCTGCCCCGGCCCGTATGTGCCATTGTCGATCCGGTTGGACAGCTCGTGGATCACTGTCTCCGCCAGATTGGCCCTGCGCGTTCCAAACGACGCATTCATAGTTGTGTAGCTCCTGAAACTGATGTGCTCATCACGATGGATTGAATGGTTGAACAGGTTGGCGCATCCGTCAAACGCGATCTGCGTCGATTTCACCCGACCCGCTAAAAACCCGAAGTAGCGGCGAAAATGTAGCCATATGTTATCAAACATCTGACTTGTTATGGTGCAAGCGCCTGATTCTACTGCAATCCCATGCCTCGTTAAGGTGCATGGATCAAGGCGTGCGTGGCTTTTGTCAGCATTTTCATTTTCCTCAAGCATACACCCATTGACAGTTGCCTGCTGACTGTTATCTTACAAGTGCGCCGGCGAGGTTGGCCAGGCGTGTGCAGTTCGTCCAATGATTACTGGGAGCTGAGAATGAATAAGAACAACCGGGGTTTGACCGCCCTTGCTGCACTGATGGCAACACTGATAGGGGCTGGCACGGCGAACGCGGCGGACACCCAGCTGGTACGGATCGGCTTTGCCGGCCCGCTGACCGGGCCCTCTGCGCACCAGGGGCTGGATGTGGAACATGGCGTGAGCATCGCCATCGAAGAGGCCAACCAGCAGCAGTTGAAGCTGGGCGACAAGGTGGCCCAGTTCAAACTGGTGTCCGAGGACGATGTGGCCGACCCGCGTACCGGTACCGCCGTGGCGCAACGCCTGGTGGATTCGAAGGTGGCGGTGGTGATCGGGCATTACAACTCGGGCACCAGCATCCCGACCTCGAAGATCTACGCCGATGCCGGCATCCCGCAGATCTCGCCGTCGGCGACCAACCCGGCGCTGACCCGCCAGGGCATCAAGACCGTGTTTCGCGTGGTCAACGACGACGCCACCCTCGGCCGCTATGCCGGCAACTACCTGGTCAAGACCCTGCAGGCCCAGCGCATCGCGATCTTCGACGACCGCACCGCCTACGGCCAGGGCCTGGCCGACGAAGTGACCAAGGCGGTCAAGGCCGCCGGTGGCAACGTGGTGGTACGCGAATACACCAACGACAAGTCCACCGACTTCAATGCCATCCTCACCACCGCCAAGTCGCAGAAGGTCGATGCGGTGTTCTTCGCCGCCCTCGACTACCAGGCCGCCCCCATGGCCAAGCAGATGAAGAACCTGGGCCTGAAGGCCAGGTTCATGAACATCGGCAACCTGCCCAACGACGAGTTCAAGAAGATGGCCGGCAGCGCCGCCGAGGGCGTGTACGCCTGGAACTACGGCACCCCGTTGCTGGAGATGCCCAAGGGCGCGGCGTTCGAGCAGAAGCTCAAGGCCAAGTTCGGCACGGGCGTGGTGCAGTCCTCGCCGGCGGCGTACGACGCCACCTGGGCGGCGATCACCGCCATGGTCAAGGCGCAGTCGGCCGACCCTGCCGTGTACCTGCCGGTACTCAAGAGCGAAAGCTACGAGGGCGTCACCGGCACCATCGCATTCGATGAATTCGGCAACCTGAAAAGCCCGGCCGCCACGGTGTTCCAGTTTGCCGACGGCGGCTGGAAAACCCTCTCGGTCGAGCGCGACTGAGCCGTTGCTCTACCTCGAATAACAAGCGGGCCGCCCGGCTCGCAACAATAAGAAGCGTTCATTTCTGACCTGCCAGGCATGCCGCCGCGTCGCTGTTGCCAGCGCACGCGGTGAGCGACAACGCAGTTTTGAGGATTCAGCTCGTGGAAGGCAATTTCGATATCTTGTTGCAGCAGGTCCTCAACGGCCTGGTGCTGGGCAGCATCTATGCCCTGGTAGCCCTGGGCTACACCATGGTCTACGGCATCATCGGCCTGATCAACTTCGCCCACGGCGAGGTGGTGATGGTGGGCGCCATGGTGACCATCTCGGTGCTGAGCATGCTCGCGGGCATGGGCTTTGCGCCCGGCATCCTGACCCTGCTGCTGGCGATCATGGTGGCGGCGGCGGTGTGCATGCTGATGGCCCAGGGCATGGAGAAGTTCGCCTACCGGCCCTTGCGCAAGGCCCCGCGCCTGACCCCGCTGATCCTCGCGATCGGCATCTCGATCGCCTTGCAGAACCTGGCGATGATGATCTGGGGGCGTGGCTACAAGACCTTCCCCGAAGTGGTCGAAACCCGCCCGATCGAGGTGTTCGGCGCCACCGTCACCAACGTGCAGATGAGCATCATGATCATCTCGGTGGTGATCATGCTGGGGCTGTGGCTGCTGGTCGACAAGACCCGCCTGGGCAAGGCCATGCGCGCCACCGCGCAGAACCAGGAAGTGGCCGGGCTGATGGGCATCAACATCAACCGGGTGATTTCCGCGACCTTCCTGATCGGTGCCGGGCTTGGCGCCATCGCCGGGGTGATGCGCGCGGTCAACTACGGCCAGGCCGACGCCTACATGGGCCTGCTGCTGGGGCTCAAGGCCTTCTCGGCGGCGGTGCTGGGCGGCATCGGCAACCTGTTCGGGGCCATGGCCGGCGGGCTGCTGCTGGGCCTGATCGAGTCGCTGGCCGCCGGCTACACCGGCCACCTCACCGGGGGCTTCCTGGGCGCCAACTACCAGGACATCTTCGCGTTCGCCGTGCTCATTCTGGTGCTGCTGTTCCGACCCAACGGCCTGATGGGCGAACGCCAGGCCGACCGGGCCTAGGAGGCAACGCACATGAAAAACCAAACCGCACAGTACCTGCTGCTGATCCTGGCGTTCGTGGCCTTGCCCTTCGTCGTCGACAGCATTCCGTTCCTGGGGCCCACCTGGGTACGCATCCTCGGCTTTGCCATGCTCTACGTGCTGCTGGCACTGGGCCTGAACATCGTGATCGGCTACGCCGGCCTGCTCGACATGGGCTACATCGGCTTCTATGCCATCGGCGCCTACCTGTACGCCTTGCTGGCCTCGCCGCACCTGAACATGGCCGGGCTGGTGGACGGCGTGCTGAACTGGCCGCTGTGGGTGATCATCCCGCTGGCAGCGATTGCCGCGGCCATCTGCGGGGTGCTGATCGGCGCCCCGGTGCTCAAGCTGCGCGGCGACTACCTGGCCATCGTGACCCTGGGCTTTGGCGAGATCATCCGCATTTTCATGAACAACCTCGACCAGCCGGTGAACATCACCAACGGGCCGCAGGGCATCAGCAACATCGCACCCTTGCACATCGACGGTGGGGCCTGGTCGCATGCCGCAGGGCAGGCGCCCGAGGCGCTGCTGTCGCTGCAGACCTCATGGAGCCTGTTCGGGCTCAAGGTCACCCCGGTGATCAGCTACTACCTGTTCTTCCTGGTGGTGGTGATCTTCGCCATCGTGCTGTCCAAGCGCCTCGAAGTCTCGCGCATCGGGCGGGCCTGGATGGCCCTGCGCGAGGACGAAGTGGCGGCCGAAGCCATGGGCCTGAACAAGCGCAACCTCAAGCTGCTGGCATTTGCCATGGGCGCGACCTTTGGCGGGGTGTCCGGGGTGCTGTTTTCCAGCTACCAGGGCTTCGTCAGCCCCGAGTCATTCACCCTGATGGAGTCGATCATGGTGCTGGCGATGGTGGTGCTCGGCGGCATGGGCTCGATTCGCGGCGTGGTGCTGGGGGCGTTGATCCTGTCGGTGATGCCCGAGGTGTTCCGCGACCTGGTCAACTGGATACAGCCGTTCGTTATGGACAACGTGACCTTCGTCAGCCGCGAGGTGCTGCGCAACGTGCTGGATGCCTCGACCCTGCGCATGCTGGTGTTCGGCCTGGCGCTGATTCTGGTGATGCGCTACCGGCCCGAGGGCCTGTGGCCGTCCAACCGGCGCCGCGCCGAGCTGCATGACGGCGACCCCGAGCCCACCCCGGCGGCGACCGCGCTGAGCACCACGGTGCCCGCGAGCACGCCGGCCTTCGATCACCCGGCCCAACAGGCGGACAAGGTATGAGCGACGTATTACTGGAGCTGCGTTCGGTCAGCAAGTTCTTTGGCGGCCTGCAGGCCCTGCACGGCATCGACCTGTCGATCCGGCGCGGCGAGATCCGCGGCCTGCTGGGCCCCAACGGCGCGGGCAAGACCACCCTGTTCAACGTGCTTACCGGGCTGTACCGGGCCGAAGAGGGCAAGGTCGAATTCGACGGAAAGCCGCTGAACATCAGCAAGCCGCACAAGGTGGTGGAGGCGGGCATCTCGCGCACCTTCCAGAACATCCGGCTGTTCCACAACATGACCGCGCTGGAAAACGTGATGATCGGTCGCCATGTACGCACCCGCTGCGGGGTGTTCGGGGCCGTGTTCCGCACCCCGGCCTGCGTGCGCGAAGAGCGCGAGATTCGCCAGGCTGCGCGGCACTGGCTGGCCTACGTGGGCATCGGGCACCTGGCCGGGGAGCTGGCCAAGAACCTCTCCTACGGCGACCAGCGGCGTCTGGAAATTGCCCGCTCGCTGGCCACCGAACCCTTGCTGATTGCCCTGGACGAACCGGCGGCCGGCATGAACGCCTCCGAGACCGAAGGCCTGCGCCAGCTGATGTGCAAGATGAAGGCCGACGGCAAGACGGTGCTGCTGATCGAGCATGACGTGAAGCTGGTGATGGGCTTGTGCGACCACGTCACCGTGCTGGAATTCGGCAGGAAGATCGCCGATGGCCTGCCGGCCGATGTGCAAAGGGACCCTCGGGTAATCGAGGCCTATCTGGGTTCGGAGGCGGTGGCCTGAACATGAAGAACATTCTTGAAGTACGCGACCTGCAGGTGGCCTACGGGGCCATCCAGGCGATCAAGGGCATCGACCTGCACATCCGCGAGGGCGAAATGGTCGCGTTGATCGGCGCCAACGGCGCCGGCAAGACCACCACTCTCAAGACCCTGGCCGGCCTGCTCAGCCCGGTGGCCGGGCAGATCACCTTCGATGGCAAGGCGCATGCGGCGATCAAGAGCTACGACCTGATCCGCCAGGGCCTGGCGCTGGTGCCGGAAGGCCGCGGGATCTTCCCCAAGCTGACGGTGTACGAGAACCTGGAGATGGGCGCGTTCTCGCGAACCGACGGCAAGGACGCGATCCAGGCCGATATCGAACGCATGTTCGGCATCTTCCCGCGGCTCAAGGAGCGCGCCTTTCAGCTGGCCGGCACCATGTCGGGCGGCGAGCAGCAGATGCTGGCGATTTCCCGGGCATTGATGGGCAGGCCCAAGCTGCTGTTGCTCGACGAGCCGTCGATGGGCCTGGCGCCGATCATCGTGCAGAAGATCTTCGAAACCATCGTCGAGGTGGTCAAGGGCGGCGTGACCCTGCTGCTGGTGGAGCAGAACGCCAGGCTTGCCTTGCAGACCTGCCAGCGCGCCTATGTGATCGATGGCGGGCGCATCGCACTGGAAGGCCAGGCCAGCGACCTGTTGCACAACGAGCAGGTGCAGAAGGCGTACCTGGGCGAGTAGGCGCCGTTCAGGGGTGCCGGCGCTGCACCAGGGCCGGGCCCTGGTTGCGGCTGTTGCCCACGGCGCTGTCCACGGGGTACCACTCGAACACCTGGGCGGGCTCGGCGAGGTCCAGCAACAGCTGTTCGGCGTATGCCTTGGAGGTGGCGGGGGCCAGCCAGTGGCGTGCGGCGTCTGCGGCCAGCACCACCGGGCGCCGGTCATGCACATCCAGCAGGCCGCCCTGGCTGTCGGCCGTGATGATCACGCAGCCGTCCTGCTCGCCGGGTGGGTCGCCCAGCTGGCCGATGGCCGCGCACAGGGCAGGGCGTCCATCGCGGCGGCGGATCAGGTAGGGCTGCTTCTTCGGCCCGCCTTCATCGACCCATTCGAACCAGTTGTCGATCGGCACGATCAGCCGGTGCGGCCAGATGGCGCGAAAGAACGGGCCGTGGGCCACCTTCTCGACGCGGGCATTGATCGGTGCCGGCTTGTCCTGCGCCCAGTGTGGCCGCCAGCCCCAGCGCAGCAGGTCGGCGTGCAGGGTTTCATGCTGCAGGCCGAGTACCGCCAGCTGGGTGGTGGGGGCCACGTTGTAGTGCCCAAGCGGCGCATCGCCCACGCGGTTGACCAGTGGGTTGGGCATGCTCAGGGCGTCCACGAACTCGTGGATGCCGTGGTACTGGCTCAGTCGTCCGCACATGTGCACCTCCGCCGGCAGGCCTGTTTGAGCATAGGCCGATTTGGTGGGCGGCGGTGCGTGGCCGGTCGGCCGCTGTCAACCGGGGGCGAGGGTCACGGCGCTTCCTGGCTCAGTGCCGAGCGCCCGGCACTGTGGAACACCACGTCATCCTGCGGGGTGTGGATGCGGCTGCACAGCACGTTGCGGTAGTGCCGCTCCAGCGGGTTGTGCCGCGAAAGCCCTGGGTTGCCGCTGGCCTCGATGGCCAGCTCCACGGCCTGGATGGCGTTGTGCGTGACCAGTTGCTTGAGCTGCCCGGCGTGCTGCGCGGTGACCTGGCCGCTGGCCGCGGAGTCGAGCAGGTTGCGGTTGGCGAACAGCAGGGTATCGATGCGCCCGACCCGCTCCTGAAAGCGCGGCAGGCTGGCCAGCGGCTGGCCGAGGTTGGACGGCACCCGCTCGCGCAGGAAGCTCACCAGCCAGTCGCGTGCGGCCTGGGCCACGCCGTCGTAGAGGCTGGCCAGCAGCACCGCCATCCACAGCTGAGCTTCGCCATCGAGCTCGGCACGCGGTGCGCTGGCCGGGCTGACGGCCACGGCGTGCTCCAGCGGCAGCAGCACATCGTCGAACTCGACGCGGTGGCTGCAGGTGGCACGCATGCCCAGGTGATCCCACTCATCGACGATGCGGATGCCGGGGCTGTCCTTGTGCACCAGAAAGCCGCCCACCAGCGGGTCGGCATCGTCGCTGCGCGCCCACACCAGGTACCAGCTCAGGCCGTGGCTGCCGGTGGAGTAGAGCTTGGTGCCGGACAGGCGCCAGCCTTCGGCGGTACGCCGCGCGAGGGTCGCGGGCAGGCCGCCACGGGCCGGGGTGCCCAGCTCGGGTTCGACCCTGAAGGCATTGATCAGCGCGCCGTGCTCCACCGCTTCGCGGGCCAGGCGCTGGCGCAGCGACACCGGCCAGCGCTGGTCGTCCTGCAGGCGCACATGCTGCAGGTACTGCATGACCAGAATCAGTGCGGTGGAGGGCTCGCCCTTGGCCACGGCGGCCACCACCTTGCGCGCGGTGGCGAGGTCGGCACCGGCACCCCCCAGCTCGCGCGGCACGGTGAGCGCGAGCAGGCCATGGCGTTGCAGCAGGGCAAAGTTGGCGGCGGGGAAGGCACCGCTGCGGTCCACCTCGGCGGCGCTGGCGGCCAGCTCGCGGGTCAGGGTAAACAGCAGTGGGTCCAGGTCGGCCAGGGCAGGGGCCGACTCGATCGAACGGTACGGCGCGGCAATAGAAGACAGGCTCATCAGGCACTCATCGCAGAAAATCCAGGGAGCACCCGGGGGTGCCGTCGTCCCGCCCCGAGTTGTGTGTGCAGATCGGCGGGCTTATGACCGTATGCGTTAAATTTTCTGATGTAAAATTCTTTATGGTTATAAGCTAATGGCGATAATTAAACGTTATTTGCATATTAGGATATTCATAAAATGCACTTCACTGATTTATGACGAGCCGGTAGAGTCGCTCTACAATCGCCTTCAGGAGTGCACTGCATGCCACCCATTTCACGACTTCTCGCCCTCGCTGGCGCCTTGCTGCTGGCCGGGCAGGTGCTGGCCGAACCGCGTATCGAACTGCGTATCGGCGACCAGAAGGGCAACATGCGTGCCCAGCTGGAGGCCGCCGACGGGCTGCGCGACCTGCCGTATGACATCAAGTGGGCGGAGTTTCCGGCTGCCGCGCCGCTGGCCGAGGCGCTCAATGCCGGCGCGGTGGACGCCGGCATCATCGGTGATGCGCCGCTGCTGTTCGCCCTGGCGTCCGGCGCGCAGGTCAAGGCGATTGCCGTGGACAAGTCCGACGCCTATGGCACAGCCGTGCTGGTGGACCCCGGGTCGGCGCTGCACGCGGCGGCCGACCTCAAGGGCAAGCGCATCGCCACCGGGCGCGGCTCGATTGGCCATTACGTGGCGCTCAAGGCGCTGGCCAGCGCGGGGCTGAGCGAGAAGGACGTCGAGTTCCGCTTCCTTGGCCCGGTGGATGCCAGGATGGCCCTGGCCAACGGTTCGGTGGATGCCTGGGCGACGTGGGAGCCCTACACCGCGCTGGCCGAAACCACCGGCCAGGGCCGGGTGCTGGTCAATGGTCGCGGCTTGTCCAGTGGCAACAGCTTTCTGGCGGCGACCGACAAGGCGTTGGCCGACCCGGCCCGGCGCGCGGCCCTGCAGGACTACCTGGCGCGCCTGGCCAAGGCCCAGGTGTGGGCCAACCAGAACCTGGACAGCTACTCCAAGACCCTGGCGCAGATCATCGGCTTCCCGCAGGACGCGGCCCGGCTGCAGTTCGAGCGTCGCCAGTTGCGCTGGCAGGTCGTGGACGCCGGCACCATCGCCGAACAGCAGGAAACCGCCGACTTCTACCAGGCCCACGGCCTGATTGCCCAACGTCTGGACGTGGCGCCGACCTTTGCCGGCGGCTTCGTGCTGCCCGCCAGGGTCGCCGTGACCCAGGCCCACTGACAGGAGCTGACCCCATGCAACCGTTCACACGTCTGCGACAACTGGCCATCGGCGCGCTGCTTGGCGCCAGCCTGGTCGGTAGCGCCAGCGCGGGGCAAACCCTGCGCATCGGTTACCAGAAATCCTCGACGCTGCTGATTCTGCTCAAGGCCCAGGGTACGTTGGAGCAGCAGCTGGCGCAGCAGGGCATACAGGTCAGCTGGCATGAGTTCGCCAGCGGCCTGCCGCTGCTGGAGGCCTTGAACCTGGGCAATGTCGATGTGTCGGCGGATGTGGCCGACACCGTGCCGGTGTTCGCCCAGGCGGCGGGGGCGCGGCTGACCTATTTTGCCCGCGAGACACCATCGCCACTGGCCCAGGCCATTCTGGTGCCGGCGGATTCGCCGCTGCACAGCCTGGCGGACCTCAAGGGCAAGAAGGTGGCGGTGACCAAGGCCGCGGGGAGCCATTACCTGTTGATACAGGCCCTGGCCAGGGCCGGGTTGACCTTCAGCGATATCCAGCCGGCCTACCTGATCCCGGCCGATGGCCGTGCGGCGTTCGAGAACCGCAAGGTCGATGCCTGGGTCACCTGGGACCCGTTCGTGGCCAGCGCCCAGCGCCAGCAGCATGCGCGGGTGCTGAGCGATGGGCAGGGGCTGGCCAGTTACCAGCGTTACTACCTGGCGGGCAGCGATTACGCCAAGGCGCATCCGCAGGTGCTTGAAACTGTATTCGGTGCGTTGCAGAAGGCGGGGCAGTGGACCAAGGCCAACCCCACGCAGGCGGCGCAGGTGCTGGGGCCGTTGTGGGGCAACCTGGATGTGGCCACGGTGGAGCAGGCCAATGCGCGGCGCAGTTACGACGTGCAGTTGGTGAAGCCGGAGCATCTGGCCGAACAGCAGCAGATTGCCGATGTGTTCTTTGCCCAGGGCCTGTTGCCGCGCAAGGTGGATGCGGCGGCGGTGTCGTTGTTCCAGCCGGTGGCAGGGCGCTGATTGCGGCTCGGCGGGTGAGGGCTGCCTGATCCACGGTGGGTTCAGGTTGTACGAGCGCTTCGCGCTCGATTCGCCGGCAAGGCCGGCGCCTACTGTGCTTGTGCCCGAAGCAAGCAGGAGCGGGCCTTGCCCGCTCCTGCGTATGCGGCCTGTCGGCCAGGGGCAGACCTCATACGGTCTGCTCAAGAGGTTCAGATCACCCGGAACCCATGGGTGCCATCACGCCCCAGCTGCGCCACCAACCCGAACTCCCAATCCAGGTACCCCTGCATCGCCTCACGCGGGTTGTCGGTGCCTTCATACGGCCGGCGGTAACGGTCGCTGCGCGGCACCGCCAGGTGCGTCTCGCCCGACTCCAGCGTCCGCCCCTCGGCAATCCAGCGGCCCGTACCACCCTCCAGCACGAACACCGGCACTCGGGTCAGGCGTTGCAGGTCCTGCGCCGCAAACCGCGCCAGCAAGCTGCTGCCGCAGGTCAGCACGTAACGTCCCGCCACCGGCAAGCGCTCCAGTGCCTGCTCCAGCTGTGCCCTGATCGCCCAGTGCGCACCCGGTATGTGCCGCTGCACGTAATTGGCACTGGTGGTGAAGTCGAGCAGCACCGTGTCGGCGTCCGCCTGCCACTGCACCAACTGTTCGGGGTCGATGGTCGAAGGCTGCGGCAACGCCGGCAACGGCGGCTGCCAATCACCCGTTTCGCTGAAGTCGCCTGCGCCCAAGCCATCGAGCACCGCCACCTCCCAGCCCATCTGCGCCAACCACGACGCACTCATGTTGGCACGCACGCCATCGTCATCGATCAGCACGATGCGCGCCCCGCGCACACTGGCCACATGGTCGGTTTCCTGCACCAGCTGACCACCCGGCGTCGAGCGGCTGCCTGGCAGGTGGCCCCGGGCAAATTCCTCGGGGGTGCGCACATCGAACACATAAGTACTGCGATCGGCCTGGGCGCGCCACGCCGCCAGCGTCTGGCTGTCCGCACGCACGACGCCGGCCTTGTCGGCCACGGCCCGGGCCTGTTCGGCGGCGCGCTGCCGGTTGGCCGGGCTCACGTCGCCAAAGCGCCGCGATTGGCCATGGGCCAGGGTCTGCCCCGCCAATGTCCAGCCAATGGTGCCGTTGCGCAAAGCCGATACCGGGTTGGGAATGCCGGCGTTGACCAGCGACTGGGTGCCGATGATGCTGCGGGTGCGCCCGGCGCAATTGACGATCACGCGGGTGGCCGGGTTCGGTGCCAGCTCGGCCACCCGCAGCACCAGTTCGGCACCCGGCACGCTGATGCCGCCCGGAATGCTCATGGTCTGGTATTCGTCGAAGCGACGCGCATCCAGCACCACCACGTCGGCCTTTTCGTTCAGCAGTGCGTGCACTTCTTCGGCCGCCAGCGAAGGGGTGTGGCGCTGGCTTTCCACCAGTTCGCCAAACGCCTTGCTCGGTACGTTCACATCCTGGAACAGCTCGCCGCCGGCCTCGCGCCAGCCGGCCAGGCCGCCTTCGAGCAGGGCCACGTCGCTGTAGCCAAGTTGACCCAGGCGCTGGAGCGCAATCTGCGCCAGGCCCTCGCCATCGTCATACACGGTGATCGGTGTATCGCGCCGGGGCACTCGCGCGTAGATTTCGATTTCAAGCCTGGACAGCGGGATGTTGGCCGCGAACAGCGGATGTTCCACGGCGAAGGGCGCTTCTTCGCGCACATCGATCAGGGCCAGTTCATGCCTGGCCAGCAAGTGCTGGCGCAGGTGGGCGTAGGTGCGGATGGTCGGGGTGCTCATGGCGCAAGGTTCTCTTTTGACAGGTCCCACAGATTGGGCAATTGGGTGTTGGAATAACCGGAAATGAAGGGTTTCTCGCTGCCGTCGGCCAGGTACACGGCACGCCTGACCGCGCCGATGTTGGCGCCGTACACGTGGATGCTGATCGACACCTGGTCGTCGAAGGCATTGCTGACCTGATGGATGTCGCCGATGCGCGGCGACACCGCCTCGACCTGGCCGCGCTCGAGGCGCACCGGGCTGCCGGACGGCAGCAGCGCGCCGTGCTCGCTGCGGGCAAAACCCTGGGCGTATTCGGCGCCGCGCAGCATGCCGATCAGGCCCCATACCCGGTGGTCGTGGACCGGCGTGGTCTGCCCCGGCCCCCACACGAAGCTGACGATGGAGAAGCGCTGGCGCGAATCGCAGTGCAGCAGGTACTGCTGATAGCGTTCGGGGCTGGGCTGGGCCAGCTCTGGCGGCAGCCAGTCGTCATGGGCTACCAGTTGCTGCAACAGGCGCTGGCCATCATCGAGAAGGGCCGCTTCATCGGTTTCTCGGTCGAGCAGGCTGGCCAGTTCGTCGATGAACTGACGCAAGCGGTCCAGGCGAAGGGGGTCGGTCATGGTCGGGGCTCTGGCTACGGTTTCGAATCACCCTAGCAACCGCCTGATGATTCTCAAAATTCAAATTGAGCATAAGCTAATATGCGTAAAGTGAATTTTAAAGTCATTTCGTTATAAATCATTTTTTATATTAGGTTATGCCTAAAATGAATTTCACAAGGGGTGGCGGGCTCGGTAGCTTATAAGCGTTCGTTTTGAAGAAAGAACCTTCTATAACCAATAAGCTTTCTTCGCCCTCTTCAAGGAGCCCCCCATGAGCGTTCAATTCATCGGCATGATCGGCCACCGCCTGTCTTCGGAGACCCTCGATCCGGCTGGCCCGATCTTCGACAAGGCGTACATCACCCGTTTTGCCCAGGTGCACGAGCAGGCAGGCTTCGACCGGATTCTGGTGGGGTACTGGTCGGATCAGCCCGACGGCTTTCTGGTCACGGCCCTGGCCGGGCTGGCGGCGCCGCGTATCGGCTTTCTGCTGGCGCATCGCCCCGGCTTCGTGGCGCCTACCCTGGCCGCGCGCAAGCTGGCGACCCTCGATCACCTGCTCGACGGACGCCTGGCGCTGCACGTGATCAGTGGCGGCAATGACGGCGAGCAACGCAAGGACGGCGACTACCTCGACCACGACCAGCGCTATGCGCGTAGCGACGAGTTTCTGGAGGTGGTGCGCAAGGTCTGGACCCAAGACACCCCCTTCGATCATCACGGCACCTTCTACCAGGCGCAGAACGCCTTCTCCGCCATCAAGCCTTTGCAAAAGCCGCACCTGCCGGTGTTCTTCGGTGGTTCTTCGGCGGCGGCCCTGGAAGTGGCCGGCAAGCATGCCGATGTGTTCGCGCTGTGGGGCGAGTCGCTGGAGCAGACCCGCGAAACCATTCAGGCAGTACGTGCCCAGGCGGCCTTGCACGGGCGCCAGGTGCAGTTCAGCGTGTCGTTCCGGCCGATCATCGCCGATACCGAAGCTGCGGCCTGGGCCAAGGCCGATGCCATTCTCGATACCGCTCGCCAGCGCCTGGAGCGCGCCGGCCCGGTGGTGGCCAACAAGCCGCAGAGCGTCGGTGCGCAGCGCCTGCTGGACACCGTGGCGCAAGGCGAGCGCGTGGATGAGCGCCTGTGGACCGGTATGGCCGCACTGGTTGGCGGGGGGCACAACTCCACCGCGCTGGTGGGAACCCCCGAGCAGGTGGCCGATGCCTTGCTGGCGTACTACGAGCTGGGCGTGACCACCTTTCTGATTCGCGGGTTCGACCCGATCAACGACGCCGCCGACTACGGCCGCGAGCTGATCCCGCTGACCCACGCCAAGGTCGCGGCGCGCCAGGCACAACGCAGCGCCTGAACGGCGCAGCAACCCCAACCCCACCCCGAGACCGCACGCGCGGATCGCCCTGCCTTGTGCCGTACCGGCACCTGGAGACCTGCGTGCGAGATGCTCTGCAACGGGCCGCCACTGCGCGCCCGCATTCCCTGACCCTGAACCTCGATGCCCGCGAAGTGCTGGCCGGCTGCCTGTTCCTGGGCTTCGGCCTGACCGGGCTGCTGGTGGGCAGCGCCTATGCCAGCGGCACGGCGATGCGCATGGGCGCAGGCTACTTTCCCTGGCTGGTGAGCCTGGCCCTGTGCGGGCTGGGCGTCGCCTTGCTGGTGCGCGGCCTGTGGCTGGGCCGCGAGAAGGTCACGCTGGACGGGTTGTTCATCGTCCGCCCGGCGCTGGCCATCAGTGCCAGCGTGGTGGCGTTCGCGCTGCTGCTGCCCAGCCTTGGCCTGGCGCTGGCGACCCTGTGCATGACGCTGCTCAGCGGCCTGGGCCGGCACAAGGCGCACCTGGGCGAACTGCTGGCGGTGGGCAGCGCGCTGGGGCTGTTCAGCGTGCTGGTGTTCGGCTACGGGCTGGGCCTGAACCTGCCGGCCTGGCCTGTCTGAGGAGTGACCCATGGAGCTGTTGGCACACCTGGGTATCGGCCTTGAAGCCGCCTTCACCCTGAACAACCTGCTGTACTGCCTGATCGGTGTGACCCTGGGCACGCTGGTGGGGGTGCTGCCCGGCCTGGGGCCGGTGGCCACCATCGCCATGCTGCTGCCGATCACCTACGGCCTGAGCCCGGCGGCGGCATTGATCATGCTGTCGGGCATCTATTACGGCGCCCAGTACGGCGGCTCGACCACGGCGATCCTGGTCAACCTGCCGGGCGAGTCGTCCTCGGTGGTGACCTGCCTGGACGGCCATGCCATGGCACGCAAGGGCCGGGCCGGGGCGGCCCTGGCCATTGCCGCGATCGGTTCGTTCATCGCCGGCAGCCTGTCGATCCTGCTGCTGGCCGCTGCTGCCGCACCGCTGGCCGAGGTGGCGCTGAAGTTCGGCCCGGCCGAGTACTTCTCGCTGATGCTGCTGGGCCTGGTGGCCGCCGTGGTACTGGCCCAGGGCGACGTGCTCAAGGCCGTGGCCATGACCCTGCTGGGGCTGCTGCTGGGCCTGGTGGGCACCGACGTGAATTCCGGGGTGGAGCGCTTTACCTTCGGCCTGCCCCAGTTGAGCGACGGCATCAGTTTCGTGGTGATCTCGATGGGCATCTTCGGCATCGCCGAAATCATCGCCAACCTGGAGCGCAGCCGCGGCCAGCCGCCCCAGGTGGCGCGGGTCGGCAGCCTGATGCCGACCCGCGAAGACTACCGGCGCAGCTGGAAGCCGATGCTGCGCGGCACCGGCCTGGGCGCGGTGCTGGGCGTGCTGCCGGGGGGCGGGGCGATGCTGGGCGCGTTTGCCTCGTACATGGTCGAAAAGCGTATCGCCAGGCACCCCGAGCGCTTCGGCCAGGGCGCCATCGAGGGCGTGGCCGGGCCGGAGTCTGCCAACAACGCCGGGGCACAGACCTCGTTCATCCCGATGCTGGTGCTGGGCCTGCCTTCCAACGCGGTGATGGCGCTGATGGCCGGGGCCATGATGATCCACGGCATCGTGCCGGGCCCGCAGGTGATCGACGAGCGCCCCGAGCTGTTCTGGGGGCTGATCGTGAGCATGTGGATCGGCAACCTGTTGCTGCTGGTGCTCAACCTGCCGCTGGTGGGGATCTGGGTGCGGCTGCTGTCGGTGCCGTACCGCCTGCTGTACCCGTCGATCCTGCTGTTCTGCTGCATTGGTGTGTACAGCGTCAACAACAGCCTGTTCGACGTGCTGCTCACGGTGGCGTTCGGGTTGCTGGGCTACCTGTTCATCAAGCTGCGCTGCGAGCCGGCGCCACTGCTTCTGGGTTATCTGCTCGGCCCGTTGATGGAGGAGAACCTGCGCCGGGCGATGCTGCTGTCGCGGGGCGACCCCACGGTGTTCGTCACCCGGCCATTGAGCCTGACCCTGTTGATTCTGTGCGTGCTGGCGGTGGGGCTGATGCTCATCCCGCGGGTGCGCGCCACGCGCCATGTGGCCTTCAGTGAAGACTGAGGGCTGCTTCAACCCTGACTGTTCCAGGACCTTTGCATGAAAATCATCCTACCGCTCAAGTTTGCCCTGGCCGCACTGGCCCTGGGCGTTGCCGCACTGGCCCAGGCCGATGCCTACCCGAGCCGCGCCGTGACCCTGGTGGTGCCGTTCCCGCCGGGCGGCGCTGCCGATACCGTGGGGCGCTACTACGCCGAGCAGTTGTCGGCCTCGCTGGGCCAGCCGGTGGTGGTCGACAACAAGCCCGGTGCCGGCACCGCAATCGCCGCCGAGGCCGTGGCCAAGGCCAAACCCGATGGCTACACGCTGTCGCTGGCCACCGCCGGGCAGCTGACCATACTGCCCAACCTGCAGAAGGGCCTGCGCTACGACCCGCTGCAGGACTTCACGCCCGTGGCGGTGCTGGCCTCGGTGCCCAACGTGGTGGCCGTACCGGCTGCCAGCAAGGTCGACACGCTGCAGGCGCTGATCGACCAGGCCAAGGCGCGCCCGGGCGCGTTGAGCTATTCGTCGTGCGGCAACGGCACCCTGTGCCACCTGTCCGGGGAGTTGCTGAAGAACCTGGCGGGCATCGACCTGCTGCACGTGCCGTACAAGGGCAGTGCGCCGGCGGTCACGGCGGTGCTGGGCGGCGAGGTGGATGTGGCGGTGGATACCCTCACCGTGCTGGCCCCGCAGATCCAGGCCGGCAAGCTCAAGGGGCTGGTGCTCAGCAGCGCGCAGCGCTCGCCGTTGCTGCCAGGGGTGCCGAGTGCCAGCGAGGCAGGCCTGCCGGGGTTCGAGGCATCGGGCTGGTTCGGCCTGGTGCTGCCCAAGGGCGCTTCGCCGCAGCTGGTCGAGCAGTTGAGCGCGGCGATTGCCGCGATTGCCCAGGCGCCGCAGACCGCCGAGCGGTTCGCGCAGAACGGGATCAGCGTCGAGCACAGTACCCCGGCGGGGTTTGCCAAGCTGATCGCCGATGACGGCGCACGGTGGGGCGAGGTGATCCGGGCGGGCAACATCACGCTGGAGTGAGGCCCGCTGCCTTGGCTGATGCGGGGCAGGGCGGGGCTGCTACAGCGCCAGCCGCTGCGCCGTGACGCTGCCGAACAGCTCCACCGGCTCCTGCAGGTTGCCCAGGTAGCTGGGGTGAAACAGCCACAGGTCGACCTGGGGCTTGAAGTCGCTGACGTTGACCACTTCAAGCAGGTCGCGATGACGGCTGGCGGCCAGCAGCGGCTCGGGCACCAGCCCCAGGCCCTGGCCGTTGGCGACCAGGCCCAGTTGCAGTTCGGTGCCAAAGGTTTCCAGGTTGATCTGCAGCGACAGCCCCTGCTCGCTCAAGGCGCGCTGCAGGCCGGCGCGAAACCCGCAGCCGTCGGGGTTGAGCACCCAGCCCTGGCTGTAGCAGTCCTTGAGCTTGTAGCTGCGCTTGCTGGCGCTGCCCTTGGCGGCCACCACCCGCAGGTGCATGCGGCCGATGGAACGGCTGGCGATGCCTTCGGGGAAGATCTTGCCGGAGGGGAACAGCGCGGCGGCCGCATCCAGCTCGCCGTTTTCCATCCTGGCGATCAGCGCGCTGCCCCAGCCGCTGGCGACCTGGGTCCGCAGCTCGGGGTAGGCCTGGCGAATCTGCGCCAGGGCATCGAGCAGCACCACATCGCCGATGGTCTGCGGCACGCCCAGGCGCAGGGTGCCGCTGGGCGAGCCGTGGCTGGCCACCAGCTCGCGCAGGGTGTCGATCTCGCGCAGGATGGCCTTGCACTGTTCGTACACGCGCCAGCCCATGGGCGTGGGCTTGAGCGGCTTGGTGTTGCGGTCGAGCAGGTTGGCGCCCAGGTCTTCCTCGAAGTTCTGCACGCGTCGTGTGATGGCCGGCTGCGTCAACTGCAGCGACTGCGCCGCAAGGTTGGTCGACTGGCAGCGGATGACGGCGACGAAGGCGTCCATGTCATCGATCTTCATATTCGGCTCTCACATAGTCTGGCGTTGAAAAATGTCTTTCAAGAATAATCTTTTTTGCCCGGCCAGGTAGAAAGCGTGTACAGGTTTTTTCAATGCGCCAGCGCTGCCCAGATCTTGCTGCGCAAGTCGCGCTCGCTGAACGGCTTCTGGATCACCGTCGAATGGCTCAGCCCCAGCACGTCGGTATTGGCATAGCCAGTCACGAACACCACCGGCAACTGCGGGTAGGAGCGCTTGACCAGGGCCGCCAGCTCGCCGCCGGTCATGCCCGGCATGGCGTAGTCGGTCAGCAGCAGGTCGATCTCGGGGCTCAGCATGTTCAGTGCATCCGGGCCGTTGCGCGCCTGCACCACCTTCAGGCCAAACGATTCCAGCAAGGTGGCCGTGAGGGTACGCACGGTGCTGTCATCGTCCACCAGCAGGATGGTCGAGCCCAGCGGCTGATGCGGTTCACTCACCGGCGCAGGGCTGGGCAGCACGGCCACGGCGTCGCCTTGGATCCGCGGCAGGTACACGCTGACCGTGGTGCCGACATCCAGGGTGGTTTCGATGCGCACCCCGCCACCGGACTGCTTGGCGAAACCGAACACCTGGGCCAGCCCCAGCCCCGATCCATGCCCCACCGGCTTGGTGGTGAAGAACGGCTCGAAGGCCCTGAGCAGGGTGTCCTCGTTCATGCCGCTGCCCGAGTCGACGATGGAGAACACCACGTAGTGGCCGGGTTCCGGGTCTTCGGGCCGCAGGGGCGCGGCCTCCACGGTGACGTTGTGAGTACGCAGCAGCACCGAGCCGGGCCCGTTGGCCATGGCGTCGCGGGCGTTGATGATGAGGTTGAGGATGATCATCTCGGTCTGGGTCAGGTCCGCCGAGGCGGTCCACAGGTCCGGGGCCAGCGACATCTCTACCCAGATATTGGCCCCCAGCGCCTTGTTCAGCAGGCTCTGCATGCCGCGCACGGTGGCGTTCAGGTCCACCGGGCGCGGTTGCAGGCGCTGGCGGCGCGAGAACGACAGCAGCTGGGCCGTGAGCCGGGCGCCACGTTCACCGGCGTCGGTGATGTGTTCCAGCCGGGTGCGGGCCTTGTCCAGGTTGCCGCGGGCAATGTCGCGCGTGGCAAAGGTCGCGCTGGTGAGGATCACCGTGAGCAGGTTGTTGAAGTCGTGGGCCACTCCAGCCGTCAGCTGGCCGACCACTTCCAGGCGCTGCATCTGCTGCAGCGTGGCTTCCACGCGTTCCTTCTCGTCGATCTGTTCGCGCAGGCGCTTGTTGGTGGCGGCCAGTTCCTCGACCACCGCACGCTCATCGGTGATGTCGCGCACGGCGGCGTACATCAGGCCGTTCTCCGGCACGATGGTCCAGGACAGCCACCGGTAGTCGCCGTTGGCGTGGCGCATGCGGTTGACGAAGCGGGTCGATACGTTGCCGCTGGCGATGCTGCGGGTTTCCTTGATGGTGGCGTCCAGATCGAGGGGGTGGATCAGCTCCCACAGGCGCAGGCTGCCGATCTGGTCCCGCGACCAACCCAGCGCCGCCTCCCAGGCCGGGTTGAAGTTGATCGGGGTCATGTCGAAGCGCAGCACCCCCAGCAGTTCACGCGACAGCTCCCAGGTGCGGTCGCGCTCGCGGGTGCGTTGCTCTACGCGCTCGCCCAGGGTTTCGGTCAACTGCACCAGGGCCTGGGTGGCGACCTTGCGCTCGCTGATGTCCTGCATCACCCCGCTGAAACGCACGCAACGGCCATCCTTGAACAGCGAACGGCCGTTGGAGTTGATCCAGCGCAGGCGACCGCCCGACAACTGCACGCGGTATTCGGCATGGAACACCGATTCGCAGCTCAGGGCCTGCTCGACCTTGGCCCGCAGCATAGCCCGGTCGTCGGGGTGGCAGTGCTCCAGCACCTGGTCAAGGTGCAGGTTGCAGCTGGGCGTGACTTCGTACAGGGCGCGGCAGCGCTCGTCCCACAGCACCGAGCCGCTGGGCACGCTCAGTTCCCACACGCCCATCTCGGCAGCCTGGATGGCCAGGCGGGCGCGGGTCTCGACCTCTTCGAGGGCGTTTTCCGCAGCGCGGCGCTTCTCGCGTTCGCGCACTTCGAGCACGGCGCGGCGGATGGCCTTGGGCAGCACCTTGAGGTTCTGCTTGAGCACGTAGTCGACCGCGCCCAGGCGCATGGTCTCCACCGCCTGCTGTTCGCCGAAGATGCCGGACAGGAAGATGAACGGCGTTTCCGGGGCCGCCCGCTGGGCCACCTCGAGCACCTGGATGCCCGACGAGGAGGGCAGCAGGTAGTCGCACACGATCACGTCGAAGGTGTGCTGCTGCATGGCCTCGCAGGCGCCGATGTGATCGTGCACCACCACCGGGTCGACCTGCAGGCCATAGCGCTCCAGCGTCAACAGCGTGAGCTCGACGTCGTGGGTGCTGTCTTCGATCAGCAGCAGCTTTATTCTGGGGAGCGGCGTCGGCGCTCCGGGCTCTCGTCTAGGCATGTGTTGTCATCATGACTTGGGGCGACGCACGACCCGGGTGGAACCGGGCGGTGGCTCGTTGAGCACAGCCCAGAAAATCCCCAGGTCGGAGATGGCGCCGACGAACTCCTTGAACTCCACGGGTTTGACCACGTAGGCATTCACGCCCAGCTGATAGGCGCGGTCCAGGTCCGGCTCTTCGCGGGACGAGGTCAGCATCACCACCGGAATGCTGCGCAGGTCGGCCGAGTCGCGCACCTGCTCGAGCACCTCCAGGCCATCGACCTTGGGCAGCTTGAGGTCAAGCAGCAGCACTGCCGGGTTGCCTTGCGGGCGGTCGGCATGGCTGTTCCTGCGGAACAGGTAGTCCAGCGCCTCGGCGCCGTCGCGTACCACGATCACCTCGTTGGCCAGCTGGCTGCGCTCGAGCGCGAGCAGGGTCAGTTCGAGGTCGTTGGGGTTGTCTTCTACCAGGAGTATCGGTTTGAGCATGGAGCGCCCTCGTGTGGGTCATGCAGTGGGCATGAGGGTTTTCTTTGGAAGTGAAAAATAGAACGTCGCGCCCTGGTCCGGGACACCGTGGGCCCATACCGTGCCGCCATGGCGCTCGATGATGCGCCGCACATTGGCCAGGCCGATGCCGGTGCCTTCGAACTCTTCCATGCGGTGCAGGCGCTGGAACACGCCGAACAGCTTGTTGGCGTACTGCATGTCGAAGCCGACGCCGTTGTCGCGCACGCTGATCACGTGGGCGTCGTCGCGTTCCTGCACGTCGACCTCGATCAGCGCCACCGGCCGGCCGCGGGTGTACTTGATGGCGTTGGCGATGAGGTTGCGCAGGGCCAGGTGCAGGAAGGCCGGGTCGGCCACCACGATCGGCAGGGCGTTGAAGGTCCAGCGGATGTCGCGGCCCTCGTAGTCGGGCAGCATCTCCAGCTTGATGGAGGCGACCATCGCCGACAGGTTGACGTCGGACAGGTGCATGGCGCACCGGCCCATCTGCGAGAAGCTCAGCAGGTTGTCCACCAGGGTGCCGGCGAACTTGGCGGAGTTCTCGATGGTGCCCAGAAAGCGCAGGCTGCGCTCGGACATGTTGGCGCCTTCGGCATCGCTGAGCAGCTCGGCGTAGCCGGCGATATGCCGCAGCGGCGCACGCAGGTCGTGGGAGACGCTGTAGGAGAAGGCTTCCAGTTCCTTGTTGGTCTTTTCCAGGGATTCGGACAGTTGCGCCAGTTCTTCGGCCTTGCGCAGCACGATGCCGAGGATGGCCTGGCGCAGCTCCTGCACGCCCTCGATTTCGCTGGGGTCCCAGGGGGTCGAGAAGCCTTCGACGATCTGCTGCCACTGCTCGAAGCTTTCGCGCGGGTTCAGCGAGCCGCTCTGGGCGATGCTTTTTTCCGGGCGGCCGGCCCAGTGCACCACCTGGGACTGCTGGGGTTTGAACCAGATCAGGTAATGCGGGTGCAGTTCGGAAATGGACACGGCAAGGATGCCGCTGGCCATGTCGGCCAGCCCCGTCAGGTGCGGGATATCGCGCCCGGCGTTGTCGGTATGGAACACCTCGGCGTCGCCGCGGGCGGTCAGCCAGCCCACCAGGGCCATGATCCGCGCCTGGGGCGGGGTGTGCCCGTAGGTATCGCAGCCGGTGCTGGACACCACTGCGGCACCGGCGGCGCCGACGAAGTCGGTGAAGATGTCGGGCAGGGCGCGCAGGCCCAGGCGCACGCTGTCCTGGTCGGCGATGGCGCCCAGCAGTTGCACGATGCGCTGGCGGATCTCGAGCATGCGCGCGTGGCGCAGGTGGGCTTCGCGGGTCTCGATCTGCAGCGACAGCACCCGGCCCAGCAGTTCGCAGGCGGTACGCACCTGAAAGCTCACGCTGCGCGGCGTGCGGTGATGACACGACACCAGCCCCCATAACCGGCCCTCGACCACGATGGAAACCGACATCGAGGCCCAGGTCTGCATGTTGCGCATGTATTGCAGGTGCACGGGCGAGACGCTGCGCAGGGTCGAGAAGCTCAGGTCCAGGGGTTGGCCGGTGAGCAGGTTGGCGGCCGGCAGCAGGCGCGCCGGCTGGTAGTCGGCATCCTCGATCACGCGGATGCGGTTGGCACAGTACAGCGCCCGGGCCTGCGCCGGGATGTCCGAAGCAGGGAAGCACAGGCCCTTGTAGCTGGGGTAGTCGTCGTCGACCAGCTCGGCGTTGACCAGCCCGTTGCCCTCGGTGTCGAAGCGGTAGGACTTGACCCGGCCGAACCCGGTCAGGCGCTTGATCACGCGCACCGCCCGCTCGCACAGCTCGTCGATGCTCTCGCTGTCCGGTGCGCCGCCAACGAAGGAGCGCACCAGCGGGTACAGCCGCGAGCTTGGCGCCGGCACGGCGGCCGGGCGCTGGAATTCGGCGATCAGCACCTGGTCGTGGCGGTGCAGCATCATCGGCAGGCGCTGCGCCTGCTGGCCGATCAGAAACTGTACGTCGGCCACGTGATAGGGCTGGGACTGGTCTTCGTCGAGTTCGCCCAGCTGCTCGACGAAACTGCAACCGTCCTGCACCACCGCATCGAAATGCACGCCCAGCAAGGCGTCGATCTCCACCCCCAGCCAGTCCGGCAGGTTCTCGCTGACCTGGCGGATCAACATGGCCGGCTCCTGCACCACGACCATGAACCCCTGGGGCTGAATGCTGCCGGGGGTACGGATCTGTTCACGGGCGCAGTTGGCCAGGGCGATCTGGAAAGCGTCGCTGGGGTGGGTGGTGGTCACAAGATCCCTCCTGAAGGCGTGTTGGCAGGCCGTGCAGGGGAAGGGCACAAGCGATCCCGGCCAAGTGTAGAAAGCGCGGACAAGGTATCAAATCCTGTGGTTTCACGATGCTAAAACTGATCCTTAGCTGATGAATTGGTTCAGTTTGATAGCGTTTTGCCCGTGCCCTGGCGCCGCCGCGGCCCGATCCAAGGGAACCCCACTGACCGCATCGGGTCGCTTGTACGGCTTGTCATGCGCGATCCATGAGCCACACTCACTGGATCGTCTCGTAATGCAATTGGGGGGATATGCCATGAAGTTCGCAAGGAACGTGGCCACATTGGGCCTGGCCGTGTCACTGGCGGCCGGCCAGGCGCAGGGGGCGGAATCGAAGAAGGTCGATGTACTGCTGGTGGGGGGCGGCATCATGAGCGCCACGCTGGCAATCTGGCTCAACGAGCTGGAGCCGGGCTGGTCGATGGAGATGGTCGAGCGCCTGGACGGGGTGGCCGAGGAAAGCTCCAACGGCTGGAACAACGCCGGCACCGGGCACTCGGCGCTGGCCGAGCTGAACTACACGCCCGAGGACAAGGACGGCAAGATCAACATCACCAAGGCGGTGGAGATCAACGAGGCGTTCCAGGTGACGCGCCAGTTCCTGGCTTGGCAGGTCAAGAACGGGGTGCTGAAGAACCCGCGCTCGTTCATCAATTCCACGCCGCACATGAGCTTCGTGTGGGGTGACGACAACATCAGTTTCCTCAAGCGCCGCTACGAGGCGCTGCAGGCCAGCCCCCTGTTCCGGCCGATGCAGTACTCCGAAGACCCGGCGCAGATCCGCAAGTGGGTGCCGCTGATGATGGAGGGCCGCGACCCCAACCAGAAGATCGCCGCCACCTGGACGCCGATCGGCACCGACGTGAACTTCGGCGAGATCACCCGCCAGTTCGTGGCGCACCTGCAGCAGCAGGAGAATTTCTCGCTCAAGCTGTCCAGCGAGGTCGAGGACATCCGTCGCAATGACGACGGCTCCTGGCACGTGGAGTACAAGAACCTCAAGAGCGGCGAGAAGTCGACCGCCGATGCCAAGTTCCTGTTCATCGGTGCCGGCGGCGCGGCGCTGCCGCTGCTGCAGAAGTCCGGCATTCCCGAGGCCCAGGACTACGCGGGCTTCCCGGTGGGCGGCTCGTTCCTGGTCACCGACAACCCCACCATCGCCCAGCAGCACATGGCCAAGGCCTACGGCATCGCCGCCACGGGCGCGCCGCCGATGTCGGTGCCGCACCTGGATACCCGGGTACTCGATGGCAAGCGGGTGATCCTGTTCGGGCCGTTCGCGACCTTCTCCACCAAGTTTCTCAAGGAAGGCTCGTACCTGGACCTGTTCTCCAGCATGACCACCCATAACCTGTGGCCCATGACCAAGGTGGGGATCGACCAGTTCGACCTGGTGCAGTACCTGGCAGGCCAGCTGATGCAATCGGACGACGACCGCTTCGAGGCGCTGCAGACCTACTTCCCCCAGGCCAAGAAGGAAGACTGGCGCCTGTGGCAGGCCGGGCAGCGGGTGCAGATCATCAAGCGCGACAAGGAAAAGGGCGGGGTGCTCAAGCTGGGCACCGAGGTGGTGAGCGCGGCCGATGGCAGCATTGCCGGGCTGCTGGGCGCATCGCCCGGCGCATCCACGGCGGCGCCGATCATGCTCGAAGTGCTGCAGAAGGTGTTCAAGGACAAGGTCGCCAGCCCGGCCTGGCAGCAGAAGCTGCACCAGATCGTGCCCAGCTACGGCACCCACCTGAACGACGACCCGGCCCGGGTGCAGCAGGAGTGGGCCTACACCAGCGAGATACTGCAGCTTGCGCCGCCACCGGGCATCGATACCCAGGCGCCGCAGCAGTCGCCGGCCACCGACCCGATCGGCCAGAAGCACAGCGACTCGGACCCTGACCTGGCGCCATGACCGTCGATGGCTACCTGTCAGCGGGGGCAGCGGGTTCAGTCCAGCGCAATCTCCAGGGTTGCGCACAGCCCGCCGGTAGCCATGTTCTCCAGCCGGACCTGACCGCCCAGCCGCATGGCGACCGCTTGGACGATGGCCAGGCCAAGGCCGGCGCCCTGTGCATTGCCACGACTGTAGAAGCGCTCGAACAGGCGCTCGCGTTCGGCTTCGTCGATACCAGGCCCCTCGTCCTGTATCGACAGCACGAAATGCGTCGGCTGGCGGCTCAGGCGAACGCTGATGATCCCTCCCTCGGGGGAGAAGTTCGCGGCATTGGTCACCAGGTTGTTGAGTGCGATATCGATCGCCCCGCCATCCACTCGGGCAAGGTAGTTGCCTGGGGCGGCCTCGAACACCAGTTCAAGGCCCTGGTCCAGTAGCCATGGGGTCATCTGCACCAGGCTGTCGCGCACAGTGTGTTCAAGGTCGATTCGCGGGGCATGGGCATGACCCGGCTGCGGTTCCAGGCGTGCCATGGTGAGCAGTTGGTTGACCAGTCGGCTGGCGCGGTCCACCCCGTGTATCAGGTGTGCCAGCGATTCACGGTGCTCCTGTTCGGTCCCGGCCTCCTGCAGGTTTTGCGCGTGCACCCGCAGGACCGCCAGGGGCGTGCGCATTTCATGAGCCGCGTCGGCAATGAAGCGGCGCTCGCGTCCCAGCACTTCCTGGATCTGCGCCAGCATGCGGTTCAGCGCGGCCTGCATCGGTTCGAGTTCTGCAGGCAATGGCATCAGTTGCAGAGGTTCAAGCGACCCTGAATGACGGGCACGCAGGGTGGCTGCCATGTTGGCCAGGGGTTTGAGCCCCCAGCCAATGGCCAGCCAGACCATTGCTGCCAGGATCAGGCTGCCGAGCATATTGGGCCACAGGGTGTGGCGTACGATGCGGTTGACCAGGTCAGTGCGTACGTCGTCGCGCTCGCCCACCCAGATCCGCACCTGGTTGATTTTGTCTTCGAGCAGGAAGGCGCGCCACTGCCGGCCATGCAGGTCATGCACGTCACTGAAGCCCGGTGCCGACGGTGGCGAGGTGAAGGCGGGGGCGCTGTTGGTATGTACCAGCACCTGGCCCTGCGCATCCCACACCTGAAACGCGATCTTGCTTTCATAAGGGTGGCCGTCAAGCCTGGGTGTGGCTTCGCTCAGGGCCTGGTTGAACGCCTGGTACAGTTCGGTGTGTTGGTCGCCAGCCAGCGGCATGCGCATGACGCCCTGCAGAAGCCGCGCGTTCTGGGCCAGTTGTGCGTCATACACCTCGGCTATTTCATGGTTGCTGTCATGCAGGTTGAAGGCGCTGAGAATCATCAGGCCGGTAAGCATCAGGCCGATGATCAGGGTCAGGGTACGGCGTCGGATCGACATCATCGGCGCTCCTCCACCAGATAACCCACGCCGCGTACGGTTCGGATCAGGTCGGCGGAGAATTTTCTGCGCAGGTGATGGATGTGCACCTCCAGGGTGTTGCTTTCTGCTTCTTCGTTCCAGCCGTAAAGCAACTGGGTCAGCCGCTCGCGGGTCATGACACGCCCCGGCGGTGAAAGCAGCTCATGCAGCAGCTGATATTCCTTGGGCGTCAGGGGCACGTTCTGCCCATGGAAGGACACCTGCTGAGTGCCGGGGTCCAGGCTGATGCCTGCATGCTCGATTCTTGCCTTGGCCCGCCCGGCGCTGCGGCGCAGCAGGGCCCGCAGGCGCGCCTTGAGCTCCGCCAGGTCGAAGGGTTTGATCAGGTAGTCGTCGGCACCTGCATCCAGCCCGGCAATGCGGTCTTCGGTGGCATCGCGCGCGGTGAGTATCAGCACCGGCAGGGTGGAGCCGCTATGACGCAGGCGACGCAGCACCTGGAGGCCGTCCATACGCGGCAGCCCCAGGTCGAGCACCGCCAGGTCGAAGGTTTCACTGAGCAGCGCATGCAGGGCGCTGCTGCCGTCCCGGAGCCAGTCGACGGTGTAGCCTTCGCGCCCCAGGGCCTGATGAATGCCTTCACCCAGGGCCACGTCATCTTCTATCAGCAGCAAGCGCACGGTGACTCCTGTCAGTCGAGTTTCTTGTCGATGTCCGCCAGCAGCGCATTGATTTCATGGCGACGTCCGCTATCGGCGATTTCACGCCCTGGCCTCGGGGTGGCTTGCAGTGCCTTGAGCAAGGCTGCCCTGGCCTCGGGGTAACGCTTTTGACGGTAGAGGTGATCGCCCCAGAAGTACAGGCTGTCGATTCCATCGGGATTGATCAGCAAGGCCTGCTTGAGCAGCTGTTCGGCCTTGTCGGCGTCACCAAAGCCGATTGGCCAGCCTGGTACGCGATCATACAGGGCTGCAAGGCTGGTGTAGGCGGAGCCCTGCAGCGCCCTGGGGTCCAGCGTCAGCGCCTTTTCAAGGTCGGCCTTGGCCGTCTTGGCCTTGCCCAGCGCGCCCAGCCCGCCCTGCGCACCGGCCCAACTGCTGGTGACGATGCCCGCCCAGATCCAGGCTTCAGCCGTGGTCGGACGTTCCCGGGTAAATGCCGAGGCCTGGCTGGACAATTGCTCGAAGGCTGTCGCGCGTTGGTCTGGCGGCAATTGGTATTGGATGTGTGCCCAGCTGTGCTGAAGCATGTTCAGGCGTTGCTGGTCGGCATTGTCCAGGGCCCAGGCGCCTTGGCTCAGGCCCCAGACCAGCAGGCAGGTGGCGATCTTTTTCATGGTTTGGGCGGCTCGCGGTCGGTCTTGTGGCTGAGGCGGCGGATCAGTGGCAACTGCTTGCGCAGACCGCGGTCCACCAGGTGCGGCAGCAGGTTGTTCAGGCGCACGAAAAAACGCTCCTGCCAACCCAGGTAAAGGTCGCGCCGATCACCGGCAATGGCGTGAATCACGGCGCTGGCCACGGTTTTCGGATCATCGACATTGGCCTTGAGGGCAACGTTCAGGGCCTGCGCCGCCGGGCTGTTCATGGGGGTGCGGGTGGCCCGCGGGGCGACGTACAGGACGTTGACCCGGGTGTCGGCCAGTTCCCGGCGCAGCGCTTCGGAAAACCCGCGCAGGGCGAACTTGCTCGCGCAGTAGGCCGCGTAGCCGGGGTAGCCGATCGAGCCGTAGGTAGACCCGACATTGACCACCATGGCGCTGTCGGCCTGTTTGAGCAGCGGCAACAACAGCCTTGTGAGGCACATGGGGGCACTGATGTTCACTGCCAGCATGGCATTGATGTCACTGTCGTCCAGTTGCTCGAACATGGCGAAATGGTTCACGCCCGCAGCATTGATCAGCAGGTTCGCGCCGCCCAGGGCCTGGGCCGCGTTGAGCACCTTGCGCCTGTCCACGAGAAAGGTCAGGTCGGCGCCCATCCAGGTCAGTTGCGCGGGGTACTCTTGCAGCAGCGATTGCAGGGGTTCGGCATGCCGGGCCACCGCCAGCACGCGGGCGCCGTTGGCGCAAAGGGCGGCGGCTATGGCCAGGCCGATCCCGCCACTGGCACCGGTCAGAACCACGCGGGCGTCAGACAGGCGCATGCTGTGCTCCATCGTGCGGCAGGCCGCGAAACATGTCGGCATACAGGCGGTAGACCACGCGCGACGCATCGATCACCGCGGCCTGGTCATCAGGGGCCTGCAGGGTGTTCATCAAACGGCGATAGGTCTGCATGTGCTCGAGGTCCAGCGAGCCATGGGAACTGAGGTAGCTGAAGGCGGCCTCCGGCAGCGCCAGGCGCGCGCGGATGCTGTGCGCGGCATGGGTGGCCAGGGCGATACTGGTACCTTCCAGCACATTGACCATGCCGAACAGCCCTACCGGGTTGCCCCGCGCGATCAGGTCGTAGAGGTAGGCGACCATCAGCTCGATCGGCAGTGAAGGCCGACCTTCGCGCACGGCATCGCTGTCACCGCCGCAGGCAGCAATGTCGTTGAGTATCCATTGCTCGTGGCCATACTCCTCTTCGATGTACTCGCACACGGCTTTGCGCAGCCACTCCAGCCGCGAGGGCAGGCGGGCGCCGCATGCCATCATCAAGGGTACGGTGTGACGCACATGGTAGTAGGCCTGGGCCAGGAAGGCCTGGTAGCTATCCAGGCTGACCTTGCCTTCGAGGGCATCGCGAATCACCGGCAGGCTGAACAGCGCATGGCGTTGCTGATGGGTTGCTTCTTGCAGCGTGTCGAAAAAGCTCATGGTCGGGTAGCCTCGCAGGCAAGGGGGTCGGTGAGTTGGGAGCGGTAGCGCTCGACGATGGCATCGCGGCGCGGGCGGCCATTGGCCGTGAGCAGGCCATTGGCGGTCGTGAACGGTTGTTCCAGGCGCGTCCAGCGATGCACCTGGGCGTAATCGGGCAGGGCCTGATTGGCCTGGGCCACGGCCGCTGCCAGTTCGGTGTCGGTGCAGCCCGGTTGATGTGGCCACAGCAATGCGTGGTTGTGAGCCATGGCTTCGCCATAGACGAAGGCCTGGGCGAACACCCCTCGCTGGGTCAGTTCGGCTTCGACCCATTCGGGGTTGATGTTGCGGCCGAAGCTGGTGACGAACTGGTGTTTCTTGCGCCCCTTGATGTACAGGAACCCTTCGGCGTCCAGCTCGCCCAGGTCACCGCTGGGCCACCAGGCGTCGGTGTGCGGCGGTTGGCCCAGGTAGCCGAGCAGGGCCGAGCCCTTGATCAGCACCTCGCCGTCTTCGGCCAGCCTGACCTGCAGGTGGGGCAGTGGCTGACCCACGCTGCCGGGGCGATGGGCCTGTGGCCGGTTCAGGCACACCACCGAGGCGCATTCCGACAGGCCGTAGCCTTCATACACCGGCAGGCCGATGCGCTGCGCGCGGATCAGCAGTTCGGTGGCGACCCTGGCCCCGCCCACCGCGGCAAAGCGCAACGTGCGCGGGTCGAAGGCGCGCTGTTCAGCGGCGCTGACCAGCACCAGCAGCAGTTGCGGCACCAGGATCAGGCTGTGGGGCGCACGGTCGGCGAGGGTGCCGAGCAGGCGCGCAGCATCGACGCCACTTGCGCCCTGGATGCCCAGAGCCGCCAGGCTGGGGACACTCACCGTGGCCCCGGCCATCAGCGCGGCGTAGCCACCCAGGTTCTCCAGCAGGATCGCCAGCGGCAGCAGGGTCAGGTGGTGCTGTGGCGCGGTGATTCGGCTGGCCTGCTCCAGCGCCCGGGCAACGCGCAGCATGCTCTCGGCGCCCAGGCATACGCCCTTGGGGGTTCCGGTGGTGCCGGAGGTGAAGGTCAGCTTGGCGGTGCCCTCGGGCATCAGGTCGGGCCCCGACCATTGCCTGCGCCAGAACGCGCCGTCTTCGACATAGCCGCACGCCAGCAGTTCGGGGGCCAGGGCCGGCTCGGCAATCACCAGGCTGGCCTGGCTCTGCGCCAGGCAATGGCTGCGCTGTGCGGGGCTGAAAAAGGGCGGCAGCAGCACGCAGGTCACGCCTGCAAACAGCAATGCCAGATCCCACAGCATGGCTTCCACACCGTTATCCAGGGCCAGTGCCACGACCCTGGCCGACTCATCGCGCAGGCGTTGCTGGCGGTACTGCACCTCGGCCTGCAGCGTGGCGTAGTCCAGCTTCAACTGGTCGCCCCACAACGCAATGGCGTTGGGCGTGTGTTCGGCGTGCCTGCGCAGCACCTGTTCGAAATGCTGCAGTTCAGGCGACATGACAGGCCTCCCCGACGGCGGTAGGCAGGCCCAGGCGTGTGAACACGCCCATGTTGCGCAAATGGATGAAGCCTGCACGGATGTTGCCAACATGCACCTGGGGCTGGCTCTGGTAGTAGCTGCCCCAGTTATGGCGTTCTTCGCCCAGGCGCAGGGGGTCGGCCGTGCACAGCCTCACTGGCTTGAGCCCAAGGCGGTGGAAGCTGTTTACCAGGCCGATGCTGCCGGTGAACGCTACCCACTCCAGACCGCCCATGGCCAGCAGGTAGGTAACGGCAATGATGCTCAGGCGCGCGCTGCCGGTATCGGCGGCCGCCAGGTTGCCGACCTCGACGATGGCGCTGCGATCGACAGGGTTGTTCTCGGTGGCGCTGATCAAGGGGGCGATCGGCTCGTCCAGGTAGCGCTCCAGAAACAGCGCCTCACTGCTGGCCAGCCGCACACCGGCCACGGCGCACAGCGCGCCGGAGGCATCGCTGATGCCGAACAGCTGCGGCATGAACTGTGCGATATGCGCACCATGGGCCTTGCGAAAGCGCTGCTGGATGAAGGCCTCGTAGGCCGGGCGCAGGCTATCGCCGGGCAAGGCCCTGGCAAGGCTCATCACCGAACCGCCTGCGGCTGCGAAGTGCAGGGGCAGGGGGATGTTCCAGTCAGAATCGGGCATCGATCACGCCTCCCGGGGTGTGTGTCGGGAGGAGTATCCGAGGCAATTCTTAACGGAGTCTGAAGATCGCGAAAACAGCCAGCGGTCTGTTCAGACCGCGGCTTTCGATGCCTGTCGCATCATTGCCAGGTACCGGCCGGGGCGTCGCGCAGCGCGGCGTGCAGCAGGCGCAGCACCGGGTGCTCCAGCGCAGTGCCGCTGTAGCACAGGCCCACCCGGCGACTGGGCAGCGGGCTGTTGAGCGCATGCACCTGCACCCCTTGTGCCGCGCTCACCAGCGAGTGCGGCAGCGCCGCCACGCCGACCCCGGCCGCCACCAGCAGCAGCGACTGTTGCAGCGAGCCGCTGCTGGCCACCGCCGACGCGGTGGAGTTGCCATACAGCGCCATCAGGCGCTGGTGGGAGGGGTGTTCGGGGCAGATGACCCAGGGGTACAGGCTGGTGACCGTGCCCGGCTGCCTGCCGGCTGCGCTCACCAGCACGAACGGGTCGTCCCACACCGGCAGGAACAGCTCGTCTTCGCAGCACTGTTCTTCCACCGCCAGGCGCGCATCGCCGGCACAGCCCTCGTGCAGCGTGATGTACAGGTGCGCCACCACCTGGTGGGCAAAGCGCAGAAACGCAGCGACCTGCGCGGGGCTCAGGTCCGGCTCGATGCCCAGGCTCAGGTGCTGGCGCGCATCGCTGGTGCGAAAGCGCTGGCGCAGGGCCTCGGCCTCGCTGACCAGCGCGCAGGCCTGCGGGTACAGCGAACGCGCCGCCTCGCTCACCTCCACCCCTCGCGACTGGCGGTTGAACAGGGTGGCGCCCAGGGCTTCTTCGAGCTGGCGGATGGTCACCGACAAGGTCGGCTGGCTGATGCACAGGCGCTGGGCGGCGCTGGTGATGTTGCGTTCTTCGAACACCGCCACAAAGGCTTTGAGGTGTCGGATATCCATAGGTAAGGCCGATGTCTGCAAAAGGAATTAAGCATTTTATCTGCTGTGGCCGGCACTATACGCTTTGCGTCATCTGATAAACCAATGACGGAAGCACTTTCATGAACAAACCCCTGATCATCGTGACCGGCGCCAGCTCGGGCATCGGCGAGGCCGTCGCGCGCCTGTTCTCTGCCCAGGGCCACCCCCTGCTGCTGCTGGCCCGGCGCGTGGAGCGCCTGCTCGCACTGGGCTTGCCCGCCACCCTGTGCAAGGGTGTCGACGTCACCGACCGCGAGGCGCTGCTGGCTGCGGTGAAGGAGGCCGAGGCGCAGTACGGCCCGGCCGATGCGATCGTCAACAATGCGGGGGTGATGCTGCTGGGTGATACCGCCACCCAGGCCCCCGAGCAGTGGGAGCGCATGCTGGATGTGAACGTCAAGGGCCTGCTCAACGGCATCCATGCGGTACTGGGCGGCATGATCGAACGCAACCACGGCACGGTGATCAACGTCGGCTCGGTGGCCGGGCGCAAGACCTTCCCCAACCATGTGGCCTACGTGGGCACCAAGTTTGCCGTGCACGCGATCTCGGAAAACCTGCGCGAAGAAGTGGCGGCGCACAACGTGCGGGTCATCACCATCGCGCCGGGTGCGGTGGAAACCGAGCTGCTCGGCCACACCACCGATGAGGCGATCAAGTCCGGCTACCAGGACTGGAAGGCCGGCATGGGCGGCGTGGTACTGTCGGCGGACGATGTGGCCAATGCGATCCGCTACGCCTACGAACAGCCTCAGGGCGTGTGCATCCGCGAGATCGTGCTGGCGGCGACCCGCCAGCAGGCCTGATGGCGTGCGCGTTGCGCGTCAGAAGCTGTACCTGACGTTGAACATCACGTTGCGCGGGTCGCCGTAGTAGACCGAGTAGTAGTTGCCGATGCCGCTGTAGTACGTCTTGTCGAACAGGTTGTTGAGGTTGGCCGACACCTTCAGTTGCTTGCTCACGTCATACGCGGCCATCAGGCCGACCACGCCGTAGGCGTCCTGGAAGAACTTGTGGCTGGGCAGCGCCACGTCGTTGACGTCGTCGTAGAAGGTGTCGTCGACGAAGTAGGTGCGGCTCTGCCACTGCCAGTTGCCGCCCACGGTGAGCTTGTTCAGCTCGGCCGGCAGGCGGTAGCTGGTGGCGACCTTGAGCAGGTGCTGGGGCTGGTTGGTCGCCACGCGCCGGTGATCGGCGTCGTAGGAGGCCTGATAGACGTAGCCGGCGTTGATGTTCCAGTCGGGCAGGATCTCGCCGGACATTTCCAGCTCCACACCGCGGGTGGTGGCGCCCTGCACGGCGCGCATCACTTCATTGCCGAACTCCCCGGTGGTGCCGGTCGACTGCGCCAGGTTGTCCTGCTTGAGCTCGAACAGCGCCAGGCTGGCATTCAGGCGACGGTCGAAATACTCGCCCTTGATTCCCACTTCGTAGCTTTGCCCGGTGAGCGGGTCCAGCGGCTTGTTGTCGGCACCCCGGTTGTAGGGCTGCGGCTTGAAGATGTCGGTGTAGCTGGCGTACACGGTGTGCTGGTCGTCGAGGTCGTAGGTGATGCCGGCATAGGGGATCACTTCACCGGTGTCGCGTGTGGCGGTGCGGCTGCTGCGCGGCAGCGCGTTGATGCTGTCCAGGCTCCACGCGTAGTCGGTGACCCGCGCCCCCAGCACCAGGTTGAGTGCGTCGGTGGGCTTGAGCACGACCGCAGCGTAGCCGACCTTCTGCGTGGTCTTGATATCGAAGGTCGACCACCAGGCCCAGTCGGTGGGGTAGGCGGCGTTGTTGTTCCAGTCGAAGGCATCGGGTGCCACGGCGTCGGTGCTGCCGTCGGTACGGTCCGATTGCGCGGTGGTGTGGGCATAGGTGTAGCCCACCACCAGGTCGTGGCTTCTGCCCAGCAGCGAGAACGGGCCCTTGGCGTAGATATCGAAGGACTTCTCGTCGGTATCGGTGTTGAACTTGGCCGCACCGCCCGGGTAGTAGCCGTGGGCGACGCTGTTGTCGTTCGGGTCGACATGGGCGGTGGCCAGGCCTGCGATGATCTCGCGCGAGGCATAGTTGCGGTAGCTGGCGGTGGCCTTGAGCGACCACTCGTTGTCGAACTGGTGATCGATGCTGGCGAATGCACGCTGGGTGCGATGGTTGCGGTAGGCCCACTTGTCCGCCGGGTTGGTGGAGCGCGAGAAGCGTACCGGCGTGCCGTTCTTGTAGAAGGCCGGCAGGTGGGTGGTGGAGGACGCGTCGTTGTCGTTCTGCTGGTACTCGTAGCCCACGCTCAGCACGGTGGCGTCAGACAGGTCGCCGTCGAGCACGCCGTAGAAGATGTCCTGTTGCTGCTTCTGGTAGTCGATGACGGTGTGCTGCTGTTCACGGGCCGCGACGAAACGCCCGCGCAGGGCGCCGCTGTCGAGCAGCGGTCCGGACACGTCCAGCTCGGTGCGGTAGTGATCCCACGAGCCTGCGCCGGCGGACACATGGCCCTGAAACTGGGCAGTGGGCCGCTTGCGCACCAGGTTGATCACCCCCGACGGGTAGCCGATGCCGTTGACCAGCCCGGTGGCGCCCTTGAGCACCTCGACGCGGTCGTAGATCACCGAGTTGGTGATGCTGTAGTTGTCGCGCAGGTTGCCGGCGTCGGTGCTCAGGCTGGGCACGCCGTCATACTGGAAGTTCTGGATCTCGAAGCCGCGCGAGTAGAAGGTGAAGCCTTCGGAGTTCTCGCGGTTGACGGTGATGCCCGGGGTTTGCTGCATCACCTCGGACAGGTTGTTCAGGCCCTGGTCGTCCATCTGCTGGCGGGTGATCACGCTGATCGACTGCGGGGTCTTGCGCAGCGACATGTCCAGGCGCGTGGCGGTGCTGGTCTGCCCGGTGGTGTAGGAGCCGCTGCCCTCGGTGGTGCTGCCCAGGCTCCAGGCGCTGTTGATGGTGGTGGCACCCAGTTCAATGTTGTTGCCGGCGCTGTCTGGCAGCGGAACCAGGTACAGGGTCGAGGCGTCACTGCGCCCGAAGGTGAAGCCGCTGCCGGCCAGCAGTTGGGCCAGGGCCTGATCGGCGGAGTAGCTGCCCTTGACCGGTGCGCTGCGCAGGTCGGCGTCCAGGTTGCCGTCGAGCATCACGTTCTGCCCGGTCTGCTGGCTGAACACCAGCAGTGCCTGGCGCAGTTGCTGGGCGGGGATATCGAATGCCGTGTGCACGCTGACCGCCCCTGTACCGGGCGCGGGCAGCTGGGCCTGGGCCGGTTGTGCCAGCAGCGCGCAACTGATCGCGGCGCCCAGCGCCGACATGCGCCAGCACGAACCCTGGGGGAACAACGTCTGGGGTGTTGCCATTTCCTTGACTCCTCGGCAGAACGACTTCGCCTGTTTGCGAATGGGTTTCATCTGCTGGTGATGACGCACGAGGAGTGCAAATGTCTGATGGGTACTGCAAATAATTTTCAATCAGCCGTCGGCGGGTCAGGCAGGGCAGATGATGGTCACCAGGTCGGTGTAGCGGCTCAGGCGGATCGGCAAGGTGCGCGCCAGCACATCGAGCATCTGCTCGGGGTGCTGGCGATTGAGGATCAGGCTCACCGGGCGTGCCGCCAGGCGCTCGTCGGCGATGAAGATGCGGCCCTCGCGCCAGCGCTGCAGGTGATTGACCACCTTGGCCAGGGGCGTGTCGAAGAACACCAGGCTGCCGTTGCGCCAGGCCAGCACCTGGTCGAGTTCGGCGCGCTGCACCGGGCCGAGCCCGGCGGCGCCGAAGGTCACGGCCTCGCCCTGGCCCAGCTGTGCCTGCTGGCCGGGGATTTGCACCCCGGCATTGTGCTCACTGACGGCCAGGTCGGCGCTGCCGGCGTCGCAGGACAGGCAGAACGCACCCTGGTGGCTGACCACGGTGCCGGCCTCGGTGTCGATGCGCAGCGGGCGGGTATCGGCGGCCACCTTGAAATAGGCCTGACCACGCAGCATGCGCAGGCGCCGCGTGGTGCCGGAAAAGTCGAGGTCCAGGGCGGTGTTGCCGGCCAGTTCGATCACGCTGCCATCGGGCAGGCGCTCGGTGCGGGTTTCACCCACGCGCGTGTGCAGGTCGGCAAACGACAGGCCGTCGCCTTTGAGCCACAGCGTGGCCGAGCCGGTGGCCACTGCGGCGGTGCACGCCGCCATGGCCAGTTGCATGAAGCGCCGCCGCGAGACGCCGCGGGCCTTGGGGGCAGGCGGCGCCTGCACGGCAGGCAGCTCGGCGGCCAGGGCCCACAGCGCTTCGAGTTCCAGGTAGGCCTTGGCATGGCGCGGGTCGGCCAGCATCCACTCAAGCCACTGCTCGTGCTCGGCCTGGCTGGCCGAGCCTTCGAAGATCAGCGCGAACCAGGCGCAGGCCTGCTGCGAGATGGGGTCGGCCTGGGGCTCGTCGGGCGAGGCCGGGGCCGGCGTGGGGAAGGGCGGTTCAGCCATGGGTCGGGTCACTGTGCGGGCGGTGAGGTGTACAGGGGCGCATGATAGTCCACTCTCACTCGGACATGCCCAGCTTGAGCAATTCCAGTGCCCGCACCATGCGGCTGTAGGCGGTCTTGGGCGAAATGCCCAGGCGTTCACCGATCTCCACGTAGGTCAGGCCTTCGCCGCGCGCCAGCAGAAACACCTCGCGGCAAGGCTCGGGCATGCGCTGCATCACGCGGTTGAGCGTGGCCAGCTGGTCCTGGGCGATCACCGTGCGTTCCAGGCTCGGGGTCTTCTGCTCCAGCGCCTGCAGCTCGGTGGGCTCGACCACCTCGCCCTTGCGGTGGCGCTCGCGACGCAGGTAGTCGATGAACAGGTTGCGCGCGCACAGAAACAGGTACGCGCGAAAGTTGTCGATGGGCGTGCGCCCCAGCTGTTCGGACAGGCGGATGAAGGTCTCCTGTGTCAGGTCTGCGGCGGTGTCCTTGCAGCGCACCTGACGATTCAGGTAGTCCTGAATTTCTTCACGGTGGGCAAGGTACAACGCCTTGAGGTCTGCGCTTGACACGAAACACCTGCGAGCTGGGGGTCAGGGAGCGCAGGAAGATAACAGGAATTAATATCATTTAAAACAACGCGGCCGAGGCGCTGGGGTAGCGTCTCTAGCGGTTCGGGAGCAATCGGGCCTGTGCCCTCTGGAGCCAGACGCTGCCCTTCAACGCTGGTTGAGCCAATGCTGCTGGTAGGCCCCTTGCGGGTCCTGCACCGGGCCGTGATCGGGAAAGGGCAGGTTGGCGATGCACGCAAGCTGGGCCTGGGTTGGCGCTTCGCGTCGGATGTCTGCGTGCTGCCCGGGCGGGTAGGCCCCCACCACCAGAAAGCCCGGGCTGCAATCGAGTTTGCAGTGGCCCGTGCCGGCGGGCAGCAACAGCACATCGCCTGCACTCACCTGTACTTCGCGGCCCCGCGGGCCGCCCAGTATCAGCCTTGCCTGGCCACACACCACGCCGAGCGCTTCGTGGCCCTCGGTGTGGTAGTGGTGGTAGGCGTAGATGCCATCGCGCCATTGCGCCGGCCAGCCATTGGCCTCGAAAGTGCGTTCGATTTGCGCCGCCGGATCACTGCCATGCAGCGCAATCGCGTGGGGGTAGATCAGCACCGGCAGCCGGGTATTGTTGGGCACCCAGTCGTCGGGTTGCAGCCTCAGTACCTGCGAGGCCGTTGAAGGTGTGTGTCGAGTGTTCATGGTCGACCCTCGGCGATGAAGCCGGGGCGGCATCGGGTTGCCAGCCCGGCGTGGTGACAGGGAAGGGGCAGGTGGATGCCTGCCCCGGTCGTCTAGCTTCGCAGGAACGCGAGCAGATCGGCGTTGATCGTGTCGGCGTCGGTGGTCGGCATGCCATGCGGCAAGCCCGCATAGGTTTTCAGGGTGCCGTTCTGCAACAGCTTCGCTGACCGCGGCCCTGAGTTTGCATAGGGCACGATCTGGTCATCGTCCCCGTGCATCACCAGGACGGGAATCGTGATGCGCTTGAGGTCGTCGGTGAAGTCGGTCTGGGAGAAGGCCACGATCCCGTCAAGGTGTGCCTTGGCGCAGCCCATCATGCCCTGGCGCCACCAGTTCAGGATGGTGCCCTCGCTGGCGTTTGCGCCTGGGCGGTTGTAGCCATAGAACGGGCCCGACGGCAGGTCATGGTAGAACTGTGCGCGGTTGGCCTTGAGCTGCGCCTGCAAGTCATCGAACACCGACTTGGGCAAGCCGTCCGGATTGTTCGGGGTCTGGACCATCAGCGGTGGCACGGCACTGATGAGGGCAGCCTTCGACACACGCTCCTGGCCATGGCGAACGATGTAGCGGATCACCTCGCCGCCGCCGGTGGAGTGCCCCACGTGGGCTGCACCCTGCACGCCAAGATGGTCGACCACGGCCGCAATGTCGTCCGCATAGTGATCCATGTCGTGCCCGTCCCACACCTGGCTGGAGCGCCCGTGGCCGCGGCGGTCGTGCGCGACGACCCGGTAGCCGTGATCAAGGAAGAACAGCATCTGCGAATCCCAGTCGTCGGCACTGAGTGGCCACCCGTGGTGAAAGACGATCACCGGGGCATCGCGTGGGCCCCAGTCCTTGTAGAAGATCTCGACACCGTCCCGCGTAGTGACATACCCCATGTTCGTGGCTCCCGAGTGAAGTGGAGGGCGTGGTCAGTATCGTGTTGTGATCATGACCAGGTGAACAAAGTGCAGATCAGCGGATGAACGGCCTGCGCAGACGCTGCGATAGCCGTTGACCACGGACCACCGCAGGCTTGTACGGCTCAGTCCTGGTGCATGGCCTGTGCTACCCCCTGATCCTCACCCAGGAACCCGCCACTCTGGTGATGCCACAGCTGCGCATAGGTGCCATTTCTGGCAAGCAACTCGGCGTGGGTACCCTGCTCGATGATGCGCCCGTCATCCATCACCACCAGCCGGTCCATGGCCGCAATGGTGGACAGACGGTGGGCGATGGCGATCACGGTCTTGCCCTGCATCATCTCGTCGAGGCTCTCCTGGATGGCCACTTCGACCTCGGAGTCCAGTGCGCTGGTGGCTTCGTCCAGCAGCAGGATCGGGGCGTTCTTGAGCATCACTCGGGCGATCGCGACGCGCTGGCGCTGGCCTCCCGACAGCTTGATGCCGCGTTCGCCCACCAGGGTGTCGTAGCCGCTATGGCCTTGCTGGTCGCTCAACTGGCTGATGAAACCGTCGGCCTGGGCACTGGCGGCTGCGCTGCGGACCTGTTCGTCGGTGGCGTCGGGCCGGCCATAGGCGATGTTGTCGCGAATGGAACGGTGCAGCAGCGAGGTGTCCTGGGTGACCATGCCGATGGCGCTGCGCAGGCTGTCTTGAGTCACATGGGCGATGTCCTGCCCGTCGATGCGGATCTGGCCGCTGTCGACGTCATAGAAGCGCAGCAGCAGGTTGATGAGCGTGGACTTGCCCGCGCCGGAGCGCCCCACCAGGCCGATCTTTTCACCCGGGCGAATGCTCAGGCTCAGGCCGTCGAGCACCTGGCGCTCGCCGTTGTAGTTGAAGCTCACCTTGTCGAAGGTGACCGCGCCGCCGCGGGACTGCAGCACCTTGGCGTCCGGGGCATCCTTGACCTTGGGGCCGCGGGTCAGGGTGGCCATGCCGTCCTGCACGGTGCCGATGTTCTCGAACAGCGAGGTCATCTGCCACATGATCCAGTGCGACATGCCATTGATGCGCAGCGCCATGGCGGTGATCGCCGCCACGGCACCTGCGCCGACCTCGCCCTGGTGCCACAGCCACAGGGCATAGCCGCCGGCGGCCATGATCAGGGCCACCACCAGTGCCTGGTTGACGATCTCGAACTGGCTGACCAGGCGCATCTGGCGAAAGCCGGTCTGCTTGAAGTCTTCCATCGCCGCACGGGCGAAGTGCGCCTCGCGGTTGGAGTGGGAGAACAGCTTCACCGTGGTGATGTTGGTGTAGGCGTCGGAAATGCGCCCGGTCATCATCGAGCGGGCGTTGGCCTGCTCCTGTCCGACCTTGCCCAGGCGCGGCACGAAGTACAGCATGGCCAGGCCGAACAGCACCACCCAGGCAACGAAGGGCAGCATGAGCTTGAGCGCGAAGCCGCCGGCCAGCGCGATGATCGCGATGAAGTACACCCCGATGCCGGGGGCGATCTCGATCAGGGTGAACAGCAGGTCGCGCACCGCCAGTGCGGTCTGCATGACCTTGGTGGTGACGCGCCCGGAGAATTCGTCGGAAAAGAACGAGAGGCTCTGGCGCAGCATCAGGCGGTGGAAGTCCCAGCGCAGGCGCAAGGGCAGGTTGATTGCCAGTATCTGGTGCTGAACCATGGTGCGCAGGGCCACCAGCCCGACGCTGCACAGCATCACGATGCCGATGCCCCACAGCACGCGGCGTTCCTGCGCTGCCGCATCGCCCCCGGCCTGCCAGGTGGAGAGCAGGTCCACGACCTGGCCCAGGAACGAAAACAGCCAGGCTTCATAGATGGACACCGCAGCGCTGAGCAGTGCGAACGCCAGGATGTAGCCGCGCGCACCCCGCGTGCACGCCCACAGAAAGCGTGCCAGGCCCACGGGCGGCGGGGGCACCTCGTCAGGAGGGAAAGGGTCGAGCCTTCGTTCAAATGCACGAAGCATGGTGGTCTCCAAAACGATCGAATGGGGCAATTCTGACATCGAACGGCGGGCTTGCGGGATTTGTGGGGAGTGAAGAGGCGGTGGTGGTTTGCTGCGCTGGTTGAGAGAAAGGCCGCAATCGACCCAACGCGGGTTCCCGCTTCAGGATTTCAACAATAAATTGATAATTCAACGCCTGGTTGATATTTTCTGGGCCAGACGATCATTATTTGGGTGCCCGATGCAACTCGATATTTTCCAGGTGGACGCTTTTTCTTCCGAGACGTTCGGCGGCAACCCGGCGGCGGTGTGCCCGCTGGACGCCTGGCTGCCTGATGCGACGCTGCAACGGATCGCAGCAGAGAACAATGTGTCCGAGACGGCCTATTGGGTACGCAACGGTGAGGTGTTCGAGCTGCGCTGGTTTACCCCCGCAGTGGAGGTCGATCTGTGCGGGCACGCCACGTTGGCAGCCGCCTGGGTGCTGTTCGAACAGCTTGGTGAACGCCGCGACACGCTGCGTTTTTCCACCCGCAGCGGTGAATTGCGAGTGCGCCGCGAAGGCGGTCGCCTGGCCATGGACTTTCCGGCCAAGCAGCCTGAAGCCGTAGCCCTGCCGCCTGGCCTGCTGCAGGCCCTGGGGCTGGAGCAGGCCGAGGCGCTGTATCGCACGGACGATTACCTGGTAGTGGTCGAGGATGAAAGCATCGTCGCCGGGCTCGACCCCGACTTTGCCGCCCTGGCCGCATTCGAGGTGCGCGGGGTTGCCGTGACCGCGCCGGGTCGTCACATGGACTTCGTCTCGCGCTGGTTCGGGCCGCGAGTGGGGGTCAACGAAGACCCTGTCACCGGCTCGGCCCACACTTCGCTGGCGACCTACTGGGCCCAACGCCTGGGCAAGCGCAGCCTGAGTGCCGAGCAGGGCGGGGCGCGCAAGGGCCAACTGCACTGCGAAGTCCTGGACAACGACCGGGTCATCATCAGCGGTCACGCGGCGCTCTACCTGCGCGGCACCATCTTCATCTGAGACCGGCCGGCCAAATCACTTCAAACTTTTCCTACCTCACGGGTTCTGCTTAGTAACACCCCGCACTCGAAGGAGAACCCGATGAAACCCACCGATACCAAGCAGGGCGACAAGGTCCCGCGGCCACTCTCGTCGGACCAGGCGCAGAAGGGCACGCCATCCCCCGACCCGGTGCTGGAACAACCGGACCCGGATACCGAGGCAGTGGACAAGGTGATCACGCCGACGTCCATCAAGGAGCAGGAAGAAAAGACCCGCGAAATCCAGCGGCGCCTGGCCGAGGCGCAAGGGAAGGGCTGAAAGCGGCCCTGCCGGGCCCTGCGTACCTTGGCGTGCCAGCGCCAGTCACAGCTTGGCGAGCAGGTGCTGCAGTTTTTTCGTGGCTTCGCGCCCGGAACAGGCGCGGCTGAGCAGGTCGCTGGACATGTTCTTGTACATGTCCACGGCCTGGGCAGAGGAGGTGACGCTGGCAATGCCCACATGCAGGTTGGGCAGCTCCCCTAGCCGGTAAGGGCTCACCGCCACGTAGCTGGTGGTCTTCTGCTCGAAGATCTGGAAGGTGGCGCTGGGCAGTGCCTCGTCGATCAGGTAGATACCCGGGTGATCGCTGTTGGTCTCGACGATGGAGATCAGGTTCTCGATTTCCTTGCGTGCCAGCAGCGCGCGCTCCATTCGCACGCTGGGGGGCAGGTCCAGGCGGCCTACCAGGCCGATGTGCAGGTAACGCTCGATCTGACGCAGGCTGACAATCGACCTGACCTGGAATTTTTCGCGAAAGAAGGTGGATTTGCGCTCGTCCAGAATGCTCAGAATCTGGCTCTCCATCGCTTCCTGTGCCGGGCTGAAACCCTGTGGTCGAGCCTCGTGGAGCATGGTCTGAAACAGCGCCGAGTATTCGGGCGTGGTCAGCAGGTAGGAAAACGGGTCGAAGTAGGAGATGACGCTGCTGGAACGGGCCTCCAGCTGGCGCATGCGCTCGAAGTAGCCGAGGGCGTTGTCGAAGTACTCCGTATCGGAACCCAGCAGGCTGGTCAGCGACACCTTCAGCAGGTCGGCCAGGCGCTCCAGTGTGTCGAGTTTGACGATCTTGCCCAGTTCCAGGCGGTACACCGCAGCCCGCGAGATGCCGAGCTTGTCGGCCACCTGGTCGGCGTTGAGCTGGCGGCCGATGCGAAAGGCCCGGAGGCGCTCGCCGATTGCCTGGTAATCAATCTGGTTCACTGGGGGATCCTTGTCGTTTTTCGTGGTGGCATGTTCTACCAGATCGGCTTGACGAGGCCATGGCGCGAGTGTATCAATATTTAGACATGAACTGTTGCTTGTCCAAAAAATATAAAAAAGGCCGACACATGTCCACACCACCCTGCACCTGCTGCGGCATCGCCTGCGCTGCCACCTGATACCACAACCCCACCCACCCCACCTGATAGGAGCTTCCCTGATGAAGACTCGCATCGGCGCGCCCGCGTTCGCGCTTTTGATGACCCCGATGGTGATGGCTGGCCCGCCGCCAGCCTTCAGCGATACCTTTATCGGCTATCGCTACAGCAGCCATTTCTCGGACCCGGGCAAGCGCCAGGACATAGCCAAGCACATCGTCCAGCTTGCCCATGTGAGCAGCTACGCCCTGGGCCAGCAGTTCGCCAACGTGGATGTGTTCAGGTCCGACCGCGATGACCCGCGCAAGGACAGCAGCAGCGGCGCCACCGAGGTCTACCTGACCTACCGCAATCAGCTGCAGCATGCACGGGTGTTCGATCGGCCGCTGGCCTTCGGGCCGGTGAAGGACGTCGCGCTGACCCTGGGCCTGGACTGGAACACCAAGAACAACGCGTTCCAGTCGCGAAAGCGCATGATCCTGATAGGCCCGACCCTCAAGTTCGCGCTGCCGGCAGGGTTTCTCGACCTCAGCCTGTTCTACGCCAGGGAATGGAACCACTGCGGGCTCGACAGCTGCCGGCAGCCGGGCAACCATTCGCGCATGGCGTTCGACCCGTTCTACCAGCTGAACCTGACCTGGGGCATACCGTTCGCGCTGGGCAGCCTGCCGATGAAATTCCAGGGCTTCTACAGCTACAGCGGCGAGAAGGGCGATGACTACCGGCGCAACCCGACGGCGGATGAACAGCTGATGCGCACCTCGCTGATGCTGGATGCAGGGGCTGTGCTGGGCGGCGCAAGAAACACGCTATGGGTCGGGCCCGGATATGAGTACTGGCGCAACAAGTTCGGCAACCGCCGTGGCGACGGGATCGACGTGGACGCCTTGTCGATCAACCTGGAGTGGCATTTCTGAGCGCGGCGTTTTTTTTGCGAGCCCACAATCTAAATATTTAGACAATCGCGCAGGCTGGCAGTACGCTTTGTGAAGCCTTGCACGGGCGGACCGGCGGCGATCCTGGGCAGGTTCAGGCGTCAGCTGTCTAAAAAACCATACAAAAACAAGAGGTAAACCAAGATGGCTTCTTCCGAAAAGCGTCCGAAGAAGGACGCGTCACCCAAGAAGGCCCTGATAGCCAGCGTGACCGGCTATGCGATGGACGGCTTCGACCTGCTGATTCTCGGGTTCATGCTGCCGGCGATCACCATCGGTCTCGGTCTGAGTTCCTCGGAGGCTGGCTCGCTGGTGACATGGACGTTGCTGGGCGCCGTGGCCGGGGGGCTGATCTTCGGCCAACTGAGCGACCGCTATGGCCGGGTACGCATGCTGACCCTGTGCATCCTCACCTTCTCGATATTCACCGGGCTGTGCGCATTCGCCCAGGGCTACTGGGACCTGCTGATCTATCGAACCCTGGCCGGGTTCGGCCTGGGCGGGGAGTTCGGCATCGGCATGGCGCTGATCGCCGAAACCTGGCCGGCCAACCGGCGCAATCGTGCTTCTTCCTATGTGGGCATGGGGTGGCAGGCCGGCGTGCTCGCCGCTGCATTGCTCACGCCATTGCTGCTGCCCTACATCGGCTGGCGCGGCATGTTCCTGGTCGGGTTGCTGCCGGCGTTCGTCTCGCTCGTGGTTCGCCATACCATGAGCGAGCCGGCAGAATTCGTGAAGGCCGCAGCCGACCCGGTGCCTTTCGCGCGGCGCTTCACCGACCTGTTCAAGGACCGGCCGACCAGCAAGGCGAGCCTGGGGGTGATGGTGCTCACCTCGGTGCAGAACTTCGGCTACTACGGGCTGATGATCTGGATGCCCAGCTACCTGTCGAACAAGTTCGGCTTCTCGCTGATGGCCTCCGGAACCTGGACCGCAGTGACGGTGCTGGGCATGGCGTTCGGTATCTGGCTGTTCGGGCACCTGGCCGACCGTTTCGGACGCAAGCGCATGTTCCTGCTGTATCAGGCCGGCGCAGGGTTCATGGTCATCGCCTATGCCAACCTCGACAACCCCACGGTCATGCTGTTTGCCGGCGCGATCATGGGCATCTTCGTCAACGGCATGATCGGTGGCTACGGCGCATTGATCTCCGATCTGTACCCCGCGCAGATCCGTGCCACGGCGCAGAACGTGCTGTTCAACGTGGGCAGGGCCGCCGGTGGCTTCGGGCCGCTGGTGGTGGGCGCCGTAGCGCTGCACTACTCGTTCTCGGCGGCCATCATGCTGCTTGCCTCGTTGTATGGGGTGGCGATGCTCGCGACGGTGTTGCTGCTTCCCGCCTGCCAGGCCCATGACGTGCCGAAGCCGCAGCCGGCCTAGCCCGGCGGGATGGTTATGAATTTGCTCTGGCTTATTCGTATCAAAAATTAGACAGAAACACCGAGCTGCAGTACAGTCAGCTTAAGCAATCGCTGAAACACCGCTTCATCTGCCGCTTCATCACTGAGGCGGCATTTACTTTTGACCGTGCTGTATAAAAATTTAGACAAATGCGAGGCCACCTCAATGAACGTGATTTCCGGCTGCTGCCAGGCGAGTGCCCTGACTCCCCCAGACGACACCTTGGCGGTCGTGATTTCCAACCAATGGGTCAACGATGAATACAAGCGCCTGGTGCTACAGGCCGACGGCGCCGCCAGCCAGTCGTTGCCGGGGCAGTTCTTCAACCTGCTGTGCCCGAGTGAAGGCGAGCACAAGCCGTACTTCCGTCGCCCCATGAGCACCTACAAGGCCGACCCGGCCACGGGCCAGGTGGAGTTTCTGTACAAGGTGACCGGCAAGGGCACCTATGGCCTGGAGACGCTTGGCCAGGCGCAGACCGTGGAGATCCTAGGCCCGCTGGGCAAGGGCTTCGACCTGCAGCCGGGGTGGCAGCACATGATCATCGTGGCCCGGGGCGTGGGGCTGGCCACCCTGGCGCCGCTGGCCGAAGCGGCGCATCGGCTGGGCATCCGCCTGACCGCAGTGCTGAGTGCCCGCAGCGAGAAGAGCCTGCTTTCGCGCGAGCGCTTCGCCTCGCTGGGGGCCGACGTGCGGGTGGTGCTGGATGAGGATGGCAGCAGCTCGCCCGAACGGCTCGAACCGCTGCTGCGCCAGATCATCGCCCGTGAAGGCACCGATGCGCTGTTCACGTGTGGCTCCAGGCGGCTGACCCAGTTGCTGAAGAAGCTGAGCGCCGAGCTCGGCCTGGTGGGCCAGGTAGCGCTGGAGCAACAGATGGTGTGCGGCCTGGGCATGTGCCAGTGCTGCGTCGAGGTGTTCGAGGTAGACGGGCTCAGGGTGGGCAAGCGGGTATGCCTCGAAGGCCCTGTATTCGACCTGGCGGAGGTGGTGTGATGATCAATCTGAGCGTACAGGTCGGCGGGTTGCGCCTGAAGAACCCGGTGATGCCGGCATCGGGCACCTTTGCCGAAGAGCTTGCCCACCTGCTGGACTTCAACCAGCTGGGTGCACTGGTGACCAAGACCATCACCACCGAAAAGCGCAGCGGCAACCCGATGCCGCGGGTCTGCGAGCTGAACGACGGGATGATGAATGCCATCGGCATTCCCAGCAAAGGCGCGCAGCTGTTCATCGACAAGGTGGTGCCGTTCTACCGCGACTACGACGCGCCGTTGATCGTGAGCATTTCGGCGCCCACGGCCCAGGGCTTTGCCGACCTGGCGGCGCGGCTGAGTGATGTGCCTGGTGTGGCCGGCATCGAGGCCAATATCTCGTGCCCCAACCTGGAAGCGCATGGCCAGTCGTTCGGCATGCAGGCTGAAAGTACCCGCGACGTGGTGGAGCTGATGCGCCAGGTCACCTCGTTGCCGCTGTGGGTCAAGCTGACCCCCAATGCCGGCGAGGTGGTGCCGGTTGCCCTGGCTGCGCAGGAGGCCGGGGCCGATGCCGTCGTGGTGGGCAACACGCTGCTCGGGTTGTCGGTGGACATCGAGCGAGGCCGCGCGCGGCTGGGCAACTTCATGGGCGGCATATCCGGCGCCGCCATCCGCCCGCTGATGGTGCGCCTGACCTATCAATGCGCCCAGGCGCTGGAAATTCCGGTGATTGGCTGCGGTGGCATTGCCACGGCCGACGATGCGCTGGAGTTCATCTATGCCGGTGCCTCGGCGGTGCAAGTGGGTACGGCCACCTTCCTGCACCCGAAAACCATGAACACCATGGTGTCTGAACTGGAGGCCTACTGCCGGCGCAAGGGCGTTGCCTCGATCAGCACCCTGATCGGCGCCCTCGACGATTTGCCCGCCGAGCCGTTTGGAGCCTTGCCATGATCGCGCAATGGCCTGAACAGGCCGCCAGACTGTTCGACACCATCGCCGCCTTGTCACGCGATGCCCAGGAGGGGATCACCCGCGAAAGCTACGGCCCCGGCGAGAGTGACGCCATCGCCTGCCTGAGCGACTTCGCCTTGACCCAGGGGCTGGAGGTGGCAACCGACCGTGCGGGCAACGTGATCTTCACGCGCAAGAGCGACAATGGCCAGCCCGCACTGTGGTACGGCTCGCACCTGGACTCGGTGCCCCAGGGCGGCAACTACGACGGCCTGGCCGGCGTTGTGGCGGGCCTGCTGTGCCTGTGCCGGCTCGACCGCGAGGGCGTGGCCACGGCGCAGCCGGTGCGGGTCATCGGGCTGCGTGGCGAGGAGAGCGCCTGGTACGGCAAGTCGTACATCGGTTCGCGTGCGCTGGTCGGCGGGTTGAGCGAGCACGACCTGCAGCTGACCAACCGCTTCAGCCAGCGCACCCTGGGCCAGGCCATGCAGGCCGTGGGCGCCGACCTGGCAGCGATTGGCCGTCGGCAGTGGCTGGTCGATCGCACCCAGTTTGCCGGCTATCTGGAAGTGCATATCGAGCAGGCGCAGTCGCTGGAGCGCATGGGGCAGGCCGTGGGGATCGTGCCCGGCATCCGCGGCAACCTGCGCCATAACCAGGTTCGCTGCCTGGGCGAAGATGGCCATTCGGGCGCCGTGGCTCGGGAGGACCGCCACGACGCCGTGTTTGCCGTGAGCGAGCTGGTGGCCCGCATCGACCAATGCTGGCGCGAGTACCTCGCCGCCGGGCGAGACCTGGTGGTTACCGTCGGCACACTGGGGACCAACGCGGCGCACCATGCCGTCTCGCGTATTCCCGGCGAGGTCAGGTTCAGCCTCGAGATGCGCAGCCTCGACATGGCCACGCTCGAGGCCTTTCACGCGGTTGCGCTGCACGAGGCAAAGGCCATCGAGCAGGCCCGCCAGGTTCGCTTCGAGTTCGACCTGCGTATCGACACGGCCCCGGCGGCCATGCACGCCCCCTGGGTCGAGGCGCTGGTGCGCCAGGCCCGCCAACAAGGCTGGCAGGGCGTGCTCACCCCCAGCGGGGCCGGCCATGACGCTGCGGTTTTCGCCAACGTCGGCATCCCCAGCGCCATGCTGTTCATCCGCAACCAGCACGGCTCGCACAACCCCCACGAGGCCATGGCCCTGGACGACTTTCTGGTGGCCACCGAGGTGCTCTACCACACGACACTGGAGCTGACACCATGAGCGTACCCAGCAATGCCTGGCTGATCCGCAACGCGACCCTGGTCAACGAAGGCCGCACCTGGGCGGCCGATGTGCGGCTGCGCGAGGGCCGCATCGACTGTATCGGGCAGGTCCTGCAGCCGCTTGCCGGGGAGGGCGTGATCGAGGCACACGGCCTGTGGTTGCTGCCGGGAATGATCGACGATCAGGTGCACTTCAGGGAGCCCGGCCTGACCCACAAGGCGGACATCGCCAGCGAGTCGCGGGCCTGTGCCGCGGGCGGCATCACCAGTTTCATGGAGATGCCCAACACCAACCCGCCCGCGCTCGATCGGGCCAGCCTTGAAGCCAAGTACGCCATCGCCGCCGCATCGAGCGCGGTCAACTACGCCTTCTACATGGGGGCAAGCAACGACAACCTGGCTGCCATTCGCGCCATCGACCCGGCCAGCACGCCAGGGCTGAAGGTGTTCATGGGGGCCTCGACCGGCAACATGCTGGTGGACGACCCCGAGGTATTGAACGAGATATTCCGGGTTTCGCCGGTGCCGATCATCACCCATTGCGAAGACACGCCCATGATCAATGCCGAGCTGGAAAAGGCCAGGGCGCGCTTTGGCGAGGACATTCCGGCCCGCGAGCACCCGCTGATTCGTTCGCGCCAGGCGTGCATCAGGTCCACTCGGCTGGCCATCGAGCTGGCGCGCAAGCACGGCACGCGCCTGCATGTGCTGCACATCTCCACGGCAGAAGAGCTGCAGCTGTTCGAGCCCGGCCCCCTCAGCGGCAAGCGCATCACCGCCGAAACCTGCGTGCACTTTCTGCACTTCACCGATCACGACTACGAGCGGCTGGGCTTTCTGATCAAGTGCAACCCGGCGATCAAGTCGGCCAGCGACCGCGACGCCATCGTCAAGGCGCTGGCCGAAGGTCGGCTCGACGTGCTGGCGACCGACCATGCCCCGCACCTGCTCGAAGAAAAGCGCAGCACCTACGCCAAGGCGCCGTCAGGCATTCCGCTGGTGCAGTACGCGCTGCAGGCCGCCCTGGAGCGCGTCTTCTGCGGGGAGCTGAGCCTGGAGCGCCTGGTCGAGGTGGTCAGCCACGCACCGGCGCAGCTGTTCCAGGTCAGTGGCCGGGGCTACCTGCGCGAGGGCTACGCCGCCGACCTGGTGCTCGTCGACCCGCAGCGCCCGCACCGGGTGAGCAATGACCAGGTGCTGTCCAAATGCGGCTGGACGCCGTTTGCCGGTACCGAGTTCTCATCGAGCATCGTCGCCACGTTCGTCAATGGCGAACGGGTGTGGGACGGCGCCACGGTGAACAGTGCAGTCCGTGGGCAACGACTTTCCTTCAACCGCGCCACGCCTGCCTAGTGGCGCAACAAGAGGTACGAACAACGATGAATTTTCATGAAATGGTGCAACGCTTCGCCGCCGCGCTACCGGGCACCGACTCGTTCAAGCAGGCCAACGCCGACTGTGAGGCCATCATCCGTGACGAGCCGTTCCAGGCCGGCGCGGCCTTTCTGGTCGCGGGCTTTTGCCGCAGCTACGTGCTCATCTACGAGGATCAGGGGCTGGAGCACGACTTCGCCCTGCGCAACCAGCGCCAGCTGCTCGAGTACATGAACAGCCTGCAGGCGGCCCTGGCGACGTGCGATCACGCGATTGCGCACCAGGCACTGATCGAGGTGGTGACCCATTACGCCAGGAGCGAGCGGATTTTCTAGGGCGGCGGCTGGCGGCGCCAGCAGGCCGGAGCCAACGGCCTAGAGCGCCGTCCAGGACTGCCTCGAAGCCTGCAGCTGGTTCTTGATCCAGTTGGTAAAGGCCCGCACGGCGGGCCGCTCGCACTTCTGCAGGTCGGTGACCAGGTAGTAGCCGCGGTGCGAGTGGATGACGATATCGAAGGGGCGCACCAGCAGCCCCTTGGCCATGGAGTCGCCACACAGCAGGTTGTCGCCCATGGCAACGCCCTGGGCCGCGATGCACGCCGCCTGTGCGCAATGTGCATCGGAAAACAGGATGCCCGTGGCCACGTTCAGCTCCGGGGTGTTCGCCGCCGCCTGCCACACCCGCCAGTCGCTGTAGTCGCTCATGTGCAGCAATGGGAACGCGGCCAGGTCCTGCGGGGTCTTGAGCCCGCCCAGGGCGTTGATCAGCCGCGGGCTGCAGACCGGAAAGTAGTTCAGCGCCGCTATCTGTTCCACCTGCATGCCAGGCCAGTCGCCGATACCGTAGGAGATGAACAGGTCGGCGTTGTGGTTGCTTACGTCATCCGCCGTGGTCGGTGTGACCATGTGCAACTGGACCTGGGGGTATTCCTTCACGAAGCCGCCGATGTGATGGCACAGCCAGTAGGTGGAAAACCCCGAGCTGCAACTGATGGTCAACTTGCCATACACCTCCTGGTCATCGACCCGCCGGCCTGCATCCTCCAGGTTGGCCAGCAGGCGCTGGATCTCCCGGGCGTAGCGTTCGCCGCGAAACGTCAGCGAGATACCCCGGCCCTGGCGCTCGGTCAGGGCAAAGCCGAGGGTGTCCTCCATGCCCGTGATCTGATGGCTGATGGCGCTGCGGGTGAGGTTGAGCTCAAGCGCCGCGGCAGTCACGCTGCCCAACCGGGCAACCGCTTCCAGGGCACGTAACGCGGGCATCGAGGGTAGACGCATGGGGCGCTCCACTGACTTATTGTTGAGCAAATATAAACATTAATGGCGAAATAAATCGATTGTCGTATTTTCTGGTTCAACAATACTAGGCAGGCCCTGCGGGTCCGAGCCGCTCAGCGGGGTCACATACCAATAAGGAATGCCCTGCATGATCGAGCCCAAGGCCTTTGCCCAGAACTGGGTGGACCAACAGCAAACGACCCTGTCCGACTGGCACCAGGTGATCTGGCATTATGCCGAGCCGGCCTTTCGCGAGTACAAGTCCTGCGCCTGGTACGTCGAGCTGCTGCGCAGGCAAGGGTTCGAGGTGGAGGAGGGCAGCGGCGGCATGCCTACCGCCTTCTGCGCCACGTTTCGCAACGGCGACGGCCCTGTGCTGGCGACCTACGCGGAGTACGACGCGGTGCCGGGCAACAATCAGGCGGCGACCACCCGGCGCCAGCCGCGCGAAGGGCTGTCGCGTTTCGCCCCGGGGCATACCGACCCTCATTCGGCGCTGGGCATCAGTGCCCTGGGTGGCCTGCTGGCCGCCAAGGCCGCCATGCTCGAACATGGCCTCGCGGGCACGCTGAAATTCTTCGGCGAGCCGGCGGAAAAGCTGCGCGCCTCCAAGCCGGTGCACGCGGCCAAGGGCTATTACGATGACCTGGACGCGGCCATCAGCTTCCACCCCACGTACATGCTGCCGCTGAACAACACCACTACCTGGGATACGCACTGCGGCATCGCCTACGCCTACATCTATACCTTCACCTGCGATTCGCCCCAGGACTGGATCGCAGCGGACAAGTACAGCCCGATCCCGCAGAACCACCTGGCCGCCAGGGCGCCTGGGGCCAACGACGCGCTGGTGCACTTCTATACCCTGAACGAGAGCATGCGCCGCTCCACGTTGCCGTTCACCGGGCTGTGGAGCTACAACGAGGCGATCCTCACCGCCGGCCAGGCCACGGCCGACAACCTGCCGCCGCACATCGCGCAGATCCAGTACCTGTCGCGCTGCGACTCGCTCGAGCAGGCCGAGGCCATCTCCCAGGTGATGGACAACAACGCTGCCGCCGCCGCCCTGGCCACCGGCTGCCAGTGGAACAAGACCTGGGTGTGCAAGTCCCGTGGCGGGCTGCCCAACCATGTGCTGGCGCAGGCCACCTACGACAACCTGCAGGCCATCGGCGCCCCCACCTGGGACGACGAGGCCATCGCCATCGCGCAGCAGATCCAGGGCAACCTGGGGCTCGAACCCATGGCCCGGCCGTTTCTGCCCGAAACCGAAACCCTGATCGACCCACAGGAGTGCGAGCGCCTGCTGCGCCAGCAGATGCCCGCCTGGCAAAAGCACCTGACCTCGGACGACTACCCCGAATACACCTGGCATTGCCCGACCGTGCGCCTGCTGGTGGCCCGCCCGATGCTCTCGGCACCGCCTGGCTACACCTACCCGGACTGGGTGCCCAATGCCCTGGGCGGCATCCGCCAGACCATCGACCCGATGATCCAGGTGGCGGCCAAGACCATCGGTGCCACCCTGATCGACCTGCTCACGCGGCCCGAGCTGCTGGCCGCCGCCCGCCAGGAATTCACCGAGCGTACCGGCGGCGGCATTGGCGGCACACGCTGGCAGGCGCCGCTGCTACCCCGGGACTTCAAGGTCCCGCATGACTTCCGCTGGCCCGAATACATCCGCACCGCCCGTGGCGAGGAGTGGTGGATTCCGGCCCGGGACGACGAATAGCCGACCGGCGACGGCGCCTGCGGCGCCTTTTACCCAACCTGGTTTTCTTGGACTGGTGCCGCGCGGCGGTGCCATGCAAAGGTGTTCCCTGCGATGAGTGCGATGACCGATTACCGCTCCAGCCATGTGCCCGGCCCCCAAGGCGCCGCCGACCTGGTGTTTCTGAATGGCCGCATCTATACGGTCGATGAGTCTGCCCCCTGGGCCGAAGCCGTGGCCATTCGCAATGGCAGCTTCGTCGCGGTGGGCAGCAACGACGAGGCGAAGGCGTTCGTCGGCCCGCGCACCCAGGTGGTGGACCTGGACGGCCGTTTCGTGATGCCGGGTATCTACGACATGCACACCCACCCGGACCTCAAGCTTGCGCCCGGGTACTCCGGCTACCTCGAAGTCGGCGTCAGCGATCCGACCCCGGAGCAGGTGCGCCAGGCCATTCTCGACTATGCGGCCGAGCACCCGGGCGACGGCTGGGTGTATGGGCAGTACTTCGTGCGCTACACCTTCAAGCAGGCCGGGCTGGTGCCGTCGCGGCAATGGCTGGACAGCGTGCTGCCGGACCGCCCGGTGGCGATCCTGGATCGCTCCTGGGGCTGCATGATGGTCAACTCCAGGGCGCTCGAGATCGCCTGGATCGACGCCGACACCATCGACCCGCGCCACGGCTACATCGAGCGCGACAGCGTCACCGGCGAGCCGACCGGCATCCTGGTGGACGGTGCCTATGCACTGATGCACGCCGCCATGCCGCCCACGCCGCAACACGCCCTGAAGCGTGCCTACCGCGAAGGGGTGTGGTTCCAGAGCGGTCATGGGGTGGTGGGCACCAAGTATGTGCACGTGTGCGAGCACCGTCTCAATGCGCTCAAGGCCATCGACCAGGCGGGCGAGCTGTCGGTGCGCGTGGAGGCCGCGATCAGCTGGCAGGACGACATCTTCCCGGTCAAGCGGCGCTGGGAGCTGCTGGCGGGTGAGCGTCACTTCTATCGCAGCGCACGGCTCAACGCCAATGCGGTCAAGTTCCACTTCGACGGCACCCACGAATCGCGCTCGTCGTACCTGTCCAGCGCATGGCCGGGGGAGGAGCGCTGGCGCGGCCACCTCAACCTGACCCCCGAGCACATCACCGACATGGTGGTGGACATGGACCGCCGGGGTATCCGGGTCATCGCCCATTGCACCGGTGACGGCGCCTCCGACCTGTTCCTCGATGCCGTGGCCATGGCGCGGGCCAAGAACGGGCCCGACGGCGTGCGCCACCAGTGCGCCCACAGCACCACCTTGCTGGATGCCAACCTGCCGCGTTTTGCCGCGCTCAACGTCACCGCCGAGTTCTCCCCGGTGGGCTGGTTCCCTTCATCGTTCGCCAACGCCCGCGCCGTGTTCGGCGAGGACCGCATGCAGCGCGCCTACAACTTCAAGGGCGTGTTCGAGCATGGCGGCGTCGCGGTGATGGGCACCGACTGGCCGGTGTCCAGCATCAACCCCTGGGTCGGCTTCGAGGCGATGGTCACCCGGCAGAACCCGTTCGGCGAGGAGCAGGGCAGTTTCTACGGCTCGCCCATCAGCCTGGAGCAGGCCATGCGCGTGATGACCATCAACGGGGCGTGGTGCATGGGTATCGAGGACAAGGCCGGCTCCATCGAGACGGGCAAGTCCGCCGACCTGATCGTGCTCGATCGCAACCTGTTCGAGGTGGAGCCCAAGGGCAACATCCACAACACCCAGGTGCAGATCACCGTGCTCGAAGGTGAAATCACCTGGGACCGCAACGGCGAGTTCGATGCCGGCACCCACGCGGCCACCTGGCGCCGTGAACTCCCCAACTTCTGAGGCGGGCCGTTTTGATGAACAAGCAGTCTCCCATTCCGGTGACGCTGGTGTCGGGGTTTCTCGGCTCCGGCAAGACCACCCTGCTCAACAAGATCCTGGGCAGCGATCACGGCTTGCGCATGGCGGTGATGGTCAATGACTTTGGCGCGATCAACATCGACAGCGAGCTGATCGTCAGCCAGACCCAGACCACCCTCAGCCTGGCCAACGGCTGCATCTGCTGCACGGTTGAAAGCGACCTGATCGAGCAACTGGGGCGCCTGCTCGGCGACCGGCAGAACCGCCCGGAGTACATTCTGATCGAGGCGAGCGGGGTGTCGAGCCCGGGCAAGATCGCCCGCACGCTGAAGTACCCGCAGTTTCGCGATGCGCTGTCGATCGACAGCATCATCACGGTGGTGGACACCGAGCAGTTCGGGCAGCTCGAGGGCGAGATGGCGCAGTTGGCCATGGACCAGCTGGACGTGGCGGACATCATCGTGCTGAACAAGGTGGACCGGGTCGAACGCAGCCAGATCGAGGCGCTCAAGAGCCGCTGGCTGTACCCCCGGGCGCGAATGCTCGAATGCCAGTATGGCGATGTGCCGCTGGAGCTGGTGCTGGGCGTGGGGCGCGGCAACCCGCTGGCGTCGTTCACGCCGGTCAAGGCGGCCTCAGCGCCGAGCCTGGGCGGGCACGCGGCAGATCACGCCAGCGTGTTCGAGTCCTGGAGTTTCGCCAGCGACAGACCGATGGCACTCGACACGCTGCGCGCGACGCTGGCGCAGCTGCCGGCGTCGATCTATCGGGCCAAGGGCACGCTGCACATCGCCGAAGTGCCGGGCAAGCGGTTCATCATGCACCTGGTCGGCAGCCGCTGCGAGATCCTGCCCGACCGCGCCTGGGGCGATGAAACGCCCCACACCCGGCTCGTGTGCATCGGCAAGCGCGGCACCCTGGCCCCCGAGGCGCTCGAGGCCGGCTTCCAGGCGTGCGTTGTCCACACAAATGACAAGCTTTATTCACATCATGGGTGAAGCGGAATTGGCGACGGCCTCCGGCAGGTTCAGCAATGTGGGTGGTAGTGGCCTTCTGGCCTGTGCGGAGTGGGCAGGAGTGGTGAGCAGATATCAACAATCAGCCAAATTTAATTCGATTGTGGTTGCCCAGCATCTACTGAAAAATGCCTCGGCGGTCTGGTAAAAATAACAGGAGAAGACCCAATGACTAGTTGTGCTCAGGCGCTCGTCAAACTGCTTGAAGGTTATGGTGTGGACACCGTGTTCGGTATTCCGGGCGTGCACACTGTTGAGTTGTATCGCGGATTGCACGGTAGCCGGCTTCGCCATGTCAGCCCTCGCCACGAGCAGGGCGCAGGGTTCATGGCGGACGGCTATGCCCGAGCCAGTGGCAAGCCGGGGGTGTGCTTCATCATCACAGGCCCCGGCATGACCAACATTCTGACCGCCATGGGCCAGGCCTACGCCGACTCGGTGCCGATGCTGGTGATTTCCACCACCAGCCGTCGCGAGCACCAGCGGCTGGGGCACGGTTACCTGCACGAACTGCCTGACCAGCGCGCGATGGTGGCCGGCGTGTGCGCCTTCAGCCATACCCTGCAGCGCCCGCAGGAACTGCCGGAGGTGATTGCCCGGGCCTTCGCGCTGTTCGGTTGCGCCCGGCCGCGCCCGGTTCATATCGAGATCCCGCTGGATGTGCTGGAAATGCCGGCCGATGGCCTGGACCTGAGCCCTCGCGCATTGCCGCTGGCCAGCGCGCCTGCCGAGGCGGCCGTACAGCAGGCCGCCGCCCTGCTGGGCGCGGCACGGCGGCCGCTGATTCTCGCCGGCGGCGGCGCGCGCGGTGCCAGTGATGCACTGCGGGCACTGGCCGAGCGTCTCCAGGCCCCCGTTGCGCTGACCACCAATGCACGCGGCATCCTGCCGCCTGCGCACCCGCTGCTGCTCGATGGCGTGCAATCGTCCGCCCATGGCCGTGCACTCTTTGCCCAGGCGGATGTGGTGCTGGCGGTGGGCACCGAGCTGGGCGAAACCGACTACGACTTCTTCGGCCTCGGGCCACTGGCCCTGCAGGTGCCGGTGATTCGCCTGGACATCGACCCGATGCAGATCCTGGGCGTGCAACGCGCAGCCGTCGGGCTGCTTGGCGACGCACGGTTGGGGCTGCAGGCCCTGATCGCAGCGCTGCCCGGGGCGGCCGCAGACAGTGACTGGGCCGCGTTGAACGTGCCGCGGGTCAATGCCGCCGAGCGCGGCAGCTGGACCGGCAGGCAGCAGGCCATGCAGGCGCTGCTGGATACGCTGCGCGACAGCCTGCCGGCGCCGATCCTGGTTGGCGATTCGACGCAGCCGGTGTACCAGGGCGCGCTGGGCTATCGCGCACCGGCCCCGTGCACCTGGTTCAACGCCGGTACCGGGTACGGAACGCTGGGCTACGGCCTGCCGGCGGCCATCGGTGCCAAGGTTGCCCTGCCTGAACGTGCCGTGGTGGCGCTGGTGGGCGATGGTGGTTTGCAGTTCTCGAGCGCCGAACTGATAGCGGCGCGCGAGCACGGCATCGGGGTCATCCTGGTGCTGTGGAACAACCAGTGCTACGGCGAAATTCGCGACTACATGACGGCGCGCGACATTGCGCCCCTGGGCGTGGACATCCTCACGCCGGACTTCGCGGCCTTCGCACGCTCCTGTCATGTGCAGTACCACACCGCCGGCAGCCTGGACGGGTTGCGCGATCTGCTGCAAGGCCTGGAGAGCGGCGAGCCGCATGTCATCGAACTGAACGCCTCGGACTTTCTGCCTGCCTGACGGGGCTGTCCGGTCGGGTTGATCAACAACAATGGGACATCGAAGCATGATCCACGAAAAAGGGCTGCCAAGCATGCAGTCGACCCCCGTCGTCGCCATCGATGACCTGCACAAGAGCTACGGCGACCATCACGTCCTCAAAGGGATCTCCCTGCGTGCCCATGAGGGGGACGTGGTGTCCCTGATCGGTTCCAGCGGCTCGGGCAAGAGCACCTTGCTGCGCTGCATCAACCTGCTGGAGATTCCCAACGCCGGCAGCCTGCGCGTGAACGACGAGGAAGTCAGGTTCAGGCAGGGGCGTGGCGGGGTGCGCGAGATCGCCGACCTGCGCCAGGTCGAGCGGCTGCGTGCGACCCTGAGCATGGTGTTCCAGAACTTCAACCTGTGGCCGCATCGCACCGTGCTGGAGAACGTGATCGAGGCCCCGGTGCATGTACTGGGTGAGAAGCGCCAGGACGCGATCGCGCATGCCGAGCAGTTGCTGGAGAAGGTCGGGCTGGCCCACAAGCGCCACGACTATCCCTCGTTTCTGTCCGGTGGCCAGCAGCAACGGGTCGCCATTGCGCGGGCACTGGCGGTACGGCCCAAGGTGATGCTGTTCGACGAACCTACCTCGGCGCTGGACCCGGAGCTGGTGGGCGACGTGTTGAAGGTGATCCGCGACATCGCGCAGGAGGGCCGCACGATGATCCTGGTGACCCACGAGATGGCGTTCGCGCGGGATGTCTCCACCCAGGTCGTGTACCTGCACCAGGGCCAGATCGAAGAGCAGGGCCCACCGCAACAGGTAATGCTCGACCCGCACAGCGAGCGGTGCCGCCAGTTCGTGATGGCGCAGAACAATCGCTCATAACAACACTATTCATCCGCGGGGGCGTGCCCCTGCATTGTCCGCTGCCAAAAACCAAACAATAGCTGCATAAGGACTGTTAAATGAAAAAGACACTCGTTGCTGTCGTGCACTCGCTCCTGCTGGCCGGGGCGATCAATGTCGCTCACGCCCAGGACAAGGTGGTGTTCGCGATTTCCCAGGAACCCTACCCGCCGTTTTCCTTCAGAAACAGCAATGGTGCGTGGAGCGGTTTCGAGCCTGACCTGATCAGCGAAGTGTGCAAGCGCATGCAGGCCGAGTGCTCGCTCAAGGGAATGGCCTGGGACGGCCTGATTCCGGCGCTGCGCTCCAAGCAGGTGGACGTCATCATGAACTCGATGTCCATCACCCCCGAACGCGAGCAGGTGGTGGACTTCAGCGACCCGTACATCGAGACGCCCGCACTGTGGGTCGGGGATGCCGCCCTGGAACTGACGCCCACCCCGGAAGGGCTCAAGGGCAAGATCATCGGCGTGCAGGGCTCGACCAGCCATTCGGCCTACGTCAAGGAGTACTTCGGCAAAGGCTCGACCATCCGCTACTACAACGACCAGGACGACCTGCTGGCCGACCTGCGCAGCGGCCGCATCGACATCATGCTGGCCGACAAGGTCTCGGTGGAGCCGATGCTGGCACTGCCCGACAACGCGATGCTGGCCGGCAAGGGCATCGCGCCGGCCGACCCGCTGTTCGGCAAGGGCATCGGCGCGGCGGTGCGCAAGGGCGACGATGCCCTGCGCGAGAAGCTGAACCAGGCGCTCAAGGCCGTGCGTGAAGACGGCACTTACGACGACATCGGTGCGCGCTACTTCAAATCCAGTGTCACAGCCGCCCAATGAGGCGGTTGAAACCTGCGCGGGTGATCGGGTGCCTGTATGACCATTTCTGAAATGTCCAATCTGCTGTTCGCCGAGGGCTGGATTCAAACCCTGGCCCAGGGCGCGGTGAAAACCCTGGGTATCTCCCTGGGGGCCTTCGCGCTGGGCCTGTGCATCGGCCTGCTCGTCGCGTTGATCAAGCTCAGGGGGCCACGCTGGATGGTCGCCTGTGCCAACTGCTACACCACGCTGTACCGCGCCGTGCCGGAACTGCTGCTGATCCTGCTGCTGTACTACGCAGGCACCGACCTGCTGAACCTGGCGATGGCCGCGATGGGCCGGCCCAGTGTCGAGATCAACGGGTTTCTGGCTGCGGTGGTGGTGCTGGGGATTGTCCAGGGCGCCTACTCGGGTGAGGTGATTCGCGGCGCCGTCGAGGCCATTCCTGCGGGGCTGGTGGAGGCCGGCAGGGCCTACGGCATGTCGCGGGCAAAGCTGTTGAGCCGGATCATCCTGCCGTGCATGTTGCCGTTCGCCATCGCGGGCCTGTCGAACCTGTGGCTGGTGCTGGTCAAGGAAAGTGCGCTGATCAGCGTGGTGGGCTACAGCGAACTGCTGACCGCCGGGCGTCAGGCGGCGGCCAGCACCAAGCACTACCTGCTGTTCTACCTGGTGGTCGCGGCGTTCTATTACGTCATCACCCTGGTTTCCAGCATGGTGTTCCGCAAGTTCGAGGCCGGCTTCGAACGCTGGATGCCCAGGAACGTATAAGGGGACGATCATGGATTTGACTTGGCTGAATGATTTTTCCAGTGAACTGCTGCGCGGTGCCGGCCTGACCGTGCAGTTGCTGCTCATCTCGGCAGGCTTCGGGTTTGTACTGGCCATCGCGATGGCCCTGGGGCGCCTGTCCAACAGCGTCGTGCTGGCCAACGCCTGCCGGTTTGTCAGCAGCGTGATTCGCGGCACGCCGCTGCTGGTGCAGATCTACATCCTGTATTACGGCGTCGGCAGCGTGCTGGCCAGCTACCCGCTGATCAGGGGCGGGGTGTTGTGGCCCTACCTGCGCGAAGGGTTCTGGTATGTGGCCCTTGCACTGACCTTGAGCGTGGGGGCGTATGTGGGCGAAGTGCTGCGCAGTGGCCTGCGCGCCGTACCCAGGGGCGAGCTTGAAGCGGCACGCGCCTATGGCATGCGCCGCGGGCAGATCCTGCGCAGGGTCTGGTTGCCGCGTGCATTGCAGATGGTCAGGCCGACCCTGGCGGGGGAGAGCGTGATGCTGCTCAAATCCACGGCGCTGGCCTCCACCGTCGCGGTTACCGACCTGCTCGGCGCCGCCAACATCGTGCGTTCGCAGACCCTGCGGGTCTATGAGCCGCTGCTGTTGGTGGCGATCACCTACATCGTCCTGGCCCTGATCATCGAAAAGAGCTTCAAGTTGATGGGCACCACCTCGCAGCGTCGAGTCTAGTGGCTAACGTATTGGCGTCGGTCTGTACGCCACAAGGAATTCAAATGAAGTATTCATCTCTGGTTCAACGCATCAGCGGCGAGAGCGTAGCCGCATGGGACATTCACTATGCTGCCTGCCAGGCGCAGGAGCGGGGCGAGAACGCGATCATCCTCAGCATCGGCGACCCCGATTTCGCGACGGACGATGCGATCTGCGAGGCCGCGATCCAGGCCCTGAAGGCCGGCGATACCCACTACACCCCGGTAGTGGGCCGGGAAAAGCTGCGCGAAGCCATCGCGGCCAAGCAGCGCAAGCTGCTGGGCATACCGGTGGCCGCCGAGAACGTCGCGCTGGTGGCCGGTGCGCAGAACGGCCTGTACGCCGCAGCCATGTGCCTGTTCGAAAGCGGCGATGACGTGCTGGTGCCCGAGCCGATGTACCTGACCTACGCTGCCAGCGTGCAGGCATCCGGTGCGCGGCTGGTGTGCATCGAGCAGCCTGCCGAGAAGGACTTTCGCCTCACGGCCCAGGCGCTTGAAGCCGCACTGACCCCCAACACCCGTGGCATCGCCCTGGCCACGCCGAACAACCCCACCGGCAACGTCTACACCCGCGAGGAGCTGGAGGCGGTGGCGCAGGTGGCCCGGCGTCACGACCTGTGGGTGATCTCGGACGAGGTCTACTGCCAGCTGACCTACGACGCGCCGCACATCAGCATCGCCAGCCTGGAGGGCATGGCCGAGCGCACGGTGGTGCTCAACAGCCTGTCCAAATCCCACGCCATGACCGGCTGGCGGGTCGGCTGGGTGGTGGCGCCCACGAGCCTTGTCCAGCACCTGGACAACCTGCTGCTGTGCATGCTCTACGGTCTACCGGGCTTTGTTCAGGAAGCCGCGCTCAAGGCCATCGAGCTGGACGATGAGATCGTCGCCTCGGCCCGCGAACTCTACACCCGCCGCCGTGACCTGATCGCCCGTGAGCTGGACGGGGTGCCGCTGATCAAGGGCAAGGTGCCCGAGGCGGGCATGTTCATGCTGCTGGACATTCGTGCCACGGGCCTGTCGGGCGTCGATTTTGCCTGGGCGCTGTTCCGCGAGACCGGCGTCTCGGTGCTCGATGCCCAGGCCTTTGGCGCCAGTTGCGCGGGCTTCGTGCGGGTGTCGTTCACCGTTGCCGACAAGGACCTGCTGGACGCCTGCCAGCGGATCCGCCAGTTCATCGAGAAGCTGCAGGCCGGCCTCTGAGCCGCTTGCGAAGGAATGACGATGCTCCCTCCTGAATGTTCATCCGAAGTGCTCGCCGGCGTGCTGATCGGCGAGCAATGGTTCGCCGACGGCCCGCCGCTCGAGGTCATCAACCCCTCCACCGAGGCGCTGATCGCCACGGTAGGCGGGGGCAATGCTGAAACCGTCGAGCTTGCGGTGCAAAGCGCCGCTGCTGCATTCGCGCAGTGGTCAACCAGCACTGGCGCGTTGCGTGCCCAGGTGTTGCGCCGCATTGCCCGGGGCATACAGCAGAACCGCCAAACCCTGATGGCGCTGCAATCGCGCAACAACGGCAAGCCATTGGCCGAAGCGGCGCTGGACGTGGACGACGTGATAGCCACCTTTGACTATTACGCCGACCTGGCCCAGGGCCTTGACGCTGCACAGGACCGCGATGTGGAGCTGCCTGTCAGCGACTATGCCGCGCGCTTGCGGCGCGAGCCGTGTGGCGTGGTTGCGCTGATCGTGCCGTGGAACTTCCCCATGGTCACCACGGCCTGGAAACTGGCGCCGGCCCTGGCGGCGGGGTGCACGGTGGTGCTCAAGCCATCGGAGGTCACGCCGTTGCCGGAGCTTGCACTGGCGCGGATCATTCTCGAGGCGGGCCTGCCGGCGGGCGTGTTGAACATCGTGTGTGGTACCGGCCTGGCCGTGGGCGCACCCTTGTCGGCGCACCCGCAGGTGGCCAAGATCTCCTTCACCGGCAGCAACGCGGTGGGGGTTCAGGTAATGCAGCGCGCGGCAGAGACAGTGAAGGGTGTCAGCCTGGAGCTGGGCGGCAAGTCCTCGCTCATCGTGCTGGAGGACGCCGACCTGGAACTGGCGGTCGAGCTGACCTGTGGCGGCGGCTTCTACAACGCTGGCCAGATGTGCTCGGCCACCAGCCGGGTGCTGGTCGCCGAGCACCTGGCGGACGCCTTCGTGGCAAAGGTCAGGGCCCGCGCCCAGGCGATCATCGTTGGCGACCCCTTTGTCGACGGGGTGCAGATGGGTGCGCTGGTCAACCGTGCCCAGTACGAGCGTGTGCTGGCGCACATCGCGCGCGGGCTGGCTTCCGGCGCCCGGCTCGAGTGCGGTGGTGGGCGCCCGCAGGGCTTGACGCAGGGGTTCTACGTTGCGCCGACGGTGTTCACCGACGTGGCGCTGGACAGCAGCTTGTGGAACGAGGAGATCTTCGGCCCGGTGATCTGCATCCGCCGTTTCGGCACCGAAGCCGAGGCCATCGCGCTGGCCAACCAGGGTGATTTTGGCCTGGTGGCCACGGTGGTCGGCCGCGACCGCGTTGCGGCCAACCGGGTAGCGGATGCCTTGCAGGCCGGCATGGTCTGGATCAATGCGCCTCAGGTGATCTTCCCGCAGACCGCCTGGGGTGGGTACAAGCAGAGCAGCATCGGGCGCGAGCTCGGCCCCTGGGGGCTGGCAGCGTTTCAGGAGTTGAAGCATGTGGTGAGTGCTGGTTGATTGGGGGGGCTGATGGCGTGCTGTTGCGTCGATGATTCACTGCATCGGCAGCTTTGAGGGGCTGCATCCTGTCGCTCGGTTGCCAACTGGTACTGGCGGTCCGTCTGTGGCTTGTCGTGATGTGACGGGCCGGCAGGGGGCTATTGCAGGCTCTCAGGATCCCCAAAGAACATTTGGAAAGGCCTCTGGAACGGCGTTTCTGGCTTCAAAAAGCAGAAATGTACCCCCAAAAATACCCGCGATACCCCCAGCAGGATGCGCGATCGAGAATGGCGATTTCTGACAGCTGTCAAAGTCAGCCAGACGGCTTGCACTCGACCTGCCAGGCAGTCCGATGCAGCAACCTTGAAGTGCTCGCAGTCATACGCTTTAACCGTCCTCGGAAGCCGCTGCCATGCCGATCAAGATCGAACCAACGAGCGCCTGTGAAGAGCGCCGCACCAGCAGAAAGCCTCATCAGGCCGGTACCTGTCAATGGACCTGATCTGGCAAACAATCCAGGCCGAATTCGCCGACATTGGCGATGAGCGCGAGATCGTACGAATCCTCGTACGCCTGGTAATGGCTGCCGTACTCGGCGCAGTGCTGGGCTTCGAGCGCGAGCACAAGGGCAAGTCCGCCGGGGTGCGCACGCACATGCTGGTGTCGCTGGGGGCGGCGCTGTTCGTGCTGGCACCGAGCATGGCAGGTGCCGATGCGCAGGCGCTCAGCCGGGTGATTCAGGGCATCGTTGCCGGTATCGGCTTTCTGGGCGCGGGCACCATTCTCAAAGGCAATGGCCAGGACACCAGTCATGTGAAAGGCCTGACCACAGCCGCGGGGCTATGGATGACGGCGGCCATCGGTACGGCAGCCGGGATGGGACGCGAAGCCACGGCGCTGGTCAGCACGGTGCTGGCGCTGTTGGTGCTGGGCACGATGCCCTTGCTGGTGGAAAAGGTCGAAAGGCAAGACGAAGAAAAACAGAAGGAGGAGGGCAGGAAGCACTGAGGGGCGTGGGTCGCCCCCGCAAAGCCTGCCTTCCCTTATTCAGACCGACGCTGATCCATTCAGGCGCTCGATCGCTTCGATCAGGTCGTCATAGCCCACAGGCTTGTTCAGGTGACGGTCGAACCCGGACTGGCGAGACTTGTATTGGTCGGCGCTGGCCCCATAGCCTGTCAACGCGATGGCCGGGATGTAGCGCAGATGCTCCAGGCCGCGCAGCGCCCGGATCAGAGCATGGCCGTCCATGCCAGGCATGCCGATGTCGGAAATGATCACGTCGTAACGCGCATCTGCCGCCGACTGCAGCGCCAGTTTCGGGTCGCTGTAGGCATCGACGTCGGCATCTTCCATCAACAGCAATTGTTCCATCACTTCCAGCACATCGACCGAGTCATCCACCAGCAGGATACGAACCCCTTTCAGCCGACCTTCTGATGGCAGCACTTCGCCTTGCACCTGGGGTTGCTGGGCGTACGCGCACAAGGGCAGGGTGATGATGAACGTACAACCCTGGCCTATTCCGGGAGACTCTACGCTGACCGCTCCGCCATGGGCTTCTACCAATTGACGAACCAGGGAAAGGCCAATACCTAGCCCCTCTCGCCCATGGCCGGTGGGTGCAGCCTGGTTGAACAGCTCAAAAATATCTTCCAGGGAGTTTTTGGCGAGGCCTATGCCCTGATCGATGACTTCAAGTCGCGCCTGCTCATCCTGCCGAGCAAGTCTCAACAGAATTTCGCCATCGGCAGGGCTGAACTTCAGTGCGTTGTTCAGCAGGTTCCAGATGATCTGCTCGACACGGGTGCTGTCGGCCTCCACATAGACCGGTTCCCCATCGGCCGGCAGCGTCAGCCGAACACTTCGGCCGCGCTGCTCATTGCAAGCTACGGAGCAGATACCCTGCAGCACGGCGCACAAATCGACCGGCTGGGTCTTCAGTTTGAGTTTGCCCGTGCGGATGCGCGCTACATCGAGCAAGTCATCGATGATCCGCGCCTGGCTGGTGACCGCTTCGCGAATGACGTTGACCGCTTTGCTCGCCATGCCGGTACTTGTGACCGATGGTATACGTCGCAAGATATCGGCATTGAGCTGAATCAGGTTCAACGGGTGCTTGAGCTCGTGGGACATCACTGCGAAGAACTCGTCCTTCATGTGGCTGGAGCTTTGTGACTCGGCCAGGCGCTTGCTTTGTTCGTCCTGCAGGCGCTTGTGGCCGGTCAGGTCACGGGCGATCTTCACGTAACCGCGCAGGCTGCTGCCCTTGAGGCGTGACACTTCGCCACTGCAATAGAAGCGGCTGCCGTCCTTGCGCACATGCCAGCGTTCGTCCTGGCCGCGGCCATGCAGGCGCGCGGCACGCAGTTCACGTTCTGGTTCGCCATCTTCGCGGTCCTGATCGGTGAAGATCAGCGCATAGTGCTGGCCAATCACTTCATCCTTGGCGTAGCCGAAGATCAACGCAGCGCCCGTGTTCCAATCGATTATCAGGCCCTGTTCATCAAGCAGGATGATGGCGAAGTCATGGGTGCTCTCCGCGACCAGGCGCATGCGCTCCTCACCTTGGCGCAAGCGTTCTTCGGCTGCGCGGCTTTTGGTGATATCAATGAACGTCAGCACGGTGCCATCGACATTCTGCTCGCTGGCCCGGTACGGTAGCAGGCGCGCCAGGTACCAATGCTGGTCCTGGCCGATCACTTCACGCTCGATCGTGGTTTCGCGCTCGATCACCGCACGCGCATCGTCCGCCAGGCCTGGATATTCCAGGCGATGGGTGATGTCGAGCAGCGAGCGGCCGGTGTCGACCGGCAGTATGCTGAAAATGGCGGTGGCCCCAGGGGTGAACCAGCGAATGTGCAGGTTGCGGTCGACAAACACGGTGGCGATCTGGGTGGAGGCGATCAGGTTGCTCAGGTAGTCGTTGATCTTGTCGGTTTCATCGACCTTGGTCTTGAGCTCGTAGTTGACCGTCAGCAATTCCTCGTTGATGGATTGCAGCTCTTCCTTGCTGGTTTCCAGCTCTTCGCTGGCCAGGCGCAACTCTTCGTTGACCGCCTGCATTTCTTCGTTCGAGGCCATCAGCTCCTGGCTGGAGATGTCGGACTGCTCGATGGTTTCCTGCAACTGCTGACGGGTACGCTGCAGTTCGCGCTCCAGGGTGCTCAACACCATGCCTTCGGTTTGCTGAATGGCAGGCGGGTTGTGGGGATCAGCTTCGCGAACCTGGAAAATCACCAGCAGGCATTCGCTGCCACTGGGTTCGTCCTGGTGGGGCTGTACCTGTACCTGGACTTCGACGCGCTGATCGTCGACGGTGATGATCACTGCGCCCGAGCTGACCGGCTGGCCGGTGTTTTGAGCCTGCAACAGGGTACTGCGCAGGGCAGGGCGCAGCGGCGTGAGTACCAGGTTGAGCAGGCTGGGGCTGACTTCGCCACCGGCGTGGCGCAGGAAGCGGCCGACACCATCGCTCATGTGCAAGATGTTGCCGTCAGCATCGACGATCAGGCTGGGCGGTGTGCGCCTGGACAACGCCCGGTGATGGATTTCAGCATAGGACAGCTTGCGCAGGGGCTTGGGTTTGGCGCGTACTGCTGGCGTGTCGGGCGTCTGAAGCCGCCCCGGGCGGCGCGCCGGTTCCACTTCCCTGGCGCGGAAGATGCGATGGCGCTTGTCCACGGCAATAAACAGGTCGGCCGCCACGTCCGCTGATTCCGAACTGCCCAGGAACAGGTAACCTCCTTTACGCAGGGCGAAGTGGAACAGCCGCAGGATTTCCCGTTGCACTTCCCGGTCCAGGTAGATGAGCAAGTTACGGCATACCACCAGGTCCAACTGAGAGAACGGTGGATCGGACAACAGGTTGTGCCGGGCGAACAGCACTTTTTCGCGAATGTCCTTGCGTACGCGGTAATTCTGATTTTCCTTGATGAAGAACTGGCGCAGCCTGGCCGTGGGAACATCGGTGGCGATGGCATCGGGGTAAACGCCCAGCCGGCCGACATTGATCGCGCGCTCGTCGAGGTCGGTGGCGAACACCTGCACCTTGGCACTGCGCTGCTCCATCGCCAATTGCTCGGTTGCCATCATCGCCAGGCTATAGGCTTCCTCGCCGGATGAACACCCCGCCGACCAGATGCGTATTTCGCGCTGCGGATCCTCGCTGTCATCGTTGGCCAGCCCCGGCATCGCCTGTTGTTGCAACGCTTCGAAGGCGTCCCGGTCGCGAAAGAAGTTGGTGACCCCGATCAGCATGTCCGCCAACAGGGCGCGAGACTCCTCAGGATGCCGCTCGAGGTAGTCGCGGTAACCGGCAAGGTCGGTCTGCGCGGTGACGTGCAGGCGACGTTCAAGCCGGCGCAGCACCGTCGCGCGCTTGTAGTGCTGGAAGTCGTGGCCGGTGCTGGCATGCAGCCGGGCGAGGATGTCGTCGAGGAGCGGGTCGCATTGGGCTGGGTCGCCTGAGCGTTCGCCTAGCGGCGGCGGGAGGCTGTCATCCTCGATTTCCGGCAGTTTGACCTTCTGAGCCGAGCGACACAGTTCTACCAGCTTGCCCGGAATCTCGGTCACCGGAAGGATCAGGTCGACCATGCCGGTGGCGATGGCGGCCTTGGGCATGTCAGAGTACTGGGCGTCATCGGGCGACTGCACAAGCGTCACGCCACCTTGTTCCTTGATCCGCGATAGGCCCACTGCGCCATCGCTGCCGCTGCCCGAAAGGATTACGCAGAACGCATGGTCCTTGTGCACATCAGCAAGGTCGCGAAAGAACAGGTCGATGGCGACGTGGTCGCCGCGGCTGCGCCTGGCCGGGCTGACCCGCAGGTAGCCGTCATTGGTGGACAGGCGGTTGGCTGGCGAAATGACATAGACGTGATCACGCTCGATCGGTACCGGCTCGCTTACCTGGCACACCGGCATTCGCGTGACGCGCTGGATCAAGCGGTCTGCCTGGCTCTGGTGGTCCGGCGACAAGTGCAACACTACAACGAACGCCATGCCGCAGTTTTCGGGGACGCGCTGAAAAAACGCCTGGACCGCCTCCAGGCCGCCGGCCGATGCACCGATACCCACCACTGGGAAGTCCAGATGGCTGGGGCTTAGGGCAGGGTTTTGCGGCGAGGCGGGCGTGGGTTTGCTGGACGATTTCATGGGCACGAGCCTTGTGCGAACCGGGAGTGAGCAGTGGCAGCGATTATAGGCCTGGCACCGATCAATCTACGAGCGGGGTTCAAGTAGGACTGCCCATGCTGGCCAAAGTGCCGCTGTCGGTCAAAGGGCCTGGGGCTGCTCGAGGGATTGTGGCAGTGCGGTCACCTTGATGGCACGTACCGGTACGGCAAACTTGGCTCCGATCCTGTTGAAGCGCTCGAGCAGGTGGAAATTGATCGCCTGCTGAATATCCATGTAGAGGTTGTAGCCAGGGTCTCTCACGATATAGACGCATTCGAACTCCAGTGCCTCTTTGCCAAAGCCGCGCAAATGAGCGCGATCAAAACGCACCTGCTGTTGGGCTGTGATCGCCTCTTCGACGATGGCGGGCGCCTGTTTTACCGCATCAGTGGGCGTGTCGTACGACAAGCCGAACTCGAACACGATGCGTCGCTCCTGCAAGCGTTTGTAGTTCTGGATCGTGCTGCTGATCATGCTGGCATTGGCCATGACGATCTGCTCGCCACCCAGGCTGCGGATGCGTGTGGTCTTAAGCCCCACGTGCTCCACCGTGCCCGCCAGCGGACCGATGACGATGAAATCACCGACTTCGAACGGTTTGTCGACGGCGATCGACAATGAGGCGAACAGGTCACCCAGGATGTTCTGCACGGCCAGGGCGACGGCAATGCCGCCCACACCCAGGCTGGCCACGAAGGCGGTGACATTGACGCCCAGATTGGACAGCATGGCCAGCAACACCACCGACCACAACAGCACGCGCGCGCCCCAGGCCGAAAGCGTGGCCAGCGCACTGCCTTGGTATAGGCCGTCGGCGCTGTGCCGGCTGAAGTAGCGGGTGAGGCCCAGCGCGATGGCGCGATTGACCCAGAGGCCGATCTGCAGGGCAGCGACCACGAACCACAAGCTACTGACCCGGCCCAGCCAGCGCTCGGGCAGGTCCAGCATGCTCAAGCCGACCAGCAGCGAAGCGAGCAGCAGCAGGCTGTTGCTGGTGCCGGCCAGTACCTTGGCCAGCACCTGACTCATTGCCCCGTCATGTTCGGACCAGCGCTGCACCCGGCGCATCAACAGGCCGATGACAGCTCTGGCAATCACGAACGTCAGCACAGCAACGCACAGCGCTACCAGCAGGTTGAGGATGGAAATGCCGAAGAATGTGGTGTCGGTGAACAGTTCGATGATTCGATCATTCATGGGGAGCCCACCTCCAGATGGCTCAAGGCAGGGCCGCAGGGCGGCCCCTGGGATTACGTGGTGACGTGTGGGTTACTTGCCGTGAGTGGCTTGCAGCGCCTTGGCCTGTTCCAGATGGTGTTGCAGCGTTGGCAGCTTGTCGCTGGCGAAGGCCTTCAGCTCCGGCTTGTCGGAGGAGGCGGCCTCTTTCTTGAACAGTTCCACGGCCTTTTCGTGCGCGTCGACCTGGTTATTGACGTATGACCGGTCGAACGACTCGTCGCGCCATTCGAGGATCATCTTCTCCACCTTGTCGGTCAGCGCCGCTTCGTCGGGCACGCTGATGTCCAGCTTGCGGGCGATGTCACCGAGTTCCTGGTTGGCTTTGGTATGGTCTGTGACCATTTGCTGGGCGAATTGCTTGATGTCTGCGCTCTGGCTCTTTTCCTGCGCCAGGTTGCCGGTGACCACTTCGGCGATACCGGCTTCAGTGGCCGCATCGACGAAATCGTCCGAAGACGTTGCCTGTACCTGCAGCGAAGCCAGGCCCATCAACAGGGTAACGCCAGCGATTTTCAACAATGGTGTGTTCATGTCTCACTCCTTCGTTCTGTTGGCGCGACCTCAATGTCGCACTCGGTTGAACCGCAGGTGTGGGTGAAGGTTTAGTTTTTCTTGAAAACAGGGCCGCCGTGGCAGCGCAATCTGCGTGTCCGGGCACCGCTCATCCGCTATGTCGTAATCAGAACGAATTCAGGGGGACGGTGAGACTCGTTGGTTTAGGTCTTCACAAAAACGAGTAACCATCATGAAAAACAACCTGTTCGCCATGTTGCTGTTGACTGCCAGTTTCTCGCTGCTCGGAGGTTGCTTCGACCGCGACAGTGATCATCCAGCGAAGGATGCCGACCCAAGCAAACCGTCACTGCAGATGCAGCAACCCAGTGACCCTGTAATTAACCCTCCAGCTGAGACCAAACCGCAGAATCAATGAGTGAGGTACAGGGCATGGTGGCAACCACAAAGGCAGGTATAAGACCTCAAAATGCCGACTTAGGGCTGGAGCATCGCTATCGAGCGCTACTTGAGGGCCCGGAGCCCACCACCGAGGCCTGGCTGGAAGAGCAACTGCATCTGGCCCGTGCGCTTTGCGACGACCTGCCAGATGATCCTGGGCTACTCCCGCAATGGGCCGATAACCATGCGGGACGTGTCGCCAGCGAGCATGCGGCCTACCTGGAACAACGGCGTCAGGGCGGCCCCCGTCGTTTTTTTGCCAATCGGGCCCATGCCTTGTGGTTTCTGCAGCAAGTCGCGCCGACCAAAGCGGTCGACGGCGCCTGGCTACACGGAGCCCTATGGCATTGGCAGGACCCGCGCTTCCATGGGCTGATCCGCACCTTCCTCGAAGAACTCGGAGACGGTGACCCACGCTGCAATCACGTGTTGATCTACCAGCGCTTGCTCAGTCGCCTGGGTTGCCTGCAGGAGCCATCGCTTGACCCCGCTCGCTACCTGCAGGGCGCGTTGCAACTGGCGCTCGGCCAGCACTGCGAGCGTTTTCTTCCAGAAGTGATCGGTTACAACCTGGGTTACGAACAGCCCCCTTTGCATCTGCTGATCACCACCCACGAGCTGGCCGAGCTGGGTATCGACGCCCATTACTTCCAGTTGCATGTGACCATCGATAATGCCGCCAGCGGCCATGCGCGCCGCGCCGTAGAGAGCTTCACCGAGCTGGTGCGGGACGAGAAACCCGCGTTCTACGAGCGTGTCAGGCATGGCTACCGTCTTAATGACCTGGGGATCGACACGCCGTCGTTGATCGCCTCGTTCGACCTGCAGGCCGAATTGCTCGGCGCGCTGGAGCGCAAGCGCATCTATGGCCAGTGCATGCATTCGGACCGTTGTCGCCTGCAAGGACGCACCATCAACCAGTGGCTTGCCGAACCCGGCGCGATGCCTGATTTTCTGGAGGCGCTACAGGTTCAGGGTTGGATCAAGCGCGACAACGATCCCCGACAAAGCCGCTTCTGGTCGCTGATAGAAGGCCCTGTAGCGGCCATGTTCGGTGTGTTCGATGCTTATGAAAAGCAGCTTTGGCATGACTGGATCGCCGGAGACTGGCAAGGCGCAGAAATCCGTCGGGTGCTGCCAGGGCAGTGGGAGCACGCCTTGCAGTTGGCAGATGAAACACCCCTTGCGCCACCGGCTGCAGACATGGCTGCGCTGATCGAAGCGATGGCTGGCAATCGGCATGCTACCCCCCAGGGCCTGCAGGCCACCCGCGCGTTCATTCAGGCCACCGGCTTGATGCAAGGAGGGCTCTACTGATGCTGCTCGACCAAGACCAGAACCGTGCCGATGAGGCCTTGTTGCAGTTGGGGCGTCGCCTGCGTGCCGACGGCTATCGTTTCACTTGCGTGACGCCGGCGACCCAGGCCAGGGTCAATGCCCGGGCCGATGCGCAGCAGGCGCGTACCCTGCGTGATGTGTTCGGCTGGAGTAGGCCGTTCGCCGCGTCACTGCTCAGCCCCGATGAACTGGCGCAGCTGCGCCTCGCTGGCGTGCTGGAGGCCCAAGGTGCGCTGTGGCGCAGCACTGTGCGTTGGTCCAGCCTGGACGATCTGTTGCTGGTACATGCTGCCTGGCCAACGGACAGCCGCGACGCGGTGTTCTTTGGCCCCGACAGCTACCGTTTCGCCCAGCTGATACACGATCATTTGAGCAGCACGCCCGAGCGCGTGCAGCATGCCGTAGACATCGGCTGTGGCAGCGGTGTAGGGGCGTTGGTGATCGCTCGCGCCGCCCAACACGCTCAGGTTTGCGCAGTGGACATCAACCCTATGGCATTGCGCTACACCGCCATCAATGCCGCCTTGGCCGGTGTGGCCAATGTCTCGGTCGAGCACAGTGACCTGCTCAATGACATCGCAGGTACGTTCGACCTGATCGTCGCCAACCCGCCGTACATGCTTGACGCCGGACAGCGCGCCTACCGCCACGGCGGCGGCGCACTGGGTGCCGAGCTGTCGCTGCGCATCGTCGACCAAGCCCGGGAGCGCCTGTCGCCCGGGGGCACGTTGCTGCTGTACACCGGTGTCGCCATCGTCGAGGGGCGCGACGCGCTGCTCGAAGCCGTGCGGTTACGCCTGGCAGGGCCTGCGTTCAGTTGGTTCTATCGTGAGCTGGACCCAGACGTATTCGGTGAGCAATTGCTTGAACCCGGTTACGAGCGGGTCGAGCGCATTGCCGCCGTGGCCCTGACCGTCACCCGTCGCGGCTGATAGCGTCGTGGCGCGGCAGTGCACGTTTGGCATCGAGGAAGAATACCTGCTGGTGAAGCTGGCCACCGGGCAGGTCATGGCGGCTCCGTCAGCAGCCGTGGCCCGCTGTTGTCGGGACGCGTTGGGCCCGTGGTTCGCCGAAGAAATGTTCCATAGCCAGATAGAGATCGCTTCGCCGGTTTTCGACACGTTGCACCAGGCGCGTGAGTTCTTTGGCGAGCGGCGACAGTGCCTGGCCCAGGCGCTGGCCAACGAGGGAGCGGGGCTGTACGGCGCGGCGAGCCACCCCAGCGCCCAGTGGCTGCGTCAGCGCCCACGTGGCTCCCCGCACTATCGCCAGTTGTTCGACGATTACCAGCTGGTGGCCCGGCGCAGCCTGTTGAATGGCCTGCACGTGCACGTCGGCGTACCGGTGGGCATTGATCGGATGCGGGTGATCAATCGGTGCTGTACTGGCTGCCCTTGTTGTTGGCGCTCAGTACTTCGTCTGCGTATTGGGGCGGTGAGGATACCGGCTACATGAGCTATCGCCGCGCAGTGTGCGGGGAATGGCCGCACATGGGGCTGCCAGAGCCGTTGCCGGACTGGAGTGCCTACCAGCGCTACCGGGCATTGCTGCAACGTACCGGTAGCCTGGCCGAGGACGGTGACTTCTGGTGGGCGATCAGGCCCTCGCGGCGGTTTCCGACGGTCGAGCTGCGTATCTGCGATGGCTGCCCGCGGCTGGAGGATGCCCTGGCCGTTGCCGGCCTGTTTCGCCACCTGGTCGAGCAGGCGCTGGCCCGCCACGATGACCCCGCCAGCCGCGAGATGCGCTGGGTCACCCAGGAAAACTACTGGCGCGCCCTGCGTCAGGGCCGCCTGGCCACCTTCATCGGTGTCCACGCGCAACAGCCGGTCAGCGCCGAGGGCTGGCTGATGCAGTTGCAGCAGCAGTGCCCGGCTGACACCGCCGATGCCGAGCGTTCATTCATCCAAGCGCGGCACATCCTGCGCGAGGGCAGCAGCGCCGATCGCCAGCGCCAAGCCTTCGTACTGGCCCGTGAACAGGGCCTGGATAACCGTCAGGCGATGCGCGCAGTGTACGGGCAAGTGATGAGTGACTTCCGGTAGGTGGCCTGATGGCTGCCCGGCAAATCCGGATAAACCTTCTCGGCGCCGCGCAGTCAGTCACAGTAAGGGCCTGTATTTCTCGGGCCAGGGAGGTGGCTGATGAAATTCGTCTGCCTGCTGCGAGGCTGCCAATGGCGCAGCCTGTTGGTGAGTGAAGTCGCCGGCCTTCACTGCCAGTGTTGCGAACGCTGTGGCGCGTTGCGCTACAGCCATCCCGGCCAATCTTTCGATGCATAGGAACCGACCATGGCGAGGGCAATCTGGAAAGGCGCGATCAGCTTTGGCTTGGTGCACATCCCCGTCTCGCTGAATACCGCCGTGCGCAGTGAGCGAGTGGACTTCGACTGGCTGGACAAGCGCAGTATGGAGCCGGTTGGCTACAAGCGGGTGAACAAGGTGACCGGCAAGGACATCGACAAGGAGCACATCGTCAAAGGGGTGGAGTACGAAAAGGGCCGCTACGTGGTGATCAGCGAGGAAGAAATCCGCAAGGCCAGGCCCGAGGCGACCCAGACCATCGACATCTTCTCGTTCGTCGACGCCGGCGACATTCCGCTGCAACAGTTTGACACCCCCTACTACCTGAGCCCCGATCGTCGTGGTGGCAAGGTCTATGCCTTGCTGCGCGAGACCCTGCACAGCACCGGCAAGGTGGCTTTGGCCACCGTGGTGCTGCACACCCGCCAGCACCTGGCCCTGCTGCGCCCGCTGGAAGATGCACTGGTCTTGATCACCCTGCGCTGGCCGGAGGAGGTGCGCGGGCTGGATACGCTGGAACTGGACAAGAGCGTGACCGAGACTAAGGTCGACAAGCGTGAGCTGGACATGGCCAGGCGCCTGGTGGAGGACATGAGCGGGCAATGGACGCCCGATGAGTACCATGATGCGTTTCGCCAGACCATCCTCGACCTGGTGGAGGAGAAAGCCAGCAAAGGCAAGATCGAAACCGTGGACAAAGGCGAGGGCGCGACGGCTGAGAAGGGCGCCGGCATCATCGACCTCACCGAGCTGCTTAAACGCAGCCTCGGCGGCAAGACCAAAGCGAAGAAGCCGGCGGCCAAGCGACCGCGCAAGGCTTCATGAGTTACGCAAGCGGTCCCCCCAGCCCCTTGAGATAGTCCCCAAAGCCCTCGCGCGCACGGCTGTCCACCCGGCTGCTGGTGGCCACGCTGTGCGCTGCGGTCCAGACGATCTGTGCGCCGCTGGCTTCCAGGGCCAGCACCAGTTGCACATCTTCATGCGCCGGCAATGGCTGGAAGCCGCCCACGCGCTCGTAGGCCTTGGCGCATACGCCGAGGTTGGCGCCATGGATATGCCGATGCCCTTCACGGGCCTGATAACGGCTGCGGTACAACTGGCGTAACGCTGCGTTCTGCCAAGGCTGCCAGCGTTCGATGTGCACCGTGCCGCAAACCGCGTCCGCGTGCCATTGCAGCTGTGACACCAGCCAATGCCTGGGCACGCGACTGTCGGCGTCGGTGAAGGCCAGCCACTGGGCACCGCGCTCGATCATCCACGCCGCCCCCAGGCGCCGGGCGATGCCGACGTTGCCGGCCTCCAGTTCCAGGGTATGCACGCCGTGGCGGCGGGCGATGCGCGCGCTGGCGTCGACACAGCGATCGAGCACCACCAGCACCTCCACCGCCAGCCCAGCCCCCTCGGCGTGTGCCACGGCCTGTTTGACCGCAGTCAGGCAGCGCCCCAACCGGCGCGCTTCGTTGTGCGCGGGGATGATGACGGCGATCATGGGCAGATCTCGTCAAGGTCCACGACGCTGGGCTGACACGACCAGTATTCGAGCAGGAAATCCGCCTCTTCGTGGCGCAGCACTGGGTAAAGTGGCAGATGCCGGGCCAGCAGGGCATGCACCTCGCGGCCATCCTGCGGGCAGCCGGCGATGGGATGGCGCCAGTGGCAGGCCAGCAAACCACCGTCATACGCCAGGCTGGCCACCGACTGCTCGATCACCTGCAACCAGTCGGTGGGGTCCAGGTAGTAGCCGATCTCACTGAACACGATCAGGTCAAACTGACCGCCCGGCCAGTCGCCCGGCAGGTGGCCCTGTTCGACATGGGCGTGGCTCACGCCTGCAAGCCGTTGACGGGCCAAGGCCACAGCGGTCGCGTCGATGTCCTGGCACGACAGGCTGGCGCAGCGCTCGGCCAGCAGAACGCTCAGCTCGCCGTTGGCGCAGGCCGGCTCGAATACGCGCTCGTAGCATTGGCGCGGCAGGCTGGCCAGGGTCAGCTCGCGCTTGCGCCGTTCGTACCAGCGGGTACGAAAGGCCCAGGGGTCATCGTTGCCGGCGTACAAGTCGGCGAAGTACTGTGCGTCCAGGCTCATGTTGCCTCCGTTGACAGAAAGAGCAGCTCGAATGGTTGCAACAGGCAAGCCTGCAGCTGTTCCGGCACAACCGGTGGGCGATCACCATCAGGCTGCAACTGGCTGGCATGTGCAGCGAGGGCTTGGCGCTTGAGCGCCAGGCGCTCATCGCACAGTTGCACGCGGTGTGCGCGGGGCCAGGGCAGGCGCGGGTCGTCGGGGCTTGCCCAGTGCCAGGCCCAGACTGGGGCCTCAGCGAGTTGTACACGCCTGGTCTGGGCCGCCTGGGCACAGGCGCGACCTGCTGCTTCGTGGTCGCAATGGCCGTCGCCGCGCCACGTGGTCAGCAGCAGGTCGCCAGGTTTGAGCAACTGGTTCAGGTGGTTGACCAAAAAGGCTTCATCGTGGGGCAGCGCGCCATCCTTGAGGTTGAGTCGTCGCCAGTCGAGGCGGTTGAGGTCCAGCCCAAGCAGTTGCAGGGCATGGCGGCTTTCCAGTGGGCGCTGATGGCGCAGGCGGCGCTCTGGCCATTGTGAGGAATGCGGGTGGCTGCCCTCGCCATTGGTGGCAGAAAGAAGCAGCACGTCCTGTTCTCGTCCCTGGAAGCTGGCCAGCAGCCCGCCGGCCATGAGGATTTCGTCGTCCGGGTGCGGAGCCAGCAGCACCAGGCGCCTCCCGGGTGGGCACAACTGCTCGGGCAGCGTCCAGCTGGCGCGGGCCAACTGAGCAGAATGCTGCCAGGCGCTCCACGGTGTGCCTTGCGCGGCCTGTATCAAGTTCTGGCTCATAGTTGCCATGCTCCCGCCGGCAGGCCGGTCAGTTGCCGGCCCAACTCGGCCAGGTCGCGTTCGGCGTGGCTCTGGCGTATGTATACCGGCAGGTCGGCACTGAGCCGGGCGAAATGGCTGCTGCAACAGAACGGCGTGGCACCGAGCGCCCGGCCGGCATGCTGAATGACCTGCTCGACCGCCTGCTCGACCTGGGCGCGGGTGCGCCGCACCTCGAAGCTGGCGTCATCCTGAGGGTGAAGGTCGATCCAGGTGGCGCATTCGCGAAGGGCGGCACGGGCACCGTACAAGGCTGCATCGACTGCGCCCAGATGCGCATCGGCATGCGGGTCGCGCCGGGGTTTGCGGCACTGTTCGTGAAGGTACCCGGCCAGTGCCTCGGCGGCGCCATACCAGCAAGCGGCGTTACCCGCGCCGCCTTGCCAGAAGCCAGGACGGGACAGGTACTGGCCGGGCGAACCGATGGCCAGCCCTGGCGAGTCGTCGAATTCGATCACAACGCTGCGGGTGGCGGCCATGCCTACGGCCTGCCAATGTTCGGCCAAGATGCGCTGGCTGGGATGAGGCAATTCGATGGCCACCAACTGAGGCTGGTCGTCTTCCCAGGCCGTCAGCAGGGCACGGTCGACCTGCAACGCGCCCGAACACCAAGCCTTGCGGCCTTGCAGGCGCACGCGTTCACCGTCCCGCTCGACAATGTATGCCCGGGCATCTGGCGGCTCGGCGGCCCACACGCCCCAAATGCCGTTGAAGGCATGCTGGGCGGCGCCGCATTCGGCGAGGATTGCCAAGGCGTCGGTATGGCCTTCATAGAGTTTGGCCAGGCTTAGATCGTAACCGGCGACCCGCGCCAGGACGCGCCAGCGTTCGAGCGTGCAGCCCTGGCCGGGCAACGGGAGTACGTCGAGCCGGTCGCCCTGCAAGGCCTGCATCAGTTCTATTAGCGAAGCGTCGCGTTCGATGGCCTGCGAACGGTGAGCAAAACGGTGTAACAACGAATCGAAGTGGGTCAGTTCCATCATGCAATTCCCAACTGCTTGCGCATACGCAACGTGATCGACTGGCGTGTCTTGCCCATTTCGGCCCACGGGTCTTCGACCTGTGCAAGCCGCGTGTGAAGGTTGCCGATGTTCCACTGGTTGGCACCCTTGAGCTGGCTCAGTTCCTCACGCCAGATCGGCACCGACACCGGCAGGCCCTCGCGGGCCCGCAGCGAGTAGGCGGCGACGGTGGTGGCACCCTTGCCGTTACGCAGGTAGTCGATAAAGATCCGCCCGACCCGGTTCTTCGGCCCGGACACGGCGCTGAGACGATCAGGGAACAGCCCGGCCATGTGATTGACCAGGGCATGGCTGAAGTCCTTCACCTCGTCCCAGCCAGCGCGTCGGGTCAAGGGTACGACGAGGTGCATGCCCTTGCCGCCGCTGGTCTTGAGAAACACCTTCAGGCCCAGTTCGTCGAGCAGGGTAAGGGTCAGCTGGGTGGCCTCGAGCATGGCTTTCCACGGCAGCGCCGGGTCAGGGTCCAGGTCGAGGACAAAGCGGTCGGGTTTATCGAAATCCTTGGTGGTGGCATTCCAGGTGTGCAGTTCAAGCGTGTTCATCTGCACCGCGCCCAGCAGGCTTTCGGCGCCGTTGAGCACCATGGCCGCCTGGCCGGCCTGGGCCTTGTTGTAGCTGAGCACCTTGGGAATATGCAGCTGGCCGGCGTTTTTCTGAAAGAACAGTTCGCCGCTCAGACCATCCGGGGCGCGGACGAGGGCTACAGGTCGGTCCTTGAGCTGGGGCAGCAGCCAGTCGGCGACCTGAGCGTAGTACTGGGCGACCTCGCGCTTGGTGGTGCCCGTGGTTGCGTCGACCACGCGGTCGGGGTGGGTCAGGCGCAGGGTGCCCAGGTTCTCGGGTTCTGTCTGTGCTGCGCGCTTGGTGGGCATTGCTCGCTCCAGGTCGATGGCGGTGGCAGGTTTATCGTCACGCAGGCCGTGGAACACCGAGTGACGCACGATGCCTTCGCGGGTCATCTGGGCATAGGCGACCTCTGCCAGCAGCTGTGGCCTGAGCCAATGCACGCCGCGGGCTTCGGCACCGGTAGGTGGTTTCGGCAAGGGGGATCTGTCGGTTTGCAACGGCTTGAGGCGGGCGTGAATGCTGTCCAGGGTGGCCGCGCTGAAGCCCGTGCCGACCTTGCCGGCGTAACGCAGCTGGCCGCTGTCGTGGTCGTGCAAGGCCAGCAGCAGGGCGCCGAAGCCGTTGCGGCTGCCCTTGGGGTCGGTGTAGCCGACGATCACGAATTCCTGGCGCTGCTTGCACTTGAGCTTGACCCAGTCGCTACTGCGCCGGCCAACGTAAGGGCTGTCGGCACGTTTACCGATCAAGCCTTCGAGTTCCAGTCGGCAGGCGCTGTCGAGCAGTGACTCGACGGGCTCCTCAAAATCGGCGGAATACCTGAGTACCTGCGATGCATGGCCTTCCAGCAACCGGGCGAGGGTTGCACGGCGCTGTTGCAGCGTCAGTGCTCGCAGGTCCTCACCGCCCAGCCAGGGCAGGTCGAACAGGTAGTAGGTGATGCGCTCGTCATGCTCGGTGTCGAAGGCGTTCTGCAAAGCCTGGAAGTCGGCCACGCCGTTGTCGTCGACCACTACCATCTCGCCGTCCAGCCATGCCGAGTCGAGGCCCAGGGCCTTGAGCGCCTCGACCTGCCGGGGCATCTTCGCACTCCAGTCGTGGCCATTACGGGTAAACAGGCGTATGTCGTCACCGTCGATACGCGCCAGGATGCGGTAGCCGTCGAACTTGACTTCGTAGCGCCAATCGCCGCTTGGCGGGGAATCGACCAACGTGGCCAGTTGCGGCTGGAGTATATCCGGCAGGGCTTTGCGGCCGGCTCGCTTGTGCCTGGTGGTGGTCGCCTTGGCCGGGCTGCGCGGGGGCAGGGTGCGCTCGCTCAGCACGCTGTCCGGCAGGGCCTCGACAATGCTGTAGTCCGTTTCACTGCGTGCCTGCCCATCATGGGACTTGACCAGCATCCACTGCTCTTTCTTGCCGGCCAGGTGAGTGCGGAACAGGTTCCAGACCCCTGACAGTTTCTCGCCCTGCAGGCGAAAGCGCAGCTTGCCCTTTGCATAGGCTTCGCGCGGGTCGCCCTCGGGCTCCCACACACCCCGGTCCCAGACAATGACATCGCCGGCGCCGTAGTGGCCTTCAGGGATGCTTCCTTCGAAGTTGGCGTAATCCAGCGGATGATCCTCTACATGCACTGCCAGGCGCCGGACCTTGGGATCCAGTGAGGGGCCCTTGGGGATGGCCCAGCTCTTGAGGGTGCCGTCGAGCTCCAGGCGAAAATCGTAATGCAGGTGGCTGGCATCGTGCTTCTGGATGCAGTACTGCAGCGCATGGGCCGAGCGGGGGCGGGCGCGTTTACCAGCCGGCTCGGGCGTGGCATTGAAGTCGCGCTTGCGCTGGTACTCCTGTAGGGGTTTGGCCATGACGGGCTCCGGAAGGGTTCGCGGGTCTCAGGATTGGGAGGCGGCGGTGGCGCGAGGAGTTCAAAAAATGCGAGGGG
>NZ_JAFKEC010000060.1 GCF_017848315.1 Pseudomonas palmensis
CCCCCACCCCGTTAACCTTCGCCCATCGCTTTTTGTGTCTGCTGTTTCGTGTCATGGCAGCTGTGCGTGGGGCGCATTCGTGCGCGCCGGGTTCCTTGATTCCCGGTCTACCAACCTGCGTACAGCGCCACCCTTCGTCTGGTAGCGATAGGTGTCGGCTCCACCAATCAAGGGAGCTGCACAATCACAAAAATCGTCCCCGATCCCCCGCTTGTTAATCCCCGCAAAACCGCCTACACCGCCTTCGGCTGTTGCAACGGAAACCACCCTCCCCTGTTTTCCGTCTGCGAAGGCATCGAGCTCGAAGATGCGTTGGTCCATCTGTCGCTACAGATCCAATGCGCCAAGGACACCACCGCACAAGCTTGCGAACGCGCCGACGCGCAGTTCAAGCACCTGCTGGTGGCAGCGCAGCAGTCGCTGGAGATGAGCACCGTGTTGATCGACACGGTGCTGGACGGCATGGAGGCGCAAGCGGTAGACGCGTAACGACGTGACACCCGGGCCGCAGACGCGGCTCACTGATAGGGGTGCCTATACGCCAAGTAGGAGCCGGCTTTGCCGGCGAAGCGACGCGCGGGCAGCGCGCGACCTAGAGAGCGCCATCAGATTCAAGGCATGCCCCCCAAACCCAGATGCAATTACAAGACAGGTGACTGAGGATGTCTTCAGAAAGGCCACCAAAGGATCGCGGTGAGGTTATCAGGTGCCAGTCAATGCTGTTGTGCCGGTCACAAGATCGAGCGCCGCGAGCGCGGCGCTTCGCCGGCAAAGCCGGCTCCTACATGGGCTGCCACGTGCCAACGCCTGTGAGATTCGAGTTGCCAGCCACCACAACTACACCACCAGAATCGCCTCATGCACATCAATCGTCGGAATCGGCATCACCCCGCGCCGCATGTCGAGCCACTGGCGCATCTTGCAGGCGTCGAAAATCTGGCCCTCGTCCATCATCGTCAGGATGAGCTTTTGAGACATGTGGTAACACCCACATTTCAGGCAACGCCGCCCTTCCCACCCGGCTGGGCAGTCGATGGCCTCGGCGTGGCCGGCGCAGATCAGACAGCTCATGCAACCCCCTGATTGTTTTTCTGGGCGGGAAGGAACGTGCTGGTTACACCACAAAAAACAGCGTTCGAAAAAGGCATGAAAATTCCGTGCCAAGGCACGTATCTCGACAGATGGCAGCTGTTTCGGGCACCCGCCTCACTGGCCCCTGCGAAGGTCGTCGATCAGGGTCTTGTACCCGGCCACCTGCTGCTTGACGTAGGTGCGCAATTGATCACCGGTCAGGGCGAACGGCAGCAGCCTGAAGCCGCTGCGAAGCTGGGCGAACTGTTCCGAGGCCAGTAGCTGGTCGAAGGTGTGCTTCCACCAGGCATAGTCCTCGTCGCTGACCCCGGGCCCCAGATAGAAACCCCTGACCACCGGGCAGACGATGTCGTAGCCCTGTTCCCTGGCGGTGGGTACGTCCTTGAGCTCACCGCCCAGGCGTTCTTCCGAGAGTACGGCCAGCAGGCGCATTTCTCCGCGCTGCAGGTGCGTGATGACCTCGAACGCATCGGTACTGCTGACTTCGATGTAACCGCCCAGCAACGCCGTGGCGCTTTCGCCGCCGCTTTCCAGGGCGATGTAGCGCAATTCGCCAATATCGATACCCGCGGCCTTGGCGAGCAACGCGGCCTGCACCCAGTCCTGCCCGCCGGCAGTGCCGCCGGAGCCGAACAGCACCTTGCGCGGCTGCTGCTTCAGCGCCTTGACCAGGTCGTCGAGGTTCTTGTACGGGGAGTCGCTTCTTACCGCGATGGCGCCATAGCTTTTGCCCAGGGCGGCGACCCAGCGTACCGCGCCCTCGTCGAAGCGCCCGAACTTGCCCTGGGCAAGGTTGAGCAGCGACCCGCTGGACCACGCGATCAGGGTGCCCGGCTCTGCCGGCCGTTGCGCGATGATGGTGTTGTAGGTCACCGCCCCGACCCCACCGGGCATGTAGGTGATCTGCATGGGCTGGTCGAACACCTTGTCCTGGGCCAGGGCTGTCTTTATCAACTGGCACATCAGGTCCCCACCGCCACCCGATGAACCGGGCACGATGCATTCGGGCGAAGACGGCGGCGCCGCCAGCAACGAAGTGGCGAACAGGGAGCAAGCAATCGAGCAGATACTGCGCAGGAAAAACGTCATGGCGGTCGCCTGTTATTGTTTTTGGTATGACTTGGCAGTTGCGCACCGGGCGGGTTGTCGCCAGTGCACAACTGCACGTACCAAATCTTAGGCTGTGTAGCTTTCTCCAACCTTGCAGCAAGGCAGCGTACGCTGCCCGCGCCATGACTGCAAAACCGGCACCACGGCAGTTACGCAGCGCCCGCCTGGCGGCCGACGCTCAGCTGCAACTGGGCAACGCGCCCGATCTGCTCCCAGTCGATCTGCAGGCCCAGGCCCGGTAGCTGCGACACCGTCACCTGCCCTTGCGCGTTGGTGCGGATCGGGTTGGCGGTGGCGAACTCGAACAGCTCCACCTCGCACGCCTGTTCGAAGTAGCTGCACACCGGCTGCCCCAGCATCAGGTGCAGGTTGGCCGCCTGCGCCAGCGAATGCCCCCAGCTCTGCAGTTCGACCTTGAGCCCGCTGGCCGCAGCGTGGTGGATGATCTTCAGCGCGGGGGTGATGCCGCCGCAGGTCATCACATCCACCCGCACACGGCTCCAGCACTGCTGGCTGGCGGCAAACGCCACCAGCTGGCTGTCGGTGATGGCGTTGCCGGCGGCCAGCACCGGCACCTGCAGCCGCGTGCTCAAGTGTCGGTACCCGGCCAGGTCGTAGTCGTCCAGCGGCGCCTCGAACCAGGCGTAGCCCAGCTCGCCCAGCACCCGCCCGACCTTGAGCGCGGCGTCCAGGTCGTAGCGCTGTTCCACGTCCAGCATCAGCGCCAGGCCCTTGTCGCCGTGGGCCCGCTGAACCTGCTCGAGCAGTTGCAGGTCGCGCGCCGGGTCGCACCAGCAATGGAACTTGATGGCCGCAAAGCCCGCCTCGACCAGTTGCTGCACGGCGTCCACATAGGCCTGCGGCGTGGCCAGCACCGGCGTGCTGGCGTAGGCGTCGATGCGCTCGCGGTAGCCGCCCAGCAGCCTGAACAGGGGCAGGCCCGCCGCCTGCGCCGCGATGTCCCACAGCGCCACGTCGATCAGCGCCTGGGCCTGGGCCGAGCGCGCATAGGCCCTGGGCTTGAAGTGCATCCACAGCCCTTCGCGCTGCAGTGCCGAGCGCCCGAGCAGGTCGGGGATCATGTCGCGCAGCGTCTCGGCCAGTACCGCGTCGGGGTGGTGCGTGGTGTACGAATCGGTAGCCGCCACGCCGACGATGCCGTCGCAGGTGCTGATGCGGATGAAGGTGTGCGTGGTGCACGGTGCCGGTTGCTCCGGGGTCCAGGTGGAGCCGCGCAGCGGCGGCGCGCACACGAACACCTCGACCCGGTCGATGATCTGGTTGTGCATGGGGGCCTCCCGCCTCTAGGTGCGAACGCGATAACGCTCGATCATCGCCTCGTCCAGTATCACGCCAAGGCCTGGGCTGTCGGGCACGCGCACATGGCCGCCCTCCAGTGCCAGCAGGTTGCTCACCAGGCCACGGAACAACGGGCTGTCGCTTTGCGAGTATTCGATCAACTCGCCAAACTCGCTGGCCGCCAGAAAGTGCACGGTGGCTGCCAGCAGGATGCCGGTGCTGAAGCCGTGGGGCACCAGTTGCGCGCCGTGCAGTTGCGCCAGTTCATAGATGTGGCGCATCTCGCTGATGCCGCCGCAGCGGGTGATGTCGGGCTGGATGATCGCCGGGCGCGAAGCCTCCAGAAAGTGACGGAACTCGTGCCGCGTGGCCAGCCCCTCGCCGCCGGATACGCGCAGCCCGGAGCGCTCGGCCAGGTACGCCAGGCCGCGGGTGTCGTCCGAAGGCAAGGGTTCCTCGATCCAGTTGAGGTTGAACTGGCGCAGTGCATCGCATTGCACCAGCGCGTGGGAGTAGTTGCGCCAGCGCCCCACCAGGTCGATCTGCAGTTGCACGTCGTCGCCGATCTCCTCGCGCACCAGTTGCAGCAATGCCTTGTCCCTGGGCAGGTCTTCGCCAAAACCTGCGCCGCCGAGCTTGATGCTGCGCAGGCCCTGGGCCAGCAGGCCGCGTACCCGCTCGCGGTTGCCGGCCTCGTCGGGCCGCGGGATGAAGGTGCCGTAGGCGGCGATGCGCTCACGGTACTTGCCGCCGAGCAGGGTGTGCACCGGCACGCCGTAGTGCTGGCCGGCGATGTCCCACAGGGCGATGTCGAGCGCGCTGATGGCATGGATGGCCACGCCGCGCCGGCCCATGTATTCGCAGTGGCGGTACATCTTCTTCCACAGCCGGTCGATTTCCAGCGGGTTCTCGCCGACCAGGATGTCGCGCAGCCCCTGGCAGGTTTCATGGGATGCCGGGGTTTCGATCAGGGCCTTGACCACGGCCGGCGAGCTGTCGGTTTCACCGATGCCCAGCAGGCCGCTGTCGGTGTAGATGCGCACGATCAACGCATCCTCACCCCACTCGCAGGGCTGGTCGAGCGCAGGCACGCGCAACCAGATCGCTTCTACATCGACTATTTTCATTGCAGGTTTTCCAGAGTTTTCGGGGCGCCCTGGCAAGCTTGGCGAGGGGCCTGTTCGGCGTCGCACGCAGTGCCCTGGGCCAGGCGGGCGGACTGCGCTTCGATCAGGTGTGCGGGCATTGCCGCGTAGTCTTCGCGCAACCACTTCAGCAGCCCCCAGATCTTCACCATGAGGATGAAGATGAACGGGATGGCGGTGAGGATCACGGCAGTCTTGAGGGTGTTGAGCGAGGCATTGATGTACAGCATCGCCAGCGGCAGCACTGCCAGCATCAGGCACCAGAACAGGCGCAGGCTCGGCGACGGGTCCTGGCCTTCACGCAGGTTGCGGGTGCTGGTGGCGGCCACGGTGTAGGCCACGGCGTCCAGGTGCGAGGCCAGGAACACCAGCATGAGCAGGAAGTACACCACCGACAGCAGTTTGCCGAACGGCAGGCTGGCGAGCAGCATCGACACCGCCGCTTCGCCGCCGGCACCGCTGAGCATGGCCGGGGCATTGACCACATCGGTGACGAACTGGTGAATGGCAAAGCTCTGCAGGCTGCCGAAGAAGAACCAGCAACCGCCGCAGCCGCCCAGGATCATCGCCAGTACCACCTCGCGAATCGTGCGGCCCTTGGAGACGCGGGTGACGAAAATTGCCACGCCCGGCGTGTAGGTGATCCAGTACAGCCAGTAGAACACGGTCCAGTCACGGGAGAAGCCGCCGTCCCCGGTAGGGTCGGTGAACAGGCTCATGTGGATGAAGTTCTGCAGGGTCAGGCCGATGGCGTTGGCGATGTTGCTGACGCTGAACTGGGTGGGCCCCAGCAGCAGCACGACCAGGGCGAACAGCATGGTCATGCCGCAGGCCAGCTTTGCCAGGCGCTGCATGCCGGAGCTGATGCCGATGTAGGAGCTGAGCGAGAACACCAGTGTCACCAGGATCACCAGCGACGCCTTGAGCATGAAGCCGTCGGCAAGCCCGGTGAGGTCCGACAGCCCCTTGGCCACGGTGGAGGTGGTCAGGGTGGTGGTCAGCACCAGCCCGCCGAAGGTGGCGAACAGGAAGATCAGGTCGATGACCCGCCCGACCGGGCCGTGGGCCTTGTAGCCGGTGATCGACTCGATGATGCCCGCCAGGCTCAAGCCTTTGTTCTTGCGCACATGGAAGTGATACGCCATCGCCAGCGAGGCGATGCCGTAGATGGCCCACGGGGTCACGCCCCAGTGGAAGAACGAGTAGGCGATGCTCATCTCCAGCGCCTGCTTGCTGGCGGCGGTGATGTTCAGGCCCGGGGTGAGGTAGTAGTAGGCCCATTCCATGAACGCCCAGTACATGGTCGCCGAGCCGAGGCCGGCGCAGATGAACATGAAGATCCAGCTGGTGTTCCTGTACTCGGGCTTGCCCTCGCCCAGGCGGATGTTGCCGTACTTGCTCATGCCCAGGCCGATCACCAGTACCACGCAGGCAAAGCCCAGTACCTGGACCAGCACGCCGAAGGTGGTGGTGGCACGGGTGAAGAGCTGATCGGCCAGTACCTTGGCCTGATCGGGGAACATCATCAAACCGATGACCGTCAGCGATATCACCACGATGCTGGTGAAAATCAGCGTCAGGTCTTTCTGGGTGTTCTGCTGCATAGTGAGTCCCAACTGTTGTAATTATTGGACAGACCCCCGTATTGGCAGGCTCGGCGGCTAATGTAAGCTGGTGCCCAGCGCCGAGAGAATCGCGATTTGGTAATGGACTAATAACGAAGTCTTATGAATAAATTCGCCCTGACCCGCCTGCCGCACATGACCCTGCTGCTGGCCTTCAAGACCGTTGCCGAGCACGGCAGCTTCACCCGTGCCGCCACCGCGCTGCACCTGTCGCAGTCGGCCATCAGCCAGCAGGTGGTCAAGCTGGAGGAGGCATTGGGGGTGACGCTGTTCGTGCGTTCGACCCGTACCGTGGCCCTGACCAGGGCCGGCGCCGCGCTGCTGGACGATATTCGCGCCCCCTTCGACCAGCTGGTGGCCGCCTTCGAGAAATGCGCGCGCAAGGCCGCACCGTCGGTGCTGCACATCGAGGCCGAGCCGGTGATGAGCGCGTTCTGGCTGACCCCGCGCCTGAAGCATTTCACCCAGCGCTTCCCCGCGCTGCGCATCCAGCAACTGCTGAGCACCCAGCGCGTCGAGTTTCCCGACGAGGTGGAGCTGGCGATCAAGTGGGGTACGGCCGACTGGCCGGGTTTCGAGACGCAGTTTCTGATGGGCCTGAACTACGTGCCGATCTGCTCGCCCGCATTGCTCGAAGGGCCCGACGCGCTGCGGGTGCCGGCCGACCTGGCGCGTCACCCGCTGCTGCATGACCGGCATCATCACGACTGGGAAGCCTGGCAGGCGCTGTACCCCACGCCAGGGCTGGAGGTGCGCAGCGGGCACGTGGTCACCGACTCCAATGTGCTCGCGCAGCTGGCGATCGAGGGGCATGGTGTCGCCCTGTGTGCGATCGAGCTGACCGAACGGGCGGTGCGCAGCGGCGAACTGGTGATGCCCTTCCCCGAGCTGGTGATGCCGCATCAGCTGGCGTATTACCTGCTGACCAAGCCGCACAAGCAGATCAGCGACATGGCCCGGCAGTTCATTGCGTGGCTGAAGGAAGAGGCAGGCAACGGGGCGTAGTGCGTGACTGGGTGCCCGATCAGCCCATCAGCTCGACATCCGGAATCGCCGCCACCGTGGTTTCGCGCAGCAGCGCCAGGAACTCGACGACATAGGGTTTCTGGCTGTCTGCCGGCAAGGTGGCAGCCCAGATATCCGAGATAAGCCCCTCGCGGGTGATGGGCCTGGCCGTCACGTACTGACGCTGGAGGTAGGTCTGCACGGCCCAGCGTGGCAGCACCGCAATGCCGCGCCGCGCGGCCACCAGCATCAGGATCGCGACAGTCAGCTCGGCGGTGCGGCGCACAGGCTTGATCCCCGCGGGCCGCAGCAATGAGCGGACAATGTCCAGCGCGTCTTCCTCGATCGGATAGGTCACCAGGGTTTCGTCGATAAAGTCCTCGGCCGTCAAGAACTCGCGCAGGGCCAAGGGGTGGTCGTTGGCAACCAGTGCCACCAGCGGATAGCGAAACAGCCCGTGAAAATCGACCCCTTCCTCGTCCCTTTCGGAGCAGGACACCAGTGCAAGATCGGCGGTGCGCTGATGCAGCAGGCCAACGGGATCGTCGTGATAACCCGATACCAGGTCCACTTCCACCTCAGGCCAGCGTGCTCTAAAGGCATCGACTGCGGGCATGAGCCAGTCAAAACAGGTGTGGCATTCGACAGCGATACGCAAGGTACCGCCGGTGCCTTCGGCCATCTGCAGCAGGTCACGCGTGGTCTGATTAAGAATGGGCACCACTTTGTCGGCGGCTTCCAGCAGCCGCTTGCCAGCCGGCGTAAAGACCACCGGGGAAGACTTGCGAACGAACAATGGGGTGCCGAAAAACTCCTCCAGCGCCTTGATGTGATGGGACAAGGCGCCTTGGGTCAGTCGCATCCAGGACGCGGCGCGGGAGACGCTGCCGCTGTCGCGCAGGGCCACCAGCGTTTGCAGGTGGCGAACATCGATCGGGATTCTGTCCATTAAATTTACTGAGGTTAGGTGACGATATTATTCGTTTGAATAATAGACCTGCGATTTTCATACTTCCAGCCTCGATTTCACCCAGGCAAGACAGAGGCTGCACGCAAGATGAAAAAAACACACATGCACAGGCAGGTCGGCATTCTGGCAAGTGCACAGGCCTTGTTCCAGACGGTTTCGGTTCTGGTGATGACCATCGGCGCACTGGCAGGCGCCCAGTTGACCCACCGCGCCGACATGGCCACATTGCCTATCGCCAGCATGTTCCTGGGCACCGCACTGGCGATGTTTCCGGCCTCGTCATTCATGGCAAACGCCGGGCGCAGGGCCGGCTTTGTACTTGGCGCGGCGCTGGGCGTGACCGGCGGCATGGTCGCTGCCGCCGGTATCTGGTTCGGCTCCCTGGCCCTGCTCGCACTGGGCACCTTCCTGGTCGGCACCTATCAGGCCTTTGCCCAGTTCTACCGTTTTGCCGCAAGCGAGGTCGCGGACGAGAGCTTGCGCCCCAAGGCCATCTCGCTGGTGCTGGCAGGTGGCATAGTCGCTGCACTGCTGGGGCCGGCGTTGGCGCGGTTCGGAGGCCAGTGGATAGGCCCGCAGTACTTCGGGTCATTTGTTCTGCTGACCGTCGTCGCCGTGTTGGGGCTGGGCGTGCTGCTGTTTCTGGATATGCCTGCCACCGAACCACCGGCGGCGGCCCTGGACAAGGGCCGGCCATGGGCCCGGATCGTCCTGCAGCCGACCTACCTGGTAGCCCTGTTCGGCGCGGTGACCGGCTATGGCGTGATGATACTGGCGATGACGGCGACTCCGCTGGCGATGCTCCACCATCACCATCCGCTGGCCACGGCCGCCACCGTCATCCAGTTGCACGTGATGGGCATGTTCCTGCCCTCGTTCTTCACCGGCGCCCTGATTTCCCGGCTGGGTGCGGCGTGGGTGATGCTGCTGGGCGTGATGCTGCTGGCCTTGCACGTTCTGACCACCTGGTCCGGCACGGGCTTCAATGCCTTTGCCAGTGCTCTGGTTCTGCTGGGTGTGGGCTGGAATTTCCTGTTCATCGGCGGCACGGCCTTGCTGACCACAACCTACAGCCCGGCGGAAAAGAGCCGGGCCCAGGCGACCAACGACATGGCGATTTTTGCGGTGGGGTTGACGTGCTCGTTTGGCGCAGGCGGCCTGCTCGACGTGTTTGGCTGGCAGGTGCTGAATGCGCTGCTGCTGCCTTGGCTGGGGCTTGCCGGCCTGATGATCGTATGGCGGCTCGTGGCTGAAAACCGCACCCGAGCGCTACCGCAGGGCTAGGGCCGCACGGGGTGTGGCACCCGGGATGATCCGGCAAGCACTCCAGCTCTTGTATAGACTGGGTCTGGACGCGCCTCATCACTGACGGGATTGCACGATGAATCACCGCTACACCCGCCTGGACAGGCTGGCCAGCAGTTCACTGCGCCTGAACATGGGGCTTGCCGTGCTCCTGGGCCTGGCGCTGCTGTTGACTGGCTTGTGCTACTGGGGCGTGAATCGCATGCTGCAGAAGCAGGAAGACACGGTGAAGTTTCACTTCGCCCGCCTGATGGAAAACATCCGCGAGCAGGAAGCCTTTCTCAGCGCCGTGTCGCGCAAAAGCGCCGAAGGCCAACTGCTGGGCGCCTCCAGTGTGCCGGTGGTGGTGCAACGGTCTTCGTCCGATGCCACCGGTGCGGTCTATGAAGAAATCGAATACGCCTTCTCCCTGCCGTTCAGCGTGAAGATCAACCCGGCCAGGATCGCAGCCTCGCAACACGCCAGCGTCTCTACCCTGGGGGCGAACCTGGCCAACTACTACAGTGCATTCTGGTCGGCTTCGCACTATCAATCGCCCCAGGTGCTGTTGTTCAACCTGCCGGACAACTTCGATATCAGCGTACCGGCCATGGGGCGCCTGCGCGGCACGGGTCGGCCCCGACAAGAGGACTTCGATCGTGTGGTGCGCCAGGTGGGCAAGAGCCTGCACGACCACGCGCCGCAGGACCACCAGGTGCAGTGGGTGCCTTATGACGCAGGCCCCGATGCCCCTGCCGCTGTGCTGGGGTATGTCGACATCGACCTGTCGGCAACCCGGCTGCACATTTCAGGGGCCAGCCCCTCGGTGGTGGTGGCGTCCATGTTCACGCTGGATCAGGTCAACAACATCGAACGCATTATGCAGTGGTCGATCTACGATCACTTCAGCCTGATCGCCCCCACCCGCGAGGCATTGGTGGGCGAGTTCAAGCCCGATCGGGTGCTGCATGAAGGCCTGAACCTGAACGCTGACGGGCTGGTGTTCCGTGTGACAAGCCCGGGCGAGCAGCCCTGGACCGGCATCTATGTGATCGGTTTCAAAAGCTTTGTGGACTATGCCTTCTGGCCGCTGCTGGGGCTGGTTGCACTGATGCTGGCCGGATTGGGCGGCGGCTGGGCGTTCAATCACTGGTATCGCAAGCATGTGGTGTTGCCTGCCCACCGTGCACTTGAAGACATCGCCGAGAGCGAGGCTTTCAGTCGAGCCGTCATCGACACGGCGCCAGCCGGTCTGTGCGTGCTGCGTTGCAGCGACTACGCGGTGCTGCTGGAAAACCAGCACGCCCAGCAGTCCCACGGCAGCGCCACGCTGATCAGCGCCCTGCGTCGACAGCACGACCTGGCCGAGCGGGGCTCAACCGATCTGCAGGTTGAAGGCCGCCATTGGCACGTGAGCCTTGTGCCTACCCGCTACCACGGCGAAAACGCCTGGCTGTGTGCCTTTCATGACGTTACCCGGCTTGTCGAAGATGCCGCCAGCCTTGAACAGGCGCGCTTGGCCGCCGATTCCGCCAATGAAGCCAAGACACGTTTCCTGGCCACCATGAGCCATGAGATCCGCACACCGCTGTACGGCGTACTGGGCACCCTGGAGCTGATGGGGCTGACCGCGCTCGACCCGCGCCAGCAGCACTACCTGCAGACCATCCAGCGATCATCGGCCACCCTGTTCCAGCTGATCAGCGACGTGCTGGATGTGTCGAAGATCGAATCCGGACAGATGACCATCGACGATCTGGACTTCTGCCCTCTGGAGATGATCGAGGCCACACTCGGCACCTACAGTGCATACGCCCAGGCCAAAGGCTTGCAACTGTATGCCTGCATCGATGCCGACCTGCCCGACCGGCTGCGCGGCGATCCGTTGCGCATTCGCCAGATCCTCAACAACCTGCTGAGCAATGCCATCAAGTTCACCGACAGCGGCCGGGTGGTGCTGCGGGCTCGGGTCGTGGAACAGGACAGCGAATACAGCCAGTTGCAGTGGCAGGTCAGCGATTCGGGACTGGGCATTTCCCAGGCCCAGCAGGTGCATCTGTTCGACCCGTTCTATCAGGTGCGCGACGCCAGCAGCGAGGCCGGTGCAGGCCTGGGCCTGTCCATCTGCCGCCGGCTCTGCGAACTGATGGACGGCCAGCTCGACGTGGTCAGTGCAATCGGGCTGGGCAGCAGTTTCACCCTGCAGCTGAAGCTGCCCCGCGCGCCCGGCGCACTCACCGACTGTCCTGAACTCGAGCCATCCACCGCCCCTGTGTACGTGCGCGCACCCGTCCCGGAACTGGCCCGGCACCTTTGCGCCTGGCTCGTTCGGCTGGGGGTCGACGCCCGTCCGCTGGCCAGCGACATGGGTTCGGGCAACGACGCGACACTGTTGGTGGACATGCTCGCGTCCGGTCAAGCGTGGGCTGGCCCCCGGATCAACGCCGTACCGGGCGGGCCCAACCCACCCGACCACGGCGCTGATGGCTGGGAGGTCGATGCCTACGACGTTCGCGCGATCGCCAGGGCGGTGGGCCTGGCGCACGGCGGTCACGACACGCAGCACAGCGCCTGGCCAGCGGGCACCCGCCAGCCACTGGACCTGCGGATTCTGGTAGCCGAAGACAACCCCATCAATCAGGCGATCATCAAGGAGCAACTCGAAGCCCTGGGCTGCGTGGTCACGGTGGCGTTCAACGGTGAGCAGGCACTGGCACTCTGGGCGCCCGGGGCGTACGACCTGGTGCTCACCGACGTCAACATGCCGGTTATCAATGGCTATGAGCTGACCCAGGCATTGCGCCAGCAGGATGCCGACCTGCCCGTGATCGGCATCACAGCCAACGCCATGCGCGATGAAGGCGAGCGCTGCGCGGCCGTGGGCATGAACGCCTGGATGGTCAAGCCCCTGAACCTGCACACCTTGCGCACTCAGCTGTTGCAGCACTGCGAGCTGGTTCTGCCGCAGCCCTTCACCGAGGTCGACGAACCCGCCACCACACTCTTGAGCGACGTCGACACCGTCCACGTTCCGCCTGCGATGCGAAAACTGTTCATCACCTCGATGCGCGACGACCTGCACAAGATCCACGTCGCACTGGACAACGCCGATGCCGGCGTCCTGGCGCAGGTACTGCACAGCCTGGGCGGCGCCCTGTGCTCGGTTCAGGCGTTCACCCTGGCCACCTTGTGCGCCGAACTGGAATGCCAGCTTGCGGGGTCGCACATCACGCCGCAGCTGGCCCGGAAAGTACGCCAGGTGCAAACGCGCCTGGAGACCGTGCTGAACACACAGCAGGCCCTGGACGGTTGAAGCCGTCCTGTCTTGCGTATTCGAAGAGGATTGTTGCGCAACGAAAAAAGGGCCACTTTTCAGTGGCCCTTCTTTCTGACGAATTACAGACCTTTCGATCTGTAGCTCCAAATACTGGAGCGGGAAACGAGACTCGAACTCGCGACCCCGACCTTGGCAAGGTCGTGCTCTACCAACTGAGCTATTCCCGCGTCGTGTTGATGGGGGCCATTCTAGCGATTTTAAAAACGCCGTCAACCCCTTGATTCAAAAAAGTTTATTTTATTTCAGAGCCTTCACGCAGGTGCGGCCAGGCTGCACGCAGGTAGTGCACCATCGACCACAGGGTCAGCCCCGCCGCCACCAGCAGCAGCGCATAACCCAGGCCTACCCAGAACCCCCACACCGGCGGATTGCCCAGCAGGATCACCAGCGCCAGCATCTGCGCCGCGGTCTTCCACTTGCCCAGGTTGGACACCGCCACATGGGCACGTGCGCCCATCTCGGCCATCCATTCACGCAGCGCCGACACCACGATCTCGCGACCGATGATGACCGCCGCCGGCAGCGTGAGCCACAGGTTGGCATGCACCTGCACCAGCAGCACCAGGGCCACGGCCACCATCAGCTTGTCCGCGACCGGGTCGAGGAAGGCGCCAAACGGAGTGCTCTGCTGCCACCGACGAGCCAGGTAACCGTCCAGCCAGTCGGTGGCGGCGGCAACGGCAAACACGCTGCTGGCGGCTATGTAGCTCCAGTGATACGGCACATAGAACAGCAGTATGAAGATCGGTATGAGCAGAACGCGTAGTACGGTAAGCAGATTCGGGATATTCATCGGCACAACTGGCTGCGAGGTGAGCGGGCATTCTACTCGCTATGCAGGCTGTCATAAATCGACTCGGCAAGCTTTTTACTGATTCCGGGTGCTTTGGCGATTTCTTCGACGCTGGCACGGCTCAGTTCCTGCAGCCCGCCAAAGTGTTTTAGCAGGTCACGCCGGCGCTTGGGCCCTACCCCGGCGACGCCTTCCAGGGTCGAGGTGCGCCGCGTCTTGCCGCGCCGCGCGCGGTGACCGGTGATGGCGAAACGGTGCGCTTCGTCGCGGATCTGCTGGATCAGGTGCAGCGCCGGCGAGTCGCCCTTGAGGGTGAACTCGTGGGCCACATCGTTGAGGTACAAGGTTTCGAAACCGGCCTTGCGCGTGGTGCCCTTGGCCACGCCCAGCAGAATCAGGTCGGGCACGGCCAGTTCCTGCAGCACGTCGCGGGCCATGTTCAGCTGGCCCTTGCCGCCATCCACCAGCAGCACGTCCGGCAGTTTGCCCTCGCCGTCCTTGATCCGCGAGAAGCGCCGGGTCAGGGCCTGGTGCATGGCCGCGTAGTCATCGCCGGCGGTCACGCCCTCGATGTTGTAGCGCCGGTAGTCGGACTTGATCGGGCCCTCGGGGCCGAACACCACGCAGGAGGCCACGGTGGCCTCGCCGCTGGAGTGACTGATGTCGTAGCACTCCAGGCGCTGCGGGGTTTCATCCAGGTCCAGCACCTGGGCCAGCGCATCGAAGCGCGCGGCCATGTGCTGGCGGTTGGCAAGACGCGCCATCAGCGCCTGCTCGGCGTTGGTCACGGCCAGTTGCTGCCAGCGCGCGCGGGTGCCGCGCACCCGATGGCTGATGGTCAGCTCGCGACCCCGCAGGGCCTCGACGGCGGCGCACAGGGCTTCGAAGTCTTCGTGCACCACGTTGACGATCAGCTCGGCAGGCAGTTCGCGCTCGGCGTTGCCCACGTAGTACTGGGCCAGGAACGCCGACATCACCTCGGCCACGTCTTCCTCGATGCCCACCTGCGGAAAGAAGTTCTTGCTGCCCAGCACCCGCCCGCCGCGCACGCTGATAAGGTGCACGCACGCCCCGCCCGGGTTGACGAAGGCGGCCACCACATCCACGTCGCCGCTGCCGCCCTCCATGCTCTGCTGATCCTGCACGCGACGCAGCAAGGCGATCTGGTCGCGCAGCTCGGCGGCACGCTCGAACTCCAGGGCCATCGCGGCGCGCTCCATCTCTTCGTTGAGCTCGTTGGTCAACTGGTGGCTGCGCCCCTCCAGGAACATCACCGAGTGGCGCACGTCGGCGGCGTACTCCTGTGGTTCGACCAGGCCGACGCACGGCGCCTTGCAGCGCTTGATCTGGTACTGCAGGCACGGCCGGGTGCGGTTGGCGTAATAGCTGTCTTCGCACTGGCGCACGAAGAAGGTCTTCTGCAGCAGGCTCAGGCTTTCGCGAATGGCACCGGCACTGGGGTAAGGGCCGAAATACCTGCCCTTGGCCTTCTTGGCCCCGCGATGGATGCCCAGGCGCGGGTAGTCGCCATCACTGAGGAACACATAGGGGTAGGACTTGTCGTCGCGCAACAGGATGTTGTACGGCGGGCGCCATTCCTTGATCAGGGTCTGCTCGAGCAGCAGCGCCTCGGTCTCGTTGGCGGTAATGGTGGTTTCGACCTGGGCGATGCGCGCCACCAGCGCGGCTGTCTTGGGCGCCAGGCCCGCCTTGCGAAAATAGCTCGCCAGGCGCTTCTTGAGGTTTTTGGCCTTGCCGACATACAGCAGGCGCGCGCCTTCATCGAACATCCGGTAGACACCCGGACGTCCGCTGCAGGTCGCCAGAAAGGCACTTGAATCAAACGCTGGGGTCATATCAGAGGTTGGCGTCAACCATACCGTGGCGCACGGCCAGCAACGTCAGTTCCACGTCGCTGGTAACGGAAAGTTTCTCGAAGATCCGGTAACGGTACGTATTCACCGTCTTCGGCGACAAGCACAGCTTGTCGGAAATGATCTGCACCTTCTGGCAACCGACGATCATCAGGGCGATCTGGATCTCCCGCTCCGACAGGCTGTCGAACGGCGAGGCATTCTGCGGTTCGAACGACTTGAGTGCCAGCTGCTGGGCTATCTGCGGGCTGATGTAGCGCTGCCCGGCAAACACCAGGCGAATGGCCTGGACCATTTCACCCAGCCCGGCGCCCTTGGTCAGGTAGCCGGCCGCACCGGCCTGCAGCAGGCGGGTGGGAAACGGGTCTTCCTCGCACACGGTCACGGCCACCACCTTGATGTCGGGGTGGCTGCGCAGCAGCTTGCGGGTCGCCTCCAGGCCACCGATGCCGGGCATCTTGACGTCCATCAGGACCACGTCGGGCTTGAGTTCGCGGGTGAGTTTCAGTGCTGCCTCGCCGGAATCGGCTTCCCCTACCACCTGCAGGCCGTCGATGTCGGCCAGCATGCGGGTAATGCCCGTACGCACCAAATCGTGGTCATCGACCACCAGGACCCTGATCAAGCAGACACCTCGCGTTACGGTGTGAATTGTATCCGGCCACCTTAGCAAAAAATCGACCGGGTGAGCTAACTGTAAACGCCATCCGGCTGACGTCAATTTCCCAGCCTTCCTACGTGGCTCATCGTCACTGCAGCTGGGCTTCTGCCTGGATGAGCAGACCTGCCTGTACAGGCACAGGCCACGCATGAAACTGAAACTATGCCCGGCTCGCCACGCGGAGCACAAGCGGTGGCGAATGCAAAAAAAGCAACGCCAATAAAACAGGCTGTTCACGCTCGCGATGCACTCATCAACACAACTAACCCGTCGCCCGATTGCAACTTTCAAAACATTAAGCTGAAACGGTTTACCTAATTAAATGAAGGCGATTTGCCACTATTAAAAGTTATGTAAAACCCCCGTGGAAGCATTTTTTTGGCGCCATTAAAACGCACACAATACACATATCAATTTTTTGACGTCGAACTTTACACAAACTATAAGTCATTGTTTTTTAACGGTTTTTTAACTTTCACAAAACAAACTATATTTTTTTCTAGTTAATTTGATATGAAGTGTTGCCGTTCCAAAATTAAACGCTATAGGATGAAAAAAAGAGAGATAAGCCGCCGACGAACATCAACGTTCGCCGCGTTTCAGTTTGCGCCTGCCGCCTGAACATTTATCAACTACACAAGGGTTCGCTCAGGCGAACAGTGCTAAAGGGATCTCTATGAACATCAGTATTTTCGGCCTCGGATATGTAGGTGCCGTGTGCGCCGGGTGCCTCTCGGCACGTGGCCACAATGTGGTGGGGGTGGATATCTCCCCGGCCAAGATCGACATGATCAACCAGGGCAAGTCGCCCATCGTCGAGCCGGGGCTCGAGCAGCTGTTGCAACAGGCCGTGCAGCAAGGGCGCCTGTACGGCACCACCGACGTACAACGCGCCGTGCTCGACACCGAACTGTCGCTGCTGTGCGTGGGCACGCCCAGCAAGAAGAACGGCGACCTCGACCTGGTGTACATGGAGGCCGTATGCCGCCAGATCGGCGAAGCCCTGCGCGACAAGGCTGGCCGTCACACCGTGGTGGTGCGCAGCACCGTGCTGCCAGGCACGGTCAACAACGTGGTCATCCCGCTGCTCGAGCAAGCCTCGGGCAAGAAGGCCGGCGTCGATTTCGGCGTGGCGGTCAACCCCGAGTTCCTGCGTGAAAGCACGGCCATCAAGGACTACGACTTCCCGGCCATGACCGTGATCGGCGAACTCGACACCCAGTCGGGCGACATCTTGCAATCGCTGTACGAGGGCCTGGACGCCCCGGTGATCCGCAAGTCGATCGAAGTGGCCGAGATGATCAAGTACACCTGCAACGTGTGGCACGCCACCAAGGTGAGCTTCGCCAACGAGATCGGCAACATCGCCAAGGCCTCCGGGGTGGACGGACGCGAGGTAATGGACGTGGTATGCCAGGACCACAAGCTCAATCTGTCGCGCTACTACCTGCGCCCCGGCTTCGCCTTCGGCGGCTCGTGCCTGCCCAAGGACGTGCGCGCCCTCACCTACCGCGCCGGCCAGCTGGACGTCGAGCACCCGCTGCTGGCCTCGATCATGTCCAGCAACCGCAGCCAGGTGCAGAACGCCTTCGACCTGGTCAGCGGTTTCAACAAGCGCCGTATCGGCCTGCTGGGGCTGAGCTTCAAGGCCGGCAGCGACGACCTGCGCGAAAGCCCGCTGGTGGAGCTGGCCGAAATGCTGATCGGCAAGGGTTACGAGCTGCGCATCTTCGACGCCAACGTCGAGTATGCCCGGGTGTTCGGCGCCAACCGCGACTACATCGAGTCGAAGATCCCGCACGTGTCGTCGCTGCTGTGCAACGACCTCGACCAGGTGATCGACGGCGCCGAGATCATCGTGCTGGGCAACAACGACCCGCGTTTCGCCCAGGCCCTGGAAGGCAATGGCGACAAGCAGATCGTCGACCTGGTCGGTTTCATGCCCAACGCCAGCAACGCCACCCAGGAAGGGATCTGCTGGTAAGGCCACAGGCTCCGTCAAGAGAGCCCAAGGCGTTCGACTCCACGCGTCACCCGACTGTTTACCTGCCTGAGTGCCGCCTCCTTCGGAGCGCCGGCGAACCTCATGTGCGTGAACGGCCGGGTGCGCGCTGCCCGTACCAAGGAGAAACGGCACCATGAAACCACAGCAACAGCGGCCCGAGGGCCGACCCGGCTACCTGCAGGCAGGCGCCAGCTTCTGTGCCTGGGCCTGCCTGTTCGGCCTGGTCGCGCTGGCGTCGCAGATGATCGCGCCGCAGTACCTGGACCCCAGCCACCACACGTTCATCTTCATCATCGGTACCCTGGGCATGTGGCGCTACGGCAATGCCATCGTCCACTACATCCGCGGCATGTACTTCCTGCACTGGAAGTTCCCGCGCATCCGCAAGGCGGTCGAGCGCATGGGCGACGATGCCCTGCCCTCGCACATGTTCATGGTGGTGACCAGCTTTCGCATCCCCACCCACACCACCTTCAAGGTGTACCAGTCGGTATTCCAGGAAGTGCAGCGGCTGAACGTGCCGTGCACGGTGATCGCCTCGATCGTGGAAAAAGGCGACGAGCAGTTCATCAAGACCATCATGCGCAACGAGGTGGTCGATCGCGACGACATCAAGCTGGTGATCGTGCGCGCCCGTGGCACCGGCAAGCGTGACGGCCTGGCCCATGCCTTCCGTGCCCTGTCGCGGCAGATGCCGCTGCAGGACGCGGTGGTCGGCGTGGTCGACGGCGACACCATGATGCTGCCCGGCTGCGTCGAGCGCGCGGTCAAGCTGTTCGCCTACCTGCCCAATGTCGGCGGCCTGACCACCAACGAGTTCTGCGAGGTCGAAGGCAGCCCGCTGATGCGCCAGTGGCACTCGATGCGCTTCGTGCAGCGGCACATCAACATGTGCTCGATGGCCCTGTCGCACCGGGTGCTGACCCTGACCGGCCGGCTGTCGTTCTTTCGCGCCAGCGTGATGACCGACCCCGAATTCATCCGCGACGTGGAAGCCGACTTTCTCGAACACTGGCGCCTGGGCCGCTTCCAGTTTCTCACCGGCGACGACAAGTCCTCGTGGCTGAGCCTGATGCGCGCCGGCTGGGACACCTTCTACGTGCCCGACAGCAACACCCTGACCGTGGAGCATCCACCAGACAACAGCTTCTGGCGCGCCACCCGCCAGCTGATGTTCCGCTGGTACGGCAACTCGCTGCGCCAGAACTTTCGCGCCACCCACCTGCTGGGCCGCGCCCGCCTGGGCCTGTTCACCCTGTACGTGCTGCTCGACCAGCGCGTGTCGATGTGGACCTGCCTGATGGGCCTGACCGCCTCGGTAGTGGCCGGCGTGGTGTTCGGCATCGAGTACCTGCTGGTGTACCTGTTCTGGGTACTGCTCTCGCGCAGCCTGGTGACGGTGCTGTTTCTGTTCGCCGGTCACCCGGTCAGCCCGGTGTACCCGTTCGTTCTCTATTACAACCAGATCGTGGGCTCGCTGATGAAGGTGTACGCACTGTTCCACATGGACCAGCAGAGCTGGACCCGGCAAAAAACCACGCTAAGCAACGGCACTGTCGATTTCGACACGGCCCTGAACCGCTGGTCATCGAAGGCGATGCTGTTTTCATCCATCGCGATTTTCTTCGGTGCCATCTCGGTACTTCTCGAACTCACGCAACGTTAAGGAAAGGCGCCTGCCATGAGTAGCTCGAACATCCCAGCAGCCCCCGGCACCACTGCAGCCAACGTGGTCCACGAGGCCATCGACGAACGCCAATACGTGCGCACCAAGCTCAATGCCCGGGTCAGGCTCAGCGCCCCCGGCCAGGCGCCCATCGACAGCACCCTGCAGGACATCTCCCTGGGCGGCCTGGGCCTGGTGCACAGCGCCCCGCTGAAGATCGGCAGCCTGTACACCGCCTCGATCCAGCTGCGCCTGAACCAGGTCGACCTGAACATCGACAGCCAGATCAAGATCGTCTCGCAGCGCGGCGCCGAAGTCGGCGCGCAGTTCGTCGACCTCGACGCCCAGAAGCGCGACATCCTGCGCTACATCATCAGCGCCTACCTGTCGGGCGAAATTGCCGACGTCAACGGCCTGTTCAACGTGATGCAGCGCGAGAACTACATCAAGGAGCGCAAGCACAAGTACGCCAGCGCACGCAATGCAGGCGATCGCCTGCGCGCCATCGGCGGCACCCTGCTGTTCACCGCCGCCGGCATCGCCGCGCTGAGCTTCGTGGCCTACAAGAGCTACCTGCTGTTCTTCCGCATTCCGGCCGTGCAGGCCCAGGTCAGTGCCGATGCGCAGATCATCAGCATGCCCGACAACGGCTACGTGAAGTTCCTGCTGCAGCCTGGGCAGAGCGAGGTCAAGGCCGGCGAGCCGCTGGCCAACATCTCCACCCAACTGGCTACCAGCTTCACCAGCCCGGCCGACATGAAGGCGCTGGCCGACCTCGCGCCCGGCGACCTGCAGACCCTGCTGGGGCGCGCCACCATCGAGACCGTGATCAACAGCCCGTGCGACTGCCAGGTGTACTTCCCCAGCACGCCCATGAACGGCTACGGCTACAAGCAGGCGCCGCTGCTGCACCTGCTGCCCAAGGACCAGCCGCTGTACGTCAGCGCCAACGTGCCGTTCGACAAGCTGAGCGACATCAGCCGGGTCAGATCCGTGGACCTGCAGGTGTTCGGCCTGGACGAACGCTTCGGCGGCACCGTGGTGGACTCGCGGGTCGACGCACTGAACAAGAACCTCGCCCTGACCATCCGGCCGGACCGTCCGCTGCCACTGGCGGCCTACCAGAAACCGGTGGCGGTGGACCTGTACCTGGGCCTGCCGGCCTTGCCGTCGCTGTCGCACTGAAGGGCCCCCAGATGAAACCGATGACGCCCGCCTGGCTGCTGTTCACCGCCCTCGCCTGCACCGGCCCTGCCCTTGCCGGGCAAAGCCTGGAGCAGATCCGCTACGCGCTGTACAAGGACCCGCAAGCCGATGTGAGCGCCGATTTGCGCGTGCTCGCCGAGCGCGGTGACCTGGCGTCCAAGCAGTTGCTGGGCGATGTGCTGGCCAGCAGCGACAGCGCCAACCGCCAGGAGGCGATCCGCCTGTACCAGGAAGCGTTTGCCGAGGGTCGCGGCCTGGTGCCGGCGCTGGCCTCGCTGGCCCGCCTGCTTGACCGCAGCCCCGGCCTGCGTCAGCAGCAGCGCCCCTGGGTGGCCCAGGCGCTGACCCGCTACCCGGCCACCCTGGACCCGCGCAACACCAATGCCACGCTGGAAGTGTTCCTGACCTACCCGGACCTGGTGCCCACCGCCGAGGCCTCGCAGTTGCTGGCGCTGTACGAGCAGTCCTGCCTGCTCGACTGCCACCCCGAGCTGTACCGCGCGGTGGTCGCCGAGCGCCAGGGCGACCGCGCCGCTGCCGAGCACTGGTACCAGCAGGCGGTACGCGTCGACCCGCGTGGCGTCGACCGCTACTACGCCTTCCTCGGCGAGCGCCAGGACACCGCGTTCCCCGCCTTCGCCCGCACCCTGGAGCCCCGGATGGCGCAGTTGCCGGTGGAGATCGTGCACCGTATCGGCTCGTTGCTCGACACCATCAGCACCGTGCAGCGTGCCGACCAGCAGGCCGAGCAGGATGAGCAGCTGGGCAACGCCATGGGGGCCCCAAGGCCCGCGCCCACCCCCGAACAGCAGGCCCGTGCAAAGGCCCTGGCCGATGAATGGGCGGCCGCCATGGCCGAGGTCCAGCGCTGGTTCGACAACGCCGCGCAGCGCGGTTTCGTGCCGGCGCTGGTGTCCAAGGCCAACTTCATGATCTCCAACCCCACCGAGCACAACGCCGACCAGGTACAGGCGCTGATTGCCCAGGTGCAGGCCAAGGACCCGACCCGGGCCAAGGCGCTCAATGCCTCGCTGTACATGGTCACCAACTGGCTGACCCTGGACCCGCAAAAGGCCCAGGTGCTGATCGACGAACTGATCGCCAGCAACTTTCGCGACGCGCACCTGCTGCTGGCCGACCTGTACAGCAAGGGCGGCCTCGACCAGCCCGACCAGGAGCGTGCCCTGGCGATCTACCAGGAACAGGCCGAGCGCGGCGCCACTGCCGCCTGGTACCGCATGGCCACCATCTACGCGAGCGGCCGCGCCATCTGCCACGACCCGGTCAAGGCCTACACCTACGCGCGCCTTGCCCTGGACCTGGGCGAGCGCCGCGCCCGCGGGCTGCTCAAGCGCCTGGACAAAACCCTGAAAACGGCTGACATCGAGCGCGCCATGGCGGCACGCAATGACCTGCTCAAGGAGACCACCCTGTGAAAGCGCATCCGTCCCTGTTTGGCGCCCTGCTAATGCTCGCGCCGCTGTACACCGCGTTCGCCGCCGAAGAAATCACCGGCCCCGAGGCCGACAGCAGCGAGCCGGTGCGGGTAGACGCCGACGCCAGCACGCCGGTGATCACCTCCGAATTCTTCAACAAGCTCACCGTGCAGACCGGCTACGGCCCCGAAGACTCCCAGGTGGGGCGCAGCCGCGAGAGCTTCTACAGCCTGCGCTACGAACCCTCGTTCGCCTGGTACTCACCGGAAAAACGCTGGGCCAAGTGGATGGTCTACGGTCGCCTGTGGCTCAACTACGACTCCAGCCAGACGGCCAACAGCCAGAACGAAAGCACCAACGCCTTCGACCGCGAGCAGCCCGAGGGCTGGTACGCCGAGCTGCGCGAGCTGTACGTCAAGCGCAACCTGCTGGGCGACGACCCACGCTTCTCGCTGTCGGCCGGACGCCAGCGCTTTGCCGACGACTACGGCATCTGGTGGGACGACAGCATCGAATCGCTGCGTTTCGACTACAAGGACACCTTCGCCAAGGGCTTCTTCGCCGTGGCGCAGAAGTTCTACAACTACAACAGCGACGTCAACCGCCTGGCCGACAGCGAAGAACGCACCACCTACCTGATGGGCGAGTACGCCTACCGCTGGAGCGAGAACAACTGGGCCGGCACGCGCCTGATGTACGAAGACGACCACAGCGGGCACGACCCGCGTGACCGCTACGACTTCACCGGCATGCGCTACGGGCTGTTCTTCAAGGCCGACAACCTGCAGGTCAGCCCGCTGTTCAGCGACTACCACCTGGAGCTGGCCGCACTCGACGGCAAGGTCGACAACACCGACGGCAACGGCCTGACCACCACCGGCCACAACGCCAGCGGCTGGGCGGCGCTGGGCGAGATCGGCAAACGCTTCGACGACCTGCCCTGGACCCCGCGCCTGGCCTTGCGCGGCGGGCTGACCGACAAGCCGAGCAACGAGAACGACGGCTTTCGTCTCAACACCATCCAGTCCGACCGCATCACCCGCCAGGGCTCCTACAGCACCCGCCTGGCCAGCTCGTTCGTCAGCCTCGACCTGCGCAACCTGAGCTACTACGGCTTTGCCGTGGAAACCCGGCCCACGCCGCGCAGCGCCCTGGATTTTCGCCTCACCGAACTCAAGCTGCGCGATGCCAGTGGCACGCTGCCGATCCGCGTCGACGGCGACCAGCGCAGCGCGCGCAACCAGGCCATCGCCCAGGGCAGCAACGGCAACGGCAAGCACGTGGGGCAGATGCTCGACCTCAACTACTACTGGAAGATGTTTCCGGTCGCCCTCGACGGCAAGCACCTGGACGTCAACACCCTGGTCAGCGCCAGCTACCTCAATGCCGGCAACGCGCTGGATACCGGTGACGACTACCAGCTGACGGTCGGCGTCGTGATCAGTTACTAAGGGCGGGCCCCGCGATGATTTTCGCCTCAAACGTGTTCCTGTTCCTCTACCTGCCGCTGTTCCTGGCGGTGTACTTCCTGGCGCGTGCGCCGTGGCGCTCCACGGTGATCGTCGCCGCCAGCTACATCTTCTATGCCTGGTGGCGCCCGGACTTCCTGCTGCTGTTCGTCGGCATCACCTACTGGAACTACTGGTTCGGCCTGCGCATCAAGGCGCGCCTGGACGCCGGCGACAAGCGCTGGGCGTTCCGCCTGCTGTGGATCGGCATCATCGGCAACCTGTCGACCCTGGGCTATTTCAAGTACGCCAACTTCGGCGCCGAGGTGCTGGGCGCACTGCTGGCGCCGCTGGGCATCAACACCTTCACCCTGGAGACGATCTTCCTGCCGCTGGGCATCTCGTTCTACGTGTTCCATGCCCTGAGCTATATCGTCGACATCTACCGCAAGGACGCCACGCCCACCAACAACTTCATCGACTTCGCCGCATTCGTCGCGCTGTTCCCGCACCTGGTGGCCGGCCCGATCCTGCGCTACAGCCAACTGGCCCCGCAGCTGCGCCAGCGTACCCACTCGCTGGAGATGTTCTCGCTGGGGGTATGCCGGTTCATGCTCGGTTTCATCATGAAGGTGCTGATCGCCGACCAGCTGGCGCCGATCAACGTGCTGTTCATCAGCGAGGGCAGCCTGCAGCTGAGCGATGCCTGGTTCGGCCTGGTGGTGTCGACCCTGCAGCTGTACTTCGACTTCGCCGGCTACAGCCACATGGCCCTGGGCCTGGCGCTGATGATGGGCTTTCGCTTCCCGGAGAACTTCAACCAGCCCTACGTCTCGCAGAGCATCACCGAGTTCTGGAGCCGCTGGCACATGACCCTGGCGCACTTTCTGCGCGACTACGTGTACATGCCGCTGGTGCGCAAGCGCATCGCCGGGGCCATGCCGGCGCTGGTGTACACCATGCTGCTGTCGGGGCTGTGGCACGGCGCAAGCTTCGCCTTCATCTGCTGGGGGCTGTTCTTCGGCCTGGGCATGGTGATCGAGCGCAAGTTCAACCTGGCCACCAAGGTCACCACGCCCTACCGCCTGGGGCGCAACCTGCGCACCGGGTTGCTGATCATCCTGAGCATGCCGCTGTTCTTCACCAACGACCTGCGCCATAGCCTGGACATCTACCAGGCGCTGTTCGGCTTCAACGGCCTGGGCTCGCTGGAGCTCTACGTGCTGGGCGCCTCGAAGATGGCCATGTCGTTCGTGGCGGTGGCGCTGTGCTGGCTGATCCTGGCCGGCAGCAACAACGTGCGCTACTACGCCGGCAACAAGCAGCACTTCTTCATGGCCCATGTCGGCGGGCTCAAGGCCGTGCTGCTGTGGGCCGGCTTCGCGCTGGCGCTGAGCAGCCTGGCTGCGCACTCGTTCTCCCCCTTCCTCTACTTCCAGTTCTAGGAGACTGTCATGTACCCGGTGATGAACTCGGCAAGCAAGGTCAACGGCATTCTGTTCTGCCTGGTGCTGGCGGGGATGTTCGTCTACTCCCTGCCGCCGGTTTTCAGTTTCGCGAAAAACCAGAGTGACGCCTGGAACCTGTTCGTCGACGGCAAGCTGCTGCGCAAGTTCGAGCAGGCCTACGACAAGCGCTTCTTCCTGCGCGAGCCCTCGGTGCAGCTGTGGGCCGACGCGCAGTACCTGCTGTTCAGGGAGGGCACCAAGGGCGTGGTACTGGGCAAGGACGGCTGGCTCTATACCTCCCAGGAATACCGTGTGCCCAATGACCTGGAGGCCAACCTGCAAGGCCAGCTGGCACAGATCGACGCCGTGCAGGCGCAACTGGCGCAGCACGGCAAGCGCCTGGTGCTGCTGCCGTTGCCGATGAAGCTGGACATCTATGCCGCGCATGCCGAGCACCCGTTCGATCCGCGCGCCATCAGCCTGTACGACCGCTTCGTGGCGCAGCTGCAGGCACGCAACGTCACGGTGACGCCGCTGCGCTCGGCGTTTCTGGACAACCTCGGCGGCCCGCCGCTGTTTCTCAAGTCCGACACCCACTGGAGCCCCGATGGCGCACGCCTGGCCGCCTTCGAACTGGCGCGCCAGCACCCGGAGCTGCTGGGCCAGGAGCGCTATGTGTCGCACCAGGTCGCGCAAAAGACCGTCAAGGGCGACCTGATGAACTACATCCAGTTCGACCAGAGCCGGCTGATGCCGGACTTTGGCGCCAACCAGATCGCCGTGTACGAAACCCTGAAGGCCGAACAGAGCAGCGATGAGCTGTTCGCCGACCAGGCCCAAAGCCTGCTGCTGGTAGGTACCAGCTACAGCAAGATCGACGACTGGAACTTCGTCGGTTTTCTCAAGGAAGCCCTCAACCGTGACCTGCTGAGCATTGCCGTGGAGGCCCGCGGGCCGTTCGAGGCAATGAACCAGTTTCTGGCCAGCGATGAGCTGGGCAACCCTGACATCGACACCGTGGTCTGGGAATTCCCGCTGCGCACCCTGCTGGCCCATCGGGTCAGCGGCCAGCGTCAGATGAACCAGACCCAACACTTCTAAGGAGATACACCATGACCCGTTCGCCACGCCAACTGCTCGCCGCCACCGCCCTGCTGCTGGTCAGCACCGCCAGCCTCGCCAACGACGGCAATGCCGACCTCTACGACGCCGTGGCCCCGGCCGACTCGGCCTTCGTGCGCGTGCTCAACCTGAGCGATCGCAGCATCGACGTGACCCTGAGCGGCAAGGTCAACCCACAGAAGGTCGCCCCCGGCCAGCTCAGCGGCTACCGCTTCACCCCTGCCGGCAGCCACAAGATCGCGGTCGACAAGCAGGCCATCGAGCCGCAGCTCAAGGCCAACGCCGCCAGCACCGTGGTGTATGACGGCAAGGGCCTGACCCTGATCGCCGACAAATACGTCAACGAACCTAAAAAGGCCCAGATCGCCTTCTACAACCTGACCCCCGCGCAGGCCGCCCTCAAGACCTCCGACGGCAAGACCTCGGTCATCGACCCACTGGGCAAGGACCAGACCGGCAGCCGCCTGGTCAACGAAATCAAGATCGGCTTCGCCGCCTATGTCGATCAGCGCAACGTCGCCCAGTTCGACGACCTGTTCCTCAAGAAAGGCCGCTCGTACAGCTACGTGCTGCTGCCCGCCGCCAATGGCTACAAGAGCATCAGCGTGGCCAACAGCATCGACCCCACGCTGTAACCGCAGGCTGGCCTTGAACACAGGATGATGAACCGCGCATGAAGATCCTTACCTCCCTCGGCCTGATGGCCGTACTCGCTGCCGCCAGCCAGGCCGGCCAGGCCGCCGAGGCGCCCAGCCCCGGCTGCACCAGCCTTGAGTGCATGGTCTGCCCGGCCCTGAGCGATCCGCAGAAATACGCCGAAGGGCGGATGAAACTGATGCGCGAGATCGTCCCGGGCAAGGACCGCTGGCTGTTCCGTTCGGCCGTCGACCTGACCAACGACTTCGGCATCCCCGCGCCCATGCGCCCGGAGTTCGCGCGCCTGATGGCCGCGTTCCGCCAGCAGGGTATCCACGTGGCCATGGCCGTGCAGCCCACCCGCGGGCTGATGCACCGCGACAAGCTCTACCCCGGGCAGTTGCACGGGTTCGACTTCGAGCGCGCCAGCAACAACCTGGCCAGCTACCTGCAGCAGCTGCGCAGCGGCGGCGCGGTGGTGCCCGACCTGATGCAACTGGTGCGCACCCCGCCGGCGGGCGAGTACTTCTTTCGCCGCGACCACCACTGGACCCCCAGCGGTGCCGAGGCCACCGCACGCCTGGTGGCCGATGAGGTGCGCCGCCAGCCGTTCTATGCCGACCTGACCAAGAAGCACTACCGCACCGAGCCCGGCGTGATGGTGCCCAAGGACGGCACCATGAACCTGGCGATGAGCAGCATCTGCGGCAACAACTACGGCTTCCAGTATGTGCGCGGCTACCAGACCATCCCGGTGGCCGACGATGCCGACGCACTGTTCGACGAAGCCCCCGACCCGCAGGTGATCCTGGTGGGCGACAGTAACGCCGCAGCCCGTGAGGACGAGAGCAAGCAGTTCAACTTCGACGGCTACCTCAAGCAGTACCTGGATGTCGACATCCTCAACTACGCCCTGCCCGGCGTTGGCCAGGACGGCTCGCTGCTCGAATACCTGCTGTCCGAGAACTACAAGCCCGACGCACCGCCCAGACTGATCATCTGGGAGCTGCCGGCCAACTACCAGCTCGAGTCCGACCAGATGTACCGCCAGCTGATTCCAGCGGTCAAGGGCGGTTGCAGCACCTCCACACCGGTGCTGGGCAACCGCCTGCAGCGCCCTGCGCTGCGCGTCAACGACCGCATCGAACTGCTGAGCAACGCCGGCGAAAGCCGCAAGGCACTGGGCAGCGGCCAGGGCTTTCTGGACATCCGCATCAGCGACAAGAACGTCAAGGACTTCTACGTGATCGTGTATTACGACAACGGTGCCCGCGACAAGGTGTGGTTTCGCCGCGAGGCGGCCGTCAGCGGTGGCCAGTACTACCTGGAGCTGAGCAAGGCCAAGGAGTTCGCCGGGGCCAACCTGCTCTCGGTGTTCCTCGAACCGACCAAGCCGAGCCAGGCCGCCACCCAGGTGGAAACCCGTCTATGCCTCTGAAGCCCTGGCTGGTCGCCACCCTGGGCCTGTGCGCCGGGTTGCAGCTGGGCAGCAGCCTGGCCGCGCAATCGATCTGGCCGGCGCGGGCCACCGCCCAGTCGGCGATGATCGCCGACTACCGCACCCTGCAGTGCAGCAAACAGCCGCCGCCACCGTACACCGCCAGCCTGCGCATGCAGAGCAAGTACGACCAGCGCGATGCCAGCAAGTCGACCCTGCGCAGCCGCCCCGATGCCGACACCGAGGCGGCGAGCAAGCAGGTCAAGCAGTTCATCGCCGGGCTGATCTTCGCCAGCAAGCGCTTCCAGCGCGCCAAGACCCCGCAGCAGGCCAACATGGCCCTGGCCTGCCAGGACCAGTGGCTGGAGCACTGGGCGCAGGCCGGTGCCCTGCTCAACCCGGATGCCAGCAGCACCGGCATGGCGGCGCGCAAGTGGGCGGTGGCGGCCATGGCCTCGACGCTGCTGCTGACCCAGGCCGCCAGCAACGGCCAGGTGCAGCTGTCGCCGGCCCAGACGCGCTGGTTCGAACAGCTCGGCGAACTGATCATCCGCGAGTACCAGCCACGCCAGGCCGCCAGCTTCACCTGGTTCAACAACCACGACTACTGGGCCGCCTGGGCCGTGGCCGCCAGCGGCATGCTGGTGCAGCGCGACGACTTCATCCGCTGGGCCGACGGCAATCTGCGTCGCGGCCTGCAGCAGGCGGTGCGCAGCGGGGACGGCAGCTATGCCTACCTGCCACTGGAAGTGGCGCGTGCCCGGCTTGCCGCCACCTACAGCCAGTACGCGCTGGTGCCGCTGGTGCTGCTGGCCGAGTCGGCGCGGGCCAATGGCCTGCCCTGGAGCGAACACGACCAGCAGACCCTGGAGCTGCTGGGCAACTTCGCCGCACGCACGGTGCTCGACCCCGGCCCGCTGCCCGAACTGATGGGCCAGGCCCAGACCGAGGTAGCCCCCTACAAGCTGGCCTGGCTGATCCCGTTCCTGTACCGCGCGCCCAACAATCGCCTGGCCCGCCAGCTGTACGAAAGCGAGGACGGCAACGTCGACAACTACAGTCAGATCGGCGGCCCGCTCAAGCCCTTCTACCCCCCTTTGCCGTAACCCAAGGACGAATCGCCATGGCCCAGCCTGCCCGCATTTTCCGCTTTACCCGACTGGCCGGCCTGCTGCTGGCCGGCCTCGCCGGCGTGGCCCACGCCGCCACCCAGGGCCTGCCGATGCAGCAGGCACTGCGCGTGGTCAGCCCCAACGACTACCAGGCGCAGGTGCAACAGGTGCAGGCCAGCACCCGCGAAGCAGTGAGCTTCACCCTGCAGGAACGCCCGCGCCCCGGCGGGCGTGCCACTGTCAGCCTGCAACCGATGTTCTCGGCCCAGGGCGGCAGCTGGCCGTTCGAGCCGTTCGTCAACAACGGCCTGTTCCGCGCCGTGGCCGGCTACCAGGCGCACCACCCGCAGGCGGTGCTGATCCAGGGTGGCAGCATCACCCTGGCGCAGTTGGCCGACACCCTGAACAACCCGCAGGTACTCAAGCGCTACAAGGACGGCTACCTGCTCAGCTACCCGCTGATGATCGCCGCCGATGGCGGGCTGGTGCTGGAGGGCACCAGCCTGTACCTCTACAGCTATTCGGGCACGGCCCTGATCAACCAGGGCTGGCTGGGCCTGAACCAGTCGCGCCTGGAAAGCGTGGCCGGCGACAAGGCCGGCAACACCGAGCGCGCCTGGCGCCCGTTCGTGGTGGCCTGGGCCGGCAGCCATACCCAGCTGATCGGCGCCACCCTCAACCGCCTGGGCTATAACGCCAACCTGTCGCGGGGCCTGACCACTGCCCTGAGCAGCCAGCAATCGCCGGCCACCCGGCCGGCCAGCGTGCTGATACGCGACAGCCAGTTCAGCGAGCTGTCGGCGGTGGAGCTGCAGCACAGCCGTGGGGTGATCGAGGGCAGCCGCTTCGAAAGTGCCCAGCAGTATGGCGTGGACGTGCGCGACAGCCAGATGCGCATGGCGCACAACCAGATTCGCGGGGTCGACAACAACAGCGGCATCCGCCTGCGCGGGCAGACCCGCGCCTGGCTCGACGACAACCTGATCCTGGGCACGCACAAGGCCGCCATCGAGGTCAGCGACCAGCAAGGCGCCCTGCTGCTGAGCGGCAACCGCATCGGCGCCAGCCGCGGCAACGGCGTGCTGCTGCGCAACCTCAAGGGCGAGATGCCGGTGCTGATCGAAGGCAACTTCATCGGCAATAGCCAGGGCAGCGCGGTGGACGCCAGCGACGTGGCTGGCGCGGTCATGCTGGAAAACCACATCGGCAACACCCCCGAGTACGCCATCAGCCTGCGCAACACCCAGCCGCTGGCCGGGCCGCTGATTCTGGGCGGCAACACCCTGGGCCGGGTGGGCAAGGCGGTGGTTCGGGTGGAAGGCATGGACCAGGTGCTGCTGGGCAGCAACCGTTTCGAGGGCAAGCCATTGCTGCAGAACCTGCTGATCGGCGACCTGCTGCCGGTGCAGGGCCCGTTGCTCGACGCCACCGTGCGCCAGGGCTGCGTGGTGCAGGTACGCCGGGTGGCCGCCGGTAACCCGCAGCCGGGGCTGACCTGCGTGCAGAGTGCTAGCCGATAACCCGCTGCATGCGCACGAAGCATTCGTCCTCACCCTGCGCGACGAAGCCGTGGCGCAGGTACAGGGCCTGGGCCGGATTGCTCTTGAACACGGTCAGGCGCAGCAGCGGCAGATGGCGCCTGCCGGCCCATTCGGCCAGTTGCTCCAGCACCCAGCCACCGATGCCCTTGCCGCGGGCGGCCTCGACCAGGTGCAGTTCGCGGATGTACAGCGCACGGCTGTCCTGGCTGAGGCTGCAGAAGCCCAGGGGCTGTCCGGCGTCGACAATCAGCCATTGCTCGCGCCAGCCCCAGGCCTGGTCGAAGGCTTCTTCCAGCCAGAGCAGGTCGAATTCGCGGTAGTACGCCAGCATGGCGCGGCGCGTGAGGTCGCGGGCGAAGGTTCGGTGCAGGTCGGTGGCGGGGGTCAGGGTTGGGGTCATTTGGGTGCCCGTCAGGGGATTTTCGGCGCGGCCATCGCAGGTCAAGCCCGCTGCCACAGGTAAGGCGGGGGCCTTGTGGGAGCGGGCTTGACCCGCGATGGCCGTAACGCAGATTCAGAGAGTCACACTTTAGGCCCCAGCTCATCGGCATAGCAAACCGGCGAACTCCCGGGCCCCTGGCGATCCAGCTCATCCTCCAGCCACTGGGCCAGCACCCGCGCATTGTTGTGCTGTTCATCCTTGAACGCATACACCAGGGTCAGGGTGCCGCCACGGGCCTTGTCCAGCAGCCCCCACCAATGCTGCGGCCGGTCGGCCAGCTCCTGGCGATACCGCTGGCAGAACCCGTCGTAGTCCACCTCACCGCGGTGAAAGGCCTGGCGCAACGCCGACGACGGCGCCACCTCGGGTAGCCAGGCACTCAGGTGCAACTGATCCTTGCGCCGGTTGCGCGGCCACATCCGATCCACCAGCACCCGCTCGCCATCCTGCGGCGCAGGCGCCTCATAGGCCCGTTTGCACTGAATCATCGGCACGTTCCTCCCACTGCCTGGGTGTAAGCGTAGCTGGGCAACCCGCGTTTTTGTTGATCGAAGTCACTATGCCATCACTCAGGGTTTTTATCCTTGATGCGCCAGGCACGACTTCCACCCTACCGGACCCGTCTAATGACAACCCCGATCAGCACCACCCTTGACTCCGCGGGTGGCCGCCCCTCCCTTGCACAACTGGCCACCCGCCCCGGCCGCGCCTCCGTCACCCTGTTCGTCTGCCTGTTGCTGGGGGGCCTGGTGTACACCGCCTGGAGCCTGTTCCGCGACATCGATGCCGCCGGTACCGTGGTCACCACCTGGACGCCCTTCCTGCTGCTGGGCCTGGCACTGCTGATTGCCCTGGGTTTCGAATTCGTCAACGGTTTCCACGACACCGCCAACGCCGTGGCCACCGTGATCTACACCAACTCGCTGCCGGCGCAGTTCGCCGTGGTGTGGTCGGGGTGCTGGAATTTCATCGGGGTGCTGCTGTCCAGCGGCGCGGTGGCCTTCGGCATCATTGCCCTGCTGCCGGTGGAGCTGATTCTGCAGGTGGGTTCGGCCACCGGCTTTGCCATGGTCTTCGCCCTGCTGCTGGCCGCGATCATCTGGAACCTGGGCACCTGGTGGCTGGGGCTGCCGGCCTCCTCCTCGCACACCCTGATCGGCTCGATCATCGGCGTGGGCGTGGCCAATGCGCTGATGAACGGGCGCGACGGCACCAGCGGCGTGGACTGGACCCAGGCCAGCAAGGTGGGCTACGCGCTGCTGTTCTCGCCCCTGGTGGGCTTTGCCTGTGCGGCGCTGCTGCTGGTGGGCCTGCGCATGCTGGTCAAGCGCCGCGAGCTGTACCAGGCGCCGGTCGGCGACGCCCCGCCGCCCTGGTGGATTCGCGGCCTGCTGATCGCCACCTGCACCGGGGTGTCGTTCGCCCACGGCTCCAACGACGGGCAGAAGGGCATGGGCCTGATCATGCTGATTCTGGTGGGTACCCTGCCGATGGCCTACGCGCTGAACCGCACCATGCCGGCCGACCAGTCGCTGCAGTTTGCCGCCGTGGCCCAGGCCACCCAGCAGCAGTTGCTCGGCCAGTCGGCGCAGCCCCATGTCGGCGACCCGCGCGCCACCCTCACCTTGTACCTGCGCGAGCGGCAACCGAGCCCCGAGCTGGTACCGGCCCTGGCGGCACTGGCCGGCCTGATCGGCGAGGAAGTCGCAGGCTACGGCTCGCTGACCCACGTACCGGCCGAGGCCATGGCCAACGTGCGCAACGACATGTACCTGACCAGCGAAGCCATCCGCCTGATGCAAAAGCACCAGCACGGCGGGCTCGACGCGGCCGCCACCGCACAGGTGCAGTTGTTCAAGAGCCGCATCGACGACGCCACCCGGTTCATTCCGTTGTGGGTCAAGGTGGCGGTGGCGATTGCCCTGGGGCTGGGCACGATGGTCGGCTGGCGGCGCATCGTGGTCACGGTGGGCGAAAAGATCGGCAAGACCCACCTCACCTACGCCCAGGGGGCTTCGGCGGAGCTGGTGGCGATGTGCACCATCGGTGCGGCGGACATGTACGGGCTGCCGGTGTCGACCACCCACGTGCTGTCGTCCGGGGTGGCCGGCACCATGGTGGCCAACGGTTCGGGCCTGCAATTGCGCACCATCGCCAACCTGGCGATGGCCTGGGTACTGACCCTGCCCGCAGCGATCATGCTGTCGGGCGGGCTGTACTGGCTGCTGACCCGGCTGCTGTAGGCCTCAGCGCTGGCCGACGGCAGCATTGCCGTGGGAGATGATCACTTCGACGCGGCGGTTGAGCTGACGCGACTGCGCGTCGGCGTTGGAGGCCACCGGGTACTCCTTGCCATAGCCGGCACTGATGATCCGCCCGGCGTCCACCCCGTTGCGGCGCAGGGCGTTGGTCACAGCCGCTGCGCGACGCTCTGACAGCTGCTGGTTGAGGCTGTCGCTGCCGGTCGAGTCGGTGAAGCCCTCGACCCGCACCTTGCGCTCCGGGTTGGCACGCAGGTACTCGGCCAGCTGGTCGATGTTGCGCTGGCTGCCAGCCTTGAGCTCGGCACGCCCGGTGTCGAACAGTACATCGCCGAAGGTCACCACGGTGCCACGCTCGGTCTGCTTGGCCTTGAGCTGCTGCAGGGCCTTGAGCTGCGCGGTACGCACGTCCAGGCGGGCCTGGGTGCGCTGCGCCTCGATGCCCTGCAGGCCGGCTTCGGCCTGGCGCAGGGCAATGGTCTGCTCGGCGACGGCGATCTTCTGGTTGGCCAGATAGGCCAGCTGCTCGATCTGCGGGGCCTTGCGGTCCTTGATCGAAGCCAGCTCGGCCTTGCCCAGGGCATTGAACGCATCCTTGGTTTCCAGTGCCGCCAGGCGGCTGGACTCCGGCTTGCTCTGCAGCACGCTGAAGTGCTCGCGGGCTTGCAGCAGGCCAGGGTTTTCGGCGGTAGTGCTGCAACCGGCGAGCAACAGGCCCATCACGGAAACGGCAGGCAACAGGTATTTGACGGACATGACGGGCATCCTTACGGCGTGATCGTGGGGGTGATGGCGTCGGGCGACTGGAGCATTTCCTGCTTCAGCACTTCAATGCCCTGCTGCGCGCTGCGCAGTTGCTGCTGGGCCTTGGCGGCACGCGCCTTGCGCTCGGCCAGGTTGGCATCGGCCTCGGCCTGCTCGGCCAGGGTGCGGGCCGCGACAAGGTTCCGTTCGCCCAGGGCGCGCTCGACGGCGTACAGCTTGTCCTGGGCGGCCTTCATTTCGGCTGGCGCGTACTGGGTGGCGTCGGCGGTCACGGCGCGGCTGACCGCGTTGCGGGTCAGTTCGACCTGCTCGGTGGGCACGGGCACGCCGGCACAACCGGCCAGCACCATCAGCAGGCTGCTGGCGGCCAGGTAGTTCGTGGTGCGTTTAGCAACCATTGAAAGACTCCATAACATGAGAAAGACAGACCGTTGTTCAAGCCGCGTAAGACTATTCCCGGTCATGCCCCGCCCCTATCAGGGGGCATCCTGCTGTCAGGTAGGAAACTTCTCCGGCATTGCCACGATTCGTGCCTGCCCTTCGTCAGTGCGCAGTGAACCTGACGGGCAAAAAATGGTCTGTGGGTTTCATTTTTTCCGTTTTCAAGAAGATCACCATGCCCCCATCTTTTCAGCTTCGCGCACGGCGCTCTCTTATCCCCGGCCTGCTCGGCAGCCTGGTCATCCTGTGTGGCCCGGCCCACGCCGAGGAAGGCAGCGGCAATGAACGCTGGGTCAGCGACAGCCTCAGCACCTACGTGCGCAGCGGCCCTACCGACGGGCACCGGATCGTCGGCAACCTCAAATCCGGCCAGAAGGTCACCCTGCTGACCAGCCAGGGCAACTACAGCCAGGTACGTGGCGAGTCGGGCGATACCGTGTGGATCAACAGCAGCGACCTGCAGACGGTGCCCGGCCAGGCAGAGCGCGTGCCGCAACTGAGCGAACAGGTGAGCCAGTTGAGCGAGCAGCTCAAGACCATCGACGACAGCTGGAAGACCCGGGTGCAGGGCATGCAGGAGACACTGGATTCACGCAAGGCCCTGATCGACGAACTGGAGGCGCGCAGCACCGCGCTCAATGCCGAGCTGGGCGATGCGCAATCGCAACTGCGCGCTACCCAGGCGCAGCTGGGCGACGAGAACAAGCAGGTGCTGATGCGCTACATGGTGTACGGCGGCGGCATTGCCGGGGCCGGCTTGCTGGCGGGGCTGATCCTGCCGATGCTCAGCCGCGGGCGCAAGCGCAGCGACCGCTGGTTCTGAGGGCCCGGCCTTCGCCCGCAGGGTGCAGGCGCCAGCCTTGCTGGCGAAGGCCGCCCCACTATTGCCC
>NZ_JAFKEC010000061.1 GCF_017848315.1 Pseudomonas palmensis
TCACCCTGCTGGCTTCCAGCACCCTGCTTGCCCTTGCCCTGCACACTCCGGCCGCCGTCGCCGCCGGCTTCGATTGCAGCAAGGCACGCACCCTCATTGAAAAGTCGGTGTGCGACACGCCAACGCTGTCGGCCAAGGACGACCAGCTCAACGCGCTGTACAAGCCACTGATGACCCGGCGCATCTATCGCGAACTGGAAACCCGTTGGGTAAACGAGGTGCGCGACCGCTGCCAGACCGCCACCTGCCTTGAGCGCGCCTACGACCTGCAGATCCGCAACCTGACCGCGCTGTCGCCACCGCCCGTGCCCGGCCTGCGCGACGCGGTGCCGCTGCCCCAGGGCAGCGCCTACCGTACCCTGCAGGACGAGCCGTGGCCGCGCTTTGCGCTGGCGGCTATCCCGGACATGTACCCCGATTCGCTGGCCCAGCTGATCGATGTGGGCATCAAGGACGGCGTGCTGTACGCACTGCTCTACGTGGCAAATTCGTCCGACGGCCCCGGCTACAACCAGGACAACTGGTCGGTGCAGCCGTCTTCGGGCGTGCTGCTCGAATACGCCGACAACCGCCCCGGCCTGCATGTGATCGACCGCGACGTGCGCTTTGCCGGCTGGCGCATCAGCGAACTGATGGACCAGGGTGAACGCTATGCCGGCATCCAGGACGGCGCGTTCTACTACCGCCAGCGCACCGAGGGCGAGCTGCAGCAGGCCATGGTCTACACCCTGGGCAGCCGCCAGCCGCCGCAGGCCACCACCACGGTGTTCCACGCCCAGTCGCGCACGCTGCGCTTTGCCAAGGCAAGGGTGCTGGGCAACATGAACGACGAGAACAGCGACCTGCGCCTGAACTACGAACACGCCCTGCCGCGCCCCGCCAGCGAAACCGTGCTCGACCCCGAGAGCGGCGGCTGGAGCCTGTCCAACCTGGCCTGGAGCGAGCGCCGCCAGGTGCTGTACTTCGAGAACAGCGGCGCCATGGCCTGCATCTGGCGGGTCGACCTGAGCGGCAAGGTGCTGTCCAAGATCGTGCCCGAACACACGGCCGGGCAACCGCTGGCGGTGGAGCTCGACGGCCGTGAGGCGATCGTGTACGTCGAGCACGACCAGTTGATGTTCGCCCTGTCGCCCGACCTGTAAGGACACCCCCATGCACACCGTGACCCGCCTGCTCACCCTGCCCGCCTTGCTGGCCCTGGCCCTGCACGCGCCGGTGGCCTCGGCCGCCGGTTTCGATTGCAGCAGGGCCAACACGATTCTGGAAACCGCGATTTGCAACACGCCCTCGCTGTCGGCCAAGGACGACCAGCTGAATGCGCTGTACACCCCCCTCAAGGCGCAGAAGATATTCCGCGAGCTGGAAACCGACTGGCTGAAGAACGTGCGCAACCAGTGCAAGACCCCCGAGTGCCTGGAGAGCGCCTACGACCGCCAGATTCGCCGGCTGACCGCCGTGCCGGCACCGGCGCCGGTTGCCTCCGACAGCCTCGCACCTCTGCCCAAGGGCGAGGTGTACGCAAAGGTCGAGGACGCGCCGTGGCAGCGCTTTGCCTTGGCCCCGTTCATCGGCATGAGCGAGGACTCGGTGGCGCAACTGATCGATGTGACCGTCAAGGACGGCGTGCTGCACGCGTTCGTGTACGTCTCCGGCGACCCTGACGGGCCCACCTACGTGCAGGACAAACACCTGACGCTGGCCACCTCCGGTACCCTGCTCGAATACGCCGACGATCACCCCGGCTGGCATGTGATCGCACGCAACGTGCGCTTTGCCGGCTGGTCCCACAGCGGCTTCAACGACCAGCGCGAGCGCTATGCCGGGGTGCAGGACGGCGCGTTCTACTACCGCCAGCGCAGCAACGGCGAGCTGGAGCAGTCGATGGTGTATGCCGTGGGCAGCCAGCAGCCGCCGCAACCGACCACCCAGGGCTATCACGCCGGCTCCAACACCGTGCGCTTTGCCAAGGCGCGTGTGCTCGAAGACCTCAACGTGGCCAACGATCAGTTGCGCCTGGCCTACGAAAGCGACGGCAACTCGCGCGGCTACGAGAGCGTGATGGCGCCCGACTCCAGTGGCTGGAGCCTGGTCAACCCGACCTGGAGCGAACACCGCCCGGTGCTGTACTTCGACAACAGTGGCGGCATGGCCTGCGTCTGGCGGGTCGACCTGGTGAACAAGGTGCTGTCCAAGATCGTGCCCGAGCACGAGGCGGTGTCGGCCCGCCCGGTGGACATCAATGGCCGCGAAGCGCTGGTGTATGTGCAGGAGAACCAGCTGATGTTCGCCATCGCCCCGGATCAGTAACCCTGTGGCAACGCTCGGGCCCGCCAGCGCCCGAGCAGCCGGCCTACGCTCACCAGCCAGTTGAGCAGCGCCACGCACAGCACGCTGAGCAGCAGCGCATGCGGGCCGCCCTGCACGATCAGGGTGCCGGCCAGCAGCGGGAAGCCGAACACGCCGATGAAGTACCCCAAGCTGAACAGCAGCAGTGCCTGCGGCGTATAGCCGGTGGGCGCTTCGTTGGCCGCCAGGCCGTTGATCACCGAATAGTTGAGCCCGTAACCCACCCCCAGCAACGCCGCCGCCAGCAGGTAGCTGAGGGCGTCCTGCACCCACCAGCCCAGTGCGATGACGGCCAGCACCATCAGCCCGGTCAGCAGGCACGAGGTGCGGTAGGCGTCATGCCGCACCACCCAGCCGGCGATCAGCAGCCGGCAGCCGATGGCGGCGAGCATGAAGCCGACGAAGAACAGCGAATAGTCCAGCCCGCGACTGGCCGCGTAGGTGGTCTGAAAGCTGCCCAGCCCGCCGAACACCGCACCGCCCAGGCCCACCATCAGGATCGGCCAGCGCGCCGACGAGCGCAGCACCTGGATGCCGGCGTGGCGGCTGATGCGGGCGCTGGCCGCCTGTGCCGGGTGCTGGCGGGCCAGCCAGGCGAAGACCAGCATACCCACAGCGGCGGCCAGGGCGGCGGTGTAGAACGCGGTTTCCAGTGGCAGGTGCAGCAGCGAGGCGAGCTTGCCGGCCAGCGGGCCGGAGCCGATGCCACTCATCATGCTGCCTGACAGCAGCGCGAAGCAGTGGGTGCGCCGGGCCGGCTCGACCAGCGCGGCAACCAGGATCGGGCCCAGGGTGTAGAACGCACCCCAGCCCAGGCCCAGCAGCAGGCCGCACAGCCACAGGCTGAAGTCGACACCGGGTACCAGGGCAAAACCCAGGCAGGCGCCGATCAGGCACAGCGCCGACTGTGCGATGGCGCGGGCGGTGCCGAGCCAGTCGGCGAGGTGGCCGCTGCCGAGCACGGCGATCACGGTGCTGAGCATGGCGATGGCGATGATGCTGCCGGCGTCCTGTTCGTTGCCACCTCGGGAAGTGACCAGCAGCGAGAGCAGAAAGGTCGAGCCGTAGGACAGCGACAGCAGGTAGCTGGCCAGGCACAGCAGGCCGAAATGCGGGGTGGTTGTTTTTGTCATGGTGGGTCCGCCGATGGGTATGGCTGTTTTAGCATGGGGATTGGCGGTGGCAGTTGTGGATATACCGGAGTTGGGATCTGCAGCGGCTGGACAAACGCCTTCGCCGGCAACAGCGCGCCGGCACTCCCGCCCAGGTAATAGCAGGTCAGGTAGCGCCCGATCGCCCCGGCCTTGTTCGCGCCGGCCGTGGTCGCAATGAAAGTGTTGGCCGCCGCCTGCGCCAGGAACACCCCGGTCGAGCTCAACGCCAGCCCCAGCACGATAACCCACAGCGTGGGCACAAGCGTCAGGCCGATGCCCACCGCGCCGACAACGCCCGCCACCATCAGCAGGTGCAACGGCGGGCGAGCCCTGGCCAGGCGGCCGGCAATCGGCGTGACCACCAGCGCCAGCAGAAACACCGCATAGATCGACCCCAGCGCCGCCGCCCCCAGCCCGAACGGCGCCCGGCTCAGGTGCAGCCCCACATAGGTGAACGACGCCACCTGCGAAAACAGCACGCAGAACCCCACCGCGCACGCCGACCACAATGGCCAGCCAAACCGTGGTGGCGCACTGGCCCTGCGCGTGCTCGCCGGCATCGGTTCGAGCACCAGCAGCCAGCGAATCCCCAGCCCCATCAGCAGCACCACCAGCGCCAGCACCTCGAACGCTTCGCGCCAGCCCCAGTACTCGGTCACCCACGCCACCACGAAGCGCCCGGCAAAGCCGCCCAGGATGGTGCCGGTCACGTACAGGCTGGTGACCTCGGTCACGCTCGCGCCCTGCCACCGCTCACCAATCAGCGCCACGCTGCAGGCGAAGATCACCGGTATCAGCAAGCCCTGCACCGCCCGCCACAGCAGCAGCTCGGCAAAGCTGCCCACCGTGGCCATCAGCAGCACCGGGGTGGCCAGCAGCAACGCCGCCATCACGATCAGCGTCACCGGCGACCAGCGCCGCGCCAGCCAGCCGACCCAGGGCGCAGTCAGCGCCACCATCAGGGTGGTGATGGTCAGGCTCCAGCTCACCTGGCCAATGTCCACGGCAAACTGCCGGGCCAGTTGCGCGAGGATGCCCTGGGTGGCGTACAAGGGGAGGAACGCCGCGCAGCCGCACAACAACATCGCGACCCGCGCAGCCGAAGAAGGCGCCTGCATGGCAAAACTCGTTAAAGTGTGTGGCGCCCTTTATACGGCGCCCCACTCGCCCCGGGCCAATACCGATTTCGGACCGATCGATACCTCAAGGTGCACCATGCTCGACCTCCGCAAACTGCGCTATTTCCTGGCCGTGGCCCAGGCCCTGCATTTCGGCCGCGCCGCCCAGGCCCTGCACCTGGCCCAGCCCGCGCTGACCCGGCAGATCTCGGCGCTGGAAGCCCAGCTGGGGTTCAGCCTGTTCGAGCGCAGCAGCCGTAACGTCAGCCTCACCGTGCAGGGCCAGGCCTTCGTGCCCTATGCACGCAACGTGATCGAGCAACTGGCGCTGGCCGAAACCATGGCCGCCAGGCTCGCCAGCGGCATGGCCGGCCACCTGAGCCTGGGCTATGCCAGCTCCGTGGCCCTGAGCGACCGCTTTACCCAGGCCATCCAGCGCTTCGCCCAGGCCTTCCCCGAGGTGCAGTTGAACCTGATCGAACAGGCGTCGATGAACCAGTGGGCGCAGCTGCGCGACGGCACCCTGGACATCGGCCTGAGCCGCCTGCCGCCCCCCGCCGAGCACAACCTGCACACCGACACCCTGGAGCACGAACCCCTGCTGCTGGCGCTGCCGGTCAGCGACCCGCTCAGTGAACAGGCACAGGTCAGCCTGGCGCAGTTGCAGCAGCGCCCGGTGATCCTCTACCCCGAGCAGCACGGCACCGGGCTCAACCTGGCTATCGAGACCCTGTTCGCCAACGCCGGCCTGGCGCTGCACCGCGGCCCCAGCGGCCAGCAGACCACCACCATCATCGCCCTGGTCGCCGCCGGCCAGGGCGTGGCGGTGGTGCCGGCCTGCACCAGCGCGCTGGAACGCAAGGGCGTGTGCTACCGCCCGCTGAGCGATGCCGATGCACACATCGCGCTGCATGCCATCAGCCGCAGGCACGGCCGTTCGCGGGCGGCCGAGGCGTTCCTGGCGATCATCAACCAGCCGGGCCCATGAGCCCCGGCGCCTGGCAAGCACGGCGCGGATAAAACTGTTTTACCGAAACCACGGGTTTTCCGCCGCGGTGCTTTGCCTATCCTAGGCGCGACAAACACCATCAGCGGAAGATTCATGCGCCTCTCGTTTCCCAGCCGTTATGCCTGCCTGGCGGCGTGCCTCACGTTCAGCCTGGCCAGCCTGCCGTTTCTTGCCACTCACGCCTGGCTCTGGCCATTGACCCTGATCGGCACGCTGCTCTCGCTGGTGGGCCTGAACGACCTGCGCCAGCGCCAGCACGCAGTGCGGCGCAACTACCCGATCCTGGGCAACCTGCGCTACCTGATCGAGACCATCCGACCCGAGATCCGCCAGTACCTGCTCGAAGGCGACGACGACAAGCTGCCCTTCTCCCGCGCGCAGCGCTCGCTGGTGTACGCACGGGCCAAGAACGAAAGCGCCGAGAAAGCCTTCGGCACGCTCAATGACGTGTACCGCCCGGGCTTCGAGTTCATCAGCCATTCGATGCTGCCGGTCAACACCCCCGACCCGGCCTCGTTTCGCATCGCCATCGGCGGCCCGCAATGCCGCCAGCCGTACTCGGCGTCGATCTTCAACATTTCGGCCATGAGCTTCGGCGCCCTCAGCGCCAACGCCATCGGTGCGCTGAACAAGGGCGCCAGCCTCGGCCGTTTTGCCCACGACACCGGCGAGGGCAGCATCAGCCCCTACCACCGCGAACATGGCGGCGACCTGATCTGGGAAATCGGCAGCGGCTATTTCGGCTGCCGCGACGCCCACGGCCGCTTCAACCCGCAGCGCTTCGCCGAACAGGCCCGCGACCCGCAGGTGAAGATGATCGAGATCAAGCTCAGCCAGGGCGCCAAGCCCGGCCACGGCGGCATCCTGCCGGGGCACAAGGTGAGCGCCGAGATCGCCGCCACGCGCGGTGTGGCGCCCGGCGAAGACTGCATCTCGCCCGCCGCCCACAGCGCCTTCAGCACGCCGGTGGGGTTGCTCGAGTTCGTGGCGCAGTTGCGCGAGCTGTCCGGCGGCAAACCGGTGGGCTTCAAGTTCTGCCTGGGCCACCCCTGGGAGTTCATGGGCATCGCCAAGGCCATGCTGGCCACCCAGATCGTGCCCGACTTCATCGTGGTCGACGGCAAGGAAGGGGGCACCGGCGCTGCGCCACGCGAATTCAGCGACAACATCGGCGTGCCCATGCGCGAGGGCCTGATGTTCGTGCACAACACCCTGGTGGGCCTGAACCTGCGCCACAAGGTGCGCATCGGCGCCGCCGGCAAGATCGTCAGCGCGTTCGACATCGCCGGCGTGCTGGCCCTGGGCGCCGACTGGGTGAACTCGGCGCGCGGCTTCATGTTCGCCATCGGCTGCATCCAGTCACAAAGCTGCCACACCAACCAGTGCCCCACCGGCGTGGCCACCCAGGACCCGTTGCGCCAGCGTGCACTGGTGGTGCCCGACAAGGCCGAACGGGTGTTCAGCTTTCATCGCAATACCCTGCATGCGCTGGCCGAGATGCTCGCGGCCGCCGGTCTCGAGCACCCCAGCGAACTCAAGCCCAAGCACCTGGTGCGCCGCGTCAGCGCCAGCGAGATCCGGCTGTTTTCGCAGTTGCACGTGTTCCTCAAGCCCGGCGAATTGCTCAGCGGCTCGATCGATAGCGAATTCTATGCACGGATGTGGCGGATGGCCCGCAGCGACAGCTTCGCGCCGCAACTGCAGGATGCGCCCGTGGCGCCGGCGAATGCGGTACGCCGAAAACAAACAACCCCGGCCTAGGCCGGGGTTGTTTGAAGGTCGAATCGATCAGAGGATGCTGATCGGGTACTCGACGAATACGCGGACTTCGTTGCCGTCTGCGGTGTAGTCGATAGCGTTGAGGTTGTTGGTGCCACGCAGGAACGAGCTACGCAGTTTGACGGACAGGTCCTTGGCAGGGCCTTCCTGAACCACGTACTTGAACTGGTTGAAGATTTCGCGCTCTTTGCCTTCGCCGAAGCCGTGGGTGTTGATGTTGTCACCCGCTACGTATGCAAAGTTGTAGGTCAGACCCGGTACGCCGAAGGCGCTGAAGTCCAGGCCGTAGCCGATCTGCCACGAACGCTCGTCTTCGGCGTTGAAGTCGGACCAGTAGGAGTTGGCCAGGAAGATGGTCGAACCACCGTCACCCACGCCGCGGCGGTTCTGGTACCAGCCGTACTGGTAGCCGGTGTCGCCGGTGTTGCGCTGGTGCGCCAGGGTGATCGAGTGCGGGCCGAAGGCGTAGGTGGCCGCCAGGCTCCAGATGGTGTTGCGGTCACCGGTCAAGCCTGCACGGTTGACGTACTTCTTGTCGATGTCCGACTTGTAGCCGTTGAAATCCAGGGTCAGCGACTGGTCGTCGGAGATGGCGTGGACGTAGTTCAGGCCCAGGTAGTGCTTCTTCAGTACGTCTTCGACGTCGGAGGTGTACAGCGCACCGGTGAAATTCTCGGTGAACTGGTACTTGCCGCCGAACACGTTGATCGACTTCAGACCACCGCTATCGCGACCTTCGGCGCTCTTGCGCGCTTCCTGGGTGTAGCGACCGGCGTTCAGTTCCAGGCCCTTGATCTCCTTGGAGGTGATCGATGTGCCAGTGAAGCTCTCTGGCAGCAGGCGGCCGTCGTCATAGTTCAGCACTGGCAGGGTCGGCATCTGGTCGCCGTATGCCAGTACGGTATTGGAGACGCGGAACTTGATCGCAGCACCGGCACGCGCCAGGTTGTGCGGGGAGTTGCTCGGTTCGGTATCGCTTGGCTTGAAGAAGTCGATACCGGCGCCGCCGTTACGACCCTTGCCGCCGTCCAGACGGATGGCGTACAGGCCGAAGGCATCGACGCCCACGCCCACGGTGCCCTGGGTGAAGCCCGACGAGAACTTGCCGATGAAGGCCTGGCCCCACTCGGACTGGTCACTGCTGCCATGCTTCTTGTCACGATTGATGAACGCGTTGCGCAGCAGAACGCTGGCCTTGCTGTCTTCCTGGAAACCGTTCGACGCGGCCTGGTCGTTGGCCATTGCCTGAGTCGCCGCCATAAGCCCCAGCGCGATCAGACTGATCCGTGTTTTCAACATGTTATTTTCCTTATTTCGGAGTGTTTTACGCTCTGCGACCAACGCCAGGAACCACGCCCCCTGCGTGGGTTGACGCTCACGGGTCTGCAAACAAAAAGCCCGCCTGCAACAAGGGTGCAGCGGGCCTTTTCTTGGGACTCTTGGCCGATGGGCCTACAGGCGTTGGGTCCGATCCTAGCCGTGCGTACAAGGCCATGTCAAAAATTCGTGAAAACGACAAGTCATATGGCCATTACGCCGTCTTCAGCGGCGCAGACAAGGCAGCCCGCAATCGGTTGCGTCCCGCTGGAAATACCTGGATACGACCGCACCACAAAGGTGCGTAAATAGCGCTAACATTTGGGAATGCAAAGCATTACCATTCGCACCCTTTTCATCACCAAGTACCTTTGCCGATGCGTGCCACGCCCGTCCCTTGCCGTCTTTCCCCTGTGTCTCTGGGGCTTTGCGCCCTGTTCAGCTCCAGCCTGGCGTGTGCTGCCAGCACCACGTTGCCCGAGCTGTCGGTAACCGCCGACAGCGACCGGGATGACCCTCGGGTCAAGGAAGTGACCACCGCCACCCGCACCTCCACCCCGGCGCGCTACGTGCCCCAGGCCATCGATTCGATCAAGACCGCCAGCGTGCACGACTACGGCACCCATGACCTGGGCAAGGCCCTGAGCGGCATCCCCAACGTCAGCAACAGCGCCGACACCCGCTTCGACAGCCTGCGCATCCGAGGCTTCGACGCCAGCAACGACTTCTACCTGGACGGCATCCGCGACGACAGCCAGTACGTGCGCGACCTGTACAACATCGAACGGATCGAGGTGCTCAAGGGGCCGGCGGCGGTGCTGTACGGCCGCGGCAGCCAGGGCGGTATCATCAACCGCGTGAGCAAGGCGCCCGAAGCCGGCCGACACTCCAGCATCGAGGCCCAGGGCGGCAGCGACGACCTGCGCAGCCTGTATGCCGACCTCAGTGCCGACCCCAGCGACACCCTCAGCCTGCGCCTGAACATGGGCAACCGCGACAACAACAGCTTCCGCCACGGCATCGACGGCAGCCGCCAGCTGTTCGCGCCTTCGATGAGCTGGCAGCTCAGCCCGGACCTGAACTGGCTGGTGCAGTACGAATACAGCCGCTACAACCGCACGCCCGACCGCGGTATCCCAGGCGATCCGCGCACCGGTCGCCCGGTGGATGTCAGGCGCAGCACCACCTATGGCGACCCGCAGCGCGACTACATCGACGACACCGCGCAGTCGCTGCGCTCGCGCCTGAACTACCAGCTCAACGATGCCTGGCAACTGCGCCATACCCTGGGCCTGTTCCAGCTCGACAGCGACTTCGACAACACCTACCTCACCGGCTACAACGCCAGCACCGGCCTGGTCGGGCGCCAGCGCTGGCAGCAGGACCTGAACACGCGCAACCTGTTCAACACCGTGGAAATCGAAGGCAACGTGTCGACCTTCGGCCTGGAGCACACCCTGCTCACGGGGCTCGAACTGGGCGAGCAGCGCCGTCACTCGCTGCTGCGCAGCGGCAAGGGCGTGCCGGGCGTCGACCTGTTCAACCCGGACCGCGGCCAGCAACACAATGGCGTGCTGGCGGTGTCCAGCAACAACCATACAGACGTGCACAGCCGTGGCCTGTATGTGCAGGACCAGGTCCGCCTGAACGATCAGTGGCAACTGCTCGTGGGCCTGCGCCATGACCGGTTCGAGGTGGACACCACCAGCAAGGTCAGCGGCCTGAGCGAAAAGCAGCAGAGCAACAGCACCAGCCCGCGCCTGGGCGTGGTGTGGACGCCGCTCAGGGACCACGCTTTCTATGCCTCGTGGAGCAAGACCTTTTCGCCGGTGGGCGGCGGCCTGATCGGCATCACCCCGGGGGCGGCGGGCAACGCCAACGAAACCGGGCCTGAACATACACGGCAGAAGGAGATCGGGGTCAAGAGCGAGTGGCTGGACGAGCGCCTGAGCACCACCCTGGCGGTGTACGAGCTGGAGCTGTACGACCGCCGCAGCCGCGACCCGGACAACGCCGACCGCTACATCCTCACCGGCCTGCAGCGCTCGCGCGGGGTCGAACTGACCGCCACCGGCAAGCTGGGAGGCAACTGGTATGTGCGCGGGGGCATCGGCCTGCAGGACGCCACCATCGTCGAAGACACCGAAGGCAATGCCGGAAACCGCATCAACGACGTGGCGCGGCGCAACGCCAGCCTGTTCGTCACCTGGAAACCGGAAATGGGCTGGTACGCCGAAACGGGTGTGACACTGGTGGGGCAGCGTTATGCCGATACCAGGAACACCATCGTGCTGCCGGGGTATGGCAGCTGGGACGCGCTGGTCGGCTGGCGCACGCAGGATTGGGATGTGCGCGCGGCGCTGAGCAACATTGCCGACAAGACCTACTACAGTTCGGCGACCAGTGCCGGGCAGATCCAGTTCGGTGATCCGCGCAGCCTGGTGGTGACGGGTACCTACAACTTCTAGAACCGCGATGAGGCCAGTACAGCCTCCACAAAAAAGGGCACCACCGCAATCGGTGGCGCCCTTTCCAGTTCAGCGGTAGCACACCCCCAGCAGCGCATCGAGCTCTGCCTCGGTGATCAACCCCTGTGGATAACGTTCCACCAGTGCACGTCGTGGATCGGTCTTCCTGACCCGGAGGGTTCCATGGTGTTTCAACCACTGCGCCACTGCCTCAAGCGCCTCGAGGTTCACCACCGACGGGTGCGAAACCGGTTCACTTGTCGCATTCATTTCCACACGTACTCCCCAGAAGTGTGAACGGCTACCTTAATCAAACTTTGTGACAGAACTGCGCCGTCGTACTTGCTTGAAATACAAGGCAAAACGAATACAAGAGGTGTGCCAGTTGCGTCGCCGGCCATCGCGCAGGCAAAAAAAAGCCCGTCGATGACGGGCTTGATTTGCCAGGCCGCTCTCAGCGCTTGGCAGGGGCGGGTTGCTGCTGGGTCAGGCAATGGATGTTGCCACCGCCCAGCAACAGCTCGCGGCCCGGCACCATGACCACTTCGTGATCGGGGAACAGACGCGCCAGGACCGCTCTGGCCTCGGCATCGGCGGGGTCGTCGAAGCTCGGCGCGATGATCCCGCCGTTGACGATCAGGAAGTTCACGTAGGAACCGGCCAGGCGTACCGACGGGTTGCGCTCCTGGCTGCCGGCCACCAGATCGACCCCGGCGCACTCCTCTTCGGTAGCGTACAACGGGCCCGGGATCGGCATCTTGTGCACCACGAATTCACGGCCCTTCGCATCGCGCTGGCTTTGCAGCACCGCCAGGGCGGCGCGGCAGCGTGCGTAGTTGGGGTCTTGCGAATCATCGGTCCAGGCCAGTAACACTTCGCCCGGGCGAACGTAACAACAGAAGTTGTCCACATGCCCGTCGGTTTCGTCGTTGTACAGGCCCTCGGGCAGCCACACGATGGTGTCCACCGCCAGTTGATCGCGCAGAATCGCCTCGATCTGCTCGCGATTCAGGTGCGGGTTGCGGTTGTGGTTGAGCAGGCACTCCTCGGTGGTGATCAGGGTGCCTTCCCCATCCACGTGAATCGAGCCGCCTTCGAGCACGAAGCCCTCGGTGCGGTAACGCTGGCAGCGCTCCATTTCCAGCACCTTGGCCGCCACCTGTTCGTCGCGGTTCCACGGCGCGTACAGGCCGCCCTCGAAGCCGCCCCAGCTGTTGAAGCCCCAGTGCACGCCGCGCACTTCGCCGCTGTCGTTGATCACGAAGGTCGGGCCGGTGTCACGCACCCAGGCGTCGTCGTTGCTGATTTCCACCACACGGATGTTGGGCATGTCCAGTTGCGCACTGGCGTTTTCGTACTGGCCGGCCGACACACCCACGGTGACCGGCTCGAAACGCGCGATGGCCTTGGCCACCGCCACGTGGGCGGCCTGGGCCGGCTTGCCGCCCAGGCGCCAGTTGTCCGGGCGCTCGGGCCACAGCATCCATACCTGGGTTTGCGGTGCCCACTCGGCAGGCATGTGGAAGCCGTCGGCGCGCGGGGTAGTGTTCAGGGTCTTCATGGTCAGGATTCCAGTGAACCGTCGAGGGTTTTGATCGCACCATACAGGTTCGGACGGCGGTCACGGAAGGTGCCCCAGGCGCTGCGCACGTGTTCCAGTTTGTTCAGGTCGAAGCTGTGCACCAGCACGCCCTCTTCGGTCTGGTCCAGTTCCTCGACCTTTTCGCCGAACTGGTTGGCGATGAACGACGAGCCGTAGAAGGTGATGGCGTAGCCGTCCTGTTCTTCGCGGCCGATGCGGTTGCTGGCCACCAGCGGCATCAGGTTGGCGCCGGCGTGCCCCTGCTGCACACGCTGCCAGTGCTCGCGGGAGAGGATATTGGCATCGTGCGGTTCGCTGCCGATGGCAGTGGGGTAGAACAAAATCTCCGCGCCCAGCAGCGCCATGCTGCGGGCGCACTCGGGGAACCACTGGTCCCAGCAGATGCCCACGCCGATCTTGGCGTAGCGGGTCTGCCACACCTTGAAGCCGGTGTCGCCGGGGTTGAAGTAGTACTTCTCGTGGTAGCCGGGGCCGTCGGGGATGTGGCTCTTGCGGTACACGCCCAGGTTGCTGCCGTCGGCGTCGATGATCGCGATGCTGTTGAAGCGGGCGCGGCCGGCCAGCTCGTAGTAGCTGATGGGCAGCACCACCTGCAGCTCCCTGGCGAGCGTCTGGAAGTGCGCGATGGCGGCGTTGGTTTCGGTGGGCGTAGCCAGTTGCAGGTAGTCGGCATTGGGCTTCTGGCAGAAGTACGGGGTTTCGAACAGTTCCTGGATCAGGATGATCTGCGCGCCCTTGGCGGCGGCTTCGCGCACCAGTTTTTCGGCGGTGGCGAGATTTGCCTGGCGGTCCCAGGAACAAGCCATCTGGGTGGCGGCGACGGTGACGGTACGGCTCATGGGAACCTCCTTGGGAAGGTACAAGGGAAGACGATGAGCACTTTATAGCCGATAAATATCGGCTTTAAAAGCCAAAAATAATTAAACCTCTCAGGTTCGTGCGATTATTAATCGATATTAATCGGCGCTAGGGAGGATTCGTTGACTGCTTCGCTGGCAAGCCAGCGAATGCAGGACAGCGCCCTCCCGACTCCGCCTCTACACCCCCTGCGCCAACACCCGCTCCACACTGTCCACAAAGAAATCCACGCTCGCCCGCGTAGTGCACATGGGCGGCTTGATCTTGAGGATGTTCAGGTAGTCACCGGTCGGCTGCATGAAGATGCCCAGCTCGCGCAGACGCTCGCACAGCGCCGCCGTCTCTTCGGTGGCCGGTTCCAGGCTGACGGCATTGCGCACCAGCTCCAGGCCCAGGTAGAACCCCGACCCATGCACTGCACCCGCCAGCGGATACTTATCGACAAGCGCCTGCAGACGCGCCTTGAAGTACCCACCCACCTCGCGCGCGTTGTCCCACAGGCCCTCCTCCTCCATCACGTCCAGCACCGCCATGCCGATACGGCAGCTCACCGGGCTGCCACCGGCCGACGAGAAGAAGTAACCCTCGGCCTCCAGCGCCTCGGCGATCTCGCGCCGAGTGATCACCGCGCCCAGCGGCTGGCCGTTGCCCATGCCCTTGGCCATGGTGATGATATCCGGCACCACACCCTGCTGCTCGAAGCCCCAGAAGTACTCGCCCAGCCGCCCGTAGCCCACCTGCACCTCGTCGGCGATGCATACCCCGCCCCGCGCGCGCACCCTGGCATACACCTGCTGCAGATACCCCGCCGGCAACGGAATGCCGCCGGCATTGCCGTACACCGGCTCGCAGATGAACCCCGCCAGCTGACGCTCGCCGATCTCGGCCAGGCGTTCGTCGACATCGCGCACATAGTCGGCGGTGGTGTCCTGCCCACGGTACTTGCCGCGGTAGGTGTTCGGTGCGGTCACCGGGTGCACCCAGTCGGGCCGGGTGCTCAATGCCTGCGGGTTGTCGGCGATGGAGGTCGAGATGGCATCGGTGGCCACCGACCAGCCGTGGTACGCCTCCAGCACGCTGAGCATGTCGCGCCCGCCGCTGGCCGCCCACGCCAGGCGGATCGCCAGGTCGTTGGCCTCGGTGCCGCTGTTGACCAGGAACACCCGGTCCATCCCCGGCGGCGCCAGCGCCAGCAGGCGCTCGGAAAACTCGGCGATGGCCGCATAGTGAAAGCGCGAGTTGGTGTTGAGCAGCGACCACTGGCGCGCCGACTCGCTCACCATGCGCGGGTGCCCATGGCCCAGCACCGCGACGTTGTTGAGCATGTCCAGGTACGAGCGCCCCTGCATGTCGATCAGGTAGTTGCGCCAGCCGCGCTCGATATGTGGCGGCTTCTGGTAGTAGTGCTTCTGCGAGCGCGCGAAGCTGGCGTCGCGACGCGCCAGCAGGGCATGCGGGTCGGGCAGTGGCGCGGCGTCGCAGTCAAAGCCCAGCAGCGCAGCCGGCGAAGGGCACAGCGCCTGCCACGCCAACGCGCGCGAAGGCGCGACGAAGTTCGGCGGTTGCAGGCCGGCCACGCGGCACAGCTGCACCTCGAGCTCGGTGGCGTGCCCCAGCGGCTCGCCCTGGGCGATGACCGCGCCCGATGCGGGGCTTTGCACCACCCCGCGCAGCCACAGGCTGGAGGCGTCACCTTCAAGGCACGCCCAGCCCTGCTCGCCGTGGCGCCAGGTGCCGGCAAACGGCGCCACCAGCGCACTGTCCACGGGCAGGTGCAGCTCCACGTGCAGCGCACAGGTGTGCGGTTCCAGCGGGTTGTCGATATGGGTCTGCGACAGGCGGTACTGGGCATACAACGTGCTGGCCGGGGCCGCATGGGTACGCAGCAGGTGCTGGTCGATGCCGGGCTGCTCCCAGTTGCCGGCGCTGAAGTGCTCGCTCAGCACGCCAAGATCGACCCGCACCACAGCCTGGTCGCGCAACCCCGGCAGCAGCATGCCGGTGGCCGGCAGCGGCGCGGGCGCAAGGCCGGCCAGTGGCATGATCGCCGCCTCCATCAATGCAAACGGCACACCGGCTGCCACCTCGAAGATCTCCCACTCATGGGCCAGGTTGTCGCGGCTGTAGCTGTTGCCGGGGTCGACGCCCACCTGCTGCTCGCCACTGAGCACAAGCACCGCCGCGCGCGCCACGATCATCGGCCATAGCGCTCGCAGCTCGGCCTCGTGCAGCGGGTTGAGCGCATGATAGGCAGCGATGGCCGGCAGGATGCGCAGCGGGTCGCCGTCGACATGATGCAGCAGCGCCGCGCAGGTCACCGACAGGTCGGCGATGCGCCAGGTGTGCAGCAGGTCGCCGAAATCGATCACCCCCTGAAACTGCCACTCGCGTGCGCCATCGCGCTGCCACACGGCGTTGTCATCGGTAATGTCCAGGTGCACCGCCTGCATCGGCAGCTGCGCCAGAAGCGGCTCTAGCGCCACGCGGGCCTGCTCGGCAATGGCCTGCACCCGCACCTTGCGCGGCCCGTCGGCCAGCACCGGGAGCAGGTGGGCGATCACCGCCTGGGCATGGCGCGGGTCCCATTGCAGGGTGCGCTCCAGCCCGGGGTGGGTGAAGTCCGCCAGCGCCAGGTCGACCCGTGCACACAACGCCCCCAGCGCGTGCATCAGGCGCGGCGCCATGTACGGCAGGCGGGTCAGGGTCTGGCCCTCGATGTAGGTGAGCACCCGGGCGCGCACCGGCTGGCCGTCGATCGTCAGTGCCAGCAGCGGCTCGCCACCGTTGGCACGACGAACGGCCGGTACCGGCACACCCTGACGGTGCAGGTGCTCCAGCGCCGCATGCTGGGCTTCAAGCTCCTGCTGCGCATAGTCGCCATGACAGACCTTGAGCACGAAGCGCCCGTGGGGCGTATCGACGCGAAAGTTCAGGTCCTGCTGGCTGCCCAGCGGCTGCAGCGTGCCTTGCAGCCCGTAATGCGCCTGCAGCAGCTGCGCCGCCTGGGCCGGGTCGAGATCGGGGCATGGCAGGCTGGCGCGGTGAATGAGGGTGTTCAGCGACATGGAGAAGGCCTCGATTTTTTTTGTCGCTTATATCGCCACCGCTGCTGCCGATAAGCAAGGGGAGTGACGAAGGGAAAGAATTGAACGTATTCTGACCCGCCGTCGATTTCGCCCTCCAACCCCGGGACAGACGCTTGAAGCAGGTTGCCATCCTCCAATCCAACTACATTCCCTGGAAGGGGTACTTCGACCTGATTGCGGCCGTGGACGAGTTCATCGTCTACGACGACATGCAGTACACCAAGAACGACTGGCGCAACCGCAACCGCATCAAGACCCCCAACGGCCTGGAGTGGCTGACCATCCCGACCGGGCAGAACATCAACCGGCGCATCCGCGACGTCGAGCTGGCCCCGGGCAACTGGCAGGCCAAGCACTGGAAGAGCCTGGTGGCCAACTACGCCAAGGCGCCTTGCTGGCACGAAGTGGCCGCATGGCTGCAACCGCTGTACCTGGACCGCCAGCACCGCAACCTGAGCGAGCTCAACGTGCTGCTGATACAGGCCGTGTGCGACTACCTGGGCATCACCACGCGCATCACCCGCTCGTGGGACTACACCCTGGGCGAAGGCAAGACCGAACGTCTGGTCGATCTGTGCCAGCAGGCCGGAGCCACGCACTATGTGTCCGGGCCGGCAGCCAGGGACTACCTTGATGAACGCCAGTTCGCCGACAGCGCCATCGAGCTCAGCTGGTTCGACTATGACGGCTATCCCACCTATCCACAGCAATGGGGCGAATTCAGTCACGCGGTCAGCATTCTCGACCTGCTGTTCAACTGCGGGCCCCGCGCCGCGCACTACATGAGGTATGCCCCACGATGACCCGCGACACTTCCACCCCACGTCCACCTCTCGGCAGCCTGGTCATCGGCAGCACCTCCGTGATCGGCCAGGCCATCGCCCACGGCCTGGCGCAACTGGGCCCGGTGCAGACCGCAGGGCGGCGTGATGCCGACGTGTTCTTCGACCTGAGCCAGCCCGACCGCGTACCAGCCAGCGTGCCGCCGTTCGACGTGGTGGTACTGGCCGCCGCCGACTTTGGCGGCCCCGGCATCGACGACCTGATCCGCGCCGAGCAGGTCAACGCGGTCGGCACGCTGGCCGCCTGCCAACTGGCACAACGCAGCGGGGCCAGGCACCTGATACTGATTTCGTCGGTGTTTGCCAGCCACGTCCCGGGCGACCCTCACTACAGCATCTACTCGCTATCCAAACGCCACTCCGAGGAGCTCGCCAGCCTGTTCTGCAGCGCGCACGGCATCGCCCTGACCATCCTGCGCCCCAGCCAGGTGTATGACGCCGCCGGTGCCTGCCGCACCCATCAGCCGCTGCTGTATGCCTTCGCCGACCAGGCCCAGGCCGGTAACGACATCAGCCTGTTCGGCAACAACGACGCGCGGCGCAACTACCTGCACCTGGACGACCTGGTGCAGATCTGCACCCGTGTGGCCGCCACCACGACCACCGGGCTGTTCAACTGCGTCCACCCCGACAGCCCTGCACTGAGCGAAATCGCCCAGGCCGCGTTGTCCGCCTTCGGCCAGCAGGGCCAGGTGCGCTTTCTGCGCGACAAGCCGGATGTGCCCGACCTGCCAGCGCAGCTGCTCGACCCGGCGTTGCACGCCGCCATCGACTTCATGCCACAGGTGAATATCCATATGGGTTTCGAAATGATCCGACAGCACCGGGAGCGCACGGCATGAGCACGGTCATGGTTACCGGCGTGGGCGCCATCATGGGCTACGGCCTGCTCAAGTCGTTGCGTGCCAGCGACCCGGCCGTGGTGCTGGTAGGCACCGATATCTACGACGATGCTGCCGGCAGGGCCTGGTGCGACGCCTTCGCGCAGGCGCCCCTGACCGCCAGCGCCGACTACCCGGCGTGGCTCGAACGGGTGGTCAGGCAGCACGCGGTCGACCTGGTGATACCTGGCATCGAGCAGGACCTGCACTGGTTCTCGGACCACCGTGAACAGGTGGCGCAACTGGGCTGTGGCGTGGTGCTCAACAGCCGAGCGCTGATCGATCTGTCCCGCGACAAGTGGGCAATGGACCAGGCGCTGGCCGCCGCCGACGAGCCGGCGCGAATCCCCAGCTACCTGTCGGGCAGTTTCGCCGAGCTGGTCCGGACCCTGGGCCTGCCCTTCCTGCTCAAGCCTCGTCGCAGTTATGCCTCCAAGGGCCTGGTGTGGGTACAAAGCGCCAGCGACTTCGAACCCCATGCGCACCTGCTGGGCGAGGTGCTGATGGCCCAACCGATCATCGGCAGCGCCGAGCAGGAGTTCACCGTGGCGGTGTTCGGCGATGGCGAAGGCGGCAGCTTCGGGTCGATCACCCTGCAGCGCAAGCTGGCCGCCGACGGTTCAACCGCCAAGGCCTGGGTGCGCCAGGAGGCCTCGCTGGATGAAGTGGTGGCGCGCCTGTGTGCACACTTCAGGCCCGTGGGCCCGACCAACCTGCAGTTTCGCCGCGACGCCGACGGCAGCTGGAAACTGCTGGAGATCAACCCGCGTATCTCCTCCACCAGCTCCATGCGCCGGGCCTTCGGCTACAACGAGGCGGCCATGTGCCTGGACTTCTTCCTGAACCGCAAGGCGCCCCCTACCCCCGAGATCCGACCGGGGTTCGCGGTGCGCTACATCGAGGAGCTCGTGGTCCATGATCGGGATCATTTCTGATATCCACGGCAACTTCGTCGCACTCTCGGCGGTGCTCGACGAGCTGGAGCGCCTGGGCGTGTCGCAGATCATCTGCCTGGGCGACACGGCCGGGTACTACTGCCAGATCAACGAGTGCTGCGACGCGCTGCGCGAACGCGGCATCTTCAGCCTGATGGGCAACCACGACTGGTACCTGTCGAGCAACACGCCCTGCCCACGCTCCAACAGTGCCAACGCCTGCCTGGATTACCAGAAGGGCATCCTCACGGCCGCCAACGCGGCATGGCTCGCGGCATTGCCCGCACGCGGCCGGCAACACGGCATCGAGCTGGTGCACGGCGGCTGGAACGACCCCATCGAAGAGTACCTGCGCCCCTCGCAGGCGTATTTCGAGGCGCTGCCCGGCACGCACTTCGCCTCGGGCCACACCCATGTGCAGATGCTCTGGCAGGGTCGCGGCAAGGTCTACTGCAACCCCGGATCGGTCGGCCAGCCACGCGACGGCGACCCGCGTGCGGCCTTCGCCACCTGGCACGCCGGCCAGTTCACCCTGCACCGTGTGGCCTACGACATCCCGCGCATGCAGCAGGCGATGAGCGACGCCGGGTTCACCGCGTACTTTTCCGACAACCTGCCCCTCGGCGCGCAGATCGGCGGCAGGATCAGCCACTATTAACTACGCGGGCATCCGGCCGATAGCCTGACGTCGGCCAGCGCTGCGTTGCCCTTGCACCGGCCGGCGCCTGGCGACAAGCTACGAGCCACCTGAACACCACCCGCTGCACCAAAGGCCATTCGACATGCGCATACTCATCACCGGCGGTGCCGGCTTCATCGGTTCGGCGCTGGTCCGCCACCTGATCGAGCACACCGACCACCACGTGCTCAACCTGGACAAGCTGACCTACGCCGGCAACCTGGAGTCGCTGCACAGCATCGCCAGCAACACCCGCTACGAGTTCGTGCAGGCCGATATCGTCGACCAGGCCACGGTGAGCGCGGTGCTGGAGCGCTTCCGGCCCCAGGCGATCATGCACCTGGCAGCCGAGTCGCATGTCGACCGCTCCATCGACGGGCCGGCGGCGTTCATCCAGACCAACATCGTCGGCACCTACAGCCTGCTCGAAGCCACCCGCGCCTACTGGGGCACGCTGCCGGCCGCCGAGCGCGAGGCGTTTCGCTTCCATCACGTGTCCACCGACGAGGTATATGGCGACCTGCATGGGGTCGACGACCTGTTCACCGAAACCACCCCCTACGCACCCAGTTCGCCCTACTCGGCGAGCAAGGCCGCGTCCGACCACCTGGTGCGCGCCTGGCAGCGCACCTACGGGCTGCCGGTGCTGCTGACCAACTGCTCGAACAACTACGGGCCGTACCACTTCCCGGAAAAACTCATCCCGCTGGTGATCCTCAACGCCCTGGCGGGCAAGCCGCTGCCGGTGTACGGCAACGGCCAGCAGGTGCGCGACTGGCTGTTCGTCGAGGACCATGCCCGCGCCCTGCTCAAGGTGGTCACCGCAGGTGAGGTGGGCCAGACCTACAACATCGGCGGGCACAACGAGCAGACCAACCTCGAGGTGGTGCACGCCATCTGCGCTCTGCTCGAAGAGCTGGCCCCCGCACACCCGGCGGGCGTGGCGCGCTATGCCGACCTGATCACCTTCGTGCAGGACCGCCCCGGCCACGACCTGCGCTACGCCATCGACGCCGGCAAGATCGAGCGCGAGCTGGGCTGGCGCCCTGAAGAAACCTTCGCCACCGGCCTGCGCAAGACCGTGCAGTGGTACCTGGACAACCTGGAGTGGTGCCGCCATGTGCAGGACGGCAGCTACCAGGGCCAGCGCCTGGGCAACAGCGATTTCAAGGACCTGATTGCATGACCAAAGGCATCGTACTGGCAGGCGGCTCCGGCACGCGCCTGCACCCCATCACCCTGGGCATTTCCAAACAGCTGCTGCCGGTATACGACAAGCCGATGATCTACTACCCGATCTCGGTGCTGATGCTGGCCGGCATCCGCGAGATCCTGATCATCTCCACCCCTCACGACCTGCCACACTTTCGCCAGCTGCTGGGCGACGGCAGCCAGTTCGGGGTGCACTTCGAGTATGCCGAGCAGCCCTCGCCCGACGGCCTGGCCCAGGCGTTCCTGATCGGCGAATCGTTCATCGGTGACGACTCGGTGTGCCTGATCCTGGGCGACAACGTGTTCCACGGCCAGCGTTTCACCGAGCAACTGCTGCGCGCCGCCGCCCACTCCAGCGGCGCAACGGTGTTCGGCTACTGGGTCAAGGACCCGGAGCGTTTCGGCGTGATCGAGTTCGACGCGGCAGGCAACGCCCTGTCGATCGAAGAAAAGCCCGCGCAGCCCAGGTCCAGCTACGCGGTCACCGGCCTGTACTTCTACGACAACGACGTGGTGCGCATCGCCCGCGACATCAAGCCTTCGCCGCGTGGGGAGCTTGAGATCACCGATGTCAACAATGCCTACCTGCGCCGTGGCGACCTGCGCGTGGAGCGCTTCGGGCGCGGCTTCGCCTGGCTCGACACCGGCACCCACGACAGCCTGCTGGAGGCCTCGCAGTACGTGCAGACCATCGAGCATCGCCAGGGCCTGAAGGTCGCCTGCCTTGAAGAGATCGCCTTCCAGCAGGGCTGGATCTGCCAGGAGCGTCTGCTGGAACGGGCCAAGGCCTTCGGCAAGACCGGCTACGGCCAGTACCTGTACGGCCTGACCGGAGACCAGCAATGGAAGTGATCGCCACCGCGCTACCGGACGTGCTGATCCTCGAGCCCAGGGTGTTCGGCGATGACCGCGGGTTCTTCTACGAGAGCTTCAACGCCCAGGCCTTCAGGGCCGCAACCGGCATCGATGCACAGTTCGTGCAGGACAATCATTCACGCTCGCTGCGCGGCGTGCTGCGCGGCCTGCACTATCAGGTGCACAACCCCCAGGGCAAGCTGGTGCGCGTGCCCCAGGGCGAGGTGCTGGACGTGGCGGTGGATATCCGCCGCAGCTCGCCGACCTTCGGGCAATGGGTGGCGGTACACCTGTCGGCCGCCAACCACCGGCAGGTGTGGATCCCCCAGGGGTTTGCCCACGGTTTCCGGGTGCTCAGCGACAGCGCCGAGTTCCTGTACAAGACCACCGACTACTACAACCCGAGCGCCGAGCGCTGCATTCGCTGGGACGACCCGCAGTTGGCCATCGACTGGCAACTGGACGCACCGCCGCAGCTGTCGGCCAAGGATCAGTTCGGCCAGTTGCTCAAGGACGCCGACCTGTTCCCATGAAAATCCTCATCACCGGGCGCAATGGCCAGCTCGCCCAGGCCCTGCAGCAGCGCCTGGCCGGGTTGGGCCAGGTGCATGTACTGGGCCGCGAACAGCTTGACCTGGCCGAGCCCGAACGCATCCGCCAGGTAGTACGCGAGCTGAGCCCCGACCTGCTGGTGAACGCCGCCGCCTATACCGCCGTCGACCAGGCCGAAAACGAACCTGCGCTGGCCTTCGCCATCAACGCCACTGCACCCGGCGTACTTGCCGAGGAGGCCGCACGGCTGGGCGTACCGCTGCTGCACTACTCCACCGACTACGTGTTCGACGGCAGCAAGGCCACGCCCTACACCGAAGACGACGCGCCCAACCCCCTGAGCGTGTACGGACGCAGCAAGCTGGCTGGCGAGCAGGCCATCCATGCCGTGGGCGGCGCGCACCTGACACTGCGCACCAGCTGGGTGTACTCGTTGCACGGGCGCAATTTTCTGCTGACCATGCAGCGTCTGCTGCAGGAAAAACCGCAGCTGCGCGTGGTCGCCGACCAGATCGGTGCACCGACCTGGGCCGGTAGCCTGGCCGCCAGCACCCTGGCGTTGATCCAGCGCTGGCAGGCCGGGCAGGCGGGTGCGTGGGGCACCTACCACATGACCGCGCAGGGCCAGACCTCCTGGTTCGGTTTCGCCCAGGCCATCGGCGAGCATCTGAAGGCTCAGGGCAGGCCCTGCGCGCAGCTGCTGCCGATCCCGTCCAGCGAATACCCGACCCCGGCGCAGCGCCCACTGAACTCGCGCCTGGACTGCAGCCGCCTGCGCCAGCAGTGGCAGGTGGAGCAGCCAGACTGGCGTCAAGCGCTGATCGAGTGCCTGAAGTAGCGCATAATGCGCCCAACGTTTCTGCGCCCTTTGCGACGCCATCGCGGGTCAAGCCCGCTCCCACGGGATAATCAATGACCTTGTGGGAGCGGGCTTGACCCGCGATGGGCTGCAACGCGGCCCCCCACCAAAGCCCGGTTTGCGATGACCATGACCCCGACCCTCCCCCGCCGTCCGCGCTGGCGCAGCCTGGCCCTCCTGGCGCTGTGCCTGGCGCCGCTGCTGTGGCCACTGCAACGCCTGGCCGAGCACTACTACCAGGAGGAACTGGCCAGCCAGAACCGCCAGACCCTGGACCTGTACGTGGCCAACCTGCTGGGCACCCTGCACCGCTACGAGACCCTGCCGCAGATCCTCGGTGACCTGCCGGCATTGCGCGCGGTGCTGGCCGACCCGATACGCCTCGAGACCCTGACCAACGCCAACCGCCTGCTCGACGACATCTGCGCGCAGACCGGCGCCGAGGTGATGTACCTGATGGACGTCAACGGCAACACCCTGGCGGCCTCCAACTGGAACAAGCACGACAACTTTGCCGGGCGCAACTTCTCGTTCCGCCCCTACTTCAGCGAAGCCATGCAGGGCCGGCTGGGGCGTTTCTTCGGCCAGGGCACCACCTCGGCCAAGCGCGGCTACTTCTTCGCCGCAGCAGTGCGCGACGGCGACCAGGTGATCGGCGTACTGGTGGCCAAGATCGACCTGGACCACACCGAAACCCTGTGGGGCAAGACCCCCGAGCAACTGCTGGTGACCGACCACAACGGCGTGGTGATCCTCACCTCGCGCCCCGACTGGCGCTTTCGCGCCACGCGCCCGCTCAGCGAGGCCGAGCGCGATGCGATCGTGGCGATCCAGCCCTACCCCACCACCACGCCCAAGCCCCTCAGGCTCAACCCCGATGCCTGGCTGACCCAGACCCAGGCCATCCCCGAGACCGGCTGGCAGGTCAGCATCCTGGCCCCGCGCACCCTGGTCGACCGCTCGGTGAGCACGGTGCTGTTCATCGGCGCCGCCACCCTGCTGGTGGTGATGCTGCTGCTCGGGCTGGTGATGCAGCGCCGGCGCAACTACATGGACCGCCTCGACTTCGAGGCCCGCGCCCGCCAGGAGCTGGAGCTGCGCGTGGCCGAACGCACCGCCGCCCTCGAAGGCCTCAACAGCCGCCTCAAGACCGAAGTGCTGGAGCGCGAGCAGGCCCAGCAGGAACTGGTACGCGCCCAGGACGAGCTGGTGCAGGCCGGCAAGCTGTCGGTGCTGGGCACCATGTCGGCAAGCATCAGCCATGAGCTCAACCAGCCGCTGGCGGCGATCCGCAGCTACGCCGAGAACGCCGAGATCCTGCTCGACCACCAGCGCACCGACGATGCGCGCAGCAACCTCAAGCTGATCAGCGAACTGACCGGGCGCATGGCCTCGATCATCGCCCACCTGCGCGCCTTCGCCCGGCGTGACCGGCATGCGCCGGAAAGCGTGGCGCTGCAGCCGGCACTGGACGACGCCCTGGCCCTGCTGGCCAAGCGGCGCCGGGCGATGGCGGTGGAGCTGGTGCGCGACCTGCCCGAGGCCACCCTGTGGGTGCAGGCCGGCGAAACCCGCCTGCGCCAGGTACTGGGCAACCTGCTGGCCAACGCCCTCGACGCGCTGACCGAAAAGGCCAACCCGCGCAAGCTCTGGCTAAGTGCCGAACGCCGCGAAGGCAGCGTCTACCTGACCATTCGCGACAACGGCCCGGGCTTCAGCAGCCAGGCCCTGCTGCGCGCACGCGAGCCGTTCTTCACCACCAAGACGCGCACCCAGGGCCTGGGCCTGGGCCTGGCGATCTGCGATACGCTGATCAACGCGCTGGGCGGTGAGCTGGTGCTGGCCAACCACCCGGAAGGCGGTGCGCTGCTGACCCTGCAACTGCGCGTGGCCACCCCCGGCGCCGCGCTTCAAACCTCGGAGGACTCCTCGGCATGACGACCGACACACTGATCGACAGCCGCACCCAGGTCGTCCTGGTCGATGACGACCCGCACCTGCGTCAGGCCCTGAGCCAGACCCTGGACCTCGCCGGCCTGCGCGTGCTGCCCCTGAGCGACGCCCAGGGCCTGGCCGCGCGCCTGGAAAGCGACTGGCCCGGGGTGGTGGTGAGCGATATCCGCATGCCCGGCATCGACGGCCTGCAACTGCTCGAACAACTGCATGCCCAGGACCCGGACCTGCCGGTGCTGCTGATCACTGGCCACGGCGACGTGCCGCTGGCGGTGCAGGCGATGCGCGCCGGGGCCTACGACTTTCTCGAAAAGCCCTTCGCCAGCGACGCCCTGCTCGACAGCGTGCGCCGCGGCCTGGCGCTGCGCCGCCTGGTGCTGGACAACCGCAGCCTGCGCCTGGCCCTGAGCGATCGCCAGCAACTGAGCACGCGCCTGGTGGGCCAGTCGACCCCGATGGCCCGGCTGCGCGAGCAGATCGGCGCGCTGGCCGGCACCCGCGCCGATGTACTGATACTGGGCGAGACCGGCGCCGGCAAGGAGGTGGTGGCGCGCGCGCTGCACGACCTGTCGAGCCGGCGCGACGGCCCGTTCGTGGCGATCAACGCCGGTGCCCTGGCCGAATCGGTGGTCGAGAGCGAGCTGTTCGGCCACGAGCCCGGGGCCTTTACCGGGGCGCAGAAGCGGCGCATCGGCAAGTTCGAATTCGCCAATGGCGGCACGCTGTTTCTCGATGAAATCGAGAGCATGAGCCTGGATGTACAGGTCAAGCTGCTGCGCCTGCTGCAGGAGCGGGTGGTCGAGCGCCTGGGCGGCAACCAGCTGATCCCGCTGGATATCCGCATCATCGCCGCCACCAAGGAAGACCTGCGCCAGGCCGCCGACCAGGGGCGTTTTCGCGCCGACCTGTATTACCGCCTAAACGTCGCGCCGCTGCGCATTCCCCCCCTGCGCGAGCGCGGCGACGATGTGCTGATGCTGTTCCAGCATTTTGCCGACGCCGCCAGCGAACGCCACGGCCTGCCCCCCCACGTGCTGCAACCGGCGCAACGTGCGACGCTGCTGCGCCATGCGTGGCCGGGCAACGTGCGCGAGCTGCAGAACGCCGCCGAGCGCTTCGCCCTGGGCCTGGAACTGGCCCTGGACGGCGACAGCCCTGGCCCGGTCGATCAGGCGCAGGCAGCGCCGGGCAGCGGCAACCTCAGCGACCAGGTCGAGCAGTTCGAACGCTCGCTGATCGCCGCCGAACTGACCCGCCCGCACAGCTCGATGCGCAGCCTGGCCGAAGCCCTCGGCGTGCCGCGCAAGACCCTGCACGACAAGCTGCGCAAACACGGCCTGAGCTTTGCCGACAGCAATGCCAGTGGCACCGACGACACCGAGGACAACCGCTGATGAACCCGAGCCATTACCTGCAGGACGTGCTGCACGCCGACATCCCGCTGACCCGCGAGATGGGCCTGCAGGTGCTCGACTGGCAGCACCAGCGGCTGCGCCTGCAATTGCCGCTGGCGGCCAACGTCAACCACAAGAGCACCATGTTCGGCGGCAGCCTGTATTGCGCGGCCGTGCTGGCAGGCTGGGGCTGGCTGCACCTGCGCCTGCGCGAGGCGGGCATCGGCGACGGGCATATCGTCATCCAGGAAGGCCAGATCAGCTACCCGCTGCCGGTCACCGGCGCCGGCGTGGCGGTGTGCGCGGCGCCCGAGGCCAAGGTCTGGGAGCGCTTCGTGGCCACCTACCAGCGCTACGGCCGCGCGCGCCTGACCCTGCACACCCAGGTGTTCAACGAAGGCAGTGAAACGCCCGCCGTGCAGTTCGGCGGGCAGTACGTGCTACACCGCTGAGGCGAGCCCGAGCAGGCTGGCGCGCCACGGCGCTGTGGCTGGCAGGGCAAGGAAGAAAGGATTGAGCAGGCTTTCGCGGGGTGGGTAGGCGAACGGCTGGCCGTCCAGGCCCAGCACTTCGCCGCCGGCGCCTTCGAGCACGCCCTGGGCGGCGGCGGTGTCCCACTGCGAGGTCGGCGCCAGGCGCGGGTAGCAGTCGGCGGCGCCTTCGGCGAGCAGACAGAACTTGAGCGAGCTGCCCACGGAGGTCAGCTCCAGCTCACCCACCGCCGCACTCAGGCCGGCCAGCAGGCGCTCCTGCTCGGGGCTGCTGTGGCGGCGGCTGGCGACCACGGTGAACGGGGTGCCGGCAGGCGGCGCCGCACGCACGCTGATCGGCGCTGCCGGCGCGTGCGGGTCTTCGTGCCAGGCGCCCAGGCCCTGGCCACCGTAGTAGCAACGCCCCGTGGTGGGCACCCCGACCACGCCGAATACCACCCGGCCCTGTTCGACCAGGGCGATGTTGACGGTGAACTCTTCGCTGCCGGCGATGAACTCCTTGGTGCCGTCCAGCGGGTCCACCAGCCACCAGCGCTGCCACTGTTGGCGCTCGGCCAGGCCGATGTCGCAGTCTTCCTCGGACAGCACCGGGATATGGGGCGCCAGCCGCTGCAGGCCGGCGGCGATCACGTCGTGGGCGGCGATATCGGCTGCGGTCACCGGCGAGGCATCGAGCTTGGTCTGCACGGCCACGTCCGCACGCCAGAAGGGCAGGATGGCAGCGCCCGCCTGTCGGGTCAGCTGCACCACCTGCTGCATCAGTTCGCGGTCGTTCATGCGCCGAACACGCCGCGCTGGGTCAGCAGGTCACGCACCAGGTACAGCGCCGCCAGCGCCCGCCCTTCGGAGAACTGCGGATGCTGGGCCAGGGCCGAGAGCTCGCGCAGGTTGACCTTGTCGACACGCATCGGCTCGGGCTCGTCGCCCTCCAGGCGCTCTTCGAACAGGTCGGTGGCCAGCACCACCTGGATCTTCTGGCTCATGTAGCCGGGCGACAGCGACAGCTCGGTCAGGTGTTCCAGCTGCCGGGCGCCGAAGCCGGCTTCTTCCTTGAGTTCACGGTTGGCCGCCGCCAGCACGTCTTCACCGGGCTCGATCAGGCCCTTGGGCAGCGACAGCTCGTATTCGTCAGTGCCGCCGCAGTATTCCTCCACCAGCACCGCGTGCTCGGCATCGAGCATCGCCACGATCATCACCGCGCCATAGCCGTTGCCGCGCCCGACCAGGCGTTCATAGGTACGTTCGGTGCCGTTGCTGAAGCGCAGCTCGACCGCTTCGACACGGAACAGGCGGCTGCTTGCAACAATTTCGCGGCTGAGGACAGTGGGTTTCTGGCGCATGAGGGGGCGGCTCCTTGGCGGTAACGGGGTACTATACCGTCCACCGAGTCTGGATCGAACGAGAATATTTCACATGCCCTCCCTGGCCTGGCACGACATCGATACCGTATTGCTGGATATGGACGGCACCCTGCTGGACCTGCACTACGACAACCACTTCTGGTTGGAGCACCTGCCCCAGCGCTACGCCGAGCTGCATGGCATCAGCCGTGCGATGGCCGAGCTGGAAATGCAGCCACTGTTCGAACGCCACGCCGGCTCGCTGAACTGGTACTGCCTGGATTTCTGGAGTGCCGAGCTGAAGCTGCCGGTGCGCGAGCTGAAACTGGAAACGGCCGACCTGATCGCGCTGCGCCCGGACGCCGACACCTTTCTGCAGGCGATCCGCCAGGCCGGCAAGCGGGTGATCCTGATCACCAATGCCCATCGCGATTCGTTGTCGTTGAAGCTGGAGCGGGTGGCGCTAGCGCCCTATTTCGAGCGGCTGATCAGCTCCCATGACTATGGCTTCCCCAAGGAAGACCAGCAATTCTGGAGCGCATTGCACGCGGATACCGGGTTCGACCCGGCACGCAGCCTGTTCATCGACGACACCCTGGCGATACTGCGCAGCGCGCGCGACTTTGGCGTGGCGCACCTGCTGGCAGTGCGCCAGCCGGACAGCCGCAAGGGGCCGCGGGATACGGCGGAGTTTGCGGCGCAGGAAGATTATCGGGACTTGTTGCAGGGGCTGTAGGCCGCTTCGCCGGCTCCTACACAAGGCACCTTACCTGTAGGAGCCGGCGTTGCCGGCGAAGACCGCACCACCAAGCTGGAGCCTTACTCCGGAATACGCAGCGTCTGCCCCGGGTAGATCTTGTCGGGATGGCTCAGCAACGGCTTGTTGGCCTCGAAGATCTTGTTGTACTGGTTGGCATTGCCATACACCGCCAACGAAATCGCACTCAGCGTGTCGCCCTTCTTCACCACCACGAAACGCGCCGCCGCCACGACCGGGCCGGTCACGGTGAGCTGGTCGTCCACCGACGCCACGCCGGCAATGTTGCCCAGCGCCAGCAGGATCTTCTCCTTCTCTTCCTGGCTGCCTACCTCGCCCTTGACCGTGACCTTGTCGCCGTCGACGGTGGTCTGGATGTTCGGGTTGCCCAGGCCGACCTTCTGCACGTGCTCCTTCAACTGGTCGTCAGCCTTGGCGTTGCCGGGGGTGAGCAGGTCGATCAGTTTTTCACCCGCTTCTTTCACGAAACTAAAAATGCTCATCCTGTGCTCCTTAGGTATCAATGACCGGAGCAGGCAGTCTAGGACAAGATAGAATGCTTCGCCTGCCAATGCCCCGGAACGACGATGGATATCAAACAACTCAAATTCCTCATCGCCCTGGATGAAACCCGCCACTTCGGCCAGGCCGCCGCGCGCTGCCACGTGACCCAGCCCACGCTGTCGATGCGCCTGCGCAACCTGGAGCGCGAACTGGGCCTGCCGCTGGTCAACCGCGGCCAGCGTTTCGAGGGCTTCACCGCCCAGGGCGAGCGCGTGCTGGCCTGGGCGCGCTCGGTACTCTCGGCCTACGACGGCCTGTACGCCGAGGCCGCCGCCTGTCGCGGGCACCTGGCCGGCACGCTGCGCCTGGGGGTGGTGCCGCTGTCGAGCTTCGACCCGCTGCCGCTGCTGCAGCGCCTGCACCGCCAGCACCCCGAGCTGCGTTTCGAGCTGAGCGCGTTGAGCTCCGAACAGATTCTCGACCAGCTGGCGAGCAACCGCCTGGACCTGGGCGTGTCGTACCTGGAGCGTCTCGACAGCGAGCGCTTCGAGGCCCTGCCCCTGGGCGACACACGCATGGGCCTGCTGTTCGACCCACGTCACTTCGCATTCGCCGAACAGCCGTTGGGCTGGGAGGCCGTGGCCGAGCTGCCGCTGGGCCTGCTGACCGCCGGCATGCACTTTCGCCAGTCCATCGACCACGCCTTCCACACCCGCGGCCTGGCCCCGCAGTTGCTGTTGCAGACCGACGCCGTTCATCAGCTGGTGCAAGCGGTGGAGGGTGGCCTGTGCTGCGCGGTGATGCCGCTGAACGCCGGGCTCGAAGCACTCACCGGGCACCTGCGCCTGCAACCGATAGACCAGGCCACCACGCTGGCGCCCCTGGGGCTGATCATGCGCCGCAGCGCGCCGCGCTCGGCCCTGGCCGAGGCCTGCATCGCCGAGTACCGCCTGTCGCTCGACCCGGCGTGATCGACGCGCTCTATCAATGCATCGGCAGTAGCGATTAGACGATACCCGAGTGCAGGCCTAGGCTTAAGGCTGACCTGCCTGCCGGTACCTGCCGATGACCATCAAACCCCCGGCCTGCGGGGCGTCCACACCCCTGGCCGCGCCCGCTGCCAGCAACCGCTACGACTACCGCCAGCTTGACGACAACAGCCAGGGTGGCGCCGACCTCGCCGAAGAGGTGGCCCTGGCGATCGCCTACAACGGCATCAGCCAGGCGGTGATGCTGGTGAGCCCTACCGATCTGCACGACTTCATCGTCGGTTTCAGCATCGGCAGCGGCATCATCGCCTCCCCCGACGACATCTATGACGTGAGCTTCACGGCCAGCGGCTCGGCCATCCATGCCGAGGTGCAGATAGCCAGCCGCGCCTTCTGGAACCTCAAGAACCAGCGCCGCCAACTGGCCGGCACCAGCGGCTGCGGCCTGTGTGGCGTCGAGGCGGTGGAGCAGGCGCTGCCCGATCTGCAGGTGCTACCCGGCGCGCCCCTGCCGCCGCCGCACTGGCTGGACGGCCTGCGCCAGCGCATCAGCGCCTTCCAGCCACTGGGCCAGCACTGCGGCGCGGTGCACGCGGCACTGTTCATGAACGATCAGGGCGAACTGCTGCTGGGCCGCGAAGACATCGGCCGGCACAACGCCCTGGACAAGCTGATCGGCGCCCTGGTGCGTCAGCACATCGCCCTCGACGGCGGCCTGGCGGTAGTCACCAGCCGCTGCAGCCTGGAGCTGATCCAGAAGGTGCTGCGCGCCGGCATCCAGACCCTGGTGAGCCTGTCTGCGCCCACCGGCCTGGCGCTGCAATGGGCGCGCCGCCACCAGCTCAACCTTATCCACCTGCCGCACCACAGTGCGCCAAGGGTCTACAGCCCGGCGCAGGAGAGTCGCCCGTGAGCCTGCATCATCAAGCCGACCAGAAGCCGGTCCCCCGCTACAAGCCCTACCACGGCGCCGCCGGCGGCTGGGGCGCGCTGCGCAGTGTGGCGCAGGCCTGGATCGGCAGCGACAACGCGCTGAAGAACATCCGCGCCCTGCTCAAGACCAACCAGAACGGCGGCTTCGACTGCCCGGGCTGCGCCTGGGGCGACTCGCCGGAAAGCGGCATGGTCAAGTTCTGCGAGAATGGCGCCAAGGCGGTGAACTGGGAGGCCACCAAGCGCCGGGTCGATGCGGCCTTCTTCGCCCGCCACAGCGTCACCTCGCTGCTGGGCCAGAGCGACTACTGGCTGGAGTACCAGGGCCGGCTCACCGAGCCGATGGTGTACAACCCCTCCAACGACCGTTACCAGCCGATCAGCTGGGACAACGCCTTCGCCCTGATCGCGCGCCACCTCAACGGCCTGACCAGCCCCGACCAGGCGGAGTTCTATACCTCGGGCCGGGCCAGCAACGAGGCGGCCTACCTCTACCAGCTGTTCGTGCGCGCCTACGGCACCAACAACTTCCCGGACTGCTCGAACATGTGCCACGAAGCCAGCGGCGTGGCCCTGGGCCAGAGCGTCGGGGTCGGCAAGGGTACGGTGACCTTCGACGATTTCGAGCACGCCGACGCGATCTTCGTTTGGGGCCAGAACCCCGGTACCAACCACCCGCGCATGCTTGAACCGCTGCGCGAAGCGGTCAAGCGCGGTGCCCAGGTGGTGTGCGTGAACCCGCTCAAGGAGCGCGGCCTGGAGCGCTTCCAGCACCCGCAGCACCCGCTGGAGATGCTCACCAACGGTGATCGTCCGACCAACACCGCCTATTTTCGCCCCGCCCTGGGCGGCGACATGGCGCTGCTGCGCGGCATGGCCAAGTTCCTCCTGCAGTGGGAGCGCGAGGCGCAGGCAACAGGTGCGCCAGCGGTGTTCGACCATGCCTTCATCGCCGAGCACACTGCGGCCGTGGAGGCCTACCTTGAAGTGGTCGAGGCCAGCAGCTGGGAGCAGATCGTGCAACAGTCGGGCCTGGGCCTGGCCGATATCGAGCAGGCCGCACGCATGTATGCGCGGGCCGAAAAAGTCATCATGTGCTGGGCCATGGGCATCACCCAACACCGTCACTCGGTGCCGACCATCCAGGAAATCGCCAACCTGATGCTGCTGCGCGGCAACCTTGGGGTGCCGGGGGCCGGGCTATGCCCCGTGCGCGGCCACAGCAACGTGCAGGGCGACCGTACCATGGGCATCAACGAACGACCGCCGGTGGCGCTGCTGGATGCACTGGAGCGCCGCTTCGGCTTTGCCGTGCCGCGCCACAACGGCCACAACACGGTGGAGGCGATTCGCGCCATGCTCGATGGCAAGGCGCGGGTGTTCATCGGGCTGGGCGGCAACTTCGCCCAGGCCACCCCCGACACCGAACGCACTGCACAGGCGCTGCGCAACTGCGAGCTGACGGTGCAGATCAGCACCAAGCTCAACCGCAGCCACCTGATCCACGGGCAGCAGGCGCTGATTCTGCCCTGCCTGGGACGCACCGATATCGACCTGCAGGGCGAAGGCCCGCAGGCAGTGACGGTGGAAGACTCGTTCAGCATGGTGCATGCCTCCAACGGCCAGCTCAAACCGCTGTCGCGCCAGATGCGCTCGGAGCCGGCGGTGATCGCCGGAATCGCTGCCGCCACCCTGGGCAGCAAACCGGTGGACTGGCACTGGCTGGTGGCCGACTATGGGCGCATTCGCGAACTGATCGCCGACACCATTCCAGGGTTCGAGGGGTTCAACCAGCGCCTGCAGCACCCCGGTGGCTTCTACCTGGGCAACAGCGCCGGCCAGCGCCAGTGGAAGACATCCAGCGGGCGGGCCAACTTCAAGGCCAATGCGTTGCCCGACGACCTGCTGCACGAGAGCGTGCGCGCCAGCGGCCAGGTGCCGGACCTGATCATGCAGTCGATGCGTTCCCACGATCAGTACAACACCACCATCTACGGGTTGGATGACCGTTACCGTGGGGTCAAGGGGCAGCGCGACGTGCTGTTCGCCAACGAGGCGGATATCATCCGGCTGGGTTTCAACCCCGGTGACAAGGCCGATATCGTGTCGTTGTGGGGCGATGGCCGCGAGCGCCGGGTCAAGGGCTTCACCTTGCTGGCGTTCGACATTCCGGCGGGGCAGGCGGCAGCCTACTACCCCGAGGTGAACCCGCTGGTGCCGCTGGAAAGCGTGGGCGATGGCAGCCATACGCCGACGTCGAAGTTCGTGGCGATCAGGATCGAGGCGGCCAGCGCCACGGCCAGGATCATCTAGGCCCCTTCGCCGGCAACGCCGGCTCCCACAGGGTCTTGCGGCGCATGCAGAACGCTGTGGGAGCTGGCTTGCCAGCGAAGAGGCCAGTTCGTTCAGCGCATAACTGCAGTCAAGAAAAAGGCCCTGGCATCACTGCCAGGGCCTTCGTCCCAAGTAAGCTCAGACCCGCAAAAACGCATTAAGTTTCACTGTAAAAACAGTAACTTATAAAATTGTATACACGTCGTGCCAATCGTCGGATTTGCGTTGCCAGCGCGTGTTGCAGAGCCTCAGGATCGCCTCGTCATCCCTTTGAGGCTCCCTTATGAAGTACTCCTCGATTCTGCTGTTGTCTCTCGGCCTGCTCAGTGGCGTTGCCTCGGCAGGTGGCTCCACCGAAGCCGGTATCGGCGGCGCATTGGGCGGGGTATTGGGTTCGGTGGTTGGCCAGTCGATCGGTGGCAGCACCGGTTCGGCCATCGGCGCCGGCCTGGGCGGTGCAGCCGGTAGCGCGGTAGGTGCCGACAAGCGCAGCCGCGGCGAGGCGGCCATCGGTGGCGCACTGGGTGCGGCCGGCGGCAACGTGGTGGGCCGCAGCGTGGGCGGCAACACCGGCAGCCTGATCGGCGCCGCAGCCGGCGGCGGTGCGGGCGGTGCACTGGGCAACTACATGGGCAACAAGAGCGACGACGAAGACCGCCGCTACAACAACCGCGGCCGCGGCTACGACGACCGCCGCCACTACCGCGATCGCGGCCACCACTACGGCCATCGCAAGCACGACAAACGCTGGCGTCACCGCTGAATTCCATCGACGCTGCCGGCCCCGCGCCGGCAGCGCCGCAGTTGTACCCTCAAACGTAGCAATCAAGCCATGTGCCATCACGCCATTGGCTTAAGCCATTCACCTAAGCCTTTCCCCGCCCCGCCCCCTGCGCGAAAACCTTCGAGCCTGTTGTTCGGCCAGCTTTCCAGCCTTTTATATTGACTGTCCGATCAACATCGGCAGGGGCCTGTTTGCGTCGGCTGTTTTGTGACTGACGGGTCGGCTTAAGGGGCGTCCCGATTTTGACGTCAAATAGCAATCGCTATGATCCGCCCCACCTTAAGCGACGCAGTGGGCGCACGGAATGCGGATGTACCTGGGAATATGGATCGGCACGGCCCTCGGCGCCTGCGGCCTGCTGCTCGACCTGCTGCCCCTGGGCCTGGCCGGGCTGTCGCTGGTACTGCTTGCCAGCACCTTGCTGCGCCCGCGCCCCGTGGCACAGGTGGCTGCGGTCAGCGACGCGCCCATCGTGCTCGAACAGCCGCCACTGCACACCCTGCTGCCGGTGGTGGCGCCCAGCTGGATCGACAGCCTCCAACAGAGCCGAACCCTGCTGGGCGACAACATCAGCCAGTTGCTCGAACGCTTCGGCGCCATCAACCAGCGCCTGGAACACAGCCTCAACGACGCCGACAACGTGCTGGCCAATGGCGGCGTGGGCGAGAACCTGCGCGAGGCCAACCAGCGCCTGCGCCGGGTCACCGAAAGCTTCGCCGCCAGCAGCCAGCGCCAGCATGAATTTCTGACCACCATTAATCATCTGGGCAGCTACGCCGGCCAGCTCCAGCAGATGGCCAAGCGCGTGCAGGAAGTTGCCAGCCAGACCAACCTGCTGGCGCTCAATGCCGCCATCGAGGCTGCCCGCGCCGGCGAGTTCGGCCGCGGCTTCTCGGTGG
>NZ_JAFKEC010000062.1 GCF_017848315.1 Pseudomonas palmensis
CAACAACATCAGTGTGAAGGCCTACTTCACTTCATCCCCTGGCGTACCGGTGAGAACCATAAACATTGTTGTGCAAGGGAGGTGGTACTGATGCGCATTAAATTGTCACCGTTCAGTGCAGACGAAATACTCGTGCTCAGCAGGAGCGGCGAATCGATCACGATCAACGGCATGAAGCTCGATTTCGAAGGCGTGCATGACGGCGCGATGCTGCCTGCAACTGCGACGAACTGCTCGTGGCTGTATGGGCCAATCGAGCGGGTCGCCGGAGAGCTTACGTTGACCGTCAGGCTTCCTCATGGCGCGATGGCAAGCGCGCAGTCACGATTCCCGGTGGATATCGTCAATCCACAAGAGGGCCGCATTCAGCTCCCCACAGACTTCGACCCCAAGCCCGAGCAGCCTGAGGTTTCCTGGCCAGATACCATCGGCTCGATCGACTGGAGCCAGATGGTCACTGCAGAAATAAAGCGTGAAGCCGCTGCAGCACAGCACCTGGCCGGCGTGCAAGCAGAAATCGCCGCTCAACGAGGCGCTGCCGACTCGGCAATCGCACCGCTGCAGGATGCGGTCGACCTCGACGACGCAACCGAGGCTGAAGCCACTGCGCTGAAGGCCTGGAAGAAATACCGGGTCGCGCTGAACCGCCTGCCAGAGCAATCAGGATACCCAGTCGACATCGACTGGCCCGTGCCGCCGGCCTGACCACAGCCGAACAACGATACCCGCCGCGGCGGGTTTTTTATTGCCTGGAGAAACACATGGCTCGAATTTCCGACTCACTGGCGGGCAGCAAGAACGCTCTCGCTTTCCTCGACATGCTGGCATGGTCCGAAGGCACGTCGATCAGCAAGCACACCCGCGACGACGGCTATGACGTGGTGGTTGGCGGCATCGACAGTCCGAACACCTTCAAGAGCTACAGCACCCATCCTGGCGTGCTGGTGACCGTGAACAACAAGGGCCTCAAGTCCACGGCCGCAGGCCGGTACCAGCAACTCCAGCGCTACTGGCCGCACTACCGCGACCTGCTCAAGCTGCCCGACTTCGGGCCCACCAGCCAAGACAAGCTGGCACTGCACCTGATCAAGGAGCGCGGCGCCCTGGCGGACGTGCACGCCGGCCATATCCAGGCCGCAATCACGAAGTGCCGGAACATCTGGGCCAGCCTGCCAGGCGCTGGGTACGGGCAGCATGAGCGCAAGCTGGATGACCTGCTGTCGCACTACATCGCCGCAGGCGGGAGGCTTGCGTGAGCGGCTGGGTCTGGCGTGCGGCCGCACTATTGCTGCTGGTTGCGTCGTACTGGGGGGCCTACGACCACGGGCGCACGACCAAGGATAGTGAGTGGCAGGACAGGTGGGCTGCGCGCGATGCCAGCGACAAGCAGGCCTGGGCCTTGGCTGAAGCTGAAGAGCGCAGCAAGGAACAAGCCCGCCAACAATCAATCAACAAGGCGATTCAGGATGGACAGAAAACCATTGACCGTGCGGTGGCTGATGCTGCCGCTGCTCGTGCTGATCTCAGCCTGCGGGATGAAGTCGATCGAGCAGCCGGCCGTGCCGCAAGTGCGGCCAGCGGCCATTCCTGCACTGCCGCAGCAAGCGCGGCAGCTTCCCGCGTCGCCCTGGTGCTTGCCGACGTGCTCAAGCGCGCTGATGAAAGAGCGGGAGACCTGGCGACAGATGCTGATCAAAGCCGGGGAAGGGGAGCAACCTGCGAACAGGCCTATACTGCCCTGACCGAAATCGGAGGGCAGCATGGACGACTTGCAGGAGAAGATGGCGGCGGGTGAGCCGCTGATGCAGCAGGCGATGGATGCGGTGCGACGCTATCACGAGGCGCGAGATTCACTGACTGCCGCAGAAGAGGTCGATCGCCTGCGGCTTGAGGCAGAATCGCTTATGCAGGCTGTCAGCGAGTATCAGCAGGCTGTGCTTGGAGGTCAGGCGGCAACTCGTCATTAGCCTGAAGGCTGCCGGCCTGCGCGAGACCGACGGCAGCGGATCGCTTAGGAAGCAGCTCGAGGCAGCCAACAGGCCTTGTCAGTAAGCTTAATCGGGATTCGAGTCGATGATCCGCCTGATTTCAAGTTCCTTCTGTCGCCGGCCCAATGGAGTGGCAACGTATGTGTCGAACACATGTTTCTGCTTATCGCTCAAGCTATCGTAACCGCTATTGATCACCTGCTGAGCGACGCCGTAGGCCGGTGTACCTTCTGTCAGAAGTCCTTCATCCAGCAAATCTTGGATGGCGTCATTCAGCTCCCAGTCAACATGATCATTCCAGCCCATACCCACCCCGCTTTCTGACAAATTAAATATGTATGTATAGCACGAGACTTTGCCAGGCACAGCGACCCACGGAACGCCTCGGCTTGCCGCTGACCGGCAATTGCCTCGACTCATTCATGGCCTTACGATACTGTTTTTACATACAGTGTCAGCCATGCCTATCCCGTACCCCAAAGCATGGGTCGCCGAGCTCTACGACCGCGAGCTCTTGATCAGCGATCCAGATGCCCGCGTTGAAGTTCTGCGGCAGCAGGCCTATGCCTTGTACCTCCTGCGCGAGGTATCGTTCGAGGAAATGGGCGAAATGCTCGAGCTTGTCGAAGCGGCGCGGCTTTGGGCGCTGATAGAGCACGAAGAGGCCTGGGCGCTGGGCTTGTTTGGCGACTATCCGCAGGATCATCCCGGCGGCGCACAGGTGATACAGGGTAGCGGTAAGCCCACCTGTGAGTAGCTATATGAAGGAAGGGGAAAGGTCGGCAGAACGCCGGGATGGGCAGCCGTGGCTGCGTGAGAAATGCGTGACTCTTGTGGATGCTCACGGACACCTATGGACGTTCGGTTGCAGCGAGCGCGCCGAAAAGTGCTGTGATATCATGCCGTTAGCTTGCTTGGCATGCATGGGGTGCAAGGGGTCGAGTGTTCGAATCACTCCGTCCCGACCAAAAAACCTCAAGAAATCCAGTCACTTAGCGGTGACTGGATTTTTTTATGCCTGCGTTTTTATCTGCCCTCGGTTCTAGGGCAAACATAGGGCAAGACAGCCTTTGAGGTTGATTGGCATGTGCGCTGCGCTGTATCTCACCGGCGGGTCTCAGAGTTGAGTCGATGTGATGGCTGGGCTGTACGGCGCTTGTTTCGCATGTGTAGTGGTCAACTAATCCCGGACACTGCGTTAAGTTTTTCTTCAACGACTGCGGGCGCTAGCCCGCCGTTGAATTGGTGTGGCCGTTGCCAGTTGTAGCGCTGCATCAAACCGGCCGATATCCTGTTGTGCTAACGAAGTGCTCATGTAGCCTACGGTCGGTATCCATTCCGTTTTCAGGCTGCGAAACAACCGCTCCATTGGGGCATTATCGTGACAGTTTCCTCGTCGGCTCATGCTCTGCTTGAAGCGATAACGCCACAGACGCTGACGGAAGCTACGACTGCCATATTGACTGCCTTGGTTCGAATGAAATAGTACGTTCTGAGGGCGGCCGCGCTTCTCATAGGCCATGTCCAAAGCCTTGGTCACCAGGTCAGCATCGGGCTTCGATGAAAACGCCCAGCCTACTACTCGGCGTGCGAAAAGGTCGATCACGGCCGCCACATAATGCCAGCGACCTTGCGCCCAGCCATACGTGATATCTCCGCACCCGACTTCATTCGGCACCGCCACCGTGAACGCTCGACCCAGCACGTTCGGGGTGTCTGGCCGCTCCACCGTCGCCCTTTTGTAGGCGTGTGAGCCGGGCTGTTTGCTAATCAGCTTCATCTCTTTCATCAGCCTGCGAACCTTGAATCGCCCAATCGCCATGCCGTCCTCGCGCATCATGAGCATGGTGCTTCGGCTGCCCGCTGCGCTGCGGCTTTGGGTAAACAGCTCGTTGACGCGGCTGCGCAACACCAGCCGCTTAACGTCTGGAGATCGACGCTTGCGACAGTGTGCGTAATAGCAGGATCGGGGCACTTCAAATACCGAGCACAACAGATCAACAGGCTCTTGAGCGCGGAGCTGATCAATTAACGCGAACGCTCGTGTTCCTCGGCCATCAAGAGCGCGGTGGCCTTTTTCAAGATCAATTTCTCCCGCTCAAGCCGATTGATCCGGGCTTCTAACGCTTGAATTTTTCGCTGTTCGGGGGGCAGCGCTTTACTGGTTGGGGTCACACCGTTTCGCTCTTCCTGGAGCTGGTTTACCATCGACGCAGCGCCGACTCAATCAACCCGAGCGAACGGGCTGCTTCGATGTGGCTGTAGCCTTGGTCGAGCACCAGGCTGGCAGCTTCGCGTTTGAATTCGGGCGTAATGGTACGACGTTGCATGGTCATCAGACACCTTTCTATGGCGAGCATTCTCGCCTAAATGGGTGTCCGGATCATTAGACCACTACAGTTGCGAAAACTCTACGCGCGGGCTAAAGGCTGTTCAGCAAGACAGATGTCTGCAAGGTACTGACATCTTTAGCGCCAGAAGGTCATGAGCAACCATGACCTGATTGCTTCACTGGCCGCACTGAGAGCATGCCCGAAGCAGGTCGTAAAGGCCCCAATGGACCGAATAAGTGACAAGCGGTGCGCAATTTTAAGGCTTTTGGATAGTGGCGCGGCAACATCATTGTGGCACAATAGACAGATTTTAGCGTCGTCAGCTTAATCACTATCCTATTTTTTACCACAAGGTTGCATTTATGGACGAAGACAACTTTCCTGTTCACTGTGCTATCTCCGCCTACCAAGTCATATTACTGCGGATCTATAGTTGAACTGTGCAAAATCCACCCGCCTATTCCTAAACCTCTATTTCGTTAAAACCATTAAATGAAGTATATGCTTGAGGTAGCAGGTTCAAAATGAAATTTATTGATGTTTTCGCAGGCTGCGGGGGACTTTCTCTGGGGCTTTTAAAAGCTGGATTTCGAGGCGTTGCCGCAATAGAAAAAAGCCCAATGGCTTTTGAAACTTTGCGTCATAATCTGGTCGACGGCCACCGCTACCAGTTCGAATGGCCAAAATGGCTACCTAAACAAGCTATGAGCTGTGAAGATTTTCTTAGTACTTATTCAGAAAACATTAAAGATCTGCGAGGGAAAATTGATTTAATGGTCGGGGGACCTCCATGCCAGGGGTTTTCCACAGCAGGTAGAAGAAACCCAGCCGACCCCAGAAACAAGATGGCCGAGCAGTATCTTGAATTAGTGAAAATCATTAGACCTACTTATTTAATAATTGAAAACGTTAGCGGCTTTAACAGTAAATTCAGTGAAAAAAAACGCACAGACCAAGAAAATCAAAAAAATTTTGAACGTTCGTATGCCGACTTCATATGTGAAGAACTATCAACTATTGGCTATAGCGTATCGCGCGGGAAATTAAACTGTGCAAGATTTGGAGTACCTCAAAATAGACATCGATATTTAATAATCTGCACACTCCGAAACAAAGAAGTAAATTTCTTTGAAGAGCTACTTGGATTCAGCGATCAATTTAAAGAACAAAAAAAATTACCTCTACTTAGACCAACTTCTGTTCAAGAAGCTATATCAGATCTAGAAACTAGAGATCGGAAATTGGTCGAGTGCGTCGACTCAAGCATGCCCGGCTTTTTAGAGGCAGCCTACCAAGCACCGCAAATTTACTCTCCATACTTACATCTAATGCGCGAGGGTTTTGATGCTGCTCCTAATAGCCGGCGTTTACCTCGACATAAGCCAAATACAATACTCCAGTTCAGCAAAATTCAGAGAGCTTCAGAGCCAGGGCGATCGTTGTCTAAAAAAGCCAGAGATAATCTGGGGTTAAAAAAACATGCAATAACGGTTCTGACAAAATCTGCACCCGCGCCAACGATTACAACTCTCCCAGACGATATAATACATTATAGCGAGCTACGCATTCTTACTGCTAGAGAAACTGCTCGTATTCAATCATTCCCAGATTGGTTTGAGTTTGTAGGAAAGTACACCACAGGAGGAAAAAGCAGAAAACTTGAATGCCCTCGATACACTCAGATTGGCAATGCTGTCCCACCGCTTTTGGGAGAAGCAATGGGGCTATTGATAAAATGCCTAGATCACCAGATTTCAGCATCATATCCAGCGGAAGGAAAACTTGATGAAGCCACTTAACTTCAGGGTGAGCTCACACTTAAAGTCAATTATTGGTCGCGATCTGATCACCGATGATTTCGTGGCAGTTTTCGAACTTGTAAAAAACTCGTTTGACGCGGGGGCAAGTGAAGTCAATATCCATTTCACAGATGACTGTCTGTTCATTTGCGATAACGGAAAAGGCATGTCTTATGATGATTTACTGAATAAGTGGTTGTTCGTCGCTTATTCAGCAAAACAGGATGGCTCCGAGGATGTATCAAACAGTGATTACAGAGAAAATATTAGTATAAAAAGGTATGCCGGCAGTAAGGGTGTTGGGCGATTTTCCTGCGATCGTCTCGGCGAATTACTTATTCTCCAAACAAAAAAAGCACATAACGTAGAGGTGAACCGTCTTGAGGTAGTATGGAGTGATTTCGAAGCCTCAGCGAAAGCCGACTTTATAAATATTGATATAAAACATTCATCACAAGCAGCGTTCACTCTTCCTCCAGAAGTAAAATTTGCGCATACACATGGCACTATTTTGGAGATAGGCTTTCTCAGGGAGAAGTGGAACCGGCAAAAACTGCATGACTTAAAATCTTCGTTGGCAAAATTAATAAATCCATTCGGCCCTCAAAAAGAAACCTTCGCTGTAAATATTTATGCCGAGTCTCAAAAAGCAGAAGATCAAAAAATACTTCAGAATACCGAAGACCCACATCCAAATGAAGTAATTAACGGGCCTGTAGAAAATTTTATTTTTCAAACACTACAAGAAAAGACAACCTGGTTACGAACAACAATATCTAACGGGACTATCAAGACAGACCTGGTAGACCGCGGCAAAATAATTTACTCAATAAGTGAAGACAACAAACATCAAGAGCTCGAAGACTCTGGGTTCGAATGCAATCTCTTCTATTTAAACCGGTCAGCCAAGTCCACTTTTGCGCGCCGAATGGGAGTTAATTCGGTTTCGTTTGGATCTGTATTTTTGTTCAAAAATGGATTTCGGGTTTATCCTATTGGGGAGCAATTAGATGATTCATTCGGAATTGATCGACGCAAACAGCAAGGTCATTCCCGATATTTAGGTACGCGAGATATTCTAGGCAAAATTGATGTTTATGGCGATGACTCAAAATTCAAAGAATCATCTAGTCGAGATAAAGGGCTTATAGAAACCGAGGCTTACTCACAACTAAATGACGTATTGTGGAAAAAATGCATAATACGCTTGGAGAACTATGTTGTTGGAGTGAACTGGCGAATAAAATATGACACGGACCTAATGGACTCGAGTCATCTTACACGCGACGAAGTAAAATCAAGAATTATTGACGTCATTAATAAACTATCAAACTCTCCAGACATTCGTATTGACTACTTCGCAGACGATATACTTGGGGTCATCGACAACAAAACCAAAGACTTTAATAAGACGATAGATAATCTTTCTAATATCGCAGAAAAAATTGGCAATAAAGATTTGCAAGCAGAAGCAACTGCTGCCAAAGCACGCTATTTGGAAATGCTCAAAGCTGAAGCCGAAGCGATTCAGTACGCCGAGCGAGAGAGAGACGAGCGGAAAAAAGCTGAAGCCACTGCGGTACGTGCAGAAAAAGAATTAAAACTGGAAGTTGAAAAAAATTTATTTCTAACCTCTCTTCAGAGCTACGATAAAGATGTCCTCGAAAGCTTACACCATCAAGTTATAATATATGCGAGCAATGCCGTAAATTTAGTTGAGGCAGGCCTTTTTACTTTGAATAGCAAAAAAGGGCTGTCGAGAGAAGATGCACAAGAAATACTTGAGCATTTACTACTTCTTAATCAACAAGTCATAGCAGCGTCTAGATTTGCAACGAAAGCGAACTTCAAGCTTGACTCTAACACCATACACGAAGACTTTGCAGCCTATATCGATCAATACATAGAGAAAATATGTAAAGTATACAAAAGCCGCATAAAAATATCTACTCACCGCTCCGCATCAAACTTTAACTTGCAATTCAAACCAATTGAGGTTTGCATAATAATTGACAACCTGATTGATAATGCAATTAAAGCGAAAGCCTCAAAAATAGATATTTATATCGACAAAACCCAGAGCAACGTTCTAACCGTTATTCTTAAAGATGATGGAATCGGCATTTCTGGCGAAATCATTAATAAGGAATCCATTTTTGAAAAGGGTGTCACCACTACGAGTGGATCAGGCCTCGGACTATATAACGTAAGGCAGCTATTGCAAAAAATAAATGGGACAATAAGCCTTACAAGCTCATCATTTACGGGCACAACCTTCGAAATCAAGGTGTATAACTAATGGACGCCACCTACTGCATTCTTTGGCTAGACGACCAGAAAGATGAACTTTCTGGCGTAATAAAAAACTTAGAAAACCGTTTGCATAGCGTGGGCTTAAACATCCATATTACGTGGCAGGATAGATTTGACGAAGATAGTTTAAAGCCTTTACTAGACTCGCTCCGCAAACACTCTCCGTATGACTTGATTATGATTGACTACGACTTAGGTGTCGGAAAAATCGGCCATAAAATCACAAAACTTATAAGAAGCCAGACATACGGAGATATGGTTTTCTACAGCTCTGCCCCAGATGAAGAACTTAGAAACAGATTGTATATTGAAAAAGTTGACGGCGTATATTGCATGCAACGCACCTCATTAGCTCATGAAGTATTTGCACTAGCACAAAATGCTATACGTCGCGTAGTTCACCCGAATTATATGAGAGGTTTGGTCGTAGGCTCGGTAGGTGAACTGGAGGGGCTATTTGAAGATACTATCAATGCAATAATACGGAAGAAGGGCCATCCTAGTGAAACGGACATACGCGAGATGGCTAAAGAATCACTTCAAGAATTTATAGATGAGCTTCAGAAAGTGAACCTTCCAAGATTTGAATCAATGAAAATCGAAAAAATAATTAAAAAACTAAATCTGCGGATCAAGGTAAACTTATTATTACAACTTCTGGAGGAGGATGGTAGCAATATGAGCCTAAGCTGCCATCAGGTCATATCTAGATTTGCAGACGAAATCAACCAACATAGAATTGAGTTTGCTCATGCAAGAACGACGAATATAGAAGGAATACCCGTATTTCAAGATCGCAACAAAAAAGTATGGGGGCCAGAAGAGATGCGTAACTTGTTACTTAAACTAAGAGAGCACTACGATGCAGCACTGCACATAAATGGCTTCTTCAACCATCTGCCCTAAAATCGAAAGCTCACTCACATGTTTTAATAATTTCTGAATTTGCCCGCCTAACTGAATATCACCTCTAAAAAATTAGAGAATTCAGATCGTGAGAACTGATGCGGTGATACTACGTATGTGTGGATCCAAGGCGCTGGCAATATCTTGATGGCTGTGAGGATCTGTTCGACCTTCGCGTTGTGAGTCGGGTGGTTGCAGCCCTGAGCTGCGTGGCTAGCCTCAGAACGCTCTGTTTCACAGCGACAGTAAGAATGTGATTGCCAGTGTTTCCGGATGGCCTGACCCACACAGCGATGGACCAATAAGGAATGATCTGGCGTCGTGAGGTGCCCTGGTTGGCCTAACCCCCACTCCGATTGGCCTTGTGTCTTTCCTTGGACCTGTCGGCCAGCCGGGAGCGCTGCACGTCGAGGTTTTCGCCTCACCGATGACTGTGACCCTAGAAGGGCCTGACGTTACGTCACTTTACTGCCTTGTCCACGTACTCGGCTCGAGCGGATTGGTCTGTGATCCCAAATTTGGAGCAACCAACTATGCGCTACGTCGAAGCCGAAGGATTTCAGAAACGAGTCGTATGTGGCGTGGATACCCATAAAGACTTACATGTAGCGGCAGTCAGAGATGAACTTGATCGTGTTCTAGCCAGCGAGTGTTTTGCGACGACACGGCATGGCATATAAACATATGCTGACGTGGATGTGCTCGTTCGGCGAGCTGACACGTGTGGGCATTGAATGCACTGGAACATATGGGGCCGGGCTGCTGCGATACTTGTATCAAGCTAAGGTGACTGTTCTTGAAGTGACAGCGCCCGACAGAAGCGATAGGCGCTAACGGGGCAATGACGATACGCTGGATGTCTGTAACGCAGCTCACGCGGCTTTCGCAGGTGTTCGAACAGTCCCCCCTAAGAAGCGAGATGGGATGGTCGAATCGTTACGTGTACTCAAGGTTTGCCGCAAGACGGCAATCCAGGCTCGCCGGGTGACGTTGCAACTTATTCAGAGCACCATCGTCAGCGCACCAGATGAGCTTCGAGACATTACGAAAACTGACGCGAATACAGTTGATTCGAATGCTGGCAGCGTCGCGGCCGGAATTATCTGACTAGTCAGCTCGCGTCTGAATCGCCCCGGATTCTCTAGACACCTTGCAAGCTCATTGCGTAACGCTTTTCAAACTCTACCGGTGATAGCTGATTGTTGAAACCATGGCGGCGTTTGAATCGCCCCTGGTTTCCTAGACACTCTCCAAGCTCAGAACATAGCGTTTCTCATACTCTACCGGCGACAGCTGATTGTTGAAGCCATGCCGACGTTTTACGTTGTAGAACATCTCGATGTAATCGAACACATCACTACGAGCATCTTCCCGCGTGGTGTAGATTTTCCGCCTGATCCGTTCCCGTTTCAGAAGTTGGAAAAAGCTCTCGGCCACGGCATTGTCATGACAGTTGCCTCGGCGACTCATGCTGGCAACCAAATTGTTCGCCTTCAAAAAGCTGCGCCAATCGGAACTGCTGTATTGGCTGCCCTGATCGGAGTGAACCATCACCTCCTGTTTCGGTTTTCGCCTCCAAACCGCCATCAATAACGCATCAATGGCCAAATCACTGGTCATCTGCGACTTCATTGACCAGCCAACAACCTGACGAGAAAACAGATCCAGCACCACTGCTAAATACAGCCAGCCTTCGTACGTACGAATGTAGTGATGTCGGTGACCCAAACCTTGTTGGGTTCTACGACATCAAACTGGCGCTTCAGCAAGTTGGGTGAGGCGATTGCTGGCTTACCGCCGTACTTTCCAGGGCGACGTCGATAACCTGACTGAGAACGCAGACCTTCAAGACGCATCAGCCTTGCCACACGATGACGACCACAATCCTCGCCGGCCTCGCGCAGATCGTCATGGATTTTGCGATAGCCATAAACGCCGCCGCTCTCCAACCATGAATGCTTAATCAAACCCAGCAGTCGCTGGTCGTCTCTGGCTCGTAGAGATTGCGGCTCAGCCAGCAGGCGTAATAACCGCTGGGATGGACTTTCAGCGTCAGGCAAAGCCGTCGAATCGAATACTCGCCCGCGTGCTGCTTGATAAAGGCGTACTTCAGCCGCACTCCTTGGCAAAGTACGCGGCGGCCTTCTTTAAGATGTCTCTCTCTTCCGTCACACGCTTGAGTTCAGCGCGTAGCTTGCGCAACTCGGCCTGCTGATCATCATCTTGCTGACGCTGCTCTTGGGGCTTGCTGTAGACCTTGATCCAGGCGTAAAGGCTGTGCACGGACATGCCCAGACGCTGGGCGACATCGGCAACAGGTTTGCCTTTTTCGGTCACTTGCTTGACCGCTTCGATCTTGAACTCTTCGGGGTAACGCTGACGACTCATGGCACCTCCTATTTGGGCCTCATTATGAGGCTTGGAGGTGTCTACGAAACCAGGGGCGATTCCATCCTGGCCTATCAATCAGGGAACTAAAGTCCTGGCTAAAGCGCCTTTCTCACAACGGATTTGCAATCCGTTACATCCAAACCTCAGCCTTTCCCTATTCCCTGTCGTCTCTTTCCCAATCATACTCCCGCCGCACGCCAGCCATTGCGCCGGCCCTGTCAGCGCTCTAGTCTCCTCCGCGTTGTTGCTCATCAACGACCGGCTTTGACAGGCCATCCCTGACTCTTGGCGCACGTGCACCCTTTATGGCGGCTGTACGTGGGGCACATTCTGTGCGCCGAGTTCTAGAGTCCTCGGTCTGTCAACCCGCGTACCGCCACCACCTACTTGATCGACTGCTGGTATGTGTTAACCCCCCAATTGGTCCAATGTTGTCCGTTTGATGTTCCCTCAGTCGATACTTCGCCCGAATGCGCGTACATTGCGTTTTTGCCCGATCGGTCTAACGCAGGAAGCGAGTAGGTGCGCAAACTTATAGCGGCAATTGTGCTCAGTTTTTCCGCCATCCCATCCGCACAAGCCGGGGATGGACGCGCCGTAGAACCCACGTTCCTCGGAGTAATCGTTACGTCTTCTCTGGCCGTGACGCTGTTTCCCGTGACACTGACCGAGGACGCGGAAGCCAGCAGCCGAAATAGCAGCAAAAGCCAGGATAAAAAAATCGTGGACGCCCGCAATGATGCTGCTGCCTACGTGGCTAGCGACGGCACCATTCTGGGCGCAGAGCTACAAGCCGCCTTCATAGCGCTGCAGCCCACGCGCACGATTACCACTGAGGACGAGATGCGGCTGGCGAAGGCGATCTTGGCTTATCAGCCAGCGAACTAGAGCTCTGGCTGAATCGCTGTTCTCACGCAAATTTACAATCCGTCACATCCGAACCTCAAATTTTCCAACTTTCCTGTAGTCACTTTCCGAATCGCAGTTTGGCTGCACACTCGTCATGGCGCCGCATCCGTCGCTCTACTACGCTCCCTTCGTCGCAGCCAATTAAGCGCCCGTTTTTGCCAAATCGTCTCCGACGCCTAGCGTAGGTGCATCTTTATGGTGGCTGTACGTGGGGCACATCAACGTGCGCCGAGTTTCAATGCTCTCGGTCTGTCAACCCAAGTACAGCTGCCACCTTACTGTCTGAGTAGCCTTCTGATACAAGACTAAACGTACAGTTTCTCCGAAAATTTCAGACATTCCTTATTCCGTGTAGTCCATTTCCCATTCATACTTCCGCCGCTTTCCAGCCATTGCGGGCGCCTTCATACCGCTCTAGTCTCCCCACGTCGTTGTCAATCCAACGACCGGTTTTGACAGATCGATATCAAGCAATCCGCATGTGCTCGCTTTATGGCGGCTGTACGTGGGGCACACTCGTGTGCGCCGGGTTCCTTGCTTTCTCGGTCTGTCAACCCGCGTATAGCTGCCACCTTCTTGTTTGACAGCAGGGTGTTTGGCGGCTCCATAAAGCAAGGAGATAGCCATGCTAAAAATCGTCCCAGACCCACCCCACCACACCCCCCAGACCCTCGAAGACATCCTCATCCAACTCTCCGAATACCTGCTCTGCGCACAGACCGTGTCGCAGCACGCGGTGCTACTTCATTCCCAAGCCCCCCAGCAGATGCTCAGCCTGGCGGCCGTGCATGAGATAGAACACGCGCGGGGGTTGGTGGAGGTGGCGTTGAGTCGGGTTCAGGCTGTTCACTGATGGGGTAGTAGGGGGCTTGGGTGCTATGCGACCGCGTAGCGGTCGTTCGCGGGTCAAGCCCGCTCCTACAGGGTTTTGTGGTGTGCATTCGGCTACGGCGGTGTCTGCATTCGCTGGCAAGGCCAGCTCCTACAAGGTTATGCGGCGCCTGTAGAGCCCCCACACCTCCTGAAATTGGCAACGCTGCAGGAGCATTTTGGATGGACAAGGATTCGATTTCACCCGCCACAAACGCGATCAAAACCATCGGCGTCGGCACCTTCGGCGAAGGCGAAGCAGCCTCCAACGCCGACCGGCTGTTCCGCGTGCAACCCGGTCACAATGCGCAGTTCGCGCTGGAACAAGCCGCCGCGCTGATGAGCTGCGTGTACAAGCTCACCCTGCAAGCCGGCACCCAGCAGGACGCCTCGCTGATCTGGGCCGCGCACTGCCTCAGCGGCATGTCAAAAGCCCTGGTCGAGGACGTGGCTCACGCCATGCTCACCGACTAGTCACCCCGCACAGCAGCGGGCGAAGGGCGCCGATGCTGCCCCTCGGCCGCGGCAAGGCCGTCACCGATCACCCGCACCCGCGCCATCACCACCTGCGGCTGCTGCATCACCGCAAAGTGCCCGCCCTCGATCATGCGCAGGCTGAAGCCACCCTCGGTCACGCGCTGCCAACAACCCAGCGATTCAAAGCGCACCTGCTCGTCACCCATACCGCCAAACGCATCCACCGGGATGTCCAGGTCGCGCACATGCGTGTGGCGATACCCCAGAATCAACTCCAGGTCGGCCTGCAGTATCGGCACCGCCAGGTCCATCATCGCCTGGTTCGCCAGCACCTCCCGTGGCGTGCCGGCAAGGTTCGCCAGGTAATCGCGCAAGGCCTGGTCATTGAGTGCTGGCAGGCCAGCGCACACGGGCAGCCAGTCCGGGCTCTGGCGAGAAGACACCAGCAGGTGCACGGGCTTGCGCACCCCCTGCGCCAGCAACACCCGCGCAGTCTCGTAGGCGAGCAGGGCGCCCAGGCTGTGCCCGAACAGCACCAGCGGCTTGTCGGGCAACGCCTGGCACTGCTCGGCAAACGCCGCGGCCACCTCCGTTACCGAGCGGGCGAACGGCTCGCGCAAGCGCCGGCTGCGCCCCGGCAGTTCCACAGCGTACAACTCGCATACCCCAGCCGCCGCCTGCTTCCACGCAAAGAAGCTCTGCGCGCTGCCGCCCGCGCAGTGAAAGCAGACCAGGCTGACCGGCGCTTCGGCGTCTGCCAGCCACTGCACCAGCGGCTCAGCGGGTCTCATCGAACAGGTCCAGCTCGCTCGCCAGGTACAGCTGGCGCATCTTCGCGCGCTGGATCTTGCCGCTGGTGGTCTTGTGCATGCTGGTGGGCTGCACGAACACGATGCGGTTGAGGGTGATGCCGTGCTGGTCCACCACCGCGCTGCGTACCACCGCCTTGAGCTGACGCGGGTTGTCCTGCAGCCAGCGCTTGATCTCGCGGTTCAGTTCGATGGCCGCCACCAGGGTCTGGCGCTGCTGCTCGTTGTCGTGGCTGAACACCGCGCAACTCTGCGGGCGCACCTCGTCCAGGGCTTCGATCACGGTGTACTCGATGTCTTCGGGGTGCAGGTTGCGGCCCTCGCAGATGATCAGGTCCTTGAGCCGGCCACACACGTACAGCTGGCGGTCGTCGGGGCCGACAAAACCCAGGTCGCCGGTGCGCAGGTAATCCAGGGGGCTGCCATCGTCGATCCGCGCTTTGAAACCCGCCTCGGTCGCCGCCGGGTTCTGCCAATAGCCCTGTGCAATGCTCGGCCCGCGTAGCCAGATTTCGCCGATGTGCCCAGGCGTGCAGCGCTGTCGGCTGGCCGGGTCGACGATTGCGATTTCCACCTCCCACGAAGGCTCGCCACACCCCACCAGCTCCTGCGGTGCCCCCGCATCCACGGGCACCACCACCGAGCATACCGGCCGCCCCTGCGGCCCGCCGCTCACGAACAGCGTTGCCTCCGCCAGCCCATAGCACGGCACAAACGCGCTGGCCCTGAAGCCATGCTCCGCATACTGCTGCGCAAAGCGCGCAAGGCTTGCCGGGCGAACCACATCGGCGCCGTTGAGGGCGTGGGTCCAGTGGGACAGGTCCAGGCCCTGCAGGCGTTCGGCGTCGTAACGCTCCACCGCCAGGTTGTAGGCAAAGTTCGGCCCCCCGGCCAACCGCGCCTTGTACCGCGCAATGGCCTGCAACCAGATCAGCGGCTGACGCACGAAGGTCGCCGGCGCCATGATCACCGTGTGGTTGCCCAGCACGATGGGCAGCAGCTGCCCGAGTATCAGGCCCATATCATGGTGGTGCGGCTGCCAGGTGACGAAGTCGCTGGTGTGGTCCAGCGCCCAGCTGTCGCGCATCATGCGCAGGTTGGCAGTGATGTTGGCGTGGCTCACCCTCACGCCCTTGGGCGCCGAGGTGGAGCCGGAGGTGTACTGCAAGAAGGCGACGCGCTGTGGGTCACGCTCCGCAGGCCGGGCGAACGCCAGCGGTGCGTCGCAATCGTCGGTAGGGCTCAGCATCGCCAGCGCCGCCGCCGGGGTGCCGGCAAATGCCTGCTGCAGCATTGCCTGTTCGCTTGCGGCCACCAGCAGCAGGCGGCTGCCGCTGTCATGCAGAATGCTCAGGCAACGCTCCACCCGGCGCCGGTTCGGCAGGTTGACGGGGACGGCGATGCGGTCGGCGATCAGGCAGGCCAGAAAGCTTGCGATAAAGTCCAGGCCCTGCGGGAAGAACAGCGCCACGCGATCACCCGGCTCACTCACGGCCTGCAACTGGCGGGCGATGGCGTTGGCCCGCCCCAGCAACTGCTGGTAGCTGACCTGCTGCTGTTCTTCCCCCTGGTCGTCGAGCAGGGTGAACAGCACCTTGTGCGGGTGCACCCAGGCGCGCAGCGCCAGGCTATCGTGCACCGCCAGCAGGCCGGTGGCACTGGCCAGTTCCTGTGGGCTCAGGCAGCTCTTGTCAAACATGCGCGGCCTCCCCACGGGCGGCAATCGCCGCGATGGCGAGGGCCAATTCGGCGATGGTCGGGTGCTCGAACACCAGGGTCGGCGACAGGCGCAAGCCAAACTGCTGCTCCAGGCTGCCGATCAGTTTCATGCCCGCCAGCGAGCCGAGCCCGAACGCACCCAGGGGCGTATCCAGGTCGATGTCCTCGGGCGGCAGGTCCATTTCACAGCAGATGAATTCGCTGATGCGCGTTTGCAGCGTCTCGACCAGGGTCATGGCGTTGTCCTTGAAGGGCAGAGGGGAGGGCAGAGCAGGTTGAGCAATTGCTCCGTGGGCATGGGAATGGGCAGCTCGGGCCGGCAGCGCCGGCGCCAGCGATTGAACAGCCACAGCGAGGCATCGCCCGGCTGTTGCCATTGGTTGAGGCCGGTGAGCATGTGGGCCTGCAGTGCGCGGCGTGCGCAGGTGGCTTGGGTCGCGGGGTTGGCAGCGTCGCCAAGGCGGTCGCGCAGCGCGGCCTGATCGCCGCCGCTGTCGCTGAGGTAGAAGGCCTGCAGCGCCTCGGCCTGTTCGTTGCGCAAGCTGTCGAGCACGTAGCCGGGCGTGCGGCTGGCGAACTCGGGGTAGCGCCAGTCCGTCAACGGGCGATGCTCGGCCTGTGTCATGCCGGCAAGCTGCTGCTGACGCTCGACGGGCAGGCCGGCCTCGCTGCCCAGCAGAAACACGCTGCCGCACACCACGAAATCCACCCCCATATCGAACATCGCCTGGGCGCTGGCAGGGCTGCCGGTCAGGCCGCTGGCGCCGATCTTCGGCCCGCAAGGCTTGCGCCGGGCCAGCGCTGCCAGCAGCAGGGGCAGGTGTGTATCGGCAGCAATCACCAGCGCATCGGCGTCAGCCTCCAGCTCATCGATGCACTCGACCCGCACCTGCCAACGCACCCCAGGGCAGCGCTCACGCAGGGGCTGCCAGTGGGCCGGCGCCTCGATGCAGGCCAGTGTCTGGTCCGCCAGCCAATCAATCAGTGCCGGATCAGCGCGGCCATGCAGGCGGATACCGAAACGGCCGCCCACCTGCGGCTCGGCACTCAGGCGCAGCACACGGGCCTTCAACTGTTTTTGGTCCAGGCCGTGACTGTCGATCAGCCCCATGGCCCCGTGGCGTGCCAGTTCGCTCAGCAGCGCGGGGGCGTCAGGCGCAATCACCAGCACAGGGCGCGCAGGGGCATTCGACCGCTCAACGGCAGGCTGCTCACGAATAGCCTTGAGCATCCCGCCCAGAATCGCAGGCTGGCCGATCTCGACAAAATCCTCGACGCCCTCGGCCAGCATGCGCTCGATCACCTGCTGCCATTGCACCGGGTGGGTCAGGTGTGTGGACAGTGCCTCCACCAGCCCGTCGCGGGTATGCGGGCGCGCGTGCACGTTGGCGATCACCGGGAATGCCGGTTCGCGAAACGCTCCGCTCATGCGTTGCAGAAAGTCCCGAAACGGTTGCTCCACAGCGGCCATGTGCGCGGTATGAAAGGGCCCGCTCACCTTCAGCGCAATGGCCCGAATCCCCTGCGCTGTGCAGTGCTCCAGCAGGTGTTCAAGGGCTGCCAGCGTGCCCCCTACGATGATCTGTGTGGGGCTGTTGATATTGGCGATGGCCAGGCCTGCATCCGGCCGTTCGTCCAGCAGTGCCTGCACCCGCTGCCGATCGTGGCCCAGCACCGCCACCAGCCCGCCGCCCTGCACCTGGGCCATCAACCGCGCCCGCTCGATGACGATGCGCAGGCCCAGGCTGAAGTCCAGCGCGCCGGCAGCGGTCAGCGCCGCGTACTCACCCACGCTGTGCCCGGCCGCAACGCTTGCAACGGCGCCATCCTCACGTGCCGCCAGGTAGCCAAGCCACGACACCACATAGATGGCCGGCTGGGTGAAGGTGGTGAGGTTCAACTGCTGCTCGGGGTCTTCCAGGCACAGATGCTCGATCGAGTAACCCAGCACCGCATCGGCTTCGGCCACCAGCGCCGGAAAACGCGCGAACAACGCCGCGCCCATGCCCTTGCGCTGGCTGCCCTGGCCCTGAAACAGCCACGCCTTCATGCGCTCACCTGCTGGCGCACAAGGTCGAAGGCGCGCATCTGCATGCCCTCCAGGCGCAGTGCGCAGCGGCCATCGGCCGTGCACAGGGCCACATCGAAGGTCATGCCCTGGCGCTCGACACTCAGCTGCCGCGCGTCTCGCAACGCCTGGGGATCAAGCGTCAGCGTGCGAATTCGATAGGGCAGGCTGGTGCCCGCCGCCGTGCTCAGGTGGGTCAACAGCGCAGCCCACAGCCGGTAGCCGTCCAGGCCCTGAGGCAGTGTCGCCTGCACACCCTCTGCCGTGACGGGCAACGCCTGCAATACCGGCGCGGCAGCAACCGCAGCCGCGGTCTCGACCTGCAGCAGCACCTGCCCGTTCACACTCACCTGCCAATGCCGTGGGGCGCGGGTAAAGTGCAGCGTGTCGCTTGCCGCAAGGGCAACCGGCGGGCCAAAACACACATCGTTCCAGTGCAGCACGCTGCTTGGCTGGGCCACATGGTCCACCAGGGCGGCCAGCGCCATGCATGAACCCGGCAGCGCCGCGCCAGGCGCCCAGCAGTCGAGCCACGCCTGTGCCGGCGTGGCCGGCGCAGGTGCTGCGACGGCTGCGCTGTACCACACCCGCTCCAGCCGCCAAGGGTAGGCCGGCAAGGGATACTTGTGTGGCCGCGGTTCGTCGCCATACAGCGTGGCCCAGCCCGGGCTCGGCACTTTGCCGGCCACCCAATGCGCAGCCCATTGCTCGAGCAGTGCACGGTCGGCCCGGCCACTGCCTGCCTCCGGCGCCGGTTTGGCGGTCAGCCCATCAGCGCTGTGCCACCGGGTATCCGAGGGGCAATCAGACGACCCCAGATACGCCCGCAGCTGTTCGAACAACGCCTCGCGACTATCGACCACCACCGCCAGCCGCCGCACCATCGCATCGCGCCCCTCCTGCAGGCTGCGGGCGATGGCCGCAAGGCTGGCCGACAGGTCGCCCGGCATCGCATTCAAGCTCTCCAGCCGTGCCGCCTCTTCAGGCTGCACCGCCGCTTCGCCCACCAGCCGCTCCACCACCTCTTCAAGGCTTACCGCACCGCGCCATGCATCGATGGGTACGTCCAGTTGCAGGGCGTCCAGCGCCTGCTCCAGGCAACCTACAAAATCCTCGGCGTCCATCTTCAGTTCGGCAAGCCGGGTGGCCACACCGTTGCCTGGCATCAGCCCCAGCAGGTCGCGCAGACGTTCGTCCAGCGCCTGGCGCAGCGCGCCGCCGGCATCGGGCAAGGGCTCGCCAAAGGCCGCCAGCAACTGCCGCGCACGGGCGCGCAGGCCGTCTTCATCCTTGGCCGACAGCAGCACCAGATACGGCTGGCCGTCGGGCACGCCAGGGCTGTCGCCCCCCCTGTCGGCAGCCTTGAGCACCACATGCGCATTCACCCCGCCAAACCCGAACGCACTCACCCCGGCCAGCAGCGGTGCATCCTGTTCGCCCATGGAATGCGTGGCATCGGGCAGATAGAACGGGCTGCCCGCCAGCTCGATCTGCGGGTTGAGCGCGTCATGGTGCAGGTTGCCCACCACCTGGCGATGCTGCAGGCACAGCAGGCTCTTGATCACCGAGGCAATCCCGGCCGCGGCTTCCAGGTGGCCGATCTGGCTCTTGAGCGCGCCCAGTGCGATGGGCGTGCCGGCCTCGGTCATGGGCAGGGCGTTTTTCAGCGCGTTGATTTCAATCGGGTCACCCAGCGGCGTGCCGGTGCCGTGGGTCTCGATCATCCGCGCCTGGCTGGGGCAATGGCCGCTCTGCTGCCAGGCCCGGGTGATCACCTCGGTCTGCGCCTTGGGGTTGGGCGCGGTAAAGCTGTGGGCACGGCCGCCGTGGTTCTGCGCGCTGGCGCACACCTGGCCGTAGATGAAGTCGCCGTTGGCCTGGGCTGCCGCCAGCGGCGCAAGCACCAGCGCGGCCACCCCTTCGCCGCGCACATAGCCGTCGGCACTGGCGGCGAAGGTCTGGCAATGTCCGGCATGGCTGAGCATGCCGGCCTTGCCGAAGGCGATGAACAGCTCCGGCCCCAGCAGCAGGTTGACCCCGCCCACGATCGCCAGCTCGCATTCACCGTCCTGCAGTGCCTGCCGGGCACGGTGCAGTGCCACCAGCGAGCTGGAGCAGGCGGTGTCGATGGCCTCGCTGGGGCCGTGCAGGTCCAGGCAGTACGACACCCGGTTGGCGATGGCTGTCAGCGCAATGCCGGTGCCGCGCCAGGCATCACTGGGCACGCCGTCGCGGCGCATCAGCGTGGGGTAGTCGGCATGGCCCACGCCCACGAACACCCCCACCCGCCGTTTGGCCAGCTGGCCCGGCGCGTAGCCGGCATCTTCCAGCGCCGCCCAGGCCGCCTGCAAGAACAGCCGTTGCTGCGGGTCCATGCCTTGCGCTTCGCGGGGCAGAATGCCGAAGAAGCGCCCGTCGAAGCGGTCGACCCAGGGCATGAAGCCGCCGCGCTGGCAGTATGTGGTCTCTTCCCCGGGGTTCAGCGTGCTGTCGTGGTCGCGCCAGTTCCAGCGCTCGGCCGGCACCTGGCCGACCGCATCGCGGCCTTCGCGCAACAGCTGCCAGAACGCGCGCAGGTCTGGCGCCCCCGGCAGGCGCGCGCTCATGCCGACCACGGCGACCGGCGTCACGACGGGCATGAGACCGGCTCCCGCTCTTGGACGTGGTGTGCGGCGCTGCTGGCGTCATAGGTGTGGGCGATGCTCAGCAACGGGCTCTGGCGATTGCCGGCCTGGGCCCGCTCGCGACCCTGGCGCAGCTCCTTGGCCAGGTAGTGCAGGTAGGTGGGGCCGTGCATCTCGTAGTTGTTACGTGGGGTGGCCAGGAACTCGCGCTCGATCACCTTGCGCTCGGCGGCAATGTGCGCGCGCTCGGCCTCGGCACCGGGGCGCTGGTACGCACCGGCAAAGTAGTCGGCGGCCACCTCGGCCTGGCGCTCCATCATGTCCAGAAAGCCCCAGGTCACGGCCTGGAACACGCCGATGAAGGCAAGGTTCGGCACCTCGGGCAAAAAGATTCGCTGGTACAGCGGAATGCGGTTTTCCTCGATCTGCAACAGGCTCTGGGGCAAGAACGGGAAGTCGGTGTGATAGCCCGTGGCGTAGATCACCGCGTCCACTTCCAGGCTGCTGCCATCCACGAAGTGCACGGTGTTGCCGTCGATGCGCTGCACCTGCGGCACCACCTTGAGCTTGCCGTCGCCCACGCGGTTGGCGAAGTTCTCCGACAGCGTCGGCAGGCTCGACATCATCAGATGGTCGGGCTTGGGCATGCCCAGTTGCTTGCGCTTGGCGATCAGCAGCTTGTACAGGCCGGTGAACATCAGCCCGGTCAGCGGGTAGGGCAGAAGCTTCTTCACCCACCAGTCGTTGAGTGGGCCCATCACCTTGTCCACGCGAATGCCGAACAGGTAGTGCGGCAGCACGTACACCCCACGGCGCAGCGACAGGTAGGTCATGCGTGCATCGTGGCTCACGTCCACGGCAATCTGCGCGCCGCTGTTGCCCACGCCCACCACCATCACGGTCTTGTCCTGGTAGGGGTGGCGATAGCGATAGTGTTTGGAGTGGATGCTGTCGATCCGGGCAGTGGCTGCGTAGTCCGGCAGGTTGGGCGTGTTGTGGTGCCCGTTGGCGACCACCAGCGCGTCGTAGTGGCGTACTTCGCCCGAGCCCAGGGTCACCCGCCAGGTGCCGTCGGCCAGGCGCTCGGTGTGCTGCACCGGGCACTCCAGGTGAATGCTGTCGCGCAGCGCGAAGTGCTCGACGAAGCTGTCCAGGTACGCATGCACCTGGCGGTGCGAGGGGAAGTCCGGGTAATGCGACGGCATGGGGAAGTCGCTGAACTGGTACAGGCCCTTGGGCGTGTTCATGTTCATGCTGTGCCACACCGAGGTGTGCTCGCCCGTGTGGTCGAAGGCCCAGATACCGCCGATGCGGTCGCGCTTGTCGAAGCAGTCGAAGGCTATGTGCTTGCGCTTGAGCGCGCGGGCCATCGACAGGCCGCCGACCCCGGCGCCGACGATGCACACCCTGGGGCCTGGCCCGGTCAGCGGGCGAATGGCGGCCACACCCGGTGCGGCGTGGCTTGGCGAGTTGACGCGAGTGTGCTCAGTCACAGGTTGGGTCCTTTTTTTTTAGGGTGGGTGAGGCTCGACAGAAACTGCGCAGTGCGCGTATCGCCCAGGTGCCGGTTGTGTTCGGCGCAGTCCTGCAGCACGCCGTCCACGCCCCGGGCCAGGGCCCGGCGCAGGTTGGCGACCATCAGGTCGATGCTGTCGCGGTCGATGTTCAGCGGCGGCAGGTAGCGCAGGCAGTGGTTGTGGATCGGGCACACGGCTGCCGCCACCCCGCCTTCGGGGTCGCGCAGCAGGCTGCCCCACAGCAGGTAGCCGAAGCTGCGCTCGACAAACGCCGGGGTGCCGGCCAGCTCCAGCTCCACCGTCAGCAGCAGGCCCTCGGCGCGCACTGCGCGAATCAGCGGGAACGCCCGTTGCAGCTCCAGCAGGCGCTGGTGGAAGTACTCCCCCTGCGTTCGCGCATGGGCCAGCGCACCCTCGCGCTCCAGTGCCTGCAGGCAGTTCAGCGCCAGGTGTGCGCTCAGCTGGCTGATGCCGCGCCCCTGCAGGTCGGCCACGCGCTGCGGTTGTCGCTGGGCGCCAGCGTGGGTCACGGCCTCGCTGCACAGCACCACGCCCATCGGCAGCAGGCTGTCGCACAGCGCGCTGCCCAGTGCCACGATATCCGGCTGCGGCACCTGTGCCTGGCTGTGCAGAAAGCGCCCGGTCATCAGGTTGGTCTGGGTTTCGTCGATGCCCACCAGGTAGCCGCCGGCGTCGCGATGGCGCTCGATCATCGCGATCAGGTGGGGCGGTACCGGGCGCGAGGCATTGGCATCGACCTGGATCGTCTCGAACCACACCAGGGCGATTTCGCCGCTCAGCAGGTGGCCCTGCAACTGCGCCTCGGCGTCTTCGGCCAGCGGGTCGATGAACACGGTATGCGCATGCAGTGGCTCGAACGGCGCGCGGAAGATATCGAAGCCCAGCGTGTGCGAGGCCGCGGCGCTGAGCATCGAGAACCCCAGCCCGCCGCTCAAGCACAGCAGTTTGTGACGTTCGCCCCTGGCCGCCAGCAGGCCGAGGGTCAGCGCGGCCTCCACGGCGGTGACGTTGCTGGAGGCCGGCAGCGCCATCGGCAGGCCGGTGTTGTGCTGCAGCAGGCCTTGCAGCTCGCCCCAGTAGTCGCGCCGGGTGTCGTGCTGGCGCGCGACCTGCTCGATCACATCCAGCGGGTTGAGGCCGCGCGGGCAGGTGCCCACGTTGACAAAGCAGTCGATGATTTCCCGCGAGGGTTCGCCATCGTGCATCAGCCGTGAGCGCACCCCGCGAGCCTCGTGGAAGCGCCCATCGAAGCCGTGCATGCGGGCGATCTTCGCGTAACCGCGGTTGCCGTAGCACAGGTGCGCCTGGTAGGTCGCTTCGCTGCTGCTGGCGATGCGGCGCAGTTCGCGTTGTTCATCCACGCTCAGCCCGGCGGCGAACTGCGCCATCAGGTGTTCGAAGGCCAGCTTGAACGGCAGGCCGAAGTTGCTCATCACATGGCGCACATAGCTTTCGTTGGGCGTCATCAGCCACGGGTTCTTCACCCGTTCATGTACCAGGCAGGCGCCCAGCGGCGCCTGGAACCCGCTTAGGCCCTCGCCCAGCACGATCAGGTCGGGGCTTTCGCACAACGCCAGCAACGGCCAGTGCCCGGCCTGCCGGGCAGGCTCCACCACCAGGCTGAGAATGCCGCTGCCGGCCAGCTCGCGCAGCCAGGCATCGCAGGCCTCGGCGTTGGCGTCGGCGGCCTGGATGCAGGCCACCGCCGCCAGTTGCTCGGGCCCATGCTGGCGCTGGTAGGCCAGCGCCTGGGCAAGGCTCGCCACCACCCGGATGCCGGGTACCAGCGCACTGGCATCGGCGCGCTGCAGCGGGTTGAAGTAGCGCGCCCAGTAGCCGCTGTCGTCGATCAGCAGCAGTTCGCCCTGGCCGTCGGGGGTGCGGTTGCGTGCATGGTGGCGGGCCAGGCGCAGGGCCGCATCCAGGGCTTCCTCCAGCGAAGTCATGAAGTAGCTGCGGTAATCGGCAGGCTCGCGCTTGCCGCGCTTGGCCAGGTGATTGAGCAGCAGGGCGGTCTGCGCGGCGGGCGCCGACAGGATCGCGCAGTGGCCCTGTTCGCCCTGGCGCACGTAGTCTTCCAGCGTCTGCAGGGTGTGCGCGGTGGCCGGCTGAAACACCGGGGGCACGGGGCGCCGGGCCGGGCCTTCGGGGGTTGGCAGGTTGTGCAGAAACTCCAGCAGCAACTGGTTGTAGCGTTGGTGATGGGTAAAGCCCAGCAGGTGCCCGGCGCCCTGCACCTCGATCAGTTCGGCATGCGGCACGGCGTTGGCGATCAGCGCCGAATAGGCCGGCGGCTGATAGGCATCGTCGCTGGCGCAGATGATCCTGCACGGGCAGTGCAGGTTGCCCAACTGCGGGCGCAGGTCGAAGTCGCCGATCACCTGCTGGTAGGCCGGCAGCGCTGCCATGTTCCAGCCGCGGTTGAGGGTCATGAAGCGCGGGCTTTTCTGCAGCTCGCCCATCAGTACCGGGAAGTTCGACGCGCCTTCGCTGAACGGCGAACTGACGCTGATGCACAGCCCTGCGCAGCGGTGCGGGTGGGCCAGGGCAAAGGCCTGGGCCAGCACGCCGCCGAACGAATAGCCGATCACCGGCAGCGGCTGGTCGATACCCAGCTGATCCAGCAGCACCACGATATCGGCCACCAGGTGCGCAATGTCGAACGCGGGCGGCAGCTCGGCCTCGCCGCAGCCGGGCAGGTGCAGCATGATCAACCGGTGCCCGCGCCCCAGCGCCTGCAGTTGCAGGCGCCACATCACGTCGTACTGCATCACCAGCCCGCCCAGCATCAGCACCGGCGTGCCGCTGCCATAGGTCGCGCATTCCAGGCGCGGCGCGCCGGGTCGGTGGATCTGCACCCGCGTGGCCTGCTGGCACAGGCTGAACTGTTCGTCGAGCAGGGCCTGGCTGGGCTCGTACTCGTTGCTCACTCGCGTGCCCTGGACCACCGCCGGGGCAGCGGGGGCGAGGTGCTCATAGCGTTGCCACAGCGCCTCGATGCTCAAGGGGCCTTGCGTAGCGGGTGTGGCCACTGCGCCGGCAGCCACGGGCGCAACCACCTGCGCCATCGGTGGCGCCGCAGCCACAACCGGTGCGGGGGCGGGCAAGGGCGCACTGTCACCGTAATGCTCGAGCAACTGCCCGTGATGGTTGGCCAGCAGGTAGCCGCAGAAACTCTGCAGGTTCTGGAATTCGAAGAACACCGTCGGTGGCACGCTGATGCCGAAGCGCTGGGTGAACAGCGTGCCGATTTCGGTGGAGGCGATGGAGTCCAGGCCATAGTCCATCAATGCACGCGTGGGCGAAAAGTCCGCCGGGTCGATCTTCAGCACGCCCAGCAGCAGATCGCGCAGGTCCTCCAGCAGGCGCTGCTCCAGCGGCGGCGCGGCGCCGGCATCCAGGCTGTCGAGCAGCAGCAGCGCCTGGCGCGCACTCAGCGCGCCGGCATCCGGGTCGCCCGTCAGGGGCAGGTGGGTCGGTTGGTTCATGGTCGGTTCCCCGGCGTGTCGTCGATGGTCAGGCGCTACGCGCCAAGGGTGGCGAGGGCTGCAGCCGCGCGGTCAGAAAGTTCACGGCCCGGATGAACTTCCACAGGTCCACTTCGTGGGCGTGGCGCTGGGTCTGCATGAAGCGCTGCTGGCCCAGGTCGAGCAGCTGCGGCTGACGCTTGATCTGCTGCACGGTGTGCCAGGCCGGGCTGCGCAGGGCACGGGCCTGCAGGTAGGCGGCCACGAAGCGCCCGGTCATGTTGGCCAGGTTGCCGATGCCCGACGGCGTGTTGAGGTAGCCGACGAACACCAGGTCGTCGTGCTCGGCCGGCAGCATGCGCAAAAACAGCGAGTCGAAATCGCGCTGCCAGTCGAAGGTCTGCAGCGGCAGAAACGGCAGGTCGATGCCGTAGCCGGTGGCCCATACGATCAGATCGATGGTGGCCACGCTGGCGTCGCAAAAGTGCACCTGCTGGCCGTCGAAATGGCTGATGTCGGGCTTGGCCTGCACATCGCCATGGCCGATGTAGTAGAGAATCTGCGAGTTGAGAATGGGGTGGCATTCGCGAATGCCGTGGTCCGGTGCGGGCAGGCCATAGTCGCGCCCGTCATAGCCGGCGAACTTGAAGCTGCGCTCCACGTGCGCCCAGTATTCGTCCTCGTCGGCAAATTTCGGCGCCTGGTCCATCAGCCATTCCTGGGTCGGCTGGCCATCGATGAACTTGGGCATGTAGTGGTAGCCGCGCCGGGTCGAGTGCAGCGCCAGGCTGGCGGTTTGCGCGGCGTCCACGGCAATGTCGCAACCGGAGTTGCCGCCACCCACCACCAGCACGCGCTTGCCGCGAAACTGTGCCGAGCTGCGGTACGCGCTGGCATGCAGGGTCTGCCCGCTGAAGGTGCCGGGGTACTGCGGCACCTTGGGCGTGCCGAGCAGGCCGTTGCATACCACCACCGCCTCGTAGCGGGCCTGGCGCCCGTCGTCGAAGCTCAGCAGCCAGCCGTCGGCGGTCTTGTCCATGTGGGTGACGCGGGTGTTGAAGCGGGTGTGCTGCTGCAGCTGGCAATGCTCGGCCAGTTGCGTCAGGTAGTCGAACACCTGGGTGTGCCGCGGGTAGTCCGGGTAGTGCTCGGGCATCGGGAAGTCGGCGAACTGGGTGTTGCGCTTGGAGCTGATCAGGTGCACTGCTTCATACATTTTCGAGGCCGGGCCGTCGGGCTGCCAGTTGCCGCCGAAACGCGCGGTGGCCTCGATGATCTCGAAGGCCAGGCCCACTTCGCCGAGGGCCTTTGCCACGCCCAGGCCACTGGCCCCGGCGCCGATGATGGCGATAGTCGGCTGCTGCATTGCATCACTCCCTTGAAGGTGGAAACAGGCGAATTCAGAGCATCGAGCGCAGCAGGTCGCGGGCCTGTTGCTGGCTGATTTCCCGACGGGCCAGGCGGTCGAGAATGTCTTGTGGCGTCAACGCGGGCGCAGCGTGCGGTGGCGCCGGCAGCGGTGGGCTGCTCACCGTGGGCGGCGTACTGATCCAGTAGCGACGACGCAAGAATTCATAGCCGGGCAGCGGCACCTTTCGCCACGCCTGGGTCGCCGCTGGCGGCGTCGCGGGCAGGTGCGCATCGAGCCAGGTGCGGGCCAGCGCCGCACACTCGGGCGCAGGGGCCGGGCCACTGAGCAGCACCCGTGCTTCGTCGCCCGGCGGGCTCATCAACCATTCGCTCAACTGCCGGCGCAGCGCGTCGAAGTCGTCGGCCACCACGGCCAACCGTGCTTGCTCGAACGCCTGGCGCCCGTGCAGCAGGGTGCTGGCGACGTCCCGCGTGGTGAAGCAGCGCAGGCCCAGGTAGTGCTCGGGGTGCTGCGGTGCCAGGGCGTGTTCATGCTCCAGGCAGTCGACAAAGCGCTGCAGGTAGCTGCGCAGTTGCCCGGCGCTGTGTGCGCTGAATACAAAGGCCTGGGGGCCGGTGGGCGCGGGTGGCGCTTGCAGCGGGGCGTCCTCGATCAGCACATGGGCATTGGCGCCGCCGGCCCCGAACGAACTGATGGCGGCCACCCGTGGCAGGCCATCCGCAGGGTCCGGCCAGTCGGCCAGGCGCTGCTGCACCACGAAGGGCGTGTTGCTGAAATCGATGTTCGGGTTCAGCGGCTGGGCATGGATGGACGGCGCCAGTTGCCGGTGCTTGAACTGCAGCAGCACCTTGGTCAACGCGGCCATGCCGGCGGCCGATTCCAGGTGGCCGATATTGGCCTTGATCGAGCCGATGGGGCAGCGCCACTCGCTGGGTACCTGGGCGGCCAGGGCCTTGCCCAGGCCACGGATCTCGATCGGGTCGCCCAGGCTGGTGCCGGTGCCGTGGGCCTCGATATAGCCCAGCCTGGCGGCGGGCAGGCCCGAGCGCTGCAGGGCGCGGCCGATCACCTGGGCCTGCGATTCGGCGTTGGGCACGGTATAGCCCGAGGTGCGCCCGCCATGGTTGAGCTCGCTGCCACGGATCACCCCGTACACGTGGTCGCCGTCGCGCAGGGCCTGGGCCAGCGGCTTGAGCAGCACCACGCCCACGCCTTCACCCGGCACGTAGCCGTCGCCGCCGGCGCCGAAGCTGCGGCACTGGCCCTGGGTGGAGGCGAAGTTCAGCTCGCACAGCATGCGGTACTTGTATGGGTGCAGCGACAGGTTCACCCCGCCGGCCAGGGCCAGCTCGCAACTGCCGCTGCGAATCAGGTCGCAGGCCAGGTGCAGGCTGGTGAGCGACGACGAACACATGCTGTCGACGGCGAACGAGGGGCCTTCAAGGTCCAGGCAGAACGACACGCGGTTGGCGATCGAGGCATACGAGGAGTTGGTCAGGGTCACCGGCCGCGCGGGCCAGCTCGACGCACCATAGAACTGGTACTCGCCGTACATCACCCCCGCGACCACCCCCACGCGGCGTCGCTCGACGCCCGGCTGGCGCGGCCCGCACAGGCTCTGCGGGGTATAGCCGGCGTCTTCCACGGCATGCCAGGCGGTTTGCAGAAACAGGCGCTCCTGCGGGTCCATGCGCTCGGCGTCGCGCGGCGAGATGCCGAAGAACAGCGGGTCGAAACAGTCGAAATCATCCACCAGGCCGCCCCAGCGCGCATACAGCTGGTCGTCGCCGCCCGGTTGCTCCCAGCGCGAGGTCACTTCGCTGATCAGGTCATCGCCGGCCGCCAGGTGCTGCCACAGCGCCTGGGCATCGCGTGCGCCGGGGTAGCGCCCGGCCAGGCCGATGATCGCGATGTCCTGGCGTTGGGTGTCGGCAGTGCCCTGCGTGACCACCGACAGCGCGGGTGCTGGCGGCTTGACCACCACGGGGCCCGGTGCCAGCCGGGCGACTTCGGCCGGGTGCTCGTTGCCGAGCAGGGCGGCCAGCTCGCGCAGGCTGCGCACTTCGAACAGCACGGTCTTCGACAGGGTGGGGAAGTGCTGTTCAAGCCGGCCGTTGAGTTCCATCACCAGGATCGAGTCCAGGCCGAATACCTCCAGCGAGGTGTCGGGGTCGACCTTGTCCAGCGGCGTGGCCGTCACCTCGGCCAGTTGACGGGTGAGGTAGTCGAGCAGGCAGGGCGCGTCGCTGGCCGCCTGCGGCGCGACCTGCACGGGCGGGGCAGGCGGCGCCTCGATGCCGAACAACCGTGCAACCGCGTCGCGCTTGCCGCACACCGGGATCAACACCGCTTGCGCCAAGGCGAGGCAGCGCAGGAACGTGGCCACCCCCTGATCGCTCGGCAACAGGGCCAGGCCATGGCGAGCCAGCCATTGGCGCACCGGCGCCGGGGCCTGCATGCCGTTGTCGGTCTGCCACAGTGGCCAGGCAATCGACAGCGAGCGGCCCTGGCGCTGGCCGCTGGCACAGCGCTGCTGGCGGGCCTGCACGAAGCGGTCGAGCCAGGCGTTGGCCAGCGCGTAGGCGCTCTGCCCGACATTGCCGTACACCCCGGCCAGCGACGAGCACACCATGAACAGTTTCAGCGGGTCATCGGCGGTGGCTGCATCCAGATGGCGGGCGGCCAGGGTCTTGCCCTGGAGTACGCTGGCGCGCTCCTGGGCAGGTTGCCGCAGGAAGAACCCGTCCTGCAGAACCCCGGCACAGTGAATCACCCCGTGGCAGGCGCCATAGCGCTGGCGAATGCTGGCCAGGGCAGTGTGCAACGAGTCGGCATCGGCGCAGTCGGCCTGCCAGTAGGCGGCATCGTCGGCGCCCAGGTGCGTGAGGCGCTGCAGCCATCGGGCAGCGTCTGCATCGAGGGCGCGACGGCCCAGCACGGCCAGGCGCAGGCCGCCGAGGCTCGCCAGCGCTTCACCCAGTGCACGGCCGACGGCCCCCAGCCCGCCGCTGATCACCAGCACATCGCCGGCGCTCAGTTGCGTCGGCGCTGTGCCGGCACCCGGGGTGACAAAGCGCAGGCTCGCCACGCGGCGTTGCCCTTCGCACAGCGATACCCGGTTGACACCGGGCTGCGCAGCCGCAAGCAGTTCGTGCGCCAGCGCTTCACGCTCTGCGCTGCCGGGCTGGCGGCTGGTTTCGATCAGGTTGGCGCTCAGGCTGGGGATCTCCTGCACCACCGAGCGCAGCAGCCCTTCAATGGCACTGACAGGGCCGGGGTGCAGCACGATCCGGGTATGCAGCGCGGGGGTGTTCTGGCCCTGGCACAGGTGGCGCAGCAGGTCTGCGGTGGCCAGGGCGGCGTCCAGCCCTTCGCCCAGGCCGGCGTCCTGGCTGCCGGTGCTGCGCAGGTCGATCAGCAGGCGTGCGGGTACTTGCTGCTGGCTGGTCAGCAGGCGCAGCAACAGGTCGATGTGGCGCGCATCGCCCAGGTCGGCCTCGACGGTGCGTGGTGAGGTGTAGTGGAACTGCTGCGCGGGTACCAGTCGCCAGGCGGCGTCACGCAGTTGCGCGGGTAACTGGGCGAAGGCTTGCGGGTCGTCGCACAGCAGCAGTGTGGTGGGCATCGGCCCGGGGGTGGCCGGGGCGGCGGGCTGGTGCTGCCAGTAGGGTTCGAGCAGATGCACGGCATGCTCGGGGTCGACGCGGTACTCGCGAAAGGCAAAGGCCTCGATGTCCATCAGCACCTGGCCGTCTGCATCGAACACCCGGAAGTCGTACAGGCGCATCTGGCTGCCCTGGGCAGCACGCGGGCGCACGTGCACGAAGCAGCGCTCGGTCAAGGGCCGGTAGCCGTGCAGGGCCTGGCAGGCGTAGGGCACGAAGGTGGTGTCGATCTGTGCATTGCCTTGGGCGGCGGTGACGAAGGCGCTTTGCAGCACCGCATCGAGCAACGCCGGGTCCAGCGTGCTCAGCGGTTCGCCCTGGCGCTGCTCGGGGCGCCAGTGCAGTTCGGTAAGCGCCTGTTGCTCGCCCAGCCACGCGCCGGCAATGCAGCGCAGGGTGGGGCCGTAGGCGATGCCCAGGCGCTCGAGGGTGGGGTACAGCGCGTCGAGGGCCAGCGGTCGGGTGCACTCGCTGCGCACCTGCGCCAGGCTTGGCAGGCTGTCGGCGGGCACCTGCACGGCGCGGCACTCGCCACGAAAACTCGGGGTGGGGTCACTGGCCGGCAGCGGCTGGAACGCCAGGCGCACACCGTCGTGGGTGCGCTCGCTGCGGCATTCGATGCTGCGCTGCTGGCCGGGCTCGACGCGGATCGGGCTGGCCCAGGTCAGCTTGTGCAGGGTCAGCGGCAGGTCCAGGCCGTGGCGGCGCGCCTGGTTGCAGCACAAGTCGATGTAGGCGGCGGCGGGCAGCACCGGCTGGCCCTGCACCACATGGTCGCGCAGAAAGAACTGGCCGGCATCCAGGTGCAGCTGGGTGCTGGCGTGGGGCGCGGCCGACGCCACACGCGGCACCCAGTAGCGGTCCCTGGCAAAGGGGTAGAGCGGCGCGGCCAGTGGGCTGGGCGGTTGCGGCCAGAAGCGGCCCCAGCGGGCGAGCGTGCCGTCTACCCAGGCGGCTGCCAGTTCATCGGGGGCGCTGGCGCTCAGCTCGCGCGTTGGTGTGCCGGGCAGCAGCCGGCCCTGATAGCCCCCCGGCATCGATTGCACGAAGCGCTCCAGGCCAGCCTGCAACTGCGTCAAGTCGGCAGCTACCAGCGCGAAGCGATGGTCGAACGCCGGGCGGCAGCATTGCAGGGTGTAGGCGAGCTGGTTGGCCGATGCGTCGGGGTGGCGTTGCAACCAGGCCAGCAGGGCGGCGGCCTGTTCGCGCACTTGCGCTTGGCTGCGCGCCGACAGCGGGTACACCGCCGGGCCCGTGCTGGCGCTCGACGGTGTGGGTTCGGGGGCCTGTTCGACAATCACATGGGCATTGGCGCCGCCAGCGCCGAACGAGCTGATGCCGGCGCGGCGCGGGCCGTTGTCGCTGGTCCAATCGCGCGTGTCACGCACGATCTGCAGGTGGCTGTGCTCTAGCCCGGCGTCGGGGTTCAGCACCCTGGCATGCAGCGACGGCGCCAGGCGCCGGTGCTGCAACTGGAGCACCACCTTGCTCAGCCCGGCCATGCCGGCGGCCGCTTCCAGGTGGCCGAAATTGGCCTTGATCGAGCCGACATGGCAGGTCGCCGAGTGTTGCCCGCCCAGTGCCTGCCTGAGCCCTTGCAACTCGATGGGGTCGCCCAGGCGCGTGCCGGTGCCGTGGGCTTCGATGTAGCTGATGCTGGCGGCCGGTACCCTGGCATCGGCCAGCGCCCGCTCGATCAGCGCGGCCTGGGCACCGGCGCTGGGCACGGTGTAGCCGTTGGTGCGCCCGCTGTGGTTGATCGCACTGCCCTTGATCACTGCCAGTATCCGGTCGCCGTCGCGCCGGGCCACCTCGAGCGGCTTGAGCACCACGGCCGCAACCCCTTCACCGGGCACGAAGCCGTCCGCCTCGCTGCCGAACGCATGGCAACGTCCGGTGGGCGAGAGCATGTGCTGCTGGCACAACTGCACGTACTTGGCGGGGTGGGTATAGAGGTTGACCGCACCTACCAGCGCTGCCCGGCACTCGCCCTTGCGCAGGCTGTCGATGGCGCTGTGCAATGCCGTGAGCGATGACGAGCAGGCGGTGTCGATGGCCAGGCTCGGCCCGCACAAGTCCAGGGCGAACGACACCCGGTTGGCCACCGACCACGGCAGGCCACTGGGGATCGCCGGTTGCCCGGCCTGCCACAGGGCAGGGCCGAGCAGGGGGTAGGTGTTGCTGGTGATCCCGACGAACACGCCGACATCCAGCGCACCCTGGGCGCCGCGCAGCAACTGGCCGCGCTCGCCCAGGTGGCCGCTGTCTTCCAGGGCATGCCAGGCGCATTCGAGAAACAGCCGCTCCTGCGGGTCGAGGCAGGCGGCTTCACGCGGGGCGATGGCGAAGAACTGCGCATCGAACCGATCGATATCGGGTAGAAAACCGCCCCATTTGGCATAGCTCAGGCCGCTGCTGCGGGCGTCGGTGCCCGCGGCGAAAAAACCGTCCAGCGGCCAGCGCTCGGCGGGTATCTCGCTCACCGAGTCGACACCCGCCAGCAGGTTGCGCCACAGCGCATCCAGGTCGTCGGCACCGGGGAAGCGGCCATGCAGGCCGACAATGGCGATATCGCCAGCGGGCTCCTCGTTGCACGGCGCCAGGAGGGCAATCGAGGGCCAGGCCTCGACGCCTGCGGCT
>NZ_JAFKEC010000063.1 GCF_017848315.1 Pseudomonas palmensis
ATGTGGAGGGGGTCGGTCATGGTGGGAGTCCGGATGCGTCAGGTGATGTTGGGTATCTGGAGGTGATGAGGGTGGATTGCAAGATGCCATAGCCTGCCAGATAAGCCAGTGATGCTGGCGAAGAGGCTGTAATGGTTTAGCATGCGGCCTTTCTGAACAGGCCAGGGACAGACCGATGGATTGCCAGCATTCACCGCACATTCGCGTATTCGTCGACAGAAAGAAGAACGGCGAGCCGGTGTTCGAAAGCGTGCCGGTGCGCGAAGTGGGCGAACATACCTATGAACTGCTGTCGTCGCCGGGGCTGGCGCTGAACATGGCGCGCGGCGACATCATCTGCACGGCCATCCCCGATCAGCATGTCGAGGTGGTGCGCCGGGGTGGCAATTTTTGCATTCATATCTACGCCAACGAGTTGCCCCAGGATGCCGTCGACACGCTGGAAAGCGAGGTGCAGACGTTGCTGGGCGGCACGCTGGATGGTCGCTACAAAGGCAACCTGACGCTGGCAGTGCCGGCGAGCAATGGGTTCGAGGCGATTCGCCCGGTGTTCGACCGGTTTCGGGAGGCGACGGGGGTGCAGTGGTATTACGCCAACATCTACCAGAACCTCGATGACGACGAGGATGAGACGTTGCTGAACTGGTGGGTCGACAACTGAAGCTGCGAGCGCTGCGCGCTCTATCGCGGGTCAAGCCCGCTCCCACAAGAACACCGCAGTACCTGTGGGAGTGGGCTTGACCCGCGAAGCAGGCGCTGCGATCTCAGGATGAACAACTGATCTCCAGATGCTTGCCCCACTCGGGCGGGCGTTCGGCATAGGCCTGCATCCCCGGCTGTTCCTCGAACGGCCGTGTCAGCACCTGGTGCAGGCGTCGCACTTCCTCGTAATCCCCGCCTTCAGCCGCCTCGATGGCACGCTGCGCCAGGTAGTTGCGCAGAATGTACAGCGGGTTCACCGCGTGCATCCGCGCGCGCCGGCCTTCGGCATTGCCCGGCTCCTGGTCCAGGCGCGCCAGGTACTCCACTGCCCAGGCATCGAACCCGGCCAGGTCGACGAAATCGTCGCGCACCACCCGCACGGCCTGCGCCGCCGGCTGATCACCCAGCTTGCGGAAGAACAGCGTGTAGTCCACAGCGCCCTTGTTCATCAGCCCCAGCAAGCGCTCGACCAGCGCCGAATCGTCATCGCGCGCCTCGGTCAGCCCCAGGCGTCGACGCATCAGGTCCAGGTAATGGGCCTGGTACAACGGCAGGAACAGCCCCAGCGTTTCCTTCAGCGCCTCGACGCTGATGAACGGCGTCAGCGCCTGGGCCAGCGCGCTCAGGTTCCAGTGTGCGATCGGCACCTGGTTGCTGAAGCTGTAGCGCCCCTGGTCGTCGGAATGGTTGCAGATGAAGCCGGCATCGAAGTCGTCGAGGAAGGCAAACGGCCCGAAGTCGAAGGTGATGCCCAGGATCGACATGTTGTCGGTGTTCATCACCCCGTGGCAGAAACCATAGGCCTGCCAGCGCGCAATCAGCTCGGCATTGCGTTCGACGATGGTACGGAACATCGCCAGGTACGGCTCGGGCTGCTCGCGGCACTCGGCAAAGTGCAGGTTGAGCACGTGCTCGGCCAGCTCGCGCTGCTGCTCGGGTTGGCGGGTGTAGTAGAAGTATTCGAAGTGGCCAAAGCGCACATGGCTGGGCGCCAGGCGCAGCACCATCGCCGCGCGCTCCTGGGTTTCGCGCCACACCGGCGTGCTCGAGCCGATCACGCACAGCGCGCGGCTGCTGGGGATGCCCAGCGCGTGCAGGGCCTCGGAGGCGAGGAACTCGCGGATCGACGAGCGCAGCACCGCACGGCCATCGCCCATGCGTGAATACGGCGTCTGCCCGGCACCCTTGAGGTGCAGGTCCCAGTGCTCGCCGGCATCGTTGTACACCTCGCCCAGCAACAGCCCGCGACCGTCACCCAGGCGCGGGTTGTACGAACCGAACTGATGCCCCGAATACACCATCGCCCGCGGCTCGGCCTCGGCCCACAGCTTGTGTCCGCTGAACAGCTCGGCGAACACCGGGGAATGCGCCTCGGTAGGGTCCAGGTCGAGCAGTGCCATGGCCGCGTCGCTGGCCACGACCAGGCGCGGCTCGGCAATCGGCTCGGGCAGCACGTGGGTGGAGAACGCATCGCCCAGGCGGGCGAAGCGGTTGTCGAAGGTCAGTTCGTCGAGGGATTTCAACGGCCATCTCCTGGCGCATCGGTGGGGGGCTCGGGCAGCACGGTCTTGTTCGGCGCTTCGACCGGTACCATCTTGTACTCCTGGCCCTGCATGTTCTTCAGGTACACCTCCATCTGGCGGAACGAGATGTTGATGTGCTGGCGCTTGAATTCCTTGTTGATGTAGCGGTTGATCTCGTCGAGTACCGGGTTGCGGTCGCCCAGGTCACGCACGTGCATGCGCAGTTCGTGGTCCAGGGTACTCTCGCCGAAGTTCAGGAAGTACACGATCGGTGCTGGTTCCTTGAGCACCCGCGGGTTCTCGTTGGCTGCCTGCAGCAGCAGGGTGCGTACCAGGTCCAGGTCCGAGCCGTAGTCCACGCCCAGCTTGAGGGTGACGCGGGTGATGGTGTCGGTCAGCGACCAGTTGATCAACTGGCCGGTGATGAAGGTCTTGTTGGGGACGATGATGTCCTTGCGGTCGAAGTCGGTGATGGTGGTGGCGCGGATGCGGATCTTGCTCACCGTGCCCGACAGGTTGCCGATGGTGATGGTGTCGCCGATGCGCACCGGGCGCTCGAACAGGATCATGATGCCGGAGATGAAGTTGGCGAAGATCTCCTGCATGCCGAAGCCCAGGCCCACCGACAGCGCCGCCACCAGCCATTGCAGCTTGTCCCAGCTGACGCCGAGGGTCGACAGCGTGGTGACGAAGCCCACCCCGGCAATCACGTACGACAGCAACGTGGTGGTCGCATACGCGCTGCCCTGGGCCAGGTTCAGGCGTGACAGCACCAGCACCTCGAGCAGCCCCGGCAGGTTGCCGGCCAGGGCGAAGGTGATGCCGATGATCACCAGTGCCCCGAGCAGGTCGCCCAGGCTGATCGGCACCATGCTCATGGCCGCGCCGGTGCCGCTGGTGTACTCGTACAGGGTGATGTTGTCGAGGTAGGCGAACACGCTGATCAGGTCGGCCCACACCCAGTACAGCGCGGCGATGAAGCCGCCCAGCAGGGCCAGGCGGATCAGGCGCAGCGACTGCTGGTTGACCTGCTCGATGTCCAGGGTCGGCTCCTCGACGATCACCTCGCCATCGAGCCCTTCCTTGGTGGCCTGGCGCTTGCTCAGTGCGCGCTGGTAGGCCAGGCGCCGGGCGGCTACGGCCAGGCCGCGCACGAAGGCGGCCTCGATCACCAGCCAGAACATCAGCAGGTACAGGGTGTCGATCAGGCGGTCGGTGAGCTTGAGTGCGGTGTAGTAGTAGCCAAAGCACACGGCAATGAACAGCGCCACCGGAAGCGCCGTGAACGCCACGCCCACGGCCTTGCGAAACAGCGAGGTATTGCGGTGCGCGGGGCTGCTCAGCAGCAGGCGGCTGAGCAGCCAGGCCATCAGTGCGTAACAGGTCAGTACCACACCGATGCCGAGCACGTCGTCGGCCAGCGCCGAGGGCTGGTGCTCGGCCACCGCCACCACGCCGACCAGCGCCAGTACCACGCTGCCCAGGCGGCGGATCCAGCCGCGCAGGAACTCGACCTGGGCCTTTTCCCAGCGAAAGTGCAGCTCGGCCACGCCGCCGGGCGCCAGAATCCGGTAGGCGGTGTAGAACACCAGCCAGGCCTGGGCGATCTGCCACAGCGCGGCGCCCAGGTTGGCGTTCTGGCCGCGGGCGTCGATCTGCAGCGCATAGCCGCACAGCGCCAGGCCCAGGCTCAGCGGCATCGCCAGCAGGATATTGATCAGAATGGCCTGGGGCGTGTGCCACTGGCTGTCACGCTTGAAGTGGCCCACATCCTGGTGAACCTTGTTCAGCCGCGCATACAGGTACTTGCGCCGCCACAGCAGGGCGCCGATCAGCAACAGCAGCGGCAGGAACAGCAGCGGGCGCTGCGTCAGGCCGTCGGCCAGTTCGTTGATGCCCGACCCCCACGGCAGGCTCACCACCTGCTTTTGCAGGCGTTCGGGCACGCTGCGCAGCCATTCGAAGTCCAGCGGCTTGTTGCTGGGGATCCAGAACATCTGTTCGTCGAGGGTGCCGCGCAGGTTCTGTGCGGTGCTCAGCAGCTGCTTCTGGTTCAGTTGCAGGGTGATGGATTCGTTGAGCAGGGCGCTCAGCTCGCGGTTGAGCCGCTCCAGCAAATCGCTGCGGGTGATTGCCACCTCCAGCAGGGCCTTGCGCAACTGTGGGGTGACGCTGTCGGGCGGCTGGGTGGCCAGCAGCTTGTCGACGTAGCTGCTGGGGCTGCTGATCTGCTCGCGCTGCTGGTTGACCTCGAACTGGTACAGGCGAATGTCGGCAATCTGGTCGGCCAGGTCGCGATCGACCTTCAGGTGCGGCAGGGCCTGCTTCTGCTTGTAGAGGATCTTGGACAGCAACAGGCTGCCCTTGAGCACGCTGATCTGTTCGTCCAGTGCCTGGTCGGCCTGGGTCAGGCTGTCGAGCTGCTGCTTGGTCTGCAGGTTCTGCTGGGTCAGCTCGTTGAGGCGGTCGGTGCTGCGCAGCAGGTAGTCGGACAGCTTCAGGTTGGTGGCGCTTTCGGTGGCCAGCACGCTGCTGCCGCCGGCCTTCTGTGCCTCGATGGACTGTTCGGTGACGGTCTGCTGCGACTGCGCCAGGCGCTTCTGGTTGATCAGCGTCTGCAGGTCCTGGATCTCCTGCTCAAGGCGTGTGGCGCGCTCGATCAGCAGGTCGTGCTGGCTGTTGCCCAGGTCTTGCAGCAGGCTGTTGCCGGCCAGTTCCTGGCGGCGCAGCAGGGTCAGCGCGTTGAGCGAGGCGAGTTCGGCATTGAGCTGGTTGCGCTGGTCGGCCGAGAGGCTCTTGCCGTTGTCCTTGCCCAGCTTGAGGATGCTGTTGATCTGCTGGGTGCGGGTCTGGTTGCTGCTGATCTCGGCCTGGGCGCGCTCGGGGCGGGTCTGGGAGTTGATGATCAGGCTGTTGGCTTCGGACAGCGCTTTCTGCAGCTCGCCCTGCTGGGTGGTGCGCTCGGACAGCAACTGCTCCAGCTGCGGCACGCCCATGCTGGCGTAGCGCTGCGCCACGGGCAGGGTTTTGGTGTCCTTGAGCCGGGTCAGCTCGCGCTGGTTTTCGCTGGTCTGGCGCGGGGCGTCGGCCAGTTGCTGCTTGAGCGCGGCCAGGCGCTTGTCGTAGTCGTCGCGCGAGGCCAGCAGGCCAAGGGTCTGCTCCAGCACTTGCTGCAGGGCCTTCTGGTCGGCCTCCGGCAGCTTGCGCTCGGCGATCTTGTCCAGGCTGTGCTGGACGCTTGCCGTGGTGGGGGGGGCCGCCGCCTGGGCGAAGGAGAGGGACAGGCACAGCCCGAGCAGGGCTGCGCTAACAACAGTGCGCAGGGACATAGGCAGACGTCGTAGAACCGGGCAGAGAATCGAAGTTTAAAGGAACAGCCCGGGGCCGGGTCGAGAACCTTCGGGGAATTTGATACCCACTTTGAGGATCTTGTTCCCTTCCATCAGCGCAACGGTCCACAGGGTGTTGTTCCATTCGATCTGGTCGCCCACCACCGGTGCGCCGCCGACCTTCTGCTCGATGAAGTGCGCCAGCGGCTGGTGCGGGTCCTGGCCGTCGAGCTGCAAACCGTACAACGCCGCTACAGCCCCCAGTTCTGCGTCACCTTCGAGCACGAAGTCGCCGAAGAAACGCAGGTCCAGGCCGCGTTGCGGCGCCTGGCTGAACAGCTTGCCCAGCGCCGGCAGGTTGTGTTCGTGGCCGATCACGCACAGCAGGTCGCCGACTTCGAGGGTGGTACTTCCCGACGGATGGAGCAGTTGCTGGCCGCGAAACAGGGCAGCGATACGCGTGCCTTCGGGCATTTTCAGCTCGCGCAGGGCGGCACCGATGCACCACTTCTCCGCACCCAGGCGATACACGAACAGCTCCCACTCGCTGGTGATGTGCACTTCCAGGGCCGAGCGCGAGATCGGCGCCGGGTCGGGCGGCACGGTCACCTTGAGCAGGCGCGCCACCCACGGCAGGCTGGTGCCCTGCACCAGCAGCGACACCAGCACGATGAAGAAGGCCAGGTTGAAGTACAGCTGGGCATGCGGCAGCCCGGCCATCAGCGGGAACACCGCAAGGATGATCGGCACCGCGCCGCGCAGGCCGACCCACGAGATGAACACCTTTTCGCGGCCATGGAAGGCCTTGAATGGCAGCAGGCCGATCATCACCGACAGCGGCCGCGCGAACAGGATCATCCACAGCGCCAGGCCCAGGGCCGGCAGCGCGATGGGTAGCAGGTCGTGGGGCGTGACCAGCAGGCCCAGCACCAGGAACATGCCGATCTGGGCCAGCCAGGCCATGCCGTCGAGCATGTGCAGGATGCCGTGGCGGCTGCGGATCGGCCGGTTGCCCAGCACCAGGCCGCACAGGTACACGGCCAGGAAACCGCTGCCGTGCAGGGCGTTGGTGAGCGCGAACACCACCAGGCCGCCGCTGATCACCAGGATCGGGTACAGGCCGCCGGCCAGGTTCATGCGGTTGACCAGCTGCAGCATCAGCCAGCCGCCGCCCAGGCCCAGCAGGCTGCCGATGCCGAATTCGCGCACCAGGTGGCCGAGCAGGCCCCAGTGCAGGCCGTTCTGGCCGCTGGCGATCATCTCGATCAGGGTCACGGTGAGGAACACCGCCATCGGGTCGTTGCTGCCCGACTCGATTTCCAGGGTGGCCGTCACCCGCTCGTTGAGGCCCTTGCCGCCCAGCAGCGAGAACACCGCGGCGGCGTCGGTGGAGCCGACGATGGCGCCGATCAGCAGTCCCTGCATCAGGCTCAGGTCGAACAGCCAGGCGGCGGCCAGGCCGGTGAGGCCGGTGGTGATCATCACCCCCACCGTGGCCAGCGACAGCGCCGGCCACAGGGCCACGCGGAAACTCGAGACGCGGGTGCGCAGGCCGCCGTCGAGCAGGATCACGGCCAGTGCCAGGTTGCCCACCAGGTAGGCGGTCGGGTAGTTGTTGAAGATGATGCCGCCGCCGTCGACGCCGGCAACCATGCCCACTGCCAGGATGATCACCAGGATCGGGATGCCCAGGCGCGAGGAGAGTGAACTGACCAGGATACTTGCACCTACCAGCAATGCGCCGATCAAGAACAGGCTATTGATGGTGGACGCATCCAAAGGCAGTACTCCAGGGGGGATTGCAGAAAGAGGCGCGACTTGCTTTTTGCCTGACTTCAGCTAGCAGGTCGCGTGCCAAGGATTCTAACCTGTGAGGTTGGCGGGCTGTAAAGCGATTATCGCGGGCACAAAAAAAGCACCGCAGGGGTGCTTGATCTGCTGTGAATGTACCGCCCCCATCGCGGGTCAAGCCCGCTCCCACAAGGATCACATTGGTCTCTGTGGGAGCGGGCTTGACCCGCGATGGGGGCAGCAGGGTCTTAAGCCTGCGGCACCTCACGCATCGGCTTGCCCTTCACCGGTGCACCATTGGCCACATAGTACTTGGCCGTGCTGCGCGGCAATGGCTGGCGGCCACGGATCTTGTCGGCGATCTTCTCGGCCATCATGATCGTCGGCGCGTTCAGGTTGCCGGTGGTGATGATCGGCATGATCGAGGCATCCACCACGCGCAGGCCCTGCATGCCATGCACGCGGCCCTGGCCGTCGACCACCGCCATCTCGTCGATGCCCATCTTGCACGAGCACGATGGGTGGAACGCGGTCTCGGCGTGCTCGCGGATGAATGTGTCCAGCTGCTCGTCGGTCTGCACGTCGGCACCGGGGCTGATCTCGCGGCCACGGTAGGCGTCCAGCGCCGGCTGCGCCATGATCTCGCGGGTCAGGCGGATACCGTCACGGAACTCCTGCCAGTCCTGCTCGGTGGCCATGTAGTTGAACAGGATGCTCGGGTGCTGGCGCGGGTCCTTGGACTTGAGCTGGATACGCCCGCGGCTAGGCGAACGCATCGAGCCCATGTGCGCCTGGAAGCCGTGTTCCTGCACGCCGTTGCTGCCGTTGTAATTGATCGCCACCGGCAGGAAGTGGTACTGGATGTTCGGCCATTCGAATTCCGGGCGCGAGCGGATGAAGCCGCCGGCCTCGAACTGGTTGCTGGCGCCGATGCCGGTGCCCGCGAACAGCCACTGTGCACCGATGGCCGGCTGGTTGTACCAGAGCAGCGACGGGTACAGCGACACCGGCTGGGTGCAGGCGTACTGCAGGTACAGTTCGAGGTGATCCTGCAGGTTCTCGCCCACGCCCGGCAGGTCGTGCACCACCGGGATGTTCAGGCTTTCGAGCAGGGCCGCCGGGCCCACGCCGGAGCGCTGCAGCAACTGTGGCGAGGCGATGGCGCCGCTGCACACGATGACTTCCTTGCGGGCACGGGCTTCGACGCGCTCTTCGCTGGCGCCCACCAGGTAGGTCACGCCCACGGCGCGCTTGCCTTCGAACAGCACGCGGTCGCTCAGGGCATGGGTGACGATGGTCAGGGTCGAGCGTTTTTTGGCGGTGTCCAGGTAGCCGCGGGCGGTGCTGGCGCGACGGCCCTTGGGCGTCACGGTGCGGTCCATCGGGCCGAAGCCTTCCTGCTGGTAGCCGTTCAGGTCTTCGGTGCGCGGGTAACCGGCCTGCACGCCGGCTTCGACCATGGCGTGGAACAGGGGGTTGTTGCCGGCTTTTGGCGTGGTGACGCTCACCGGGCCTTCGCCGCCATGGTAGTCGTTGGGGCCGATGTCACGGGTTTCGGCCTTGCGGAAGTACGGCAGGCAGTCCAGGTAAGACCAGTCTTCCAGGCCTGGCAGCTTGGCCCAGCCGTCGTAGTCCATGGCGTTGCCGCGGATGTAGCACATGCCGTTGATCAGCGAGGAGCCGCCCAGGCCCTTGCCGCGGCCACATTCCATGCGGCGGCCGTCCATGTGCGGCTCCGGGTCGGTCTCGTAGGCCCAGTTGTAGCGTCGGCCCTGCAACGGGAAGGCCAGTGCGGCCGGCATCTGGGTGCGGAAGTCGAAGCGGTAGTCCGGGCCGCCGGCTTCCAGCAGCAATACGGTGACGCCTTCGTCTTCGGTCAGGCGGGTCGCCAGGGTGTTACCGGCCGAGCCGGCCCCGACGATGATGTAGTCAAAAACGTGGGACATGTTGCGTACCCTCATAGGCAGTGAGCAGGGGAGCGGGGGGGAGGCGCCCGGACCTGGCGGCCCGGGCGCGGCTACACGGGTGCTTAGAACACCGAGGCGTAGTTGCCCAGCTCGACCTGTACCGACTTGATCCGCGTGTACTGGGCCAGCGAGCTGACACCGTTTTCACGGCCGACACCGGATTGCTTGTAGCCACCGACCGGCATCTCGGCCGGCGATTCGCCCCAGGCGTTGATCCAGCAGATGCCCGCTTCCAGCTGATGGATGATGCGGTGCGCGCGGCTGATGTCGTTGGTGCAGACACCGGCGGCCAGGCCGTAGTCGGTGTCGTTGGCGCGACGGATGACTTCTTCTTCGGTCTCGTAGGAGAGGATGCTCATCACCGGGCCGAAGATCTCTTCCTTGACGATGGTCATGTCGTCACGGCAGTCGGTGAAGACAGTCGGGGCCACGAAGGCGCCCTTGGCGAACTCGCCGTCGGTCAGACGCTCGCCGCCACACAGTACGCGGGCACCTTCTTGCTTGCCCTTGGCGATGTAGCCCAGCACGCTTTCCATGTGGGCGAAGCTGACCAGCGGGCCGAAGTTGGTGTTCTCGTCCTGCGGGTTGCCGATGCGGATGCGCGCCACGCGCTCGGCGATCTTGGCTTCGAAGGCGGCTTTGAGCGAGGCCGGGATGAACACGCGGGTGCCGTTGGTGCACACCTGGCCCGAGCTGTAGAAGTTGGCCATCATCGCGATGTCGGCGGCGCGGTCCAGGTCGGCGTCTTCACAGATGATCAGCGGCGACTTGCCGCCCAGCTCCATGGTGACTTCCTTGAGCGAGGAGCTCGAGGCGCTGGCCATGACCTTCTTGCCGGTGGCGGTGCCGCCGGTGAACGAGACCTTCTCGATGCGCGGGTGTTCGGTGAGGTAGGTGCCGACGTCGCGGCCGCTGCCGGTCAGTACGTTGAACACGCCGTCCGGCAGGCCGGCCTCGGTGTAGATCTCGGCCAGTTTCAGGGTGGTCAGCGAGGTGACTTCCGAGGGCTTGAAGATCATCGCGTTGCCGGCGGCCAGGGCCGGGGCGGATTTCCACAGGGCGATCTGGATCGGGTAGTTCCAGGCGCCGATACCCACGGTCACGCCCAGCGGCTCGCGACGGGTGTACACGAACGAGCTGTCGCGCAGCGGGATCTGCTCGCCTTCGATGGCCGGCACCAGGCCTGCGTAGTATTCGAGCACGTCGGCACCGGTGACGATGTCGACGTAGCGGGTTTCGGAGTAGGACTTGCCGGTGTCCAGGGTTTCCAGTGCAGCCAGCTCGTCGTTGCGCTCGCGCAGGATGTCGACGGCGCGGCGCAGGATGCGCGAACGCTGCATGGCGGTCATGGCCGCCCAGACTTTCTGGCCGCGCTCGGCGCTTTCCACTGCGCGCTCCACGTCGGCCTGGTTGGCACGTTGCACCTGGGCGAGGACTTCGCCGTTGGCCGGGTTGATGGCGTCGAAGGTGGCGCCGCTGGAAGCGTCGACATAACCACCGTCAATGTAGAGTTTTTGCGTTTCGAAACGGGCCATAGTGTCCTCGCAAGTGCAGTGTGTGTCGGCTATCCGCGCTGTGCTCCTGCTTGTTTGGCACTCGCGACGCGCAGTGGTTCAGAGGCCGGGTCCTGTAGAGCCGGGCTGCTCTGTTTAGCCAGTTGTGAATCCATGTATTCGTAAGCGATCTGCTGCGCCTGGTCGGTATCGAAGGCATCTCCCGACAGCGCGCCGCGCAGCCACAGCCCGTCGATCAGGGCAGCCAGCCCGCGGGCCGCGCTGCGGGCTTCGGGCAGCGGCAACACACGGCGGAACTGGCAGCACAGGTTGGAATACAAGCGGTGATCGTTGATCCGCTGCAACCGGTGCAAAGACGGCTGGTGCATGCTGGCGGCCCAGAAGGCCAACCAGGTTTTCATTGCCGGGCCGTTGACCTGACTGGCGTCGAAGTTGCCCTCGACGATCACCTTCAGGTGGGCGCGCGGGGTGTCCTCCGTGAGCGCCTGGCGACGTGCCGCGACGTTGTCGATCAGCACGTTCATCAAGTACCGCATGGTCGCTGCGATCAGGCCATTCTTGTCCTGGAAGTAGTGACTGATGATGCCGTTCGACACACCGGCCAAACGGGCGATCAGCGCAATGCTGGCGTCCCCCATGCCGACCTGGTCTACCGCCATCAACGTGGCTTCGATCAACTGCTGGCGGCGAATGGGTTGCATACCGACCTTGGGCATCTGGCAAATCTCCTCAGGCCTTCGGGCAGACGACAGGCGGCTGACTCGGCGAAGACCAGTCTATTTTGTTTTGATTGAACGTTCAATCAACAAAGAATAAGCTCTGCGACAATTCGCGCCATTGACAGGTTTTTGTGGCCCGTCACTGACGCCGATTGGCACCCTAAAAAGACGTGTAACCCCCGTAATGCAAGGCGTGCACGGGTTTAAACGAAACGTTGATCAGAATTGCCCAGCGGTGTCGCACCGTTCGGCGGGCCCTCGGATCGGGACCCTTTTTCTGTTTTTTTCAACGCAATCGGTTTGGGATCACGGTTTTTCAAGGTGCTTTTATAACACCTGACGCAGTGGGGCTATTGCACCAATTGCGCGGGTGACGGGTCGTTTCGTGTTTTCTCTCGCACTGCCTGGAGCATCTGTGCAATGAGTTCTGCCTCCCTGATAAAGACCCCTGCCGAGAGGGTCCGGGTCAACAGCGTGGTGTTCTACACCACGGCGCTGCTGATCCTGTTGTTGACTGCCTTGCTGATCGCCGCCCCGGACACGGCCGGTCAAATTCTCGGCCAGGCCCAAGCCTGGCTGTCGCGCAGCTTCGGCTGGTACTACATGCTGGTGATCGGCGGCTACCTGCTGTTCGTCATCGGGCTGGCGTTTTCCTCCTACGGCAAGCTCAAGCTTGGCGGCAAGGACGACAAGCCCGACTTCAGCTACGGTGCCTGGGCCGGCATGCTGTTCTCCTCCGGTATCGGTATCTCGCTGCTGTACTTTGGCGCGTCCGAACCGCTGGACCACTACTTCAACCCGCCTGCCGGTGCGCCGGCCAGCCTGGAGGCCGCACGCCAGGGCATGCAGCTGACCTTCCTGCACTGGGGCCTGCACGGCTGGGCGATCTATGCGCTGGTGGGCCTGGCCGTGGCTTACTTCGCCTATCGCCACAACCAGCCACTGGCCTTGCGTTCGGCGCTGTACCCGCTGGTGGGTGAGCGCTGGGTCAAGGGGGCTGCCGGGCACACCGTGGACATCTTCGGCATGTTCGTGACCCTGCTGGGCCTGGTGACAAACCTGGGCATCGGTGCGATGCAGGTGTCCTCGGGCCTGGAGTACCTGTTCGGCATGCAGCACAGCAACACCAACCTGCTGATGGTGATCCTGGTGATGAGCACCGTGGCCACGATCGCGGCGGTGTCGGGCGTGGAGAACGGCATTCGCCGCCTGTCCAACCTGAACATCCTGCTGTTCAGCGGCCTGCTGCTGTTCGTGCTGCTGTTCGGTGACACCCTGCACCTGCTCAACGGTTTCGTGCAGAACATCGGCGACTACCTCAACGGCGTGATCCTCAAGACCTTCGACCTGTACGTGTACGAAGGCAACAACGCCAGGTCCGAAGGCTGGCTGGGCCTGTGGACCCTGTTCTACTGGGCCTGGTGGATTTCCTGGGCCCCGTTCGTGGGCATGTTCATCGCGCGTATCTCCCGTGGCCGCACCGTGCGCGAGCTGGTGGCCGGCGTGCTGCTGATTCCGTTGGGCTTTACCCTGGCGTGGCTGTCGATCTTCGGCAACACCGCGCTGGACCTGGTGATCAACCACGGTGCGGTGGAGCTTGGGCGCACGGCGGTGGAACAACCGGCGATGTCGATCTACCAGCTGCTGGAGCACTTCCCGGCGGCCAAGATCGTGGTTGGTGTGGCGGTGTTCGTCGGCTTCGTGCTGTTCCTCACCCCGGCTGACTCGGGCGCGGTGATGATGGCCAACCTGTCGTGCAAGGGCGGCGACGTGGACGAGGATGCGCCGCACTGGCTGCGTATCCTGTGGTCGGCGATCATCACCCTGGTGACCATCGGGCTGTTGCTGGTGGGCAACTTCCAGGCCATGCAGACCATGGTGGTATTGGCCGGGCTGCCGTTCTCGGTGGTGCTGGTGGTGTTCATGTTCGGCCTGTTCAAGGCCATGAAGCAGGACACGCAGGTCGAGCAGGAGCAGGCCGAACTGGCGGCGCGTGGCCGTCGCGGCTTCAGCGAGCGCCTCACCCAGCTGGACCTGCAGCCGACCCAGGCGATGGTGCAGCGCTTCATGGACAAGCAGGTGAGTCCGGCGCTGAAAGAGGCGGCGGTGCAGTTGCAGGGCATGGGCCTGCAGGTGCAGAGCCGCGTCGGCCAGTCGCGCGAGGCGATGGGCTTGCGCATCGAGATGGAGGAGGGCAACCCGTTCGTCTACGAAGTGAGCCTGGACGGCTACCTGGCGGCGCCGAGCGAAGCGCCGGCGCAGGGTGAAGGCGACGTGCGCCAGCGTTACTACCGGGCCGAGGTGTACCTGCACAACGGCAGCCAGGAGTACGACCTGATGGGCTTTACCGTCGAGCAGATCACCCGCGACGTGCTGGATCAGTTCGAGAGTCATCGCCAGTTGCTGGGGCGTGTGTACAGCTGATGGCAGATAGCTGAATGAAGAAGGGCCCTGCCGGTGACGGCAGGGCCTTTTTTTTGCTGGCGATGCGTTGGCGTTCTACAGCGCTGACGAAGGATAAATAAATTAAAAGGTTTGCTGGCTGGCGACCAAGGAAGCACGAAAAAGTCGATTCTCGACTTTTAACAACTGCGCAACTTCTTGCACAGTGCTGCGCAAGAAGTTGCGCACTTTTTCGGGTTTTGCCTTTCCCAAGGCCAGCGGGTTACAACGTGCAGCGGGTACAGTTGCACTGGGAACAGAAGAAAGTATTAGGGTTGCAGGATTCGATGTAATCAGTGATCCAACGAATAAATTTCCCAATCATGCGAGAATTATTCACCCGGATGGAAGGGATGGATTCAGTGACGAAAATTTAGTCGGTCTATCAAATGCGCTGGGGGATGAAACGAGATGTCAATAACTGAAGAGCTGTTTTACTTATTTGATAAAGATGATAAGTGCTTGGGGCAGATCATATTGCAGGTTGGTGACAACCCCAAGAAGCAAGGGAGGTTCTCTCCAGTCAAAGAGTTCTCGAGGTACCGGAATTTGTTCAAAGAGCTTGAAAGTGCGGCAAATGCTATGCTGTTTAGTCATGTAGACGAAATAGAAGAAAAAATCGCCTTTCTAGGTTTCTACGTCAAATCAGAGGGGTCGGAAATTAAACTAAAAATAAAAGGGCTTCAAATTATGAGGGGTGGGCAATTTTTGAAGTTGGACAGGCACTTTAAAGTCGATAAGTAAAGTTGCACTTAAATAAAGTGTTTTTTGGCTCTAAAGTAATTGTATGCGTTTAGGCCTCTACAAGAAGGCCCCTTCGGATGCCAGAGACGTGTACTTATGCTCCAAGCTGACAGCCCATGCTGAATGACCGGTATGGCAGTGAATAAAGTTCTACATCTTCGCGCCGGGCCGTGGCATCACTCCGCTGGAACGAACCCTGTTATTAAATTCTTGGTGAAAACAATGTTGAGAGCTACATTTTTCGAAATATTTAATATTTTTTTGGATAAATTAACATTTGAGGATTTAGAGATTCTTGGGCTGCCTGATATGGAGCGCTCCACCCTAGAGGACTACGGGTATGAATTGGTGGGTGATAAGTCAGACTGTCACGCTTACGAAAAAGAAATTATTGTGCCTCATAGAAATACTGGGCTTAGTCTGATGCACAAGTTGTATTTTTTTGCAGATGAATCTGTCGGCACTGGATTGGGTGTTGAGCCGAAGGTTAGATTAACCACGCTGCTGAAAGCGTATTGGGATTATCGAGACTTACGGGGCGGATCGCTCGATAATATAAGTTTTTATTTCTGGGATGGTAATGATGAGGGCGCTGTTGTGTTTGAGGAAAACATAGTGGTCAGATTTGGTTTTCGCCAGAACAGGGGTGCATACTTGATTGATAATGTGGAAAGTGGTCTGGATAGAGTTGGTAGTGTTCCTGGTGTTTCAGTAAGAAGCGTAAAAAAATACATGAATTCGTTTGAGCTGGATGGTGCTATCAGTAGGCGTGAGGTAAGTAAATATCCTTATGCATTTTCAAGGTTAGTTGGCTTTTTGTGCAAAAATAGCAGGAGGTTTTAATATGCCCCTATAAAGATAGAAGTGTGAGTCTTGTGTATAAGCTCTGTTTTTATGGAAGCAGTGTTTTCGGAAGCGGGCTAAGTATTGAATTGTCATTAATTGGGAAATCGCACCCTTTACTACGCCCCCACAGCGTCAATACGAGAATTACGCCCCCCATGACCGCCCCACCATAAGCGGCTGTCAGCATGAGAATAGACAGTTTTTACTTTCAAACTTGAAAACCCTGCCCCACAGTTCAAACTTGCCAGAAAAAGAATTCATATCGACGTCTTGCCCTCACGGCCCCCTCGCTGGCAAGTCATGCGCTGACCTTGCCGGCGAAGAAGCCATCCGCTTCACCCCAGATTCTTGCCCAACAACGCGTGATACAGCTCGCTGTCGCCCAATATCCCCACCACTTGATTCCCCTCCTGCAACACCAGCTTGTTCCCCGTCTGATACCGAATCTGCAACGCCTCGCGCATACCGATATTGGCATTCACCAGCGTCGGCTTGCGCTCCAGCCCCTCCACCGCCTCGCCGGGCGCCCAGTTCTGCAAGGCCATGCCGTTGACGCCCTGGCGCGCGCCCCTGATGGTGTTGCCCTCGGCCAGGTCCAGCCAAGAATCACCCCCCGGGTCCAGGCATACCGAACCGTTGATGCGCTTGCACTTGTCCAGCGTGCGCATCAGGCTGCGCCCGCACAGCACGTTGAGCGGGTTGGTATGCGCGACGAAGGTACGCACATACTCGTCTGCCGGGTTGAGCACGATCTCCTCGGGCTTGCTGTACTGGATGATGCGCCCGTCCTTCATGATCGCGATGCGGCTGCCGAGCTTTAGGGCCTCGTCCAGGTCATGGCTGACGAACACGATGGTCTTGGCCAGCTTGCGTTGCAGCTCAAGCAGCTCGTCCTGCAGGCCCTGGCGGATCAGCGGGTCGAGCGCCGAGAACGGTTCGTCCATCAGCAGGATGTCGGCGTCCATCGCCAGCGCCCGGGCCAGGCCCACGCGCTGCTGCATGCCGCCCGACAGCTCGTCGGGCTTCTTGTTGCGCCACTGGGTCAGGCCCACCAGCTCGAGCTTCTCGTCCACCAGCTTGCGCCGCTCCTTCTCGGGCCGGCCCTGCATCTCCAGGCCGAAACTGATGTTCTCGCGTACCGTCAGCCAGGGCATCAGGGCGAACTTCTGGAACACCATGGCGATACGCTGGGTGCGCATCATCTTCAGCTCCGCCGGGGTGCAGTGGGCAATGTCGATCTGTGCGCCTTCATGCTCGACGAACAGCTTGCCGCGGCTCACCGTGTTCAGGCCGTTGATGCAGCGCAGCAGGCTCGACTTGCCTGAACCCGACAGGCCCATCAGCACGCAGATCTCGCCCTTGTTGATGTCCAGGCTGGCTTTCTCGACGCCGACCACCAGACCGGTCTTCTTCAGGATCTGTTCACGCGTGAGGCCCTGGTCCAGCAGGCTGAGCGCCTCACGCGGGTGGCGCGAGAAGATCACGTCGACCTCTTCGAAGCGAATGATGCTCATGCTTCACTCCTTGCCGGTGCGTCCGGTTGCTTGCAGATACGGTCGAGCATTATCGCCAGCAGCACGATCGCCAGCCCCGCCTCGAAGCCCAGCGCGATATCGGCGGTGTTGAGTGCGTTGACCACCGGTTTGCCCAGACCATCGGCGCCCACCAGCGCGGCGATCACCACCATCGACAGCGACAGCATGATGCACTGGGTGACCCCCGCCGCGATGCTGGGCATGGCATGCGGCAGTTCGATGCGCGAGAGCAGCTGGCGCCGCGAGCAGCCGAACGCCTTGCCGGCATCCAGCAGTTCCTGCGGCACGTCGCGGATGCCCAGGTAGGTCAGGCGGATGGGCGCGGCAATCGCGAACACCACCGTCGAGATCAGCCCCGGCACCACGCCCAGGCCGAACAGGGTCAGGGTCGGGATCAGGTACACGAACGTGGGCACCGTCTGCATCAGGTCGAGTACCGGGCGCATGGCGGTGTAGAACATCGGCTTGTGTGCCGCCAGGATGCCCAGCGGCACGCCGATGGCCACGCACACGAAGGTGGCGAACAGCACCTGGGCCAGGGTTTCCATGGTTTCCTGCCAGTAGCCGAGGTTGAGAATCAGCAGGAACGACAGCGCGCAGAATACGGTGAGCGCCCATTTGCGCTGGATCAGGTGAGCGATCAGGGCCACCAGGGCAATCAGGACGAATGGGTTGAACCAGGTCAGCGCCCCGGTCACCCCGTGAATCATGAACTCCAGCGCCTCGGCGAAGGCGTCGAAGTAGTTGGCGCCGTGTTGCGTCAACCACTCGACGAAGGCCGCGATGTGCTGGCCCAGGGGTATTTTTTGATCGATCAGCATGATAGCGAGCGTCCACCTGCAAGGGATTGGAAACAACCCGCGCCGGGCAATCGCCCCCCGGCGCGGGGCGTGCTTACTGCGTCAGCTTGGCCTTGGCCGCCTCCAGGCCCGGTTTGCCATCCACGGTGGTCACGCCGGCCAGCCAGGTGTCGAGCACCTGCGGGTTCTGCTTGAGCCAGGCCTTGGCGGCGGCGTCGGGCTTGACCTTGTCGTCGAGCACCTTGCCCATAAGGGTGCTTTCCATGTCCAGGGTGAAGGAGAGGTTCTTGAGCAACTGGCCGACGTTGCTGCACTCCTGGCTGTAGCCCTTGCGCGTGTTGGTAAGCACCGTGGCCTTGCCGTAGTCGGGGCCGAAGAAGTCGTCGCCGCCTTCGAGGTATTTCATCTTGAAGCGCGTGTTCATCGGGTGCGGTTCCCAGCCGAGGAACACCACGTCGGTGCCACGGCGCTGGGCACGGTCGACTTGCGCGAGCATGCCGGCCTCGCTCGACTCCACTACCTTGAAGCCGGCATCCTTCAAGCCGAAGGCATTCTTGTCGATCATGCTCTGGATGGTGCGGTTGCCGTCGTTGCCCGGCTCGATGCCGTAGATCTTGCCGTCCAGCTCCTTCTTGAATTTCGCGATGTCGGCGAAGTTCTTCAGGCCCTTGTCATACAGCGCCTGGGGCACGGCCAGGGTGTACTTGGCATTCTCCAGGTTGGCACGCACGGTCTCGACGGTGCCGGCATCGCGGTACGGCTTGATGTCGTTTTCCATGGTCGGCATCCAGTTGCCGAGGAACACGTCCATGTTCTTGCCGTCGGCCAGCGACTTGTAGGTCACCGGTACCGAGATCATGGTGGTGCGGGTCTTGTAGCCGAGCGCTTGGAGCACCGCACTGGTGACTGCAGTGGTCACGGTGATGTCGGTCCAGCCGACGTCGGAGAAGTTGACGGTGTGGCACTGCTCGGGCTCCACGGCCTGGGCCAGCGCCGGCAGGCTCAGCAGCGCGGCCAGCAACAGCGGGGGTGAACCTTTCATGGTGGACTCCTGGTTTTTTTCGGATGTCCCACGGGACAGGGGCCGTGCAATCGAGTCGGTACCGATCATCTAACAGCGAAAATCAAACGCCTACCGGGTGCGTCGTATCCAGTACAGGCAGGGTCGCATCCAGTGCCAATGAGGTCGCTTACAGTGTCGTCGGCCTCGAAAAACGCGGTTCTGGCGCATGTGCACCGCAAAAAAACGGCGCAGGTCCTGCCCTGGCAACGGGCGGCGCTGCTGGACAAGAGCGCGTCGGTTGCAGACGTCGTGGTCGCTGACAAAAGCCTGATGATGCGCGAAACCGGCGGATTGCCGCCTTTTCAGCGTAGCAGCCAGAGGTACGCGGCATGGCCATCAGTGTGTTCGACCTGTTCAAGATCGGTGTCGGCCCTTCAAGCTCGCACACCGTCGGCCCGATGCGCGCCGCGGCGCTGTTCGTGCAGGGGCTGCGCGAGCGCAACCTGCTGGCCCGGGTGCGGCGTATCGAGGTGCGCCTGTACGGCTCGCTGTCGGCCACCGGCATCGGTCACGGCAGTGACAACGCGGTGATCATGGGCCTGATGGGCGAATGGCCGGACGCCATCGACCCGGCGCAGATCGCCCCGCGCATCGCCACGCTGCGCGAAACCGACAGCCTGCTGCTGGACGGACGCTGGCCGGTCGGCTTCGTCTGGGCCCGCGACATGCGCCTGCTGGACGAGAACCTGCCGTACCACCCCAACGCCCTGACCCTGATCGCCGAGGGCGAGCAGGGCGAGCTGCACCGCGATACCTACTACTCGGTGGGCGGCGGCTTCGTGGTGGACGCGGCGCAGGCGGCCAGCGGTGTGCTGGACGCCGACACCACCGTGCTGCCCTACGACTTCAACAGTGCCGTGGAACTGCTGGATTTGTGCCGGCAGCACGACCTGCGCGTGTCGCAACTGATGCTGGAGAACGAAAAGGTGTGGCGCAGCGAGGCTGAAATCCGTGCCGGGCTCATGACCCTGTGGCGGGCCATGCAGGCCTGTGTCGAAAACGGCCTGCGCCACGAGGGCATCCTGCCGGGCGGGCTCAATGTGCGCCGCCGCGCGGCACGCCTGCACCGCAGCCTGCAGGAGCTGGGCAAGCCCAACGTGATCGGCTCCACCCTCAGTGCCATGGAGTGGGTCAACCTGTATGCGCTGGCGGTCAACGAGGAAAATGCCGCAGGCGGGCGCATGGTCACCGCCCCCACCAACGGCGCGGCAGGCATCATCCCGGCGGTGCTGCACTACTACATGCGCTTCAGCGACGAGGTCAGCGAAGCCAGCGTGGTGGACTTCTTTCTGGGCGCGGCGGCGGTGGGCATCCTGTGCAAGAAGAACGCGTCGATCTCCGGCGCCGAAGTCGGCTGCCAGGGCGAGGTCGGCTCGGCCTGCGCAATGGCGGCGGCGGGCCTGGCCGAAGTGCTCGGGGCCACCCCGGCGCAACTTGAGAACGCCGCCGAGATCGGCCTGGAACACAACCTGGGGCTGACCTGCGATCCGGTTGGCGGGCTGGTGCAGGTGCCATGCATCGAGCGCAACGCGATTGCCGCGGTCAAGGCGATCAACGCCGCGCAGATGGCCTTGCGCGGTGACGGCGAGCACTTCATCTCCCTCGACCGGGTGATCCGCACCATGCGCGACACCGGCGCCGACATGCACGACAAGTACAAGGAAACCTCTCGCGGCGGCCTGGCGGTGAACGCCATCGAATGCTGAGGCGTGGCTGCGCCGTTTTGGTCCACTACCTTGAGCGAGCGCTGCGTTTTGACGCACCCCGGCCGATGGCGATTCACTGGCCACGCCACCCCTTCCAGCACGCGCGGTGACACCGCGCGTTGTCGTTTCTGGGCATCCTTCCCACAAGTGCTACCCAATTTCACAACGGGACTACAGACAGGCTTTGGCCCGGCCTTTTGCGTTTAAAAGCGACCCTGCGGGCGTGGGCGAACTAGACACATCGCGATGTCGTTTTCAGGTGTTGTTGAATGCGTATTCAAGTTTGGGCATGGCATTTGCGTTGGGTTTGGCAAAGCCCCTGCAATCGAACCGGGGCCATGACAAAAAGCCCGAGCCTGAGGCACACCCTGCATTGTGTGAGGAGAGATCGCGATGACGTCGTACAACTCCGCAACCCCAAACCAGAACCGCACCCCCCAATCCATCGGTTTCCTGCTGCTGGACAACTTCACGCTGATCTCCCTGGCCTCTGCGGTCGAGCCGCTGCGCATGGCCAACCAGTTGTCGGGTCGCGAGCTGTATCGCTGGAGCACCCTGAGCGTGGATGGCGGTCAGGTGTGGGCCAGCGACGGCCTGCAGATCACTCCCGATTCGGCGATGCACGCGGCGCCGGCGATGGACACCGTGATCGTGTGTGGCGGCATCGGCATCCAGCGCACCGTGACCCGTGAACATGTGACCTGGCTGCAGAGCCAGGCCCGCCAGTCGCGTCGGCTGGGGGCGGTGTGTACCGGCAGCTGGGCTCTGGCCTGTGCGGGGCTGCTCGATGGCTTCGATTGCAGCGTGCACTGGGAGTGCCTGGCCGCGATGCAGGAGGCCTTCCCGCGGGTGAGCATGAGCACGCGCCTGTTTACCCTGGACCGCAACCGCTTCACCAGCTCGGGCGGCACCGCGCCGCTGGACATGATGCTGCACCTGATCAGCCGCGATCATGGCCGCGAGCTGTCGGCGGCGATCTCGGAGATGTTCGTGTACGAGCGCATCCGCAACGAGCAGGACCACCAGCGCGTGCCGCTCAAGCACATGCTCGGTACCAACCAGCCCAAGCTGCAGGAAATCGTGGCGCTGATGGAGGCCAACCTCGAAGAGCCGATCGACCTGGACGAACTGGCGGTGTACGTGGCGGTGTCGCGGCGTCAGCTGGAGCGGTTGTTCCAGAAGTACCTGCATTGTTCGCCGTCGCGCTATTACCTGAAGCTGCGGCTGATTCGTGCGCGGCAGCTGCTCAAGCAGACGCCGATGTCGATCATCGAGGTGGCGTCGGTGTGCGGGTTCGTGTCCACGCCGCACTTTTCCAAGTGCTACCGGGAATACTTCGGGATACCGCCGCGTGATGAGCGGGTAGGCTCGAACACGGCCCAGCAGGTGGCGATGATGCCGCTGCCGCAGGCGCTGGTGCTGTCGCCGCTGGCCGGGCCGATGTCGGCGCTGAGTCAGGCGCGCAATGAGTCGACGTTTGCCAGTGTGAGGCTGTAGACCAGGCCGACCGCATCGCAGGTCAAGCCCGCTCCCACCGGTACATCGCTGCTCTGAAGGGCAGTGAAGCGCCTGTGGGAGCGGGCTTGACCCGCGATGGGGTCAACCGTGAAGGCTTTTGTGGTTCGCCAGCGCCGGCAGCAACTGCTTGTCGATCGCCTGGCGCACCGCCGGGAGGATCGTCGCGCTGCCGGTGTACAACTGCTCCACCAGGCCGCGCAGGGCCCGGGCGCGTTCCGCGCTCAAGCCGCGTACCGCACATTCGCAGGCCTGCTCGGCGCTGGCGCCGGCAGGCATCTCGAAGCCCAGGGCGCGCAGTTGGCCCAGCAGGTCGTCCTGATCGATCAAATCGGCGTGCATCATGGCGGTTGTCCTTGTTCGAGGCGAAGGGTGCCCCGATTCTGGGAGCGCTGCGCGGTGGCGACAAGGGGCATGGCCGGCATACCTATGAACAGGTCGTTTTTGGCTAGATCAGTGACGTGCGCAGGCGCCCTCAGCCGCGCTTGAGCAGCGCCGCACAGGCGCTCTTGTAGGCCTCATGCTGATACTTGTTCAGCGTTCCCGGCAGCTCGAGATTGTGCTTCTTGGCCTGGGCGCTGACGGTCTGCGGCGACACCAGCTCCACCGTGCAGTTGTCCAGCAACTGCAGCACGCCCTCGATCTTGAAGGTGGTCGGGCCGCCGGCAAAGTCGCCTTTCTTGCTGCGCTTCTTGATCGCCAATTGCCCGATGCCATGCTCGCTGACAAAGGCTCTGACCTGTGCGGCGAATGCCTTTACCTGGGCGGCATCCTCGTCATCCTCCAGGCCGATCTTCTTGGTGGCCACGCCAACGTGCACGGGCTGGCCGGCGTCCAGGCTGGCCACGGCCAGCAGGGCTTCGCTGCCCTTGATTTCGATGCCGCAGATTTTCATGGGGTGCCTCAATCGGAGTTTTGCAGGCCAAGGGACTGCAGGTATTCGGAGCGGTCGTCGCTGCGTTGCGCCAGGCAGGTGTTCAGTGCGGCGTCGTACTCCTTGCCCGGTGTGCTGTCGAAGGTCTCGACCTTGCAGTCGGCGTCGCGTACTTGCTTCCACAGGTTCTGGGCGGCGTTCAGGCGGTTGCTCAGTTCGGTGATCTTCGCACCCTGGCCGGCATACTGTTCCTTGATGCGTTCGAGCAGATCGCCGAAGGCGGCGTTCAGCTCGCGTTCGGCAACCGTACGGCTGTAGGCGGCGCAGGCGTAGTTCTGCTGGGCCGTCTCGACGTTGTCGCACGGGGTGGGAGCGTCACTTTCCTCGGCCTGTGCGCCCAGCGCCACAGCCGCAAGCACAAGCCATACCAGCGATTTCATCTACAGAGTCTCCCACCAGGGTGCGCGTAAAGGATCCGCGATTCTCGCAAAGCACCGTAGCAAAGAACAGCATGGCGAGCGGGCAATGGTCGGCACTGTTCGGCACCTTCCCGACGGGTGCCGCCCGGGCCCTTTGTCGCACCTTGACGTTTTCGGCAATTCCCCTGTCGTTTTTGCATCCTGGCGACCTGGCGCCTAGGCATATGCTGGCCCCAAAGCGCCGGCAGACGATTCGGCGCCGCAACGTCATACAAGGGGACAGCCTGATGAGCCCGGCCGAATTGCACGCAGACAGCATCGTTATCGACGGGCTGATCATCGCCAAGTGGAACCGCGAGCTGTTCGAGGACATGCGCAAGGGCGGCCTCACTGCCGCCAACTGCACTGTCTCGGTGTGGGAGGGCTTTCAGGCCACCATCAACAGCATCGTCGCCAGCCAGAAGCTGATTCGCGAAAACAGCGACTTGGTACTGCCGGTACGCACTACCGCCGACATCCGCAAGGCCAAGGAGCAGGGCAAGACCGGCATCCTCTTCGGCTTCCAGAACGCCCATGCCTTCGAGGACCAGCTCGGCTACGTGGAGATCTTCAAGCAGCTGGGCGTGGGCATCGTGCAGATGTGCTACAACACCCAGAACCTGGTGGGTACCGGCTGCTATGAGCGCGACGGCGGGTTGTCCGGCTTCGGTCGCGAAGTCGTCGCCGAGATGAACCGCGTGGGGGTCATGTGCGACCTGTCCCACGTCGGCTCCCGAACCAGCGAGGAAGTCATCCTCGAATCGAAAAAACCGGTGTGCTATTCCCACTGCCTGCCCTCCGGGCTCAAGGAGCACCCGCGCAACAAGTCCGATGCCGAGTTGAAGTTCATCGCCGACCATGGCGGCTTTGTCGGCGTGACCATGTTCGCGCCGTTTCTGGCCAAGGGTATCGACGCGACCATCGACGACTACGCCGAGGCCATCGAATACACCATGAACCTGGTGGGTGAAGACGCCATCGGCATCGGCACCGACTTCACCCAGGGCCACGGCCAGGACTTCTTCGAGTACCTGACCCACGACAAGGGCTATGCGCGCCGCCTCACCAGCTTCGGCAAGATCATCAACCCGCTGGGCATCCGCACCGTGGGCGAATTTCCCAACCTCACCGAAACCCTGCTCAAGCGCGGCCACCCCGAGCGGGTGGTGCGCAAGATCATGGGCGAGAACTGGGTCAATGTCCTGAAAGACGTCTGGGGCGAGTAACCCCACGCCTCACCCAGCCGCATCCTTTTTCTTTTATGGAGTTCAGTTTCCATGGCCAAGATCGCCCCGCAATTGCCCATCGAAGTCGACAGCGAAACCGGTGTGTGGACCAGCGACGCGCTGCCGATGCTGTACGTGCCGCGGCATTTCTTCGTCAACAACCACATGGGCATCGAAGAGGTGCTGGGCGCCGACGCCTACGCCGAGATTCTGTACAAGGCCGGCTACAAGTCGGCCTGGCACTGGTGCGAGAAGGAGGCCGAATGCCACGGCCTGCAGGGCGTGGCGGTGTTCGAGCACTACATGAAGCGCCTGTCGCAACGCGGCTGGGGGCTGTTCACGATCCAGGACATCGACCTCGACAGAGGTACCGCCAGCGTCAGGCTCGAACACTCGGCCTTCGTCTATGTGTACGGCAAGGTCGGGCGCAAGGTCGACTACATGTTCACCGGCTGGTTCGCCGGCGCCATGGACCAGATCCTGGCGGCCCGCGGCAGCCCCCTTCGCACGGTCGCCGAGCAGGTCTACGGCGGTTCGGAACACGGCCACGACGACGGCCTGTTCATCGTCAAGCCCCTGTAAGTCGAGGAACCCGCCATGGCTTTCGAAGCAATGTTCCAGCCGCTGCAGATCGGCAAGCTGACCATCCGCAACCGGGTACTGAGCACCGCACACGCCGAGGTGTACGCCACCGACGGCGGCATGACCACCGAGCGCTACGTGAAGTACTACGAAGAGAAGGCCAAAGGCGGTATCGGCCTGGCCATCTGCGGTGGTTCGTCGGTAGTGGCCATCGACAGCCCGCAGCAGTGGTGGGCCTCGGTCAACCTGGCCACCGACCGCATCATCCCGCACTTCCAGAACCTGGCCGACGCCATGCACAAGCACGGCGCCAAGATCATGATCCAGATTACCCACATGGGCCGGCGCTCGCGCTGGGACGGCTATCACTGGCCGACCCTGATGTCGCCCTCGGGCATCCGCGAACCGGTGCACCGCGCCACCTGCAAGACCATCGAGCCGGAGGAGATCTGGCGCGTGATCGGCAACTACGCGCAGGCCGCGCGCCGCGCCAAGGAAGGCGGGCTGGACGGGGTGGAACTGTCGGCAGTGCACCAGCACATGATCGACCAGTTCTGGAGCCCGCGGGTCAACAAGCGCACCGATGAATGGGGCGGCAGCTTCGAGAACCGCATGCGCTTCGGCCTGGAAGTGCTCAAGGCGGTGCGCGAGGAAGTCGGCCCCGACTTCTGCGTGGGCATGCGCATCTGCGGTGACGAGTTCCACCCCGACGGCCTCAGCCACGAGGACATGAAGGAGATCGCCAGGTACTACGACGCCACCGGCATGCTGGACTTCTTCGGCGTGATCGGCTCGGGCTGCGACACCCACAACACCCTGGCCAACGTGATCCCCAACATGAGCTTCCCGCCCGAGCCGTTCCTGCACCTGGCGGCGGGCATCAAGGAGGTGGTGAGCGTGCCGGTGATGCACGCGCAGAACATCAAGGACCCCAACCAGGCCACGCGCATTCTGGAGGGCGGCTACGTGGACATGGTCGGCATGACCCGCGCGCACATCGCCGACCCGCACCTTATCGCCAAGATCAAGATGGGCCAGATCGACCAGATCAAGCAGTGCGTGGGCGCCAACTACTGCATCGACCGCCAGTACCAGGGCCTGGACGTGCTGTGCATCCAGAACGCCGCTACCTCGCGGGAATACATGGGCGTGCCGCACATCATCGAGAAATCCACCGGCCCCAGACGCAAGGTGGTGGTGGTCGGTGCCGGCCCGGCCGGCATGGAGGCGGCGCGGGTGGCGGCCGAGCGCGGGCATGACGTGACCCTGTTCGAGAAGAAGGAGGCGATCGGCGGGCAGATCAGCATCGCCGCCAAGGCTCCGCAACGCGACCAGATCGCCGGCATCACGCGCTGGTACCAGCTGGAGCTGGCGCGGCTGAAGGTCGACCTGCGCCTGGGTACGGCGGCGGACGTCGACACCCTCATGGACCTGCGCCCCGACGTGGTGGTGCTGGCGGTGGGCGGGCACCCGTTCATCGAGCAGAACGAGCACTGGGGCGCGGCCGAGGGCCTGGTGGTCAGCAGCTGGGACGTGCTCGACGGCACGGTGGCGCCGGGCAAGACCGCGCTGGTGTACGACACCATCTGCGAATTCACCGGCATGTCGGTGGCGGATTTTCTGGCCGACAAGGGCAGCCAGGTGGAGATCGTCACCGACGACATCAAGCCGGGAGTGGCGATTGGCGGCACCTCGTTCCCCACCTACTACCGCAGCATGTACCCCAAGGAAGTGATCATGACCGGCGACCTGATGCTGGAGAAGGTCTACCGCGAGGGCGACAAGCTGGTGGCAGTGCTGGAGAACGAATACACCGGGGCACGGGAGGAGCGGGTGGTCGACCAGGTGGTGATCGAGAACGGTGTGCGCCCCGACGAGACCCTGTACTACGCACTCAAGGAGGGCTCGCGCAACAAGGGCCAGATCGATGTGGAGGCGCTGTTCGCGATTGAGCCGCAGCCGATATTGAGCCAGCCGGGGGAGGGGTACCTGCTGTACCGGATCGGCGATTGCGTGGCGCAGCGCAACACCCATGCGGCGATCTACGACGCCTTGCGCCTGTGCAAGGATTTCTGATCGCTCTGTGAACCGATTGTCCCGGTCGCTCGGGCTTTTTGTGGGAGCTTCCCATGTTGAACACCCTGCTACCCCTGCTGCTGTTCGCCGCCCTCGGCCTGGCCGTGCTCGGCGCGCTGCGGCGCGTGCGGATGTGGCGCCAAGGCCGGCCATCGCGGGTCGAGCTGCTCAAGGGCCTGCTGGCCATGCCACGCCGGTACATGGTCGACCTGCACCATGTGGTCGCCCGCGACAGGTACATGGCCAACACCCACGTCGCCACCGCCGGCGGCTTCGTGCTGGCCGCCGTACTGGCGATCCTGGTGCACGGTTTCGGCCTGCACAACCGCTTCCTTGGCTACGCCCTGCTGGTGGCCACCGCCTTGATGTTCGGCGGTGCGCTGTTCGTCTACAGGCGCCGGCTGAACCCGCCCGCGCGCCTGTCCAGAGGCCCGTGGATGCGCCTGCCGAAAAGCCTGCTGGTGTTTTCCGCCAGCTTCTTCATCGCCACCCTGCCGGTAGCCGGTATCCTGCCCGAAGGTACCGGTGGATGGGTGCTGGTGGCCTTGCTCGGGCTGGGCGTGCTGTGGGGTGTGAGCGAGCTGTTCTTCGGCATGACCTGGGGCGGGCCGATGAAGCACGCCTTCGCCGGTGCCCTGCACCTGGCCTGGCACCGGCGCGCCGAACGCTTCGGCGGCGGACGCTCCACCGGGCTCAAGCCGCTGGATCTGCAAGACCCGAACGCACCGCTGGGTGTGGAAAAACCCAGGGACTTCACCTGGAACCAGTTGCTTGGCTTCGACGCCTGCGTGCAATGCGGCAAATGCGAGGCCGCGTGCCCGGCGTTCGCCGCCGGCCAGCCACTGAACCCGAAAAAACTCATCCAGGACATGGTGGTGGGCCTGGCGGGGGGCACCGATGCGAAGTTTGCCGGCAGCCCGTACCCCGGCAAACCGCTCGGCGAGCACGGCGGCAACCCGCACCAGCCGATCGTCGACGGCCTGGTGGATGCCGACACGCTGTGGTCGTGCACCACTTGTCGGGCGTGCGTGGAAGAGTGCCCGATGATGATCGAGCACGTGGATGCGATCGTCGACATGCGTCGCCACCTGACCCTGGAAAAAGGCGCCACGCCGAACAAGGGCGCCGAGGTGCTGGACAACCTGATCGCCACCGACAACCCCGGCGGCTTCGCCCCGGGCGGGCGCATGAACTGGGCCGCCGACCTCGACCTCGAGGTGCTGGGCGAGGTGCACGGCACCGACGTGCTGTTGTGGGTGGGTGACGGCGCCTTCGACATGCGCAACCAGCGCACCCTGCGCGCCTTCGTCAAGGTGCTCAGGGCGGCCAATGTAGGCTTTGCCGTGCTCGGCCTGGAGGAACGCGACAGCGGCGACGTGGCCCGCCGGCTGGGCGACGAGGCCACCTTCCAGCAACTGGCCCGGCGCAACATCCGGACCCTGGCGCAGTACCGCTTCACGCGCATCGTCACCTGCGACCCGCACAGCTTCCATGTACTGAAGAACGAATACGGCGCGCTGGGCGGGCACTACCAGGTGCAGCATCACAGCAGCTTCATCGCCGAATTGATCGCCGCCGGCCGCCTCGACCTGGCGCCGCACAAGGGCGCCAGCGTGACCTATCACGACCCGTGCTACCTGGGCCGCTACAACGGCGAGTACGAGGCGCCGCGCCAGGTGCTGCGCGCGCTGGGCGTAGAGGTGCGCGAGATGGCGCGCTCCGGCTTTCGCTCGCGTTGCTGCGGCGGCGGTGGCGGAGCGCCGATCACCGACATTCCGGGCAAGCAGCGCATTCCCGACATGCGCATGCAGGACATCCGCGAGACCGCCGCCGAGGTGGTGGCTGTGGGCTGCCCGCAGTGCACCGCGATGCTCGAAGGCGTGGTCGAACCACGCCCGCAGATCAAGGACCTGGCCGAGCTGGTGGCCGACGCGCTGCGTGAAGCGACGGTTGCCAGCACGCCGGTAGCAAGCCAACCAGAACCTGCGCAGGTGGACCCATGAGCGACATCATCCGGCGTGACCCGCGTGCCGAGTGGATTGCACGCAACCGTCTGCACCCGCTGCACGCAGCCATGCAGGCCCAACAGACGCAGTGGATGGGGCCCAATGGCGTGCTGCGCAAGAACCCGCATGCGGTGGGTTTCATCGGCCCCAATGGGATCAAGCGCATCGATCGCAGCGGCGCCAGCCAGGGCGCTACGAGCAAGCGCAGCGCCGCCGCCGAGGTGCTGGTGCCGCTGCATCAGGTGCCGGTGCCGGCGTTCTACATCGTGGTGGTGCCGGACATGGTCGGCGGGCGCCTGAGCAGCCACGACCGGGATGTGCTCGGGCTGGCCCACGGCCTGGCCGGCAGCGACGGCGCGGTGCTGGCAGTGGTGTTTGGCGAGCACAAGGAAACCGCCTTCGGCACGTTCGGCGTCGACCGCCTGCTGCAGATCGACGGTGACGCGTTCGCAGGTTATGCACCGGAGCAGCGGGTGCAGGGCCTGCGGGCTGTGGATAACCAGTTCAACCCGCGCCACTGGCTGCTGCCCGACAGCCGCAGCGGTGGCGGCGAGCTGGGCCGGCGCCTTGCCGCGGCGCTGGGCGAGCGCCCGGCCACGCGGGTGTGGCAGGTCAAGGACGGGCTGTGCAGCGGGCGCGCCGGGGCTGGCCAGCAGGACCTGGTACGCGGGCTGGCGCGCCTGATCCTGGCGGCGGCCGAATGTGCCGAGCCGGTCAGCGAAACCCGCCATGAAGCCCTGCCGGTGGAGTTGTCCACAGGCGCGGCGCGCAGCCTGGCGCGTATCGAAGACCTCGGCCCGGTGCCGGTGGACCCGGCCACCATCGCCATGGCCGAGGCCGAATTCATCCTCTCGGGCGGCAACGGGGTCAAGGACTGGGCACTTTTCCACAGGGCCACCGTCGCGCTGGGGGCCACCGAAGGGGCCTCGCGGGTGGCGGTGGACGATGGCTTCATGCCGCGCAATCGCCAGGTGGGGGCCACCGGTACCTGGGTCACGGCGCGGGTATATGTGGCTGTGGGTATCTCCGGGGCGATCCAGCATCTGCAGGGCATCGGTGCCTGCGACAAGGTGGTGGCGATCAACCTGGACCCCGGCTGCGACATGATCAAGCGTGCCGACCTGGCGGTCATCGGCGACAGCGCGGCGATTTTGCAGGCGCTGATCGAGGCTGTGGACAACTATCGCAACAGCGCCCGGCGCGATGCGGCCTGAGGGGGCATTCATGAACACCAAGGTCATCAGCCTGGTCTCGATCGGCGCCCACCCCACCTCGGGGCGCATGCGCCGCGCCGAACAGGATGCGCGGGCTGTGGAACTGGGGTTGCAATTGGCTGGGGATAACCTGCAGGTGCTGCATGCCGGCGACCCGCACGAGCCTGCGCTGCGCGCGTACCTGGGCATGGGGCTGGCGCAGCTGGACGTGTTGCAGCAGCCCGCAGGCGCCGATGTGCTGGGCGTGCTCGGCGACTACCTGCGCGAGGCGGGGGCGCAGTTGGTGCTTAGCGGCAGCCAGGCCGAAACCGGCGAAGGCTCGGGCATGCTGCCGTTTCTGCTGGCCGAGCGCCTGGGTTGGCCGCTGGTGGTGGGGCTGGCGCAGGTGGAATCCATCCACAATGGCGTGGCCCAGGTGCTGCAGGCCCTGCCACGGGGGCAGCGGCGTCGCCTGAGCGTGCGCCTGCCGATGCTCGCCACTGTGGATAACGCCGCGCCGGTGCCGCGCCAGAGCGCCTATGGGCCGGCGCAACGCGGGCTGTTGGCGGCCCATGAGGTGGCGGTGGTGGAGGACGAGTTATTCACAGATGCTGTATTGCAGCCGGCCAGACCCCGGCCCAAACGCCTCAAGGTGATCAAGGCCAAGAGCGGTGCCGACCGCATGAAAGCCGCCACGGCGAAGGCCAGTGGCGGCGGTGGACAGGTACTCAAGGGCGTGACCCCGAGCGAAGGCGCCGAGGCGATCTTGAAGCTGTTGGTGGAGGAGGGTGTGCTGCGCTGAAGGGTTGTGCACAAAGTCTGTTGGCGGTTCTGTGGATAAAGTGTTTGCCTATGGCTGCAGGCCACGTCAACCGTGGCCTGCAGGCTATTGTTCAAATAGTGATCAATACACGCCGCGAATTTTTCGCGGTTTTTTTCATGCCCGTCGTCCAGCGAGACGGCAGTTTTGCTCACAATCCTTGTTGGCGGCTCTGTGGATAATCTGTTCGGACATGGCTGCAGGCCACGTGATTAAAGGTGTTCAGCTATTTGATCAAAAAACGCACAAAACCTCGTCAATCCACCACGAAATACTCACGCGGCAGCGAAAATCGGGGGTTTCGGCGGTTTATCCACATGGGTTTTGCAAAGAGGGCTACTTGCACACAAAGTCTGTTGGCGGCTTTGTGGATAAGGTGTTCGTGCAGTGCTGGGGGCCACGTATTCAAAGGCTTACAGAGGTTTGATCACTTTTTGATCTATTGCACGCTGTGGATTGAAGGGCGCTGGGCGGAAGTTTTCCACAAGGGTTGCCCACAATTGCTGTGGGTGTGGCTGTGGATAAAGTGTTGGTGGAGTAGGTATGGGGCAGTAGGGGC
>NZ_JAFKEC010000064.1 GCF_017848315.1 Pseudomonas palmensis
AGCGCTGTGAGGCGTTGAGCTAACCAATACTAATTGCCCGTGAGGCTTGACCATATAACACCCAAGCAATTTGCGTCGAACGACCAGATTGCGGTGTTGTGAAGACACAGTAAGCCGAAGATTTGTACCTCACAAACATCACATACCCGATTCGCTGGAGTGTCTGAACAAGACCTTCTGGCAACAGAATTTCTTGACGACCATAGAGCATTGGAACCACCTGATCCCATCCCGAACTCAGTAGTGAAACGATGCATCGCCGATGGTAGTGTGGGGTTTCCCCATGTGAGAGTAGGTCATCGTCAAGATTAAATTCCGAAACCCCTATCTGCATCTGCAGGTAGGGGTTTTGTCTTTGTGGCCTGTTCTGCGCCAAGGCTGGCTCCTGCGCGGTTGTGCTCCCACAATTGGGGCAACGACACTAGAATAGGCCCCGACGTTTTTACTCAGAACCCTTCTATGCCCGACCCTGACGATCGCGATTCACTCGCAGGCTTGCCGCTGGATCAATTGGTGGCGTGCCACGAATGCGACCTGCTGCTGCGCAAGCCCGAGCTCAAGACGGATGAAAAAGCGCAATGCCCGCGCTGCGGCTATGAGTTGTACGCCCATCGGCACAATGTGGTCGAGCGCAGCCTGGCCCTGGTACTGGCGGCCTTGCTGCTCTACGTGCCGGCGAACTTTCTGCCGATCATGCAACTCCATCTGTTGGGCCAGAACTCCGATGACACGGTGTGGAGCGGTGTGATCGGCCTGTACAACAGCGGCATGGGTGGCGTGGCGGTGGTGGTGTTCCTGTGCAGCATGGCCATTCCACTGCTCAAGCTGCTGTGTCAGCTGGTCGTGTTGCTGACCATCCGCTTGAACAGGGGCCGCAGCTACGGCCTGCTTCTTTACCGTTTTTATCACCACATGCGCGACTGGGGCATGCTTGAGGTCTACCTCATGGGCGTACTGGTCGCCATCGTCAAGCTGGTGGATATGGCCGAACTCAGCCTAGGGCTTGGCTTGCTGTGTTTTGTTAGTTTGTTGCTGGTTCAGGTCTGGCTGGAAGTGGTGATGTCCCCCCACCAGATCTGGGTAGCCTTGTCGGGAGAAGATGTGCATGCGGGCGATTGACGCAGGAATACTGATCTGTACCGAGTGTCATGAGCTCAACCGCCAGGAGGCGGGCGCCAGCAGCCAGACCTGCACACGCTGCGGGGCGCTGGTGCATGCACGCCGGCCCAACAGCCTGGCCCGCACCTGGGCGCTGCTGATTACCGCGGCCATCCTGTACATACCGGCCAACGTGCTGCCGATCATGACGGTCAGCACCCTGGGGCAGGGCAGCCCCGACACCATCATGTCCGGCGTCATCACCCTGATGCAGCACGGCATGCTGCCGATCGCGGCCGTGGTGTTCATCGCCAGTATTCTGGTACCTACCTTCAAGCTGGTGGGCATCGCCCTGCTGCTGTATTCGGTGCAGCGCCACCAGCCGCTGTCGGCACGCCAGCGCATCGTGATGTATCGCTTCATCGAATTCATCGGCCGCTGGTCGATGCTGGATATCTTCGTCATCGCGATCCTGGTGGCGGTGGTGAATTTCGGCCGGATTGCCAGTGTCGAAGCCAACCTGGGGGCCGTCGCCTTTGCCAGTGTGGTGATTCTGACAATGCTTGCTGCAGTAACTTTCGATCCCCGACTGATTTGGGATAACACGGAGTCGGATGACGACCATGAGTGATTTGCCTACGGCTAAAACCCGCCCAGCTTCGAACTGGTCGGCCATCTGGATACTGCCCCTGATCGCATTGGTGATCGGTGGGTGGCTCGGCTGGCAGGCCTACCGTGAAGCGGGGGTGAACATCGAGGTACGCTTCGAGAGCGGCGAGGGTATCGTCGCCAACAAGACCGAGGTGGTCTACAAGGGCATGTCGGTGGGTAAGGTCAAGAGCCTGGTACTTGACGACAAAGGCCGCAACAAAGGTGTCATCGCCACCATCGAGATGAACCAGGTGGCCGAGGAGCACCTGCGCAAGAACACTCGCTTCTGGCTGGTCAAGCCAAATGTGAGCCTGGCCGGGATCACCGGGCTGGAGACGCTGGTATCAGGCAACTACATTGCCGTGAGCCCGGGGGATGGCGAGCCGAGCAAGCGTTTCAATGCGTTGAGCGAAGCACCGCCGATGTCCGACAGCGTGCCCGGCCTGCATCTGACCCTCAAGGCCGATCGCCTGGGGTCGCTCAACCGTGACAGCCCCGTGTTCTACAAGCAGATCCAGGTTGGCCGGGTGAAGAGCTACAAGCTCTCCGACGACCAGGGTACGGTCGAGATCAAGGTGTTCATCGAGCCGGGCTATGCCGACCTGGTGCGCAAGCACACGCGTTTCTGGAACGCCAGCGGCGTGAGCATCGATGCCAACCTGTCGGGCGTGAAGGTGCGCAGCGAGTCGCTGGCCAGCATCGTTGCCGGCGGTATCGCATTCGCTACCCCCGAGCACCGCAAGGACAGCCCGCCCACCGACCCGAACCTGCCGTTCCGTCTTTTCGAAGACTTCGACGCCGCCCAGGCGGGTATCCGGGTCAAGGTCAAGCTGAGCGACTTCGAGGGCCTGCAGGCGGGCCGTACGCCGGTCATGTACAAAGGTATACAGGTAGGTTCGCTGAAAGCCCTGAAGGTCGATGCCGACCTCTCCAGCGCCATGGCCGAGCTGACCCTGGACCCGCTGGCCGAGGACTACCTGGTCGAAGGCACCCAGTTCTGGGTGGTCAAGCCGTCGATCTCCCTGGCGGGTATCACCGGCCTGGAGGCGTTGGTAAAGGGCAACTACATTGCTATTCGCCCCGGCGACAAGGGCGCCTCGCCTCAGCGTGAATTCGAAGCCCGGGCCAAGGCCCCGCCCCTCGATCTGAAGGCGCCCGGCCTGCACCTTGTGCTGTTCAGCGACAACCTGGGCTCGCTCGAGGTTGGCAGCCCGATCCTGTATCGGCAGGTAAAGGTGGGTAGCGTGCAAAGCTACCAGTTCTCCAGGAAGCAGCAACGCCTGCTGATTGGCGTGCACATCGAGCCCGAGTACGCCAACCTGGTCAATGGTTCGACGCGTTTCTGGAACGCCAGCGGCATTACCCTGACTGGCGGCCTGTCGGGCATCCAGATCAAGAGCGAGTCGCTGCAGAGCCTGATGGCCGGTGGCATCGCCTTCGATACGCCGAAACAGAATGTACCGCTCAAGCGTCGTATCCCCACCTTCCGCCTGCTGGCCAACCAGGAAGCGGCGGATCGCAAGGGCACCAGCATCACCATCAAGGTGGACCGTGCGGACGGCCTCAAGGTCGGCACCCCCATACGCTTCAAGGGGCTGGATGTCGGCAAGGTCGAAGCGGTGGACCTGGCGGAGGACCTGCAATCGGTGACGCTCAAGGCGCAGATCACCGAGGTGCCCGAGCGTATTGCGCGTGTGGGCACGCAGTTCTGGGTAGTCAAGCCGGCGCTGGGTATCGTCAAGACGGCCAACCTGGAGACGCTGGTCACCGGTCAGTACCTTGAAGTGCAACCGGCGGCGAAGAATCAGGGCCCGCAGCGCAACTTCGTGGCCTTGCCCGAGCCACCGGACCTGACCGCTCGCGAGGCTGGCCTGCCGGTGGTGCTCAGCGCTGCTCGACGCGGGTCGATCAAGGTCGGTGTGCCGGTCACCTACCGTGAAGTGCCGGTGGGCAAGGTCACGGGGTACGAGCTGGGGCAGACAGCGGATCGCGTGCTGATCCATATCCTGATCGAGCCACGCTACGCCTCGCTCGTGCGCGGTGGCAGCCGTTTCTGGAACAGCAGTGGCTTCGGCTTCGATATCGGCCTGTTCAAGGGCGCTACGGTGCGTACCGAGTCGCTGGAGACCCTGATCGAGGGTGGCATTGCCTTCGCCACGCCAGACGGCGACAAGATGGGCAACGCAGCGTTGCCGCAGCAGACCTTTGCCCTGTTCGACAAGGCCGAGGACGAATGGCTGCAATGGGCGCCGAAGATCCCGCTCGGCAAGTAGGCAAGGCATAGCCCTTCGCCGACCAGGCCGTCTCCTGCAGGAGTCAGCCTGGTCGGCGAAGGGAGCGGCCCTGTCTTCCCGGCATCATCAAATCGCAGGCAATAAAAAACCGACCCTAGGGTCGGTTTTTTAACAAGCGTCGCTTAGGCAGCTGCAGCAATCTTCAGTGCCTTGATGTGGCCATTCAGACGGCCTTTATGGCGAGCAGCCTTGTTCTTGTGGATGATGCCTTTATCGGCCATGCGGTCGATAACTGGAACAGCCAGGATGTAAGCAGCTTGCGCTTTTTCGGCGTCTTTTGCGTCGATGGCCTTGACTACATTCTTGATGTAGGTGCGAACCATGGAACGCAGGCTGGCGTTGTGGCTGCGACGCTTCTCAGCCTGTTTTGCACGTTTTTTGGCGGAAGGTGAGTTGGCCACCGTCGAGCTCCTCGAAAGACTTGGTAAATAGCAAACAAAATAGGCCGCGAATCATGCCGATGAGTTGATCGGTTGTCAAGGGCGCTTGTTAGGTTCCGCTGAGCGGTCGATTCGCTGGAGGGGATGATTCCCTTCTGGCGCATGACCTGTAAACTCGGGAGTTTTGCTCTGTCTGCTTTGCGCGGCGGAGTATCGCATACTTGGATGCCGTTTAGGCCTCTCCTTCATCCATATGGCATGAAAATCTTTCGATGAATCTCCTCAAGTCCCTGGCTGCAGTCAGTTCCATCACCATGGTGTCGCGCGTGCTGGGCTTTGTCCGCGATACCATCCTGGCGCGCATCTTCGGCGCCGGTGTTGCCACCGACGCCTTTTTCATTGCCTTCAAGCTGCCCAACCTGCTGCGGCGAATCTTTGCCGAGGGGGCGTTTTCTCAGGCGTTCGTGCCGATCCTGGCCGAATACAAAAGCCAGCAGGGCGAGGAGGCGACCCGCACCTTCGTGGCCTATGTCGCCGGCCTGCTGACCCTGGTGCTGGCGGTGGTCACGGCGCTGGGGATCCTGGCCGCACCCTGGGTGGTGTGGGTCACCGCGCCGGGCTTCGTCGACAGCGCCGAGAAGTTCGAGCTGACCACCGACCTGCTGCGTGTGACCTTTCCTTATATATTGCTGATCTCGCTGTCGTCCCTGGCGGGCGCCATCCTCAACACCTGGAACCGTTTCTCGGTACCGGCCTTCGTGCCGACCCTGCTCAACGTCGCGATGATCTTCTTCGCGCTGTTCCTCACCCCGTACTTCGATCCGCCGGTGATGGCCCTGGGCTGGGCGGTACTGGCCGGCGGCCTGTTGCAGCTGCTGTACCAGCTGCCGCACCTCAAAAAGATCGGCATGCTCGTGCTGCCCCGCCTGAACCTGCGCGATACCGGGGTATGGCGCGTGCTCAAGCAGATGCTGCCTGCCATCCTCGGGGTGTCGGTAAGCCAGATCTCGCTGATCATCAACACCATCTTCGCCTCGTTTCTGGTGGCCGGCTCGGTGTCGTGGATGTACTACGCCGACCGCCTGATGGAGCTGCCCTCCGGGGTGCTGGGCGTGGCGCTGGGCACCATCCTGCTGCCGACCCTGGCCAAGACCTACGCCAGCAAGGATCGCCACGAGTATTCGCGCATCCTCGACTGGGGCCTGCGCCTGTGCTTCTTGCTGGTGTTGCCTTGCACCTTTGCCCTGGCAATTTTGTCCGAGCCACTGACGGTGGCCCTGTTCCAGTACGGCAAGTTCACCGCCTTCGATGCCGCCATGACCCAGCGCGCGCTGATCGCCTACTCGGTCGGCCTGCTCGGCATCATTCTGGTCAAGGTGCTCGCCCCTGGCTTCTATGCCCAGCAGAACATCCGTACACCGGTAAAGATCGCCATCTTCACCCTGGTGGCCACGCAACTGCTCAACCTGGTGTTCATCGGCTACCTGCAGCATGCCGGGCTGGCCCTGGCGATCAGTGTCGGCGCCTGCCTCAATGCCGGCCTGCTGTACTGGAAGCTGCGCCAGCAGAACCTGTTCGAGCCGCAGCCGGGCTGGACCGCCTACCTGCTCAAGTTGCTGGTGGCCGTACTGCTGATGGCCGGTGTGCTGGTGGCCGGCATGTGGTACATGCCTGCCTGGGAGCAGGGGCACATGCTCGAGCGGTTCCTGCGCCTGGGCGTACTGATTGGCGCAGGCGTGGTGACCTATTTCGGTTGCCTGTACCTGTTTGGTTTTCGTCCACGGGACTTCGCCCGCAAGGCGCTGCACTGATGGCCGGCGCGGGTCAGGCGTCGGTTTTGTGTTTTAGACGCCCTGGCATCGCGCTGCTGCCTGTCGTCGGCGGCCGGGTGTGGTTATAATCGACCACTTTATGAGCAAGAAGCGCGTTATGCAGCTGGTTCGAGGCCTTCACAACCTTCGCCCCGAGCATCGGGGCTGTGTTGCCACTATCGGCAACTTCGACGGTGTTCACCGCGGTCACCAGGCTATCCTGGCGCGTTTGCGTGAGCGCGCGGTAGCGCTGGGCGTACCCAGCTGCGTGGTGATTTTCGAGCCACAGCCGCGTGAGTACTTTGCACCGGACACCGCGCCTGCGCGCCTGGCCCGCCTGCACGACAAGGTCGCCCTGTTGGCCGCCGAAGGCATCGACCGGGTGCTGTGCCTGGCGTTCAACCAGCGCCTGTGCAAGCTCAGCGCCGCCGAATTCGTCGACACCATCCTGGTCGACGGCCTGGGCGTGCAGCACCTGGAGGTCGGTGACGACTTCCGGTTCGGCTGCGACCGGGTGGGTGACTTCACGTTCCTGCAGCAGGCCGGCCTGCGCCACGGCTTCACCGTGGAAGCGGCGCAAACCGTGGAGCTCGAGGGCCTGCGGGTCAGCAGCACGCAGGTGCGCGAAGCACTGGCGCGTGCCGACTTTGCCGTGGCCGAGCGTCTGCTGGGCCGCCCGTTCCGCATCCGCGGCCGGGTGCTGCATGGGCAGAAGCTGGCGCGCCAGCTGGGTTGGCCCACGGCCAACATACAACTCAAGCGTCATCGCGTACCGCTCACCGGGGTGTACCTGGTCAGCGTCGAACTCGATGGCCAGGCGTGGCCGGGTGTCGCCAACATCGGCGTGCGCCCCAGCGTTGCAGGTGATGGCCGCGCCCACCTGGAAGTGCATCTCCTGGATTTTGCCGGCGATCTGTATGGCCGGCGTCTCACGGTGGAATTCCACCACAAGCTGCGCGATGAGCAGCGATTCGCCTCCCTGGAGGCGCTGAAGTCGGCGATCGATGCGGATATCGCCGCCGCACGTGCCCATTGGCACGGTCAACCGCTAACGAAGAGCCTGAAATGACCGACTATAAAGCCACGCTAAACCTTCCGGACACCGCCTTCCCGATGAAGGCCGGCCTGCCACAGCGCGAACCGCAGATCCTGCAGCGCTGGGACAGCATTGGCCTGTACCAGAAGCTGCGCGAAATTGGCAAGGATCGTCCGAAGTTCGTGCTGCACGACGGCCCGCCCTACGCCAACGGCAAGATCCACATCGGTCACGCGCTCAACAAGATTCTCAAGGACATGATCTCGCGGTCCAAGACCCTGGCCGGCTACGATGCGCCGTACGTGCCGGGTTGGGACTGCCATGGCCTGCCGATCGAGCACAAGGTCGAAGTGACCCACGGCAAGCACCTCACTGCGGACAAGACCCGCGAGCTGTGCCGTGCCTACGCGGCCGAGCAGATCGAAGGGCAGAAGAAGGAATTCATCCGCCTGGGCGTGCTGGGTGACTGGGACAACCCCTACAAGACCATGGACTTCGCCAACGAAGCCGGCGAAATCCGCGCCCTGGCCGAAATGGTCAAGCACGGTTTCGTGTTCAAGGGCCTCAAGCCCGTGAACTGGTGCTTCGATTGCGGTTCGGCCCTGGCCGAAGCCGAGGTCGAATACGCCGATAAGAAGTCCCAGACCATCGACGTGGCCTTCAACGTGGCCGACGAAGCGCGGCTGGCCCAGGCCTTCGGCCTGTCGTCGCTGGCCAAGCCCGCCGCCATCGTGATCTGGACCACCACCCCGTGGACCATCCCCGCCAACCAGGCGCTGAACGTGCACCCCGAGTTCAGCTATGCCCTGGTGGACGTCGGCGACAAGCTGCTGGTGCTGGCCGAAGAGCTGGTCGAAGCCTGCCTCAAGCGCTACTCGCTGGAAGGTTCGGTGATCGCCACCGCGCCGGGCTCTGCACTGGAGCTGATCAACTTCCGTCACCCTCTGTACGATCGCCTGTCGCCGGTCTACCTGGCCGAGTACGTCGAGCTGGGCGCCGGTACCGGCGTGGTCCACTCGGCCCCGGCCTACGGTGAAGACGACTTCGTGACCTGCAAGCGCTACGGCATGGTCAACGACGACATCCTCACCCCGGTGCAGAGCAACGGCGTGTACGTCGACTCGCTGGAATTCTTCGGTGGCCAGTTCATCTGGAAAGCCAACCCGCACATCGTCGACAAGCTCGCCGAAGTGGGCGCGCTGATGTTCACCGACACCATCAGCCACAGCTACATGCACTGCTGGCGCCACAAGACTCCGCTGATCTACCGCGCCACCGCGCAGTGGTTCGTGGGCATGGACAAGCAGCCTGACAGCGGCGAAACCCTGCGCAAGCGCGCCCTCAACGCCATCGAAGAAACCAAGTTCGTGCCGGCCTGGGGCCAGGCGCGCCTGCATTCGATGATCGCCAACCGCCCGGACTGGTGCATCTCGCGTCAGCGCAACTGGGGTGTGCCGATCCCGTTCTTCCTGCACAAGCAGACCGGTGAACTGCACCCGCGCACCGTCGAACTGATGGAGCAGGTGGCCCAGCGCGTCGAGCTCGAGGGCATCGAAGCCTGGTTCAAGATGGACGCCGCCGAACTGCTCGGTGACGAAGCCGGCCAGTACGACAAGATCGCCGACACCCTGGACGTGTGGTTCGACTCCGGTACCACCCACTGGCACGTGCTGCGTGGCTCGCACAACATCGGCCACGAAAGCGGCCCGCGCGCCGACCTGTACCTGGAAGGTTCCGACCAGCACCGCGGCTGGTTCCACTCCTCGCTGCTCACCGGCTGCGCCATCGACGGCCATGCCCCGTACCGCGAGCTGCTGACCCACGGCTTCACCGTGGACGAGAACGGCCGCAAGATGTCCAAGTCGCTAGGCAACACCATCGAGCCGCAGAAGGTCAACGACACCCTGGGTGCCGACATCATGCGCCTGTGGGTATCGGCCACCGACTACTCCGGCGAGATGGCGGTTTCCGACCAGATCCTGCAGCGCAGCGCCGACGCCTACCGGCGCATCCGCAACACCGCGCGCTTCCTGCTCTCCAACCTGTCCGGCTTCGACCCGGCCCGCGACCTGCTGCCGGCCGACGACATGCTGGCGCTGGACCGCTGGGCGGTCGACCGTACCCTGCTGCTGCAGCGCGAGCTGGAAGAGCACTACGGCGAGTACCGTTTCTGGAACGTCTACTCCAAGATCCACAACTTCTGCGTGCAGGAGCTGGGCGGTTTCTACCTCGACATCATCAAGGACCGCCAGTACACCACCGGCGCCAACAGTGTCGCGCGCCGCTCGTGCCAGACCGCGCTGTACCACATCAGCGAAGCGCTGGTGCGCTGGATCGCACCGATCCTGGCGTTCACCGCCGACGAGCTGTGGCAGTACCTGCCGGGCGAGCGCAACGAGTCGGTCATGCTCAACACCTGGTACCAGGGCCTGACCGAGCTGCCGGAAGGCATCGAGCTGGACCGCGCCTACTGGGACCGCGTGATGGCCGTCAAGGCTGCGGTCAACAAGGAGCTGGAGAACCAGCGTGCGGCCAAGGCCATCGGCGGCAACCTGCAAGCCGAAGTCACCCTGTTCGCCGACGAGGCCCTGAGCACCGACCTGAACAAGCTGGGCAACGAACTGCGGTTCGTGCTGATCACCTCGGCAGCCAGCGTGGCGCCGTTCGTCGAAGCCCCGGCCGATGCCGTGGTTACCGAAGTGGCCGGCCTCAAGCTCAAGGTGGTCAAGTCGGGTCACGCCAAGTGCGGCCGTTGCTGGCACTTCCGCGCCGACGTGGGCGTGAACCCGGAGCATCCGGAAATCTGCGGTCGTTGCGTCGACAACATCAGCGGCAAAGGTGAGGTGCGTCACTATGCCTAACCCCAACGTGGGGCGCTTCGGGCGCCTCGCCTGGCTGTGGCTGAGCCTGCTGGTACTGGTCCTGGACCAGGCCAGCAAGCACTACTTCGAAGGTGCGCTGAGCCTGTACCAGCAGATCGTGGTCATCCCCGACTACTTCAGCTGGACCTTGGCCTACAACACCGGTGCGGCCTTCAGCTTCCTGGCCGACAGTTCCGGCTGGCAGCGCTGGCTGTTCGCCCTGATCGCCCTGGTGGTCAGTGCGGTGCTGGTGGTGTGGCTCAAGCGCCTGGGCCGCGACGACACCTGGCTGGCCGTTGCGTTGGCCCTGGTGCTGGGCGGTGCGCTGGGCAACCTGTACGACCGCATCGTGCTCGGCCACGTGGTCGACTTCATCCTCGTGCACTGGCAGAACCGCTGGTACTTCCCGGCCTTCAACCTGGCCGACAGCGCCATCAGCGTGGGCGCCGTGATGCTGGCGCTGGATATGTTCAAGAGCAAAAAGTCCGGAGAACCCGTCCATGACTGATACCCGTATCGGCCAGAACACCGAAGTCACCCTGCACTTCGCGCTGCACCTGGAAAACGGTGATACTGTCGACAGCACCTTCGAGAAAGCTCCGGCGGTGTTCAAGGTCGGCGACGGCAACCTGCTGCCGGGCTTCGAAGCCGCTATCTTCGGCTTCAAGGCCGGCGACAAGCGCACCGTCAGCGTGGCACCGGAGAATGCCTTCGGTCAGCCGAACCCGCAGAACGTGCAGATCATTCCCCGCTCGCAGTTCCAGGACATGGAGTTGTCCGAGGGCCTGCTGGTGATTTTCAACGACGCGGCCAACGCCGAGTTGCCCGGCGTGGTGAAGGCGTTCGATGACGCGCAGGTGACCATCGACTTCAACCACCCGCTGGCCGGCAAGACCCTGAACTTCGAGGTGGAAATCCTCGCAGTCAAGGCCCTTTGAGCCAGGAGTCAGCCATGCAGATCAAACTCGCCAACCCACGCGGCTTCTGCGCCGGCGTGGACCGGGCGATCGAAATCGTCAATCGCGCCCTCGAGGTGTTCGGCCCGCCGATCTATGTGCGTCACGAAGTGGTGCACAACAAGTTCGTGGTCGAAGACCTGCGCGCGCGCGGGGCAATCTTCGTCGAAGAGCTCGACCAGGTGCCCAATGACGTCATCGTCATCTTCAGTGCTCACGGCGTTTCCCAGGCCGTGCGCCAGGAGGCGGCGGGGCGCGGCCTCAAGGTCTTCGACGCGACCTGCCCGCTGGTGACCAAGGTGCACATCGAGGTGGCCAAGTACAGTCGCGATGGCAAGGAATGCATCCTGATCGGCCACGAAGGGCACCCCGAGGTCGAAGGCACCATGGGCCAGTACGACGCCAGCAATGGCGGTTCGATCTACCTGGTCGAAGACGAAGAGGATGTCGCCAACCTGCAGGTTCGTGACCCCGAACGCCTGGCCTTCGTGACCCAGACCACCCTGTCGATGGACGACACCAGCCGCGTCATCGATGCGCTGCGCACGCGCTTCCCCAGCATTGGCGGGCCGCGCAAGGACGACATCTGCTACGCCACCCAGAACCGCCAGGATGCGGTCAAGCAACTGGCTGACGAGTGCGACGTGGTACTGGTGGTGGGCAGCCCGAACAGCTCCAACTCCAACCGCCTGCGTGAGCTGGCCGAGCGCATGGCCACCCCGGCCTACCTGATCGACGGTGCAGAAGACATGCAGCGCAGCTGGTTCGACGGTGTCGAGCGTATCGGCATCACCGCCGGCGCCTCCGCCCCCGAAGTGCTGGTGCGTGGCGTGATCGCGCAGTTGCAGGAGTGGGGCGCCACAGGTGCCGACGAGCTCGATGGTCGCGAAGAGAATGTAACGTTCTCGATGCCCAAGGAGCTGAGGGTGCGTTCACTGATCTGACCCGGCGGCCGCGCACAGCGGCTGATCGGTGGCGAGGTGGCGCAGGCTGACCCGCCCGGTGCGTGACAGCACCACCTGATGCAGGCTCCGGGTTCCGGGACTTTCGCACACGTGCAGGGTCCCGGCCTGGAACGCACCGCCCGCCTGCAGCGGTACCCCCAGCCCGCTGAAATGCACCTGCCGCGCCAGCGGCTGATTGCCCACCACACGAACCTTCCCGCTGGCACGGTACTCGTGCAGCAAGCCTTCATCGTCGGCGCTCATTCGCCATCCCTTGCTCCAGTCGCCCTCCAGGGCCGTCAGGCTGACTCGCTGATTGCGCAGCAGGGCTTCGCTGCGGGCGCTGCGCAAGGCCTGGGCAAGGTTCTGCGCGCTGGCCTCGCGCTGTAGGCTCACGCTCATGGCGCTGTAGGCCGGCAGCCCTAACTGCGTCAGCGCCGCGATCAGCCCCAGCGCATACATCATTTGTATCAGTGTTACGCCCTGTTGCCCCATCGTGCATCCCTCCCTGGAAGTGCTTCTCTTTAGATTCAGTGCCGCTCGGTTGGGCGTCCAGTCGGCCGGGTAGGCAATCACATGGGGAAATTTCGCAGGAGGCGAACATGGCCAGGAGGCTGCAGCAGGGCATGACCCTGATCGAAGTGATGGTGGCGCTGCTGGTGCTGTCACTGGGGGTAATGGCGGCGGCTGCGCTGCAAGGGCGGGCGTTGCACGGCACCGACGGCGCGCTGCGTACCACCCAGGCGCTGTACCTGGCCCAAGCCCTGCTCGAAGGCGCGCGCGCTGCGGGCGGGCTGACGGGCGGGGAGGCCCGCGCCTTGCAACGCGAGCTGGTAAAGGTGGCCGGCGCGTCCGCGCAGGCACAGGTGCGCCAGGCGGGCAATGGGCTCGCACTCGACCTGCACTGGCAGGGCGGTGGCCTTGCTGTGCAGGGGCAGGTGGGACCATGAGGCGCGACACCGGTTTCGGCCTTGTCGAGGCGCTGCTGGCGTTGAGCCTGGGCGTGCTGCTGGTGCTGGCCGGCAGTCGCCTGTTCATCGGTGCGCTGCAGGGTTGGCAGGCGCAGGGCGCACTTGCGCAGTTGCAGGAGGATGCGCGCTTTGCGCTGCAGCGCATGGCCCGTGACATCCGCATGGCCGGCGCATTCGGCTGCCTGCGGCGCGAGGCAATCAGCTTTGCTGACCCTGCCATTGCCGCGACATTTGCCCTGCCGATCAGTGTCAGCCTCGAGCCTGACGGCACCCTGCGCAGCCTGAGCCTGGTTGGCGTGCAGGGTGGGGAGGCCGGTGGCCCGCCCAACTGGACGCTGCTCACCGACTGCCTGAGCACCGCCCAGGTGCAGGCAGGCGAGCGGTTGCCCGGGCCACACCAGTTCGCCTTGCCGGTTCGTCAGCAGGTGTACCGCCTGGTGGACGGGCAACTGCTGCTCGCCAGTGGGGGCAGCCACGCGGTGCTGATCGAACATGTCAGCCGGCTGCAGGTTGACCTGGGCGTGGCGGGCGAGGGCGGTGAGCTGGCCTGGATGACGGCGGTGCCCGACCCTTCGCGCATTCGCAGCATCCGCCTGCGCCTGACCCTGGACCACCCCGCTGAACGGGTGCGCGCGCAAACCTATCAGATGGTCGCCGCCGTGCGTAACCGCCTGCCATGAAGCTGCAACGGGGCATGGCGCTGCTGGTGTGCCTGGTGCTGATGCTGCTGTGCGGCCTGCTGGGTGTTTCGGTGCTGCACAGTGCCGCCTTGCAGGCACGCATGGCCGGCAACCTGGTGATGGCATTGCAGGCGTTCGAAGCGGCGGAAGCCACGTTGCGGCTCGCCGAGGCCCGTGTGCTGGCGGGGCTTGAGCCACCGGGCCCGTGCGTGTACTGCCTGCCGCCGCCGGAGGCACCCAGGGTACGCGCCGCCGGTGTGCAGGGCGGGGCGGGGCCAAGCTCCGGGCTGGGCTGGCAGGCGCAAGGGCCTGGCTTCTTCCTGGTACAGAACCTGGGCCGCAGCTCGCGCCCCGCGCGGCTGCCGGACGGCCTTGAGGTGCAGCTGCTTCGGGTGACTGCCGTGGGGCGTCAGCAGCAGGCGCGGGTGGTGCTGGAGAGCGTGCTGGCGCAGCCAGTGGTGTCGGCTGAGTGGTCGGCGCAACGTATCTTGTGGCGGCAGATCCACTAGGGGCGCACAACATGCCGCGAACTCATCAGGGCCTGAGCCTGATCGAACTGTTGATTGTCGTCGCCGTGGTCGGCATTCTGGCGGGCATTGCCTACCCCAGCTACCGCGACACGGTGAAAAGAGCCGCACGCAGCGAGGTCGTGGGGCTGCTGTTCGACAGTGCGCAGCACCTGGAGCGCCACCGCGCCCGCACGGGCCAGTATGCCGATACCGACGCCGTGATCACCCCGTTGCCCCCCGGCACAGGCCATTACAGCCTGCACGCCAGCCGCGAGGCCGAGGGTTTCAGCCTGCTGGCCCGGCGTCATGCTGGAGGGCTGATGGCCGGCGACGCCTGTGGCGACTTCGAGCTCGATCACCAGGGTGTGCGCGGCAACCCCGGTGCCAGCAACGAGGCGAACGGGGGCTGCTGGGGTAACTGACGTCTTTCATACGGGTACTGGACCAATAGATGACCAAGCAAGTAGTGATTGTCGGCGGTGGGGTGATCGGCCTGCTGACTGCGTTCAACCTGGCGGCCGATGTCGAGCAGGTGGTGGTGTGCGACAAGGGCGCGCTCGGCCAGGAGTCTTCCTGGGCCGGGGGCGGGATCGTGTCGCCGTTGTACCCGTGGCGCTACAGCCCGGCGGTTACTGCGCTGGCGCATTGGTCGCAGGACTTCTATCCGCAGCTGGGCGAGCGTCTGTTCGCCAGCACCGGTGTAGACCCCGAGGTGCATACCACCGGCCTGTACTGGTTGGACCTGGACGATGAAGCCCAGGCGCTGGCCTGGGCGGCCCGCGAGGGACGCCCGTTGAGTGCAGTGGATGTGGCCCGCGCCTATGCGGCGGTGCCCGTGCTGGGGCCGGGTTTCGAGCGGGCCATCTACATGGCGGGTGTGGCGAACGTGCGCAACCCGCGCCTGGTCAAGTCGCTCAAGGCGGCGTTGCAGGCCCTGCCGAACGTGACCCTTCGCGAGCATTGTGAAATCACCGGGTTCAGCCGCGAGGGCGAGCGTATTTGCGGCGTTGAAACCGTCGATGGCCCGATCCGTGCCGATCAGGTGGTGCTTACGGCGGGGGCCTGGAGTGGCGACCTGCTGCGCCCGCTGGGCCTGGAACTGCCGGTGGAGCCGGTGAAAGGGCAGATGATCCTGTTCAAGTGTGCGGAGGATTTCCTGCCGAGCATGGTGCTGGCCAAGGGGCGCTACGCGATCCCACGGCGTGACGGGCACATTCTGGTCGGCAGCACACTGGAGCATGCAGGCTATGACAAGACGCCCACCGAAGCGGCGCTGGCGAGCCTGAAGGCCTCGGCCATCGAATTGCTGCCGGCGCTGGCCGATGCCACGCCGGTCGGGCATTGGGCGGGGTTGCGGCCAGGCTCACCGGAAGGTGTGCCGTACATCGGCCAGGTGCCCGGGCATGAAGGCTTGTGGTTGAACTGCGGGCATTACCGCAACGGGCTGGTGCTGGCGCCGGCGTCCTGCCGGTTGTTCGCCGACCTGCTGCTGGGGCGTGCGCCGATCATCGACCCGGCGCCGTACGCGCCGGGGCCGCGCCTGCTGTAACAGCAGGCATGTGGAAGCCGGCCTGGCCGGCGAAGGGGCCCTCAGCCCTGGCGGGTATCGTTGGGCCCCTGCTCCAGATGCGCCGGGCTGCAATACCACAGCTGGCCCCGGTGCAAGGCACGGTCGGTGGGCAGGTGCACGCCGCAATGGGCGCAGCGCACCATCTTCAGCGGGTCATCGAGGGTAGGGCGAGTATCGGCAGCAGTGCCGGCCTTGAACTTGCGCCACAACCAGAACGCAGCAGCAATCAGGGCAATCCAGAGAATTAGGCGAACCATGGTGTCCAGCTTTGTCGAATGAAGAGCCCCCAGTTTAGGGCCTGGCAACAAAAAAGGGAGGCCATCAGGCCTCCCTTTTTCATTCACCGTATGGCGTGTCAGTCGAATACGCCAAAGGTCATGTAGCTGAACCACGAGCGGTCTTCGTTGTTGCCTTCGGCTTCGTGGTTTTCTTCTTCGATCACGTCGCCATTTTCGTCCTTGGGCAGCAGTTCCTGCGGGATCGCGTCTTTGGCGTCCTGGTACTGCTTCTGCACGTCCTGGTTGGCGCGGGTCTGGCCTGGCGGCAGCGGCGGCGCGCTGGAGATCAGGCCCAGGGTGGCCTTGGACAGCCACGAGCGGTTGTCCGCCTCGTCCTGCTGCGGCACGAACTGGCCGTCTTTTAGGCTCGGGTGATCGGGGTAGTTGAGTTTCAGGGTTTCCAGGCTGGTGGCTGCCAGTTCGTCCAGGTGCAGACGCATGTAGGCTTCGGTCATCACCGCCAGGCCGTCACCGACCGATGGGGTTTCCTGGAAGTTTTCCACCACGTAGCGGCCACGGTTGGCGGCGGCGACATACGCCTGACGGGTCAGGTAGTAGTCGGCCACGTGGATCTCGTAGGAGGCCAGCAGGTTGCGCAGGTAGATCATGCGCTGCTTGGCGTCCGGCGCGTAGCGGCTGTTGGGGAAGCGGCTGGTGAGCTGGGCGAACTCGTTGTACGAGTCACGCGCAGCGCCCGGGTCACGCTTGGTCATGTCCAGCGGCAGGAAGCGCGCCAGCAGGCCGCGGTCCTGGTCGAACGAGGTCAGGCCCTTGAGGTAATAGGCGTAGTCGACGTTCGGATGCTGCGGATGCAGGCGGATAAAGCGCTCGGCAGCCGACTTGGCAGCCTCGGGCTCGGCGTTCTTGTAGTTCGCGTAGATCAGCTCCAGCTGCGCCTGGTCGGCATAGCGGCCGAACGGGTACCGCGACTCCAGGGCCTTTAGCTTGGAGGTGGCGCTGGTATAGCTGTGGTTGTCCAGGTCGGCCTGCGCCTGCTGGTACAGCTCGGTTTCGCTGAGGTTTTCGTCGACGACTTCCTTCGAAGAACAAGCAGCGGTGAGTCCGAGGATGGCGATCAGCAGCAGGTGTTTCACTTGCATGGCGGCTTGCGTCCCTATGACGGCTGCTGTCTTGGGCGAGGCCGTCCTGTTATGATGAGCACCCCGTTGGAACCCTCGGGGCAAAAGACGCCGTATTTAACCACAAGCGTGCAGCTGAAACCAAAGGCTGTGCCTCCGCCTGATTCGAGCATGTCCGAGAAAATTGAACTTCGCGCAGAGGTACCGTCCGAATTGGGCGGGCAACGCCTCGACCAAGTCGCCGCCCAACTGTTTGCCGAGCACTCGCGCTCGCGCCTTTCCGCCTGGATCAAAGAAGGCCTACTGACCGTCGATGGCAACGTCGTGCGTCCGCGCGACATCGTCCATGGCGGCGCCCTGCTGGCGCTTGACGCCGAGCAGGAAGCCCAGGGCGAGTGGGTGGCGCAGGACATCGAACTGGACATCGTCTACGAAGACGAGCACATCCTGGTCATCAACAAGCCGGCCGGGCTTGTGGTGCACCCGGCTGCCGGTCATGCCGACGGCACCCTGCTCAATGCCCTGCTGCACCACGTGCCGGACATCATCAACGTGCCGCGCGCCGGCATCGTGCACCGCCTCGACAAGGACACCACCGGTCTGATGGTGGTGGCCAAGACCATTCAGGCGCAGACCCAGCTGGTAGCCCAGTTGCAAAGTCGCAGCGTCAGCCGCATCTATGAATGCATCGTGATCGGCGTGGTTACCGCAGGCGGCAAGATCAACGCCCCGATCGGTCGTCACGGCCAGCAGCGCCAGCGCATGGCGGTGATGGAGGGCGGCAAGCAGGCCGTCAGCCACTATCGCGTGCTCGAACGCTTCCGCTCGCACACCCACGTGCGCGTCAAGCTGGAAACCGGGCGTACCCACCAGATCCGCGTGCACATGGCCCACGTCAACTTCCCGTTGGTCGGCGACCCGGTGTACGGCGGGCGCTTCCGCATCCCGCCGGCGGCCAGCGTGACCATGGTCGACGCGCTCAAGACCTTCCCGCGCCAGGCCCTGCACGCACGCTTCCTGGAGCTGGATCACCCGGTGACCGGTGAGCGCATGGGCTGGGAGTCGTCCCTGCCGGACGACTTCGTGTGGCTGCTGTCGCTGCTCAAGCAGGACCGCGAGGCCTTCGTCGGATGAGCCCGCTGACGCACCACCTGCTGACCCCCGACTGGCCTGCGCCAGCCTGGGTCAAGGCGTGCGTCACCACCCGGGGCGGCGGCGTGAGCCAGGCGCCCTACGATTCGTTGAACCTGGGCGACCACGTCGGTGACGCCCAGGCCGCAGTGGCCGAAAACCGTCGGCGCCTGACCGCGCAGTTCGGCACCCAGCCTGCCTGGCTCAAGCAGGTGCACGGCATCGATGTGGTCGAGGCCGACCCGGCGCTGGTTGCCGAAGCCGACGCCAGCTGCACCAGCACCCCCGGCATCGCCTGCACGTCCATGACCGCCGACTGCCTGCCGGTACTGTTCTGCGACCGCGCCGGCACCCGCGTGGGCGCTGCCCATGCCGGCTGGCGCGGGCTGGTGGGCGGTGTGCTGGAGGCCACGCTCGATGCGCTGGGCGTACCGGCCAGCGAGGTGCTGGTATGGCTGGGCCCGGCCATCGGGCCCCAGGCATTCGAGGTGGGCGGCGAAGTGCGCGAAGCCTTCATGACCGTTCATCCGGAAAGTGCCAGCGCCTTCGTGGCGGGGGCGCAGCCCGGCAAGTTCATGGCCGACATCTATGCACTGGCGCGCATTCGCCTGGCGGCCCGTGGCATCACTGCCGTGTATGGCGGCGGCCTGTGCACCGTGAGCGACCCACGCTTCTATTCCTACCGTCGCAGCCCCGTTACCGGGCGCTTCGCTTCGCTGATCTGGCTGGCGCCTCGCTGACCTGGATCAAGCCCGCTACGCTTGAATCTTCCACAATCACCCTTATCTATAGGGGTATCTCAGGCAGGTTTTTCTTCATCAGGTGTGTCCATCGCTCCGGCCTGCCCATTAAAGGAAGGTAAGTTATGCGAATAGACCGTTTGACCAGCAAGCTGCAACTGGCGTTATCCGACTCCCAGTCCCTGGCGGTTGGCATGGATCACCCCGCGATCGAGCCTGCGCACCTGTTGCAGGCGCTGATCGACCAGCAGGGTGGTTCGATCAAGCCCCTGTTGATGCAGGTGGGCTTCGACGTCAACAGCCTGCGCAAGGAACTGGGCAAAGAACTCGACCAGTTGCCAAAAATCCAGAACCCTACCGGCGACGTCAACATGTCGCAGGACCTGGCACGCCTGCTCAACCAGGCCGACCGCCTGGCCCAGCAGAAGGGCGACCAGTTCATCTCCAGCGAGCTCGTGCTGCTGGCGGCCATGGACGAGAACAGCAAGCTCGGCAAGTTGCTGCTCGGCCAGGGCGTGAGCAAGAAGGCGCTTGAAAACGCCATCAGCAACCTGCGCGGCGGCGAAGCGGTGAACGACCCCAACGCCGAGGAATCGCGTCAGGCCCTGGACAAGTACACCGTCGACCTGACCAAGCGTGCCGAAGACGGCAAGCTCGACCCGGTGATCGGCCGTGACGACGAGATCCGTCGCACCATCCAGGTGCTGCAACGCCGTACCAAGAACAACCCGGTGCTCATCGGTGAGCCTGGCGTGGGTAAAACTGCCATCGCCGAAGGCCTGGCCCAGCGCATCATCAATGGCGAAGTGCCCGATGGTCTGAAGGGCAAGCGCCTGCTGTCGCTGGACATGGGCGCGCTGATTGCCGGCGCCAAGTTCCGCGGCGAGTTCGAAGAGCGCCTCAAAGGCCTGCTCAACGAGCTGTCCAAGCAGGAAGGCCAGATCATCCTGTTCATCGACGAGCTGCACACCATGGTGGGTGCCGGTAAAGGCGAAGGCTCCATGGATGCCGGCAACATGCTCAAGCCTGCGCTGGCGCGCGGCGAGCTGCACTGCGTCGGTGCCACCACGCTGAACGAGTACCGCCAGTACATCGAGAAGGATGCGGCGCTGGAGCGTCGGTTCCAGAAGGTATTGGTAGAGGAGCCGAGCGAGGAAGACACCATCGCCATCCTGCGTGGCCTCAAGGAGCGTTACGAGGTGCACCACAAGGTGGCGATCACCGACGGCGCGATCATTGCCGCGGCCAAGCTCAGCCATCGCTACATCACCGATCGTCAGTTGCCCGACAAGGCCATTGACCTGATCGACGAGGCGGCCAGCCGCATCCGCATGGAGATCGACTCCAAGCCCGAGGTGCTCGACCGTCTGGAGCGTCGCCTGATTCAACTGAAGGTGGAATCCCAGGCGCTGAAGAAGGAAGACGACGAGGCGGCCCTCAAGCGCCTCGAGAAGCTGACCGAGGAGATCGTGCGGCTGGAGCGTGAATACTCCGACCTGGAAGAGATCTGGACCTCGGAAAAAGCCGAAGTGCAGGGCTCTGCGCAGATCCAGCAAAAGATCGAGCAGTCCCGTCAGGAGCTGGAAACCGCCCGCCGCAAGGGCGACCTGAGCCGCATGGCCGAGCTGCAGTACGGGGTGATCCCGGACCTGGAGCGCAGCCTGCAGATGGTCGACCAGCATGGCAAGGCCGAAAACCAGTTGCTGCGCAACAAGGTGACCGAGGAAGAGATCGCCGAGGTGGTGTCGAAGTGGACCGGTATCCCGGTATCCAAGATGCTCGAAGGCGAGCGCGAAAAGCTGCTGAAGATGGAAAGCCTGCTGCACCAGCGCGTGATCGGCCAGGAAGAGGCCGTGGTGGCCGTGGCCAACGCGGTGCGTCGTTCGCGGGCCGGGTTGTCCGACCCTAACCGGCCAAGTGGTTCGTTCCTGTTCCTGGGCCCTACCGGTGTGGGTAAAACCGAGCTGTGCAAGGCGCTGGCCGAGTTTCTGTTCGACACCGAAGAGGCCATGGTGCGTATCGACATGTCCGAGTTCATGGAGAAACATTCCGTGGCGCGGCTGATTGGTGCACCGCCAGGCTACGTGGGTTACGAAGAGGGCGGCTACCTGACCGAAGCCGTGCGGCGCAAACCCTATGCGGTAGTGCTGCTGGACGAGGTCGAGAAGGCCCACCCGGACGTGTTCAACGTGTTGCTGCAAGTGCTTGAAGACGGTCGCCTTACCGACAGTCATGGCCGTACCGTGGACTTTCGCAACACGGTGATTGTGATGACCTCCAACCTGGGGTCGGCACAGATCCAGGAACTGGTGGGTGATCGCGAGGCGCAGCGCGCTGCGGTGATGGACGCGGTGGGTTCGCATTTCCGCCCCGAGTTCGTCAACCGTATCGACGAAGTGGTGGTGTTCGAGCCTCTGGGTCGCGACCAGATCGCCGGTATCACCCAGATCCAGCTGTCGCGTCTGCGCAGCCGTCTGGCCGAACGCGAGCTGAGCCTGGAGCTGAGCCCCGAGGCCCTCGACAAGCTGATCGCGGTCGGTTACGACCCGGTGTATGGCGCACGGCCGCTGAAACGGGCGATCCAGCGCTGGATCGAGAACCCGCTGGCGCAACTGATTCTGTCAGGTCAGTTCATGCCGGGCAGCAGCATCACCGCCAAGCTGGAGGGCGAAGAGATCGTCTTTGCCTGAGTTTTCGGCGGGTTACGCTAAGGCCTCGATTTTCGAGGCCTTTTTTCTTTGCATTTTGCTTCGAGTGCTTGTAAAGTGCGCCCCGCTGTATGTCACCCCGCAGGTTTCCGGCAGAAGTGGGAATCTGAAAAAAAGTTGCAAATCAGTGTGTTGAATGCAAATTAAGGGTTGACAAGGGTTTTGAAGATTGTAGAATAGCGCGCCTCAGAGACATGAACGCAGCGATGCACAAGGTCGAAGAGTTCGAAGCGGTAGCGATACAGTTTTCGAAATTGCAGCAAGTTGTACTTGAAATTGATAGTTCCGCGATAGCTCAGTCGGTAGAGCAAATGACTGTTAATCATTGGGTCCCAGGTTCGAGTCCTGGTCGCGGAGCCAAATTTCAAACCGGGGTATAGCGCAGTCCGGTAGCGCGCCTGCTTTGGGAGCAGGATGTCAGGAGTTCGAATCCCCTTACCCCGACCATATTTGGGTCGTTAGCTCAGTTGGTAGAGCAGTTGGCTTTTAACCAATTGGTCGTAGGTTCGAATCCTACACGACCCACCATTTTTGAATCCGGTTCGCTGGGTTTGAATCTTAAAAGGTTGGTACGCCATTAGCGTCCAGCCATTAAAAAAGGCACCTTAATCGGTGTCTTTTTTTTACCGGGGTATAGCGCAGTCCGGTAGCGCGCCTGCTTTGGGAGCAGGATGTCAGGAGTTCGAATCCCCTTACCCCGACCATCTTCAGAAAAAGGGCACCTTGCAAAAGGTGCCCTTTTTCGTTTGCGCGGGGTTTAGCGCGTGTGCAGCCAGCTGGCGGTACTGCCTATGCCCAGTACCTCCTGCAGGGGGCTGTAGTGCGCGCATCCGCGCCTCGTCGAAATACAGCTCGCTCCGGGTCAACCGCACGCCAGTGGCCTGGCGCCCATCCGGCCCCGGCAGGGCGCCGGGGCGGACGGGGGTAGCCGTCAGTGCAGCTTGAGGCGGGGTTCGGTACCGCGGCCGATACGGCTGCCGAGCATCAGCATCAGCGTGCGGAAGGTGCCATACAGCGCCATCTGGTGCATGCGGTAAAGCGACACATAGAACATCCGCGCCAGCCAGCCTTCGAGCATCACGCTGCCGGTGAGGTTGCCCATCAGGTTGCCCACTGCCGAGAAGCGCGACAGCGAGACCAGCGAGCCGTAGTCGCGGTACGCGTAGGTGGGCAACGGCTTGCCCTCCAGGCGCGCCTTGAGCCCTTTGGCCAGCAGCGAGGCCTGCTGGTGGGCGGCCTGGGCGCGCGGCGGCACATTGCGGTCGCTGCCCGGCTGCGGGCAGGCGGCGCAGTCGCCGAACGCGAAGATGTCATCGTCCAGGGTGGTCTGCAGGGTAGGGCGCACCACCAGTTGGTTGATGCGGTTGGTTTCCAGCCCGTCGATGTCCTTGAGGAACGCCGGGGCGCGGATACCGGCCGCCCACACCTTGAGGCTGGCGTGGATCACCTCGCCGTTGGCGGTCTTGAGCGAGTCTGCGGTGACCTCGCTCACCGACGCGTTGGTCAGCACCGTCACGCCGAGTTTTTCCAGGGTTTTGTGCACCGGCACGCTGATGCGCTCGGGCAGCGCCGGCAACACCCGTGGGCCGGCCTCGATCAGGGTGATCTGCATGTCCTTGGGCTGGATGCGGTCCAGGCCATAGGCGGCCAGTTCGTGGGCGGCATGGTGCAGCTCGGCCGCCAGTTCCACGCCGGTGGCACCGGCACCCACGATCGCCACGCTGATCTTCTCGCTGGCAAGGTCGCCGGCATGGGCGCGCAGGTAGTGGTTGAGCAACTGCTGGTGGAAGCGCTCGGCCTGCTTGCGGGTGTCGAGGAACAGGCAATGCTGCGCCGCACCCAGGGTGCCGAAGTCGTTGGTGTTGCTGCCCACCGCGATCACCAGCGTGTCATACGCCAGGGTGCGCGCCGGCAGCAGCTCGCGGCCGTCCTCGTCGAGGGTGGCGGCCAGCTGGATCTGCTTGCTCGAACGCTCCAGGCCGCTCATGCGCCCCAGCTGGAACTGGAAGTGGTTCCACTTGGCCTGGGCCACGTAGTTGAGCTCGTCTTCGGAGGAATTGAGCGAACCGGCCGCCACTTCGTGCAGCAGCGGCTTCCAGATGTGGGTCAGGTTGGCGTCGACCAGGGTAATCACGGCAGTGCCGCGCTTGCCCAGGGTCTTACCCAGGCGGGTCGCCAGTTCCAGGCCGCCGGCGCCGCCGCCGACAATCACGATACGGTGAGTCATGGGGATATCTCATAAGGTTTGCGGAATTCTGGGTTGGGTCCTGAGTGGCCGGCCGCGCAGGGCGGGCGGTTTGGGCGAGCGCAAGGCAGCTCATAGCACCAGATGGCTCAGGAGGCGGCTCAACAGGCCAAGGCTGATCGTCACGCCCACCACCAGAGCAAGGAGCAGCCATGGCCTGAAAGGCTTGCGCTCGACTTGGTGTTGGGGGGCACGCAGGTATTCATCGACTCGTCGCTGGTCTTCGGGGTTCAGGCGGCTGGTCATGGAGGCCTCGTCAGGTAGACGCATGTGACTGTGGGAACGCTACAGTGTTCACTGTAGTCCGTCGCCAAAGGCTTACCTGGGGGATCGAAGCGCTCGTGACAGCGAATGATTGCGCTTTGTATCACCCGCGCCGCATTTATGCCATCCCGCTTTGGCAGGGGGCAGCGATCACAGGCTGATCCCCACGTCGAAGACGATGCTGCGCCCCAGGTTGGCGCGCAGAAAATCCGGCGCATCGGGGTGGGCGAACAGCACCCGGGCGAAGGTCGGGCCCACCAGCGACAGGGAGCGCCAGCCCTGGCGCAGGTACTCGGTGGGCGGCGGGAAGTGGCTGTTGAGGTCGAGCACTTCGCGCTTGAGGCTGGCGAAGGCAATGATGTCCAGTTCGCCCAGGTCCAGGTTGCGTTCGCGGTAGTTGTGCGACTTCTTGCGCAGGGTGGGCGCCAGGCGCTGCAGCAGCTCCTGCGCACTGATGCGTCGCGGCCGGGCCTCGCGCCTTACCAGCTGCGCGAGGGAAAACGCGCTGCGCCGGCGCTGCAGTTCTTCGCGCCATTCGTCGTTGAGCCGGCGCCCTTCGTCGAGCACGAAAAACACCTCGAAGGCGGCATCGCGAAACAGCACGTCGGGTGGCTCCTGACCGGCGGCGGTGAAGTCCTCGCTGCGGTAAGGGATGTTCAGGCCTTGCAGCAGGCGCTGGCATACCCAACGCTCGCGCTCCCATTTGCGGGCATTGGACAGGAACGCATTGGCTTGTTCGGCCTGAATGGTTAGCAGGCGCAGGTAGTCTGAGTCATCCATGGGCACAAGCTTAGCGCCCAAATCATGACAACGCTGCATTCCAGGCCCGGTGGATGGCGGCAACAGGCCGTGGAACGGTGTGTAGAATGAGCCATCGTCGGGCGCAATGCACACAAGGGGCAGACAGCCGTGATTGGCGCACAAGTGTTATCGGAACAAAGCCTGCTGCTGGGCTGGCTGTGCTACGTGCCGCTGCTGCTGTGGGCGGTGTGGCGCGCGCCGTGGGTCGAGCTGTTCACCGACCGGCGGCGCCAGCACCTGCTGTTCGGCACCATCTTCGCGCTGTTTGCGTTGTGGCTGGTACGCCGCGACTTCGACACCGGCGTGTCGTACCACTTCATCGGCATGACCGCCGTGACCCTGCTGCTGGACTGGCCGCTGGCAATCGTCGGTGGCCTGGTGGCGCAGGTGGGGCTGGTGGCGCTGGGGCGTCAGGACCTGGCGGCGATGGGCGTCAACGGCCTGCTGCTGATTGGCCTGCCGGTGCTGGTGACGGAGGGGGTGGCCATACTGGTGGAGCGTGCACAGCCGAAAAACCTGTTCGTGTACATCTTCTGTTCGGGGTTTTTCGCCGCCGCGCTGGCGACCTTGCTATGCCTGCTGGCCAGCCTTGGCTGGCTGTGGCTGGACGGTATCTTCGTGATGCCCGAATGGCTGTCGGACTTCATCGGCTACCTGTGGCTGATCATCTTCCCCGAGGCCTTCATCAACGGCATGGTAATCAGTGCGCTGGTGGTGTTCTGCCCCGAGTGGCTGGAAACCTTCAACCGGACCCGCTACCTGCAGGCCCCGTGGAAGGACGACGAACCGCGCGGCTAGTGTTCGCGCGGGTTGAAGTCGCCGGAGAACAACTCGTCTTCGGCATCCGGTGCCACCGGAATCTTGTGCTCTTCAGCGGCCCAGGCACCCAGGTCGATCAGCTTGCAGCGGTCGGAGCAGAATGGCCGATAGGTATTTGTGGCACTCCATTCAACAGGGGCGCCACAGGTCGGGCAGTCTACGGTCAGGGGTTGGCTCATGCTTGGCCTCCACGCAAAGTCAGGTAAAAGTGATGCAGGCGGTCGACCTCCGAATGCAGCCAGGCCAGGTCGCGGTCGTTGACGATCACGTCGTGGGCATGGCGCAGGCGCTCTTCGCGGCTGGTCTGCGCCTTGAGAATGGCCTGCACCTGTTCGGGGCTGGTCTGGTCGCGCTGCAGTGTACGTTCGATCTGCAAGGCCTGCGGCGCGTCGATCACCAGCAGGCGCTGGGTGCGCTGATACTGGCCCGACTCGATCATCAGCGGTGAAACGAACACCGCATAGGGCGACTCGGCCTTGGCCAGGTAGCTGAAGATCTCCTGGCCGATCAGCGGGTGCAGCAGGGCTTCCACCCAGCGGCGTTGCGCCGGGTCGCTGAAGATCAGCTGGCGCAGGGCGGCGCGGTCCAGTTGCCCGTCGCTTTGCAGCACGCCGGGGCCGAAATGCTCCACCAGGCTGGCCAGCGCCGGGCGCCCGGGCTCGACCACCCAGCGTGCGGCCTGGTCGGCATCCACCAGGTGCACGCCCAGCTCGATGAAGCGTTGTGCCGCGGCGCTCTTGCCACTGCCGATGCCACCGGTGAGGCCGAGAATCCAGGGTGTGAAGGCGGGTGTGGTCATTGCAGTCCGGCAAATTGCAGATAGGAAGTGGTCATTTGACCACCCCAGAGCAGCGCGATCCAGCCCGCAATGGCCAGATAGGGCCCAAACGGAATCGGCGTGCTTGCCTGCTGGTTGCGCAGGCGCAGCAACACCAGGCCCAGCAGCGCGCCCACCAGCGAGGCCAGCAGCAGCGTCAGCGGCAGGATCTGCCAGCCTCCCCAGGCGCCGAGCATGGCCAGCAGCTTGAAATCGCCATAGCCCATGCCCTCCTTGCCGGTGACCAGCTTGAACAGCCAGTACACCGTCCACAGGCTCAGGTAGCCGGCCACGGCGCCCCACAGCGCCTGGTCCAGCGGCACGAACACCTCGAAGGCATTGAGTATCAGGCCCAGCCACAGCAGCGGCAGCACCAGCACATCGGGCAGCAACTGGTGCTCGATATCGATCAGGCTCATCGCCAGCAGGCCCCAGCTCAACAGCATGAACGCCGCCGCGCTGGCGCTGAAGCCGAAATGCCAGGCCGCGAACAGGCCAAGCCCTGCGCAGGCCAGCTCCACCAATGGGTAGCGCGGGCTGATCGATGCCTTGCAGGCCGAACAGCGCCCGCGCAGGCACAGGTAACTCAGCACCGGGATGTTCTCCCACGCGCGGATGCGGTGCTGGCAGTGCGGGCAGTGGGAGTGGGGCAGCATCAGGTCGAAACGTGGCTCGGCCGGGTTGGGCAGCTCCAGCACTTCGCGGGCCTCACTGCGCCATTGGCGCTCCAGCATCATCGGCAGGCGATGCACCAGCACATTGATGAAGCTGCCCACAATCAGGCCAAGCAACAGGGCGACACATTGGTAGGCCAGCGGCTGGCGGGCCAGGGTTTCGAACAGGTCCATAGTCAGATCACATCGCCCAGCTGGAAGATCGGCAGGTACATGGCGACCACCAGGCTGCCTACCACCAGCCCGAGAATCAGCACGATCATCGGCTCCAGCAGGCTGGCCAGGTTGTCGAGCCATTCGTCGACGGCCGTTTCGTGGTGGCTGGCGATCCGGTCGAGCATATCGTCGAGCGTGCCGGATGTCTCGCCAATGGCGCACATCTGTACCGCCAGGCACGGGAACAGCGGCTCGTTGCGCATCGCCGCGCTCATCGACAGGCCGTTGCCGATGGCCTGGCGCAGCCGCAGCACGGCCTGCTCGTACAGCGTATTGCCGCACGCGGCGGCCACCGGCCCCAGGGCTTCGGTGAGCGGTGCGCCGGCACTGAACGACGTGGCCAGGGTGCGCGCAAAACGAGCCAGCGCCGCATGCTGCATCACCGGCCCCAGAACCGGCATGCGCAGCGCCTGGCGCAACATCCACAAACGCACCGCCTGCTCACGCTCGAAGGCGCGGCGCAGGGCAAATCCCGTGGCCAGCATTACCCCAAGCACCCACAGCAGATACTGCCCCAGCCAGTCGGCCAGGTTGATGACACCCTGGGTGAAGGCCGGCAACGGCGCGTCGAAGCCTGCAAACATGACCTGAAACTGCGGTACCACCTTGAGCAACAGCAGCGCCGCCACCCCCAACCCCACCAGCAGCACCAGCGCGGGGTAGACCATGGCCTTTTTCAGCCGGGCCCGCAGCGCCAGGCGTTTCTCCTGCAGCGTTGCCAACTGGTCGAGCAGGCTGTCCAGGCAGCCGGTTTGTTCACCCACGGCCACCAGGTTGCAATACAGGCTGTCGAACTGGCGCGGGTGCCTGCGCAGCGCATCGGCCAGGCCGCAGCCGGCGGCGATATCGTTTTTGAGGGTGCCCAGCAGGTGGCGCAGCGGTGGGTTGTTGATGCCTTCGGCGATCATGCCCAGCCCTTGCAGCAGCGGCACGCCGGCCTTGAACAACGTTGCCAGCTGGCGGCTGAAGCGGGTGATGTCCTTGGCGCCGAGCGAAGCGGGCCATTGCAGGGTAATACGGCGTGCCGCGTTCACCTGGGTAGGGCGTATGCCGCGACCGCGCAGCAGCGCCTTCACCAGCGCACTGTTCTGCCCGCTGCTGTGCCCGCTCACGTGGGTGCCGGAGCGGTCGATGCCTTGCCAGGCATAGGTTTTTGTCTTGTGGTTCATCGCTACCTCCCTGCAGCGGTGGACGGTCACAAACCCTGTAACAGCTGCAGGGTGATAGGCTCGGGCAATCCCGCCCGGTGGCCACTAGAGTAGTCGAGCGCGTTGCTGGGTTAAGCACCCGCAGGGTGACAAAAGGTGTCTGTTCGGGCCTACTGGCGCGCTGGTCTGCGGCGGCGTCCGTGGCGGGATTTGTGAGTTTTTGCGAGGGGAGTGCCCATGAAGGGACAGCGCGGTATTACATTGATCGAGTTGATGATCGTGGTGGCGATCATCGGCATTCTGGCGACCATTGCCATGCCCATGTACACCAACCACCAGGCGCGGGCCAAGGCCACCGCGGCGCTGGCCGAGGTGTCGGCATTGAAGACCGCCTTCGAAGTGCAGATCAACCAGGGCAAGGACGTGGCCGATGTCGCCGCCCTTGGCGGCCAGCCGACCACGGCCAACTGCACCTTGAGTGCGCAGGGCGTGGCGGCGACCGGCGTAGGCACCCTTGCATGCGTGCTGGTGGATGCGCCGGCGCCGGTGGCGGGCAAGCACCTGACCTGGGCCCGTTCGGCCACGGGCTGGGCGTGCAGCACCGATATCGAGGCCGACCTGGCCCCGGCCGGGTGCACCGCGGTGCAGGCGAGTGGTGGGCAATAGCTGTTGATAAACAGTGATTTGCGAAAGCGTGGCGGCAATGGTAGCGTTGTCGCCACGCCGGTGTAGCTCAGTCGGTAGAGCAGCGCACTCGTAACGCGAAGGTCGCAGGTTCGATTCCTGTCTCCGGCACCATCCAGCTGTTCCGATACGTCTCCTCATGTATACGGAAGCCCCTGAAAAGCCCGCCAAGTGCGGGCTTTCTTGTTTCTACCTGTCTCGTTCTGTCTCTAGGCATATACCAGTTTTAGGTATACGTTAGGGTATACGCCGGTTCGACGAGAAAACGTATACCTATGGCACGCACCGTTACCCCCCTTTCAGATCCCAAATGCGAGGCTGCCAAGCCGCGGGACAAGGACTACACCCTGTTCGACGGCCAGGGCCTGTTCCTGCTGGTCAAAAAGAACGGCAGCAAGATCTGGCGCATGAAGTTCAAGCGACCGGACGGCAGGGAGGGGCTGGCCACTTTCGGCAACTATCCAGCGTTTACCCTAAAGGCTGCGCGGGAGCGCCGTGCCGAAGCGCTGGAGCTGCTGGCGCACGGTAAAGACCCGATCGAGAACGCCAGGCAGGGAAAGATCGAGGCGGCGAATGCCAGGGCCAACACCTTCGGCGTGCTGGCCAAGGATTGGCACGAGGCCTGTTCGAAGAAATGGTCTCCAGGTCATGCCGCGACGGTTTGGCGGCGGATCGAAACTTACCTGCTCCCGGCCCTGGGTCAGCGCCCGGTGGCCGGATTGAAGACCCGCGACTTGCTGGTGCCGCTCAAGGCCGTGGAGAAGCGCGATGTTCTAGATACTGCCAGCCGGCTGCGGCAATACATGACAGGGATCATGCGCATGGCCGTCCAGCATGGCCATATAGACACGAACCCGGCCGTAGACCTTCAGGGCGCCACCGCAACGCGCAAAACAGTCCACCGGCCTGCGCTGGCGCTGGATCGTCTGCCCGAGCTGTTGCAAAGAATCGATAGCGACACCGGCCGGCCGCTGACCCGTCTGGCAACCCAGCTCACCCTGCTGGTCTTCATCCGCTCCAGTGAGTTGAGGTTTGCTCGCTGGCCAGAGATCGACACTGGCCGTTCCATGTGGGAGATCCCTGGCGAGCGCCAGCAGATCGAGGGGGTGAAGAACTCGCATCGCGGCTCCAAGATGAGCACGCCCCACCTGGTGCCGCTCAGTCGCCAGGCACTGACCACGCTCGAGCAGGTGCGCCAGCTCACCGGGCGTTTCGACCTGGTGTTTGCCGGCGACAGCAACCACTGGAAGCCCATGAGTGAGAACACGGTGAACAAGGCTTTGCGACGTATGGGCTACGACACCAAAACCGAAGTGTGCGGCCACGGGTTTAGGGCCATGGCTTGTTCCGCGCTGGTCGAATCGGGACTGTGGAGCAAGGACGCGGTAGAGCGTCAGATGAGCCACCAGGAGCGTAACAGCGTGCGGGCGGCTTACATCCACAAGGCGGAGTACATCGAGGAGCGCCGGTTGATGGTTCAGTGGTGGGCGGACTACCTCGGTGCGAACCGCGAGAAGCACGTTACGCCGTACGACTATGCGCATAGTGCTGACACGATTGCCAACGTTGTGCCGATTAAGAGGGCCTGATGCGGGCCTTCCATTGTGCGCGTAGACAGATATAGACTGTGCCACTACTGGTTATGTAACCAGCGCGCACCGAAAATCTGGAAGCCTACCGCATCACCTGTGGGCTCACGTAGCGACCCGTGACACCCCAAAGGATGGGTATGGATAAAGTTTACCGCCTTCTTCCCTGGCTACGGCTCGACCAGGCCGCTGACTGGCTTCGGTCCCTGACCAAGGTCGGTATCACCGAGGACATCCTCCTAAGTTTCTGTGAGGCCGGCCGGATCTCTGTCTACATAAATGTAGGCGGCGGATGCTCCGGTAATGATGAGGAAACCTGGGAAAGGAGCGTTAGCGGCTCTGGCTATCACTTGCTGGAGAATCCAGAGATTCTGCGAAGCAAAGCAGGCACTCGCGTAACCTTCAAGTTACTTGGGAAGGTCATGGTCTTCGAGCTTGATGACTCCATCAATCATGCCGAGATTCGCTGGTTCACCATCGCTCAGTTCGAAGACTTTGCGCCCGTCTTCAAATCACCGCACATCCAAGCGTTGGCCGATTTAATCAACGCCGAGGAACTTGCTGCGGAGGCTCGGAAAATCCAAGAGTATCAGCGGGCTGCCAATCAGTTCCGGGCCGAAAAAGAGCAGGCTCTGCTGAGCCTCCACCACGCCAATGAGGAGCTAGGAGAGCTGAGAGATCAACTCGCTAGGCTTCAGGAGCTCTCCAACTCGCAGGCAGTAGGCACCCCCAAGAGATCTGCTTACTTGCTCATCGCGGGAATGGTGGAGTACATCACCACCACTTCTCGAAACCGTCACACTCAGGAAACCATCATCGCTGAGGTAGCGGCAAAAGGGTGGGCGGGGGC
>NZ_JAFKEC010000065.1 GCF_017848315.1 Pseudomonas palmensis
GGGCGGGCGGCCCTGCAGGTAGCTGGCGCTGGCCTGCGGATGCTCGCGCAGCAGGTGCGTGGCAACGTCGCGGATGCAGCGGCAGTCGAACAGCAGGGTCTTGTTCAGGTCGGCGAAGAGGGGTTGGATCAGCTCGTTGAAATTCAGGATGGCCAGCGACGTGAGGCCGATCTCATGGAAGGGCGCATCGTTGTACAGGGTGTGGGCCTCGACACCGGTCGCCTGCTCCAGCAGTTGACGCACCAGATCCATCAAGGCGGCGTGCGAACGGGCTTCCTCGGTATCGAGCATCTTCAATTCCTGAATAAAAGTTGACAGACGACGGGCAGGCACACAGAGGCCGACGCCGCGGTGGCGTCAGCCTTCAAGTGGCTGGGTCAGGTATTAAAGGGTAATGCTGGTGGTGGGGTAGAACAGCATGTTCAATACGAACAGAATCATCCAGAAGCCGATTTCCAGTGTTTCGGTAATAGGCTGAATACGTTTTATCGCGCCATAGACATGCACCACAAACATCAGGGTGAATACCACGAAGAGTATGTCGAAGGCATAACTGAAACTGGTGCCGGTGGTGGCCGAGCGCAACATGGCCACCTCAACCACCAGAATGAACGCGCCCAGGCAGCGGCCGAAATAGATGGCCAGGTGGGTATGTTCCGGGATGGTCCATTGCATCAGGCGCGCCCAGGTGAGTGGCGCAATGAAGATCGGCAGGGCGAAGAACAGCGTGGTCACGATCATCAGGGTGGTGATGTACACACTACTGTATTGCGCATAGTAGCCAAGCATCGGCGAACTCCTTGTTCAATTGTTATTGTTGTTATTCATCGTGGGGTTTTGCTGGGGGCAAGCATTGCGAGGGCGGTACTTGTGTGTCAAGCAAGCCGCGGTGGGGGAATACCAAAGAAGGGGAGCCGGGTCGAGAGTCGTACTACTTAGGGCGCGAGACTTAAAACGTTATCAACCGCTTCACGGCAGGTGAAGTTATCAAGTAATAACCGGGTGAATAAAGTTTTATTTATCCGATAGTTGCGAGCCCTGCCGGCACATGACCGTCAGGGCCCACTCGCTCGCCGCCTACCACAAACCCGCTGCAGCCCCTCAGGAAAAAAATGCAGGATGTTGTGCGCAGAAATCGCTTGAGGTAGCCGGCCTTGCCGTCCAAGGTGCCACCCTGATAGCCATTGCCTGAAAAAGGCTGAAGCGTGCGGCGCAGGCACATGACGATGCCTGCGTGAGGAGCGGCCTTCTGCAAGCGTGACGCGTCATCTCGCTGCAGAACGTTGCCGTCTTCTCCCAATAATAAGAGAGGTAAAGGAAATGCAATCCAACAGTCTCAAGCAGAGCCTGAAGCAACGTCACATCACCATGATCGCGCTGGGGGGCGTGATCGGGGCCGGGCTTTTCATGGGCTCCGGCTCGCTGATCGCGTCGGCCGGCCCCGCCGCGATCCTGTCGTATTTCATCGGCGGCATCGTGGTCACCCTGGTGATGTTCATGCTTGGCGAGATGGCCTGCCGCACCCCCGATGCGGGGTCGTTCTCCACCTACGCCAACATGTACCTGGGCGAGTGGGCCGGCTTTACCGTCGGCTGGCTGTACTGGTTCAAGTCGATGATGACGATCACCCTGGAGGCCGTGCTGCTGGGCGCCATCCTGCATGATTTTCTGCCCTGGCTGCCGATCTGGGCGGGCGCGTTCATCATGCTGGTGACCCTGATGGCGAGCAACGCCTACTCGGTGAAGTCGTTCGCCGAAGTGGAGTACTGGCTGGCCGCGCTGAAGGTCGCCACCATCCTCATCTTCATGCTGCTGGGCGTGTCGATACTGCTCGGCCTGCACAGCGACATCCCGTCCCCTGGCCTGGTGAACCTGACCGCGCACGACGGCTTCATGCCCAATGGCCTGTCGCCGGTGATGGCGGGGGTGATCGTGGTGATCTTCTCGCTGGGCGGCAGTGAAATCGCCGCCGTGGCGGCTGGCGAGTCCGAGAACCCGCGCCGCAACGTGATCCGCGCGATCAAGAGCGTGATCCTGCGCGTGATGCTGTTCTACGTGGGCTCGGTGTCGATCCTGATCCTGTGCCTGCCGTGGACCGACAAGGCCAACCTGGCGTCGCCCTATGTGTCGCTGTTCACCCTGGCCGGGTTCGGTGGCGCGGCGGTGGCGATGAAGATCGTGCTGTTCGTCTCGTTCATGTCGGTGATGAACTCGTTCATGTTCTCCAACTCGCGCATGCTGTTCTCCCTGAGCCAGCGTGGGCATGCGCCCAAGCTGTTCTCGCACACCACGGCCAAGGGCGTGCCGCTCAATGCCTTGCTGCTCAGCCTGTGCATCTGCCTGACGATTCTGACCGTGCACTTTCTCAGCGGCGGCGACCTGTTCATGACCCTGGCCAAGAGCAGCGGCACCTTCGTGATGATCGTGTGGATCTTCATCATCATTGCCCACCTGGCCATGCGCCTGAAAACCCGTCACGAACCGGTCGACCCCAAGGCCTTCCGCGCCTGGTTCTTCCCTTATGCCAACGTCGTGGCACTGCTTGCGCTGCTCGCCGTGATCGGCAGCCAGGCCATCGACCCGGCATCGCGCCTGCAACTGTGGTTCATCGCGGCCACCACGGTGCTGGTGGTGGTGGCCTATTTCGTGAAGCGCAACCGGGTGGCCGACAAACCGGCGGCTTACGTGCAAGCCGAGTAAGCCGTGGCAAGGGTGTAGGAGCCAGCCTTGCTGGCGATGCCCGGCCATGCCGGGCCAGGGGTGCTGTACGCACCATCGCCGGCAAGGCCGGCCCCTGCAGGCCGCTTTACCAGAACCCTGCCGGCGCCTGCAGCGCAGCCCTGAACACCTCGATTGCCCGCTCCACATCTGCCATCTCGGTGTACCGCCCCACGCTCACCCGCACACTGCTCAGCGCCTGGCCGGCATCCAGCCCCAGTGCCAGCAGCACATGCGAAGGGGCCTGGGTGGCCGAGCTGCACGCGGAGGTCGACGACAGCGCCAGGCTGCCGGCCACCTGCGCGCTGTTGAACCCGCTGCGGCTGATGCACAGGTTCAAGGTGTGCGGGACACGCTGCTGCGCGCACCCATTCAGGGTCACGCCCGGCAGGGCCAGCAAGCCTTCACGCAGGCGCTGGCTCAGTTGCTCGATGCGCATGCTTTGCGCATCACCTTGCACGCCCGCCAGCTCGAACGCCGCGCCCATGCCCACAATCTGATGCGTAGCCAGCGTACCCGAGCGCATACCGCCCTCGTGCCCGCCGCCATGCATCTGCGCCTGCAGCACGGGGCGCGCACGCGGGCCGACGTAGAGCGCACCGATGCCTTTGGGCCCATAGACCTTGTGCGCCGAAAACGACATCAGGTCGACCGCCAGCGTGCCCAGGTCGATGGCCACCTTGCCCACCGCCTGCGCCGCGTCCACGTGCAGCAGTGCGCCGTGTTCGCGCACGATGTCGCCGATGCGGGCGATGTCGGTGAGGGTGCCGAGTTCGTTGTTCACCCACATCAACGACACCAGTGCGGTGTCCTCGCGCAAGGCCGCCTGCACGGCCTCGGGCTGGATCAGCCCCTGTGCATCGGGCTTGAGCCAGGTGACCGTGTGGCCCTGGCGCTCCAGTTCATGGGCGGTGTCGATCACCGCCTTGTGCTCCACGCAACTGGTGATCAGGTGACGGCGCCCAGGCTGGCCCTGGGCAATGCCTTTGAGGGCCAGGTTGTTGGACTCGGTGGCGCCCGAGGTCCATACAAGGGCGTCTGCGGTAGCGCCAACCCGGTCGGCCACTTGCTGGCGCGCGTGGTCCACGGCCTGTCGGGCGGCCTGGCCATAGCCGTGGCCAGTGGAGGCGGGGTTGCCGAAATTGCCCTGGCGGCCGAGGCAGGCCAGCATGGCTTCGATCACCCGGTCATCGACCGGAGTAGTAGCGGCGTAGTCGAGGTACAGCGGTAGTTCTGGCATGGTCATCGTCTTTTTGTGCACGTGAAGGGCAGGTAGGTAGCCTACCGACGATGACGGAGAAAATTTTTGACTGTTGTTCGGTTTGTTTGGTGCTTATAGAAAAAATATTCTCTTTGTGTCTCAGAGATTAGTATATTTTTCGTCATCGCACGCCGCCGACCGTATTCACGCCTAAACCGTTGCGCCTCGCCAACCCCATCACACCCTGAACATCGCCATCAGCCCCTGCTGATGATTGGCCAGCCGGTTGAGTGTCTGGCTGATCTGCGCCGATTCCTCGGCTTGCCCGGACAACGATTCGGTCACGTCGCGAATGCTCGCCACGTTGCGGTTCACTTCCTCGGCCACGGCACTCTGTTCCTCCGCCGCCGAAGCGATCTGCAGGTTCATGTCGGTGATCACCGCCACCGCATCGCCAATGCGCTGCAGGGCCGGCAATGCCTGCTCCACACGCGCCGCGCTGTCCTGCGCCTGGCGGTGGCTGTTGTGCATGGCCTCCACCACCTCGCGGGTGCCTTGCTGCAACCCTTCTATATCGACGCGAATCTCGTCCACCGAGTCCTGGGTGCGCTTGGCCAGGTTGCGCACTTCATCGGCCACCACCGCAAAGCCACGCCCGGCTTCCCCCGCCCGCGCTGCCTCGATGGCGGCATTCAATGCCAGCAGGTTGGTCTGCCCGGCAATCGAACGGATCACGTCCAGCACCGAGCCGATCTGCTCGCTGCGCGTGGCCAGGTGTTCCACCTCCTGCATGCTGGTGGTCATCTCGCCGGCCAGTTGTTCGATGGCGCGGGTGGTGTCGCCAATAAGCTCCAGGCCTTCGCGGCTGGCATGGTCGGCGCCGCGCGCAGCCTCGGCAGCCTGCGCGGCGTTGCGCGCCACATCCTGCGCAGTCGCGCTCATCTCGTGCGACGCCGTCGCCACCTGGTCCACCTCGCGGTACTGCTGATGCATGCCGGCGCTGGTCTGGCTGGCCAGTGCCGCCGACTGGTCGGCGGTGCCGCGTGCGTCGTGCACCGAGGCCTTCACGTCGGCAATCACCGGCTGCAGCTTGTCGAGAAACCGGTTGAACCAGCCCGCCAGCTCACCCAGCTCGTCCTTGCCCGCATACTCCAGGCGCCGGGTCAGGTCGCCCTCGCCACTGGCGATGTCCTTGAGCATCGCCGCCACGTCCAGTATCGGGCGGGTCACGCCGCGCGCGGTCAGCCAGATCACCAGCAACCCCACCACCGCGGCCACCAGTGCCATCAACAGGCTGCTGAGGTTGGCGCTGGCATTGTAGGTGTCCAGGCGATTGTTGAGTGCCACGGCCGGCGCACGCAGCACCTGCTCGGGCACCTCCAGCAGCACGCTCCACGGCTGGGCACCGGGCACCGGGGCGAACGACTGGCTCACCTGCAGCAGGCCGTTGTCGTTGAATTCGGCCGCCTTGCCGGCACGCATCTGTTCGGCCAGGGCCCTGGAGTCGGTGCCGAACACCTGCTCGAAGTGCTTGCTCAACTGGCCGCTGTCCTCGCTGTGCCCGGCCAGCAGGCCGGTCGCGCTGACGATGCTCACCTGCCCGTTGCCGTCGAACAGGTCCTTGCGTCCCTCCAGGCTCAGCAGCTGCAGGTTGTCCAGGCTGATGTCCACACCCAGCACGCCGATCAGCTTGCCGTTGTGCTTGAGAGGGATGGAGATGCTGGTGGTCAGCGGGGTGCGGTCGCCCACGGTGTCGAAGTAGGGCTCCACCATGCAGGTGTCACCGCTCTCCAGAGTGCAGGTCAGCCAGCGATTGGAGACCGAGCCATTGGCCGAGACGCTGGTGTCGGCGAGCATCGATTCAGGCATCGCCTCGCGCTCCAGGGTGCCGGGGCTGGGCTGCGACCAGTACAACGAGAACCGTCCGGCCTCGTTGCTGCCCGCGCCGGCCTGGTTGACGAAGGCCGCGTCCTTGCCGTCCAGCGCATCGGGCAGGAACACCAGGTACAGCCCGAGCAGTTCGGGGTTGTTGCCCAGCGCCCGTTCGGTTTCGCGGGTCAGGGCCTGGCGCAGGTCGCCATTGCCCTGGGCGCGAAGGTACATCACCAGGTCTGCAAAACCGTTGCCGTACAGGTAGGCGCTCTGGAAGTAGCGCTGGATCTGCGCCGCCTGCAGCTGCGCGTAGGTGTGCAGGCGCAGGCGCGCGTTCTGGTCGAGCATCTGGGTGCTGGCGCTGCTCACCAGCGTGGCGCTGCGCGAGGACTGCACCCGTGTCGCCACCATCAGCACCACCACGACGGCCAGCAGGCACAGGCCCGCCAGCAAGGTGATCTTCCATTGAATTCGCAGGCGACGCAGCAACATGATCAGGTCCTTGATTTCACGGTGTCGAGCAGCAACGGCCCGCTCTGGATCGCGGGTGGGCATCGTTGGGCGGTGCTCGGCAGGGGTGGCGCAGTGATGGCATACAGGAGGCAAGGACCATAAGAAAATTGACAGACAAGTGTCAATTAATATTTCCACTTTGAGGCGGGGTGCTCGCAGATAAAACGCAAAATTGCCGATTTTTCCGTTTTTTCGCGGGTGATGACTGATGGTTTGTTTATTAAATTAGACAGATTGGTTATCAGCCCAGGCGGAACCATATGTAAATTTCGTAAATAAGATTTAAACCCATTTGAGAATCATTATATTTGGCGTCTCTTTGTGGCAGCCCTGCCGTGCAGGCTGCCCTTGTGCTTGATGTGACGGAGACGTGAAATGCAGTCCAGAAGTACCCCCAACAGCCTGGCCTGGGCCTTTGTCGCGCTGTCATCGCCGGCCCTGATTGCCACCTCGGCCCAGGCCGATGACGAGCAGAACGGCGAGAACACCCTGGTGATCCAGAACACCATGGTCACCGCCGAGCAGGAAGCCAAGCAGGCACTGGGCTCTTCGATTATCACCGCCGAGGACATCAAGCGTCACCCGCCCGCCAACGACCTGTCCGACATCATCCGTCGCGAACCGGGGGTCAACCTCACCGGCAACAGCGCCAGCGGCGCGCGCGGCAACAACCGCCAGATCGACCTGCGCGGCATGGGCCCGGAAAACACCCTGATCCTGATCGACGGCAAGCCCTCCAGCGCCCGCAACGCAGTGCGCTACGGCTGGAACGGCGACCGCGACACCCGCGGCGAAACCAACTGGGTACCGGCCGAGGCGGTGGAGCGCATCGAGATCCTGCGCGGCCCGGCTGCTGCACGCTATGGCTCCGGCGCCATGGGCGGGGTGGTCAACATCATCACCAAGCGCCCCACCCAGGAGCTGCAGGGCAACGTCAGCCTGTTCACCACGCTGCCCGAAGACCACGCCGAAGGCGCCAGCAAGCGCACCAACTTCAGCCTCAGCGGCGGCCTCACCGACGACCTGGCGTTCCGTGTGTATGGCGGCCTGGCCAAGACCGACGCCGATGACCTGGACATCAACGCCAAGAGCGCCAACAGCGCGCTGGTGGCCGGCCGCGAAGGCGTGCGCAACAAGGACATCAACGGCCTGCTCAGCTGGCGCCTGAACGATGAACACCGCCTGGAGCTGGGCAGCGGCTACAGCCGCCAGGGCAACATCTACGCCGGCGACACCATGAACAGCAACGGCGGCGGTGACGTGGAGCGCATCTCCAGCCTGTACGGCCACGAAACCAACGTGATGCAACGCAGCACCTACGACCTCACGCACCTGGGCGACTTCCAGTGGGGCTCGACCAAGTCGTCGCTGTCGTATGAATACGTGCGCAACTGGCGCCTCAACGAAGGTCTGGCCGGTGGCCCGGAAGGCTCGATCAACGACACCGGTGCCGACATGTCGCGCCTGCGCAACACGCGCCTGTCCAGCGAAGTGAACCTGCCGTTCAGCCTCGACAGCAGCGAACATGTGCTGACCCTGGGTGGCGAGTACCTGTACGAAGTGCTCAACGACAAGGGCTCGCTGCGTCCGCAAAGCTTCGACCCCAGCGGTGGTGCCGGCAATGAAATCGCAGGCTTCGATCGCAGCGACTCGAAGATGTCGGCCAAGAGCTTTGCCCTGTTCGCCGAAGACAACATCGTGATCGGCGACACCACCATCACCCCGGGCCTGCGCCTGGACCACCACGAAGAGTTCGGCGACAACTACAGCCCGAGCCTGAACGTGGCGCACAAGCTCACCGACGACCTCACCGTCAAGGGCGGTATCGCACGGGCCTACAAGACCCCGAACCTGTACCAGGCCAACCCCAACTACCTGCTCTACAGCCGGGGCAACGGTTGCAGCACCCAGCAGACCAACAACGGTGGCTGCTACCTGCAGGGCAACCCCAACCTCGACCCCGAAACCAGCGTCAACAAGGAAATCGGCCTGCTCTACGACCGTGGCACCTGGCGCACCAGCGCGACGTACTTTCGCAACGACTACAAGAACAAGATCATCGGTGGCACCGACGTGATCTACGACATCAACAGCGGTCGCCGCGTGACCCATTGGGAAAACGCCGGCAAGGCATTGGTGGAAGGGGTGGAAGGCAACTTCTTCGTCGAGCTGACCCCGTCGCTGGACTGGAACACCAACCTCACCCTGATGCTCAACAACGACAACCGCGACACCGGCGAGCCGCTGAGCGTGATTCCCAAGTACACGGTCAACAGCACCCTGGACTGGCGTGCCACCGACAAGCTGTCGTTCCAGGTCGCCGGTACCTATTTCGGCAAGCAGAAGTCGCCGACCTACAACTACCGCACCCAGCAGAACTACGACCTGGATGCCCAGCAGGACGTCGAAGCCTACGGCCTGGTCGATGTGAGCACCGGCTACAAGATCACCAAGAACTACGACGTGCGCTTTGGCGTGAACAACGTGTTCGACAAGCAGATCCACCGGGGTGGCAACGCCAGCAGTTCGGGCGCCAACACCTACAACCAGCCGGGCCGGGCGCTGTTCGCGGCACTGAACATCTCGTTCTGAGCCGCCATTGCCTACAGGCTGCCCCGGGTCGATCGCGCATCGATCGGCCCGGGGCGGCTTTTTTGTGTTTTCAGGCCCTCTACACCCGTACTACCCAAGGTGAAGCGTGAGTTATCTATCAGCACAACCTGCCACGAAGATTCTGGCCGTCGAGGACGATCCGCTGCTGGCGGCCCATCTGGAACAGCACCTGCGTCGCCGCGGTTTCGATGTGAGCGTCTGTCATGGCGTGGACGACAGCACCGACCTGCAGGCCTGGACGGCCTTCGACCTGATCCTCATGGACATCCTCCTGCCCGGTCGCGACGGCCTGCAACTGCTGGGTGAACTGCGCGAGCGGTTCATGGTGCCGGTGATCCTGATGTCGGCACTGGGTGCCGAGCAGGACCGCATCGTCGGCTTCAGCCAGGGCGCCGACGACTACCTGCCCAAGCCGTTCAGCATGAACGAGATGGACGTGCGCATCGATGCGGTGCTGCGCCGGGTTGCCTATGAGCGGGCCGCGCCGGAAGGCGCGCAGGGCGAGCCGGCGGCGCTGCGCAAGGACATGCGCCAGGACATGCAGCTGGGCGCCGCGGTGGCCAGCTTCACCCCCATCGAGTACCGCCTGATGCAAGTGCTGCTGGCGCACCCCGAGGAAGTGCTGAGCAAGCCGTTCCTCTACCAGCAGGTGCTGCACAGGCCGTTCTCCCAGCAGGACCGCGTGCTGGACATGCACGTCAGCCACGTGCGCCGCAAGCTGGCCGCCATCGGCTATGCCGGCCGCCTGGCCACGGTATGGGGCAAGGGCTACGTGCTGACACAGGTGCCGGCATGAGCTTGCCCGGACGTCACTCGCTGCTGTGGAAACTGTGCGCGCTGCTGGTGGTGCTGTGCCTGTCGATCATCTGGTTCAGCCGCTCGGGCGGTGCGCACCTGGAGCGCAGGAGCTATCACCTGAGCGAGGAGGCGCGCCAGGTGCTCAAGGGCTATGCCGTGGAGGCCCACGCGGCGTGGCGCAGCGGCGGCACGCCAGGCGTCGACCGGTGGCTGGCCGACCTGAAGATCCGCGAGCCGGGCTGGGCGCTGGTGCTGGGCAGCGACCTGCGCTCGTTGAGCAGCCAGACGCTGACCGATGAGCAGCAGAAGTACGTGACGTTCATGCGCGAGCTCGACTGGCCCATGAGCAAGCGCTCCACCGAGCTGCCGGCGATCAGCGTGCCGTTCCCCGAGGCGCCCCAGGCCGGCAGGCTGGTGATCCAGTTGCCCGAGCGCTTCATGCCGTCGATGCGTCCACTGCTGGTGCAACTGCTGATCCACGGGCTGCTGCCGGCGCTGTTGGCACTGCTGGCGGGCTTTCTGCTGTACCGCGTGCTGATCGGCCCGCTGGCGCACCTGCGCGCCCAGGCCAATGCCCTGCGTGCCGACCGCCTGGACACCCGGGTCGACCCGGCGATTTCCCGGCGTAGCGACGAACTGGGCGATCTGGGGCGGGCCTTCGACCACATGGCCGAGCGCCTCGAAAAGACCGTGTCGCTGCAGCAGCGCCTGCTCGCCGACCTGTCCCACGAGTTGCGCACGCCGTTGACGCGCCTGCACATGGCCGCCGAAAACGAGCCCGACGATGACGTGTTGCGCGAGCGCCTGACCCGCGAGGTGCAGTGCATGCGCCAGCTGGTCGACGACACCCTGGAGCTGGTGTGGCTCGGCACCGAGCGCCCGCAACTGGCGCTGGACACGGTCGAGGTGCAGACCCTGTGGGAGGTGGTACGCGAGAACGCCTGTTTCGAGTCCGGCTGGCGCGAGGGGCAACTGCCCATGGCGCTCACCGAAGACTGCCTGGTGCGCGGCCACCTCAACGGCCTGGCCCAGGCGATGGAAAACATCGTGCGCAATGCCATCCGCCATTCGCCTGCCAACGGGCAGGTGCGCCTGGGCGGCCGGCGCGATGGCGATTGCTGGCACCTGTGGATCGACGACCAGGGCCCCGGCGTGGCCGAGGCTGCGCTGGAGACCATCTTCCAACCCTTCACCCGACTCGACGCCGCACGCCCGGGCGGCGACGGCTTCGGCCTGGGCCTGACGATCGCCCGTTGCCGGGTGCAGTTGCAGGGCGGCCAGGTATGGGCACAGAACCTCAAGCCGGGCCTGCGCGTGAACCTGCGCCTGCCAGCGGCAGCACAAGGAGAAACCTGATGAGCAACACCCGACCGGTCTGGTTGTTGATTGTGTCGCGCGCGGCAGCCGCCTTGCTGGGCGGCTATGCATTCAGCTATGCGGCCACGGCTTTTCTGGCCCGTGTGCTGCCAATGCCTGCGGTGGATGCGGTGATCGTGGCCAGCCTGCCGTCCTTTGCGTTCTACACCTGCGCGTTCCTGTGGGCCTTCGCCAGTCGCGATGCCCTGCGTGCGTGGTGGCCGGCGGCGCTGGCGGTGCCGTTGGCGGCGGTCGGCTTCTGGCCGCAGTTGTGGAGCCTGTGAGATGAAAAATACCTTCACCCAATCCATGGCGTGGCTGCACACCTGGGCCGGCCTGATCTTCGGCTGGCTTCTGTTCGCGATATTCGCCACCGGTACGCTGGCGGTGTTCGACAGCGAAATCGACAACTGGATGCGCCCCGAGGTGCGCAGCCACGACCTCACCCAGTTGCAGGCCGCGCAACGCGGGCTGGCCTACCTGACCCAGCATGCACCGGGCGCCAGCAACTGGAACATCAGCCTGCCGGATGCACGTTCGCCCGGTTTGCAGGTAGCGTCCGGCGAGCGTCGACGCGGTGGCGGCACCGCGCTCGACCCGCATACCGGCGAGCCGATCGAGGTGCGCGAAACGGCCGGCGGCAGCTTCTTCTTCCGCTTTCACTTCACCCTGAACCTGCCGCGCAACTGGGGCATCTTCGTGGTCGGTGCCCTGGCAATCGTGATGCTGGTGGGGCTGGTCAGCGGCATCGTGATCCACAAGAAGATCTTCAAGGAGTTCTTCACCTTCCGCCCCGGCAAGGGCCAGCGCTCGTGGCTGGATTTTCACAACGCCAGCGCGGTGCTGCTGTTGCCGTTTCACCTGATGATCACCTACACCGGGCTGGTGATCTTTTTGCTGATCTACATGCCGGCGGCGGTGGATGCGCTGTTCGAGGGTGACAACCAGGCGTACTACAAGGCCCAGGGCGAGCAGCGTCTGCTCACGCCGCGCGCGGCGCTCAAGCAGCCAGCCGCACTGGTGGACCTGGCCCCGGTACTGGCCAGCGCGCAAGAGCGGCTGGGCGCCATCAGCAGCATCGGTATCTCCAACCCCGGTACGGCGGCCGCGCGGATCGAGGTGCGCCCGACCCTGGGGTATCGCATCGCCCTGAGCAAGGGGCAGGCCATGGTGTTCGACGGCGTCAGCGGCGAGCTGCTGCGCGATGTGCCCGACATGCGGCCTGCCGTGCTCACCCAGCGGGTGATGGCGGGGCTGCACTTCGCGCAGTTCGGCGGCTATCCGATGCGCTGGCTGTACTTCGTGTGTGCGTTGGTCAGCACCGCGATGATCGGCACCGGGCTGGTACTGTTCTGCGTCAAGCGCCGGCGCAAGTACGCCAGTGCCTCGGTGTCGGCGCAGCGTTGGTACAAGGTGGCCGAGAGCTTCAACGTGGCGTTCGTCGCCGGCCTGATGCTGGCCTGCGCAGGCTTGCTGTGGGCCAACCGCCTGCTGCCGGTGGAGCTGGCGCAGCGGGCCAACTGGGAGGTCAAGGCGTTCTTCGCGGTGTGGTTGCTGTCGCTGCTGCATGCCGGTTTGCGCCCGGCGCAGCGCGCCTGGGCCGAGCAGCTGGGGCTGGCCGCGGTACTGTGCATCGGCCTGCCGGTGCTGGGCGCGTTGACCGCGCAGCACGACCCGGCGCACCGCGTGCTGGAGGCCACCAGCGTGGTGCTGGGTGGGTTGCTGGCGTATGCGGCATGGCGCTGCGTGGCGCCGCGTGAAGAAAAACCTGCGCGCAAGCGTGCGACGGTAGCGGTGGAGGGGCAATGACATGCTGATGATCGGCGCGGTGGTGTTTGCCTATGTGGGTATGTTGGCGTTGTGCCTGGGGCTGGAGCGGCACTACAAGCAGGTGTGGGGCAGGGCACCTGCACCCTGGTTGAGGGTGGCCCTGCGGTCGGCGGGCTGGTCGGCGCTGGCCATCAGCCTGTGGGTCAGTGGCGTGGCCTGGGGCTGGGCGATGGGGCCGGTAGCCTGGTTTGGCGGTATTTCACTGGCCGGGTTCGGGGTGGCGATGCTGTTGCCGTACTGGCCGCGTGCAATGGTTTGGCTGGCCGCAGCGTTGCCGTTGTGGGGCGTGCTGCTGGCGGTGTGACGATGTTGCAGTGGGGGCTGACATGCTGGACAGGCCCCCCCTGCGCGATGGCATCATCGCTAACTCGTTCACAGTCACCCCGGATGTCTTGCAGATGCTCACGATCTACCTGGTGGTCGCTCTCGGGGCCGTTGTTGCGGGGTTCGTCCAGGGGCTTTCGGGCTTTGCCTTCAGCATGGTCGCGATGTCGTTCTGGGCCTGGGTGCTCGACCCGAAGCTGGCCGCCACCCTGGCGGTGTTCGGCGGCCTCACCGGGCAGGTGGTGGCCGCGTTCTCGGTGCGCCGGGGCTTGAGCCTGCAACGCCTGCTGCCCTTCATCCTCGGTGGCCTGGCCGGCATTCCTCTGGGTGTTGCGCTGTTGCCCAACCTGGACATGCACTGGTTCAAGACCTTGCTCGGGGCCCTGCTGGTGACTTGGTGCCCGGTCATGCTGCTGGCCGGCAGATTGCCGAGAATCCCGCTGGCCGGCCGGCTGGTCGATGGCGTCATCGGTGTGATCGGTGGCGTTATGGGTGGGCTTGGCGGTTTCACCGGCACGGTCCCGACGCTGTGGTGCACCCTCAAGGGCTACGAGCGCGACCTGCAGCGCTCGATCATCCAGAACTTCAACCTGTCGATGCTGTTCGTGACCATGCTCACCTATCTGGGCACCGGCATCGTTACGGTGGACATGCTGCCGTTCTTCGCCATCGTCGCGCCGGCCATGCTGATTCCGACCTTCCTTGGTACGCGCCTGTACATCGGCATCAGCGACCTGCAGTTTCGCCGCATCGTGCTGGGCTTGCTGACTGCCTCGGGTGTCTCGCTGCTGATTTCGTCTGTGCCGAACCTGCTGGGGTAACCCAACCCTTTGGCCGGCTAGGCCGGCTCCTGCAGGTTCGCGCATTTGCCCAACCCCCCGGCACATGCTAGAAAACCGCCTACCCATTCAAAACCTGAATCCCGCCATGAGCCTCAGCCTCAAACCCAACAGGTCTCTGTTCGACCTCGACCTGCTGCGCGCCATCGTGGTGGTGGCCGACTGCGGCAGTTTCACCACAGCGGCCACGCGCCTGCATTCCACCCAGTCGACCATCAGCCAGAAGGTCCGGCGCCTCGAGGAGATGGTCGGTCACCGCCTGCTCGAGCGCGGCAATCGCGAGGTGCTGCCCACCGACGCCGGCCAGACCCTGCTCGGCTATGCCCGCCACATGCTCGCCCTCAACGACCAGATGCTCGAAGCCCTGGCCGGCGCCACGGTCGGCGTGACCCTGCGCCTGGGCGTCCCGGAAGACTTCGTTGGCGGGCGCACCACCAACGCGCTGTCGGCGTTCAACCGCAAGCACCCGCAGGTCAAGCTCGAAGTCACCAGCGGCCTGTGCCGCGACCTCAGCCAGAGCTACGACAACGGCGAGCTCGACCTGGTGCTGCTCAAGCAGCGGCGCAACGGTCGCGAAGGGGTGGCCAGCTGGCCGGAGCAATTGCGCTGGATCGACAGCGCACACAACCCGGCCCTGGCGCTGGACCCGATCCCGCTGGTGACCTTTCCGCCACGCGGGCTGTACCGCGACGAAATCATCAGCGCAGTAGAGAGCCTGGGCCGGCGCTGGCGCATCGCGTTCACCAGCTCCAGCCTCAGCGGCATTCAGGCCGCCGTGGCCGACGGCATGGGCATCAGCCTGCTGCCGCCACGCGCCGTCACCGCCGAGCACCGGGTGCTCGGCGAGGCGGACGGCCTGCCGGTGATCGACAGCTACGAGATTCTGATTCTGCATCGCCAGACGGCCGATCCGATGGTACGAGCGCTGGCGGGCGTGTTGACCGGCCTGCTCGAAGCACAGGCGGTGTGAGCCTGCGGGTCACTTCTCCACAAAAAAGCCCGCCAGTCACGGCGGGCTTTCTGCATCGCTACCTGCTTAACGCTTTGGGTTCAGCGTCAGGTTCACGTTGCGGTTCACATCCTTGTACAGCAGGTAGCGGAACGGGCCAGGGCCACCCGAGTAGCAGGCCTGCGGGCAGAAGGCGCGCAGCCACATGAAGTCGCCGGCTTCCACTTCGACCCAGTCCTGGTTCAGGCGGTACACCGCCTTGCCTTCCAGCACGTACAGGCCGTGCTCCATCACGTGGGTTTCCGCGAACGGGATGGTGCCGCCCGGCTGGAAGGTCACGATGTTGACGTGCATGTCGTGGCGCATGTCGGCCATGTCGACGAAGCGGGTGGTGACCCAGGCGCCATCGGTGCCCGGCATCGGGATCGGGGTAACGTCCTGTTCGTTGGTGACGAACGCTTCCGGGTGCGCCAGGCCTTCGACTTCCTGGTAGTGCTTGCGGATCCAGTGGAAGGTCACGTTGGCCGCGCTGTTGTTGCGCAGGCTCCAGTCGGCGCCCGGCGGAATGAACGCGTAGCCGCCTGGCTTGAGGGTGTACGGCTTGCCTTGCAGGGTGATGTCGACTTCACCTTCGACCACGAACAGAACCGCCTCGGCGTTCTTGTCCTGCTCCGGGCGCTCGCTGCCGCCTTCAGGGGCAACTTCGACGATGTACTGCGAGAAGGTCTCGGCGAAACCCGACAGCGGGCGGGCGATGACCCACATGCGCATCTTGTCCCAGAAGGGCAGGTGGCTGGTGACGATGTCACGCATCACGCCCTTGGGGATCACCGCGTAGGCTTCGGTGAACATGGCACGGTCTGTCAGCAGCTCGGTCTGAGCCGGGTGCCCGCCGTGGGGGGCGAAGTAAGTGGTTCTGGACATGGACAGTCTCGATGTTTGTTGTTGTGTCCCCCGGGCCAGCCTGCGGCGGGCGGCCCCGTTCAGGGATTGCACCGCTACGTTATGACCATCTTTAGCTATCCACAAATTAAATGTTGAAATCCCTGTCATTCGATTTGTGAATGCGGCGTGCGCCGGGCCAACACTGCGCTACAGGTGTGCGCCCTGTGTAGCGGGTGATGCAACACCTGTAGCGTTGATTGCAGCGCGGGCGGCATCGGTGCGGCGCGCGAAAAGCCGCGTGCCAGAGCGGTTGTGGCGGTTCATGTCACAGCTGGCATGGCGGTTGCGATGAGCGAGTGGCGCAGCGCGAAGACTGCGCCACTAATAAGAACAGGACACTCCCATGAGACAGACTGGCCTCGCCTCGCTTCCCCTCAAATCCCTTGCCGTTGCCGTGCTGCTGAGCCTGGCGGGTACACCGGCGCTGGCTGCGGACATCCCGGCCAACGTCGATGGCGCGCGCATCATCGCCGCCGACAAGGAGCCCGGTAACTGGATGAGCACCGGGCGCACCTACGACGAACAGCGCTACAGCCCGCTCAAGCAGATCAGCGACCAGAACGTCGGCCAGCTGGGCCTGGCCTGGAGCTACAAGCTGGACCTGGACCGTGGCGTGGAAGCCACCCCCATCGTGGTCGACGGGGTGATGTACACCACCGGGCCGTTCTCGGTGGTGTACGCGCTGGATGCGCGCGACGGCAGGCTGATCTGGAAGTACGACCCGCAATCGGACCGCCACCGCGCCGGCGAAGCCTGTTGCGACGCGGTCAACCGTGGTGTGGCGGTGTGGAAGGGCAAGGTCTACGTGGGCGTGCTCGACGGGCGCCTGGAGGCCATCGACGCCAAGACCGGCCAGCGCGCCTGGTCGGTCGACACCCGCGCCGACCACAAGCGCAGCTACACCATCACCGGCGCCCCTCGGGTGGTCAACGGCAAGGTGGTGATCGGCAACGGCGGCGCCGAGTTCGGCGTGCGGGGCTATGTCACCGCCTACGACGCCGAAACCGGCAAGGAGGCGTGGCGCTTCTACACCGTGCCGGGCGACCCCAAGCTGCCGCCCGAGGGCAAGGGCATGGAGATCGCCGCCAAGACCTGGTTCGGCGATGCCTATGTGGAGCAGGGCGGTGGCGGCACCGCCTGGGACTCGTTCGCCTACGACCCGGAGCTGAACCTGCTGTACATCGGCGTGGGCAACGGCTCGCTGTGGGACCCCAAATGGCGTAGCCAGGCCAAGGGCGACAACCTGTTCCTGTCGTCCATCGTGGCGGTCAATGCCGACACCGGCGAATACGTGTGGCACTACCAGACCACCCCGGGCGATGCCTGGGACTACACCGCCACCCAGCACATGATCCTGGCCGAGCTGCCCATCGACGGCAAGCCGCGCAAGGTGCTGATGCAGGCGCCGAAAAACGGCTTCTTCTATGTGATCGACCGCGCCACCGGCGAGCTGCTGTCGGCCAAGGGCATCGTGCCGCAGAGCTGGACCAAGGGCATGGATATGAAGACCGGGCGGCCGATCCTGGACGAAGAGAACGCCGCCTACTGGAAGAACGGCAAGCGCAACCTAGTGACCCCGGCGTTCTGGGGTGCGCATGACTGGCAGCCGATGTCGTACAACCCCGACACCGGGCTGGTGTACATCCCGGCGCACATCATGTCGGCCTACTACGAGCACATCCCCGAGGCGCCCAAGCGCAACCCGTTCAAGAGCATGTACCAGCTGGGCCTGCGCACCGGGATGATGCCCGAAGGCGCCGAAGGCCTGCTGGAGATGGCCAAGAGCTGGTCGGGCAAGCTGATCGCCTGGGACCCGGTCAAGCAGCAGGCCGCCTGGGAAGTGCCCTACGTGACCATCTTCAATGGCGGCACCTTGAGTACCGCGGGCAACCTGGTGTTCGAGGGCAGCGCCGACGGGCGGGTGATCGCCTATGCCGCCGACACCGGCGAAAAACTCTGGGAGCAACCGGCTGCCAGCGGCGTGATGGCCGCGCCCGTCACCTACAGCGTGGATGGCGAGCAGTACGTGACCTTCATGGCCGGCTGGGGCGGCGCGTTCTCCACCTTTGCCGGGGCCCTGTCGCTGCGGGCCGGCGTGCAGCCGTACGCCCAGGTGCTGACCTACAAGCTGGGCGGCACCGCCAAGCTGCAAGAGCCGGCGCCACGCCCGGACACCCCCAAACCACCCGCGTTGAGCAACGACACCGCATCGATCGAGGCGGGCGCCAAGCTGTACGACGGTTACTGCTCGCAGTGCCACGGTATCCACGCGGTCAGCGGCGGCGTGCTGCCCGACCTGCGCAAGCTCACCCCGGAAAAGCACCAGATGTTCCTCGGCATCCTCTTCGGTGGCCGCGTGCCGGATGGCATGCCGTCGTTCGCCGACGCCTTCACCCCCGAGCAGGTCGACCAGATCCACCAGTACCTGATCAAGCGCGCCCACGACCTTCATCAGGAAGGCGATACCTGGAAGCAGTTCAGCGCCAAGTCATCCCATTGAAAAGGAGCCATTGACCCATGAGTGACGTCATCTACCAGAACTACATCGCCAATGCGTTCGTCGACAGCGACGCGCAGATCGAGGTGCACAACCCGGCCAATGGACGACTGCTGGGGCGCGTACCCCAGGCCAGTGACGCGCAGGTGGAGCAGGCCATTGCCGCCGCGCGCAAGGCCCAGAAGAGCTGGGCCACGCGCCCGGCCATCGAGCGTGCCGGCTACCTGCGCAAGATCGCCAGCAAGGTGCGCGACAACGCCGAGCGCCTGGCGCGCATCATCACCGCCGAGCAGGGCAAGGTGCTCGGCCTGGCCCTGGTCGAAGTCAACTTCACTGCCGACTACCTGGACTACATGGCCGAGTGGGCGCGACGCCTGGAAGGCGAGGTGCTCACCAGCGACCGCGCCGGTGAAAGCATCTTTCTGCTGCGCAAGCCGCTGGGCGTGGTGGCTGGGATTCTGCCGTGGAACTTCCCGTTCTTTCTGATCGCCCGCAAGATGGCGCCGGCCCTGCTCACGGGCAACACCATCGTGATCAAGCCCAGCGAGGAAACACCGATCAACTGCTTCGAGTTCGCCCGCCTGGTGGCCGAGACCGACCTGCCCAGCGGCGTGTTCAACGTGGTGTGCGGTACCGGGGCGACCGTGGGCCAGCGCCTGACCAGCCACGCCGGCATCGACCTGATCAGCTTCACCGGCAGCGTGGGCACCGGCTCGCGGATCATGGCCGCGGCGGCGCCGAACATCACCAAGCTCAACCTGGAGCTGGGCGGCAAGGCGCCGGCCATCGTGCTGGCTGATGCGGACCTGGAACTGGCGGTCAAGTCGATCACCGCGTCGCGGGTGATCAACACCGGGCAGGTGTGCAACTGCGCCGAGCGGGTGTACGTGCAGCGCGAGGTGGCGGATGAGTTCACCGACAAACTGGCCAGCGCCATGGCCGCCACCCGTTATGGTGACCCGCTGGCCGAGGCGGACCTGGACATGGGCCCGCTGATCAACCAGGCCGCCCTGGACAAGGTCGGGCAGATGGTGCGCACCGCCACCGGGCAGGGCGCGCAGCTGGTGACCGGGGGCGCGGTGGCCGATCGCGGGCAGGGCTTCCACTACCAGCCGACGGTGCTGGCCGGCTGCTCGGCCGACATGGAGATCATGCGCAAGGAGATCTTCGGGCCGGTGTTGCCGATCCAGATCGTGGAGAGCCTGGACGAGGCGATTGCGCTGGCCAACGACAGTGAATACGGGCTGACTTCATCGCTGTACACGCGCAGCCTGAGTGCAGCGATGCATGCCAGCAATGCGCTGGATTTCGGCGAGACCTACATCAACCGCGAGAACTTCGAGGCCATGCAGGGCTTCCATGCCGGCACGCGCAAGTCGGGGATCGGTGGGGCCGATGGCAAGCATGGGTTGTATGAGTACACGCATACCCATGTGGTCTACATCCAGATCTGAGGCCCAGGTAGCCTGTTAGGGCCTCATCGCGGGTCAAGCCCGCTCCCACAGCCTGTGGGAGCGGGCTCGACCCGCGATGGGTTGCACAGCAACCCCTGCCATCACAACCGATCATTGGGCTGCACCACCCCGTACTTCTTCATCTGCCGATACAGCGTCGAGCGCGCCACCCCCAGTTCAGCCGCCACCGCACTGATGTTCCAGCGATGGCGCCGCAACCTTTGCAGCAACTCGCTGGCCGGGTCCTGGCTGTCGATGCGCAGCGGCTCGCCGCGCACCACCTGCACCACTTCCGCCGGCAGGCAATCCACGTCGATCACCCCGTCCTCGGCCAACGCCACCGCGTAGCGCAACGCATTGAGCAACTGACGAATGTTGCCCGGCCACGCATGGGCATGCAGGCACTGGCGGGCCTGTTCGGTCAACCGCACGCCGCTGCTCTGCGCCGCCAGTAACTGCTCGATCAACGCGCCCCGGTCACTGCGTTCGCGCAAGGCCGGCAACGCCAGGCTCATGCCGCCCAGGCGGTAGTAGAGGTCCTCGCGAAAGCGCTTGTCGCCAATCATCCCGTGCAGGTCCTGGTGGGTCGCCGACACCACCTGCACGTCCAGCGCCACCGGCGCCTGGGCGCCGATCGGGAAGATCTCGCGCTCGGCCAGCACCCTCAGCAAACGGGTTTGCAGGTGCGCCGGCATGTCGCCGATCTCGTCCAGAAACAGCGTGCCGCCGGCGGCCAGTTCCAGCTTGCCCTTCATGCCCTTCTTGTCGGCCCCGGTGAAGCTGCCGCCGCGGTAGCCGAACAGCTCGCTCTCGATCAGCGTCTCGGGAATCGCCGCGCAATTGAGCGCGATGAACGGCCCGGCGCGCCGCGCACTGGCCTGGTGGATGGCGCGGGCGAATGCCTCCTTGCCGGTGCCGGTCTCGCCGGTGATCAGTATCGGCAGGTCCTTGTCGAGCACCTTGCGCACCCGCTGCACCGCCTGTTGCAGGCGCGCATCGCCGCCGGCCAGCTGCTGCAGGTCGGGGTGGCTGCTGCGCACCGGCGGTCTGGCCGGGGCAGGGCGGTGGCGTTGCGACGGTATGCGCAGGCCCACATCCAGCAAGGCGTCGTCCTGCTGCCCGCGCAGGCGCACGCCGCGTGCACCGCCCTGGGTCAGGTGCAGTAGTTCATCCACCGAGGTTGGCAGCAGGCTGTCGATGCGCGCACCCAGCAGCGGCGCTGCATCGCGCTGGTGGGCAACGAAGGTGGCGCGGTTGGCGCCGATGATGCGGCCGTTGTCGTCCAGCGCCAGCAACTGCTCGTTGGCCAGGTCGGCTATGTCGTCGATGGGCTTGAGCGACAGGGTGAGGCGGTCGCGGTAGCACTCGCGAAAGTGCGCGTTCTCGATCAGCCGCGCATACAGGATCACCAGTTGCAGGGTCAGGTACTGCGCCTCCTTGGGCCCGTTGCTGTTCAGGCAAGTGGCGTTCAGGCAGCCACGCAGCAGGCCCTGGGCGTCGAAGATCGGCGCCACCGAGCAGCTCAGGCGAAAGTTGGAGGCCAGAAAGTGCTCTTCGCGGTGGATGATCAGCGGCTGCGCGGCGGCCAGGGTGGTGCCGATGCCGTTGGTGCCGGCAATCGACTCGTCCCAGCGCGCGCCCACCACCAGCCCGGCCTGGGTATAGATGTGGCTGGCTTCGGGCAGGCGGGTGTCGAGGGTGATGCCGTGTTCGTCGCTGAGCAGCACCGCGAACCCGGCCGGCACCACGCGCCTGGCCAGGCCGCTGACGCCCTGGCTGGCGATGGCCAGGTATTGCTGGTGCTGCTGTTGATGCTGGCGGATGGCGTCGGCGCCCAGCACGTGGGTACGCCCGGCGGCGCCGGGGTCGAGGCGATGCTCGACCACGCTGCGGTACCAGGACTGCGCAATGACAGGGTCGGGGCGGATGCCGCGCTCGGGGAAGTGATCGTCGACGAAGGCCGCAAGATCGCTCGGGCTGGTCTGGGTATGCTGCATGCTGGGCTCCCGTCGACCGTGGCGCGCGCAGGGGCGGCTCACCGTCATCTTGTTGTCTCGGGCCAGGGGCGAGCACCGATCTGTGCCTACCTTAGTCGCTGTGTCGGGAATTTTCAGCTATTGATGCAGCCCTGGCCTAGAAAAGCATCCCCAGCAGAATTGCCTTCACCGTCGCCTCGGCCTTGTTGCTGGCCTGCAGCTTGCGCATGGCGTTGACCAGGTGGAACTTCACCGTGCGGCTGTCGATGGTGAGGATGATGCTGATCTCGCTGTAGGTCTTGCCCACGGCGGTCCATTTGAGCACTTCTTTCTCCCGTGCGGTCAGGGCTTTCTGGGCCTCGGGCAGGTGGGTCTGGGCAAAGAAGCCGGTCATGGCACTGTGCGCCAGTTGCGACAGCCAGATGAGCTTGGCTTCCTTGGCGTCCAGTTCCAGTGTGGAGATCGGGTCATCCGGGCGGGACAGGGACAGCAGGCCGATGGTGCCGTAGTCGCCCTGCACCGACAGGCACCAGCCGTGGTCAAGGCTGTAGTGCCGCGCCTCTTCCCAGAATGCCTGCTGGTGCTGCTGTTGCGCGGCGGCCCACTGCAGGGGGGTGGTGCGGGTCAGCCCGTGGGCCACCGTCGGGTCGCAGGAAAAATAGTCCTCGGCCACGTACCTGGCTTCCCAGGCGCTGGGGTAGTTGGAGCGCAGGATGAACTGCGGGGCGGCGATCGGCAGCGGATTCTTCAGCCCATAGGAACAGAACTCGAAGTCCAGCTCGCGGGTAAGTCGGGTCAGCTCGCTGAACAGCTCGCCTTCGTTGCGGCACCCCGTCACCACGGCAATGAAGTGCTCGCGCCAGTCATTCACGCAATGTGCCTTTCATGGGTGGAATGTGCTCGGCCAATGGAGAGTGCAAACAGGCCCGAATTATACCGTACGGTACAGTTTTCGCGGAAAACTTCTGTAGCAAATGGCCATCAGTGCGCTGGCATTTCAGGTTTTTCCTACGAATAAACCTGCCCTTTCGGGCAGCTATATAGGCTCCGGAGGGTTTGTTGTACTCCCAGCTCTTTGAGTTGGGGCGTTTTCATGTTCACTGCTGTAACCGGGACCATCAAAGACTTTCCGCGCACCATGGCGAGCGCACTGGCCGAGTACCGCTACCAGGTGTTTGTAAGGGAGCTGGGCTGGCCATTGCAGTGTCCCGAGGGTCAGGAGTGGGATGAGTTCGACCGCCCCGATACGCTGTATGTGCTGGCATGCGACAAGCAACAGAATATTTTCGGTTGTGCCCGCCTGATCCCCACCCATCGCCCGTACCTGCTGGCAGAAGTGTTTCCGCACCTGGTTGGCGATGCGCCGCTCCCCTATCAGCAGGACATATGGGAGCTCTCGCGCTTCGCCATGAGTTCGCCCAAAGGCCAATACCTGTCGGCTGAACAGGCTTGGCAGAATACCGTGGCGATGGTCGGCAAGGTGATCGATGTGGCCCGTGCCCAGGGGGCGCGCAGGCTGATTGCCTTTACTGCAATGGGTAACGAGCGGTTGCTCAAGCGCATGGGCGTGACCACGCGAAGAATCGCGCGTCCGCAGATGATTGACGACAAGCCGGTGCTGGCCTTCTGGATCGAAATCGATGACCAGACGACCCGCGCACTGCAACTGGCAGCGTGACGGGTGAACATGTCGAGGGAAGGTGGTAAAGCAATGATTGCGTGTGTGCGTTGGCTGTTGGTCGTGCTGTTCGTGGTGGTGACGTTTCCGTTCCTGTGCCTGGTGCTGTTGCTCAACCCGCGCAAGCAGGACAACCTCTACCTGGCCTGCAAGGTCTACAGGGCCATCAACTGGATCTTTGGCGTGCGCGTCGAGGTCGGTGGTTTCGACGCCATCGCGCCCGACCGCTCCTACATCTATGTGGCCAACCACCAGAGCAACCACGATGCATTTGTCGTGGCCCAGGCGCTGCGCCCAGGCACGGTGATCGTGGGCAAGCAGTCGTTGCGCTGGCTGCCGTTGGCCGGGCAGCTGTACTGGCTGACCGGCAGCCTGTTCATCGACCGCAGCAACCCGCGCGCGTCGATCACCAGCCTGCGGCGCATCGCCACCCGCGTGGCCGACAGCAAGACATCGCTCTGGATCTTCCCCGAGGGCACGCGCAACACCGGGCAGGGCGTGCTGCCGTTCAAGACCGGTGCATTTCGCATCGCCAAGGAAATGGGCATCGGCATCATCCCCGTGACCATCAGCCCGGCGGTGCGCCGGATCCGCCACAACGCCCTGGGCTGCACCGATGTGAGTATCGTGGCGCACCGGCCCATCGAGGCCGACCTGGTGGCCAGCATGGATGCCAAGCAGCTGGCGTCGTATACGCGGGAAGTGGTCAACAATGGGTTGCCCATCGTGTAGTTGCCGGGGCCTTCGCCCGCAAGGCTGGTTCCTGCAGGAGCCAGCCTTGCGGGCGAAGAGGCCCGTCAGTTCGCCGCCTTGAACCTCAAGCGCCACGCATGCAGCAGCGGCTCGGTATACCCGCTCGGCTGCTCACGCCCCTTGAACACCAGGTCGCTGGCGGCCTGGAACGCCATCGAGGTGGCGAAGTCCGGCGCCATCGGGCGGTATGCCGCATCCCCGGCATTCTGCCGGTCGACCACCACCGCCATGCGTTCGAGCACCTCGCGTACCTTGGCCTCACTCACCGTGCCATGCAGCAGCCAGTTGGCAATGTGCTGGCTGGATATACGCAAGGTCGCACGGTCTTCCATCAGGCCGACGTTGTGGATGTCCGGCACCTTGGAGCACCCGACCCCTTGCTCCACCCAGCGCACCACGTAGCCGAGAATGCCCTGGCAGTTGTTCTCCAGCTCCTGCAGTTTTTCCGCATCGCTCCAGTTCGGACGCGGCGACACCGGAATGGTCAGCAGGTCGTTGAGCAGGCTGTCACGCTCGCCGGCCAGGTCGATGCGCTGCAATTCGCTCTGCACCCCCTGCACGTCCACCTGGTGGTAGTGCAGCGCATGCAGCGTGGCGGCCGTGGGCGAGGGCACCCATGCGGTGGTGGCACCGGCCTTGGGGTGGCCGATCTTCTGCACCAGCATGTCGGCCATCAGGTCGGGCATGGCCCACATGCCCTTGCCGATCTGCGCGCGCCCCTTGAGCCCGCAGGCCAGCCCCACCAGCACGTTGTTGCGCTCGTAGGCGGTGATCCACGGCGTGGACTTCATGTCGCCCTTGCGCAGCATCGGGCCGGCTTCCATGGCGCTGTGCATCTCGTCGCCGGTACGGTCGAGAAAGCCCGTGTTGATGAACACCACCCGCTCGTGCGCTGCGCCGATGCACGCCTTGAGGTTCACCGAGGTGCGCCGCTCCTCGTCCATGATGCCCATCTTCAGGGTGTTGCGCGGCAGCGCCAGCAGGTCTTCGACACGCCCGAACAGTTCGGCGGCAAACGCCACTTCGGCAGGGCCGTGCATCTTCGGCTTGACGATGTACACGCTGCCGCTGCGCGAGTTGCCGCGCCGCTGCAGGTCGTGGATGGCGATCAGGCCGGTCAGCACCGCGTCCATGATGCCCTCGGGAATCTCGGCACCATCGCCATCGAGAATCGCCGGGTTGGTCATCAGGTGGCCGACGTTGCGCACGAACAGCAGCGAACGGCCATGCAGGGTCAGTGTTGCGCCATCGGCTGCGGTGTAGACGCGGTCCGGGTTGAGGCGGCGCACGCGGGTCTTGCCGCCCTTGCTGATCGCTTCGCTCAGGTCGCCTTTCATCAGGCCCAGCAGGTTGCGGTAGATCAGGGTCTTGTCTTCGGCATCCACCGCGGCCACCGAGTCCTCGCAGTCGAGGATGGTGCTCAGGGCGGCTTCGACCAGCACGTCCTTGACCCCGGCCGCATCGGTCTGGCCGATGGCGCTGGTGGGGTCGATCTGGATTTCCAGGTGCAGGCCGTTGTTCTTCAGCAGCACCGCGTTCGGCTGGGCGGCATCACCCTGGAAGCCGACGAATTTGGCGGGGTCTTTGAGTGTGGTGGTCAGGCCGCTGATGAGGTCGACGCGCAGTTGCCCGTCCTCGATGCGGTAGGCCTTGGCCTCGGCGTGCGAGCCGCCGGCCAGCTGTGCAGCCTGGTCCAGGGCCTTGCGCGCGAAGGCGATGACCTTCTGGCCACGGCGCGGGTTGTAGCCCTCGCCAGCCTCGGCGCCGTCGGCGTCGCTGATCGCATCGGTGCCATACAGCGCGTCATACAGCGAGCCCCAGCGTGCGTTTGCGGCGTTGAGCGCATAGCGCGCGTTCATCACCGGCACCACCAGCTGCGGGCCGGCCTGTTCGCACAGCTCGCTGTCGACGTTGGAGGTGCTCACCGCCACCTGTTCAGGCACCGGCACCAGGTAGCCGATCTCGCTCAGGAAGGCGCGGTAGGCCGGCATGTCGGCCACCGGGCCCGGGTGGGCGCGGTGCCAGGTGTCCAGCGCGGCCTGCAGGCGGTCGCGTTCGGCGAGCAGGGCGCGGTTCTTCGGCGCCAGGTCGTGCACCAGGGCGTCGAAGCCTTGCCAGAAGTTGGCCTCCGGCACACCGGTGCCGGGCAGGGCCTCGGTTTCGATGAAGTGCTGCAGGGCGCTCGCGACCTGCAGGCGTTGACGCTGAATACGGTCGTTCATGTTCGGTTGCTCCTGATCAGTCTTTAACGGCGGCAACGCCGGCCTTGGCCACCTGGGCGTCCTGTTCGGACTTGACCCCCGACACACCCACCGCGCCGACCACCTGGCCGTCGACGATCACCGGCACGCCGCCTTCGAGCGTGCCGCTGATCACCGGCACCGACAGGAACGCCGTGCGCCCGCCATTGATCATGTCTTCGTACAGCTTGGTTTCACGTCGGCCCAGCGCCGCGCTGCGGGCCTTTTCGGTGGCGATGTAGGCACTCACCGGCGCGCAGCCGTCCAGGCGCTCGAAGCCCAGCGGGTGGCCGCCGTCGTCGACCACGGCAATGCTCACGGCCCACTGGTTGGCCTGGGCCTCGGCACGGGCGGCGGCGAGAATCTGCTGCACGTCGCTCAGGGTCATTACGGGTTTGCTTTGCATGAAATCAGGCTCCTGGGTTGAGGGCTTGGTCAACGAGTTCGATCCAGTGCCGCACGGGGGTTCGCCCGGCACCGTCGAGGTGGGTCTGGCAGCCGATGTTGGCCGTGGCGATCACGTCGGGGTGGCCACTTTCCAGCGCATCGAGCTTGTTGTCGCGCAGTTGCCTGGACAGCACCGGCTGGGTCAGCGAATAGGTGCCGGCCGAACCGCAGCACAGGTGGCTGTCGGGTACCTCGGTAAGGTTGAAGCCCAGGCGTTTGAGTACGGCTTCAACTGCGCCGCCAAGTTTTTGTGCGTGCTGCAGGGTACACGGGCAGTGGAAGGCCAGGGTCTGGTCGCAGCACGCCTCGAAGCGCTCCAGCGGTTCGGCGCGGATCACTTCGACGATGTCCCGCGCCAGGGCGCTGATGCGCTCGGCCTTGGCCGCGTAGGCCGGGTCGTCGCGCAGCAGGTAGGCGTATTCCTTGACGAAGGCGCCGCAGCCGCTGGCGGTCTGCACGATGGCTTCGGCGCCGGCTTCCACGGCTGGCCACCAGGCATCGATGTTGCGCCGCGCACGTTCAAGCCCGGTGTCCTGCGCGTTGAGGTGATAGTCCACCGCGCCGCAGCAGCCGGCCTGGGCAATCGGCGTGATGCTGATGCCCAGGCGGTCGAGCACGCGCGCGGTGGCGGCGTTGGTGTTGGGCGACAGGCTGCGCTGCACGCAGCCTTCGAGCATCAGCACGCGCCGTGCATGGGTGGCCTGGGGGCGTTGCCGGGCCGGTGCCACGCTGCGTGGCAGGTGGGTCCTGAATGCCACGGGCAGCACTGGGCGCAGCAGCTCGCCGGTACTCACCAGCGCCTGGAACAGGGCCGGGCGCGGCACCACGGCGCGCAGGCCGCTGCGCAGCAGGCGCTGGCCCAGCGGGCGGGGCACACGGGCCTCGATGGCGTCGCGACCGATGTCCAGCAGCTTGTGGTACTCCACCCCCGACGGGCAGGTGGTTTCGCAGTTGCGGCAGGTCAGGCAGCGGTCCAGGTGCTGCTGGGTCTTCTCGCTGACGGTGTCCTGCTCGAGGAATTGCTTGATCAGGTAGATGCGTCCGCGCGGGCCGTCCAGCTCGTCGCCCAGTTCCTGGTAGGTGGGGCAGGTGGCATTGCAGAAGCCGCAGTGCACGCAACTGCGCAGGATGCGTTCGGCTTCGTCGGCGTGGGGCAGGCGCTTGGCCGCTTCGCTCAGGTTGGTCTGCATGGTGGCTCCTGGGTCAGACGTCGGCGTACTGGCGGCCGGGGTTGAAGATGCCCTGAGGGTCCAGGTTGCGCTTGAGCGTCTGGTGAAACCGCAGGATCGGTGCGGCCAGCGGCTGGAACGGGCTGTCCACCACGCCCGGGGTGAAGCAGGTGGCGTGCCCGTTGGCGGCGGCGGCGAGCTGGCGGATGCTGTCGGCATCGGCGCTGCTCTTGAGCCAGCGTTGCGCGCCGCCCCAGTCGATCAACTGCTCGCCCTCGATCGCCAGCGGCGCCGTCAGTGCCGGCACCGACAGGCGCCACAGCGGGCGCGGGTCGTCGAAGAACGCCAGGCGCTGTTCGCGCAGGTCGTCCCAGTAGCTGTCATCCAGCGCATCGCCGCCCAGGCGTTCAGCGGCGGCGCGTACCGAACCCTCGTTGCCTTCCAGGCGCAGGTACAGGGTGCTGCCGTCATGGCTGGCGGCGGTCAGCGGGATCGGCTGCTGGCCCCATTCGCCGAGCTTGTCCAGGGCCATCTGCAGCGGCATGGCCTGGCGCAGGCTGACCCGGCAGCGGTACTTGGGCAGCACCTTGAACGAGGCTTCGGTGATCACCCCCAGGCAGCCCAGGCTGCCGGCCAGCAGACGCGACAGGTCGTAGCCGGCGACGTTCTTCATCACCTCGCCGCCAAAGCGCAGGTGCGTGCCCAGGCCGCTGATCATGCGCGTGCCCAGTACGAAGTCGCGTACCGAACCCGCCCATGGGCGACGCGGGCCCGACAGGCCGGCAGCGAGCATGCCGCCGACCGTGGCGTTGTCGCCAAAGCACGGCACTTCGCAGGCAAGCATCTGCCCGCCACGCTCCAGCGCGGCCTGCAGCTCGCGCAGGGGCGTGCCGGCGCGGGCGGTGATCACCAGTTCGGTGGGGTCGTAGGAGACGATGCCGGTGTGCCCGGCGAGGTCCAGTGGCTGGGCGTCGACGGGGCGCCCGTAGAAGGTCTTGCTGGCACCGCCGCGGATGAACAGCGGGGTGCGCTCGGCGATGGCCTGCTGCACGCGGGCCAGCAGGTCGGCGCTGCGGTCGCTGCCGTGGGCCGGGTCGAACAGTACGGTGCTCATCAGAAGCGCTCCAGGTCCGGGAAGGGCAGTTGGCCGTGGTGCACGTGCATGGCGCCGAATTCGGCGCAGCGGTGCAGGGTGGGGATGTTCTTGCCCGGGTTGAGCAGGCCCAGCGGGTCGAACGCAGCCTTTACCGCATGGAACAGGCTCAGCTCGTCGCTGTTGAACTGGGCGCACATCTGGTTGATCTTCTCGCGGCCCACGCCGTGCTCGCCGGTGATGCTGCCGCCGACCTTCACGCACAGCTCGAGGATCTTGCCGCCGAACGCCTCGGCGCGTTCCAGCTCGCCGGGGGTGTTGGCATCGAACAGGATCAGCGGGTGCATGTTGCCGTCGCCGGCATGGAACACGTTGGCCACGCGCAGGTTGTACTCGGCCGAGAGGTCGGCGATGGCCCCCAGCACGTGGGGCAGTTCGCGCCGGGGTATGGTGCCGTCCATGCAGTAGTAGTCGGGCGACAGCCTGCCCACGGCGGGGAAGGCGTTCTTGCGCCCGGCCCAGAAGCGCACGCGCTCGGCTTCGTCGCGGGCCAGGCGCACTTCGGTGGCACCGGCCTGTTCGAGCAGCACGCGCACGCGCTCGCAGTCGTCGTGCACGTCGGCCTCGACGCCGTCCAGTTCGCACAGCAGGATGGCCTCGGCCTCTACCGGGTAGCCGGCGTGGATGAAGTCTTCGGCGGCGCGAATCGCCAGGTTGTCCATCATCTCCAGGCCGCCGGGGATGATGCCGGCGGCGATGATGTCGCCCACGGCGCGGCCGGCCTTTTCCACCGAGTCGAAGGCGGCCAGCAGCACCTTGGCCACCTGCGGCTTGGGCAGCAGCTTGACGGTGACTTCGGTGATGATGCCGAGCATGCCCTCGGAACCTGTGAACAGCGCCAGCAGGTCGAAGCCGGGGGCGTCCAGGGCATCGCTGCCCAGGGTCATGCGTTCGCCCTCGACGCTGAGCATCTCGACCTTGAGCACGTTGTGCACGGTCAGGCCGTACTTGAGGCAGTGCACGCCACCGGCGTTCTCGGCGACGTTGCCGCCGATCGAGCAGGCGATCTGCGAGGAGGGGTCGGGTGCGTAGTACAGCCCATGCGGCGCGGCAGCCTGGGAAATCGCCAGGTTGCGTACGCCGGGCTGTACGCGGGCAAAGCGCCCGGCCGGGTCGATTTCAAGAATCTTGTTGAAGCGCGCCATTACCAGCAGCACGCCCTTTTCCAGCGGCAGCGCGCCGCCGGACAAACCGGTGCCGGCGCCACGTGCCACCACCGGCACCTTGCGCTCGTGGCACAGGCGCAACACGCTCTGCACCTCTTCCAGATGGCGCGGCAGCACCACCAGCATCGGCGTGGTGCGGTAGGCCGAGAGGCCGTCGCACTCGTAGGGCTTGAGGTCTTCGGCGGCGTGCAGGATATCCAGGTCGGGCAGGCGGCTCTGCAGGGTGTGCAGGAACTCGGCCCGGTCGACGCTGTGCAGGGCACCATCGACGCGTTCGTCGTAGAGAATGTTCATGGGCAGGCTAACGACCCTTGTCTTGTTGTTATGGAAGCTCGATGGAACACGGCTCACTTGCATCATTGGCCGGCGACGGCTTAGTGTCTATCGCTCAAATCACTGGTCGAACCAGTTTGTTGCTGCGGTTTTTCCGGCTTGTTCATGAATATTCAATAAATACAGTTAGTTATGTATTGATCTGGCAAGGGGCATAAAGCCCCTGGTGTCTGGTCATACCAGTTGGAGGAGCGATGGGCGAAGCGCTTTCAATGCAGGTGGCAGACGTGGTGTGCGAGCGCATCGAGCGGCTGATCGTCGATGGCGTGCTCAAGGTCGGCCAGGCGCTGCCGTCGGAGCGGCGCCTGACCGAAAAGCTCGGCGTGTCGCGCACGGCCCTGCGCGAAGGGCTCAAGCTGCTGCGCGCCAAGGGCATCATCGAGACTGCGCATGGCAAGGGCTCATATGTGGCGCAGTTGTCGGGGCAGGGCAGCACCTCGGCATTGATGCACCTGTTCAGTTCGCAGCCGCGCACCCTGTACGACCTGTTCGAGGTGCGCAGCCTGCTGGAAGGGGAGTCGGCACGCCTGGCGGCGCTGCGCGGCACCGAGGCGGACTTCGTGCTCATACGGCGCAGCTACGAGGCATTGCTGGCGGCCCATGAGCAGCCACTGACGGCCTCTGAGCATGCGCACCTGGACCATGCGTTTCACCTGGCGATCTGCGAGGCCTCGCACAACCCGGTGCTGGTGCAGACGCTGCGCTCGCTGACCGACCTGCTGTTGAACTCGGTGTTCGCCTCGGTGAACAACCTGTACCACCGCGATGTGCAGAAGCGCCAGATCGACCGCCAGCATGCGCGGCTGTACAACGCCGTGACCGGGCGAATGCCGGAGCAGGCGCGCAAGGCGGCGATTGCGCATATCCAGGGCATCTGCGCGAACCTTAAGG
>NZ_JAFKEC010000066.1 GCF_017848315.1 Pseudomonas palmensis
GCCATGCAGCGCCGCTCTCGAGGATCACGCGCTCGACCGATGCAGTAACAGGCAACTCCAGGTGCGCCTGGGTCAGCAGCAGCTTGATGCCGCTGTCCTCGATCATGTAGGCCAGACGATCCTGCGGATACTCCGGGTCCAGCGGCACATAGGCGCCGCCGGCCTTGAGAATGCCCAGCACGCCGACCACCATCTCCAGGCTGCGCTCCACCGCCAGGCCGACCAGCACATCCGGCCCCACGCCCTGCTCGCGCAACTTGTGCGCCAGCTGGTTGGCACGCTGGTCGAGCGCGGCATAGCTGAGCGACTGCTCGCCGAAGGCCACCGCGATGGCCTGCGGGGTCCTGTTCGCCTGCGCCGCGATGCGCTGGTGAATGCACGGCCCAGGCGCGTGCTCCGCCTCGACCGGGTTCCACGCCTGCACGATGCGCGCCTGTTCCTGGCCATCCAGCAACGCCAGTTCGGCAATGCGCTGCTGCGGCTGCTCGACGATGCCCTGCAGCAACTGTCGCCAGTGGCTGGCCAGGCGCTGGATGCTCGCCTCGTCGAACAGGGCGGTCGCGTAGTTCAGCGTGGCGCCGAGCCCGTTCGCCTGCTCGACGGTCTCCAGGGTCAGGTCGAACTGTGCAGTGCCCTGCTCCCACGCCAGGCTCTCCACGGTCAGGCCCGGCAAGCTGTGACGCGCGCCCTTGACCTGGCTCTGGTGGCTGTACATCACCTGGAACAACGGCGTGTGGCTGAGGCTGCGCTGGGGATGCAACGCCTCCACCAACTGCTCGAATGGCAGGTCCTGATGGCCCTGCGCGGCCAGCGCCGTGCGCTGTACCTGCTGCAGCAACTGGGCAAAGGTGGTGTGCGAATCGAACTCGGCCTTGAGCACCTGGGTGTTGACGAAGAAGCCGATCAGGCGCTCGGTCTCCAGCCGGGTACGGTTGGCGATCGGCACCCCGACACGAATGTCATCCTGCCCGGTGTAGCGATGCAGCAAGGCCTGGAAGCTGGCCAGCAGCAACATGAACAGCGTCACGCCCTGGGCCTTGGCCAACTGCTCCAGCGCGCTGGCCAGCGAAGGGTCGAGTTCGATGCCCAGGTTGGCCCCGGCATGGCTTTGCGTGGCGGGGCGCGGCCGGTCGGTGGGCAACTCCAGCAACGCCTGGCCACCCGCCAGCTGCGTGGTCCAGTAGGCCAGTTGGCGGGCCTGCTCGCCGGCCTCCATCCACTGGCGCTGCCACACCGCGTAGTCGGCGTACTGGATCGCCAGCGCCGGTAACTGCAGCGGCTGGCCCCGGCGATGGCCTTCGTAGAACTGGATCAGTTCCTCGACCATCACCGGCATCGACCAGCCATCGGAGACGATATGGTGCAAGGTGAGCACCAGCACATGCTCGTCCTCGGCCAGGGCCAGCAGCTTGACGCGCAACAGCGGCCCCTGCTGCAGATCGAACACGCGACGGGTTTCGGCCTCCACCAGCGTCTTGACCCATGCCTGCGCATCGGCACCGGCCGGCACGCCGACGTGCTCGACCTGCAGGGTGAATGGCGCGGGTGCATGGATCACCTGCACCGCCTGACCATCGGCCTGGCTGAAAGTGGTGCGCAAGGTCTCGTGACGTTCGATCAGCGACGTGAAGCTGGCCTGCAGGGCATCGATGTCCAACGCGCCCTTCAGGCTCAGTGCCAGCGGCATGTTGTAGGCCGTGCTGTGGGCATCCAGCTGCCAGAGGAACAGCTGGCGTTGCTGGGCATACGACAGCCGCAGTGGCTGGTTGCGCGCCACGTGCCGGAAGGCCGGCGCCGTGGCACGGCTGGCGCCCTGCACATCGGCGATGAAGTCGGCCAGCAGCGGTGCCTCGAACAGCGCACGCAAGGGCAGTTCGACCTCCAGTTGCTGGCGTAGACGCGACACCACCTGGGTCGCCAGCAGCGAGTGCCCGCCCAGCTCGAAGAAGTTGTCGTTCAAGCCCACCTGCTCGACCTTGAGCACCTGCGCCCAGATCGCCGCCACCTGCTGCTCGAGCACACTGACCGGTGCCACGAACTGCTGCTGCACCTGGCTGGTATCCGGTGCCGGCAGCGCCTTGCGGTCCAGCTTGCCGTTGGGGTTGAGCGGCAACGTGTCGAGGAACACGAAGTACGACGGCACCATGTACTCGGGCAGCATCGCCTTGAGGTGGTCACGCAGCGCACCGCGCAACTCGGCCTGCCCTGCCCCGCTGGCCACCACGTAGGCCGCCAGCTGCTTGCCGCCCAGGCCCTGCACAGCGAGCACCACTGCCTCGCGTACGGCGGCATGCGCCTGCAGCGCGATCTCGATTTCGCCCAGCTCGATACGGAACCCGCGAATCTTGACCTGATGGTCGGTACGCCCGACGTATTCGAGTACCCCGTCGGCACCGTGGCGCGCCAGGTCGCCGCTGCGGTACAGGCGCCCGCCACCCTGCACACTGGTGTCGAACGGATCGGGCAGGAAGGTCGCCGCGGTACGCCTGGCATCGCCCAGATAACCGCGCCCCACACCGATGCCGGCCACGAACAGCTCGCTGATGGCGCCGTTGGGCACCGGGTCGAGGTTGCCGTTGAGCAGGTACAGGCGGTTGTTGTCGGTGGCCACGCCGATCGGCAGGCGAATCCCCGTGGTCGAGGCCGGCAGGACGTTGAACAGCGCCACGTCGTCGGAACACTCGGCCGGGCCATAGGCGTTCACCAGGCCCACCTCGGGATAACGCTGCACCCAGCGCCGCGCCAGCTCCGGCGCCAGCGCCTCGCCGGTGGTCAGCAGCCAGCGCAGCCGACCCAGTTCCTGGCCGGGGCTGCCCAGTTGTTCAAGCTCGTCGAGCATCACCTGCAATAGCGACGGCACGCTCTCGAGCAGGGTGATGCCGCGCTCGCGAACGTAGCTGAGCAACGCCCGCGGGTCATGCGCAATGCGGTTGGGCACGATATCCACCTGCGCGCCGAACAACGGCGCGGCCAGCAGCTGCCAGACCGAAATGTCGAAGCTCTGCGAGGCGGTCTGGGCGATCACGTCCGCGTCGTCCAGTTGCAGGTAAGGCACCTTGCTCAACTGGTTGTTGAGCATGCCGCGCTGCTCCACCTGTACCCCTTTGGGCGTGCCGGTGGAGCCGGAGGTGTAGATCAGGTAGGCCAGCGCCCGCCCGCCCGTATGGCGACCGGGGTAATCGATCGGCACGTCCACCGGCGGCAGTGCATCGTCGATCAGCAGCGTCGCTCGGCGAGCCTCGGGCAGCAGGGCCAGCAGGGTCCGGGCACGGGCCGCGAAGTCGCTGCTGGCCAGCAGTACCGGCGCACCGGCCAGGGCCAGCACCTCGGCCAGGCGCTGGTCGGGCAGTTGCGGGTCCAGCGCCAGGTAGGCGCAGCCGGCCTTGAACACCCCCACGGCCATGCCCAGCAGCTCCAGATTACGCTCGCTGAGCATCGCCACCGGCTGGTCCGGCTTGGCCCCGGCGGCCATCAGTGCCTGCGCCACCCGGCTGGCGTGCGCGTCCAGCTCGCGGTAGGTCCATGCCTGCGCTTCGCAGCGCGCCACCACCTGCTCGGGGTGGGCCGCCAGTTGCGCCTCGAACAGGTTCACATACCCGGCCTCCAGCGGGTATTCGGCGAGGGCCTCGGGCTGTTCATGCACCTTGGCCAGCTCCGGCGCGCCCACCAGGGCCAGCTCGTCGAAGCGACCATGAAAGCCCTCGGCCAGGGCCAGCAGCAGGCGACGGAAGTCTTCCAGCAGCGCGGCAATGGTGGGCTCGTCGAAGTAGCTCTGGTCGTAGGACAGGTGCAGGCCCAGCTCGTCGCCGGGGTAGATCACCACTGTCAGCGGGTAATTGGTGTGGGTTCGCGACGTGGAACCGGCCACGTTGAGCTGCTGCGCATTGCTCAGCACCTTGCTTTCCATCGGCGCGTTTTCATACACCAGCAGGCTGTCGAAGATCGGGTGCCCCGCTTCTACCGCACTGCACGCCTGGATCTGCACCAGCGGCAGGTACTCGTATTCGCGCAGGGTGAAGTTCTTCTCGAACAGGCGCTGCAGCCAGGCCTTCACGCTCAGGTCGTCACCGGCCTGCGGAATGTCCACGCGCAGCGCGATGCTGTTGATGAACAGCCCCACGGTGCTCTGCATCTCCGGGCGATTGACCGGGCGGCCCGCCACCGTCACCCCGAACAGTACGTCGTGCAGGCCGCTGTAGCGGTGCAGCACCAGCGACCAGGCAGCCTGGGCGAAGGTGTTGACGGTGATCTGATTGCGCTGGGCCAGTTCATGCAGCAGGCGCCCCTGCTCGGGTGCCAGGTACACGTAGTTGTCGCCGATGCCGGCCGACTCGCCATCGCCCTTCTTGCGGTCGAACGGCAGCGCGGTGACTTCGCTGAAGTCCTGCAGCTCTTCGCGCCACATTGCCAGCGCGGCCTGCTCGTCCTGTTGCTGCAACCAGCCGATGAAGCTGCCGAAGCGCTCGGCGGCCGGCAGGGTCTGACCGTTGTAGAAGGTGAAGAAGTCTTCGAACAGCTGCGAGTGGCACCAGGCATCCAGCAGGATGTGGTGGTTGCTGAGGATGAACCAGTAATGGTCGGTTTCACGGCGGATCAGACGCACCCAGATCGGCGGCTGCTCCAGCAGCCTGAAGCCCTGGTCGCGCTCCTCGCGCAGCAGCGCCTGCAACGACACCTCCTGCTGCTCAGGCGTCTGCTCGCTCCAGTCCAGGAAGCTCACGCTCAACTGCGCCTGGCGGTGCACGATCTGCAGCATCTGGCCATCACGGTCGAGGCTGAACGAGGTACGCAGCGGTTCGTGACGCTGCGCCACCGCACGCCAGGCCACGGTGAAGCGCTCGAAGTCGATGGGGCTGCGGATGCTCTTGCGCGCCTGCATGAAGTAGATGCCCGAATGCGGGTCCATCAGGGTGTGCAGCAGCATGCCCTGCTGCATCGGTGACAGCGGGTAGATGTCTTCGATATCGCGCGCGGCAACCGGCAACTCGTCCAGGCGTGCCTGGGTCAGGCCGGCAATCGGGAAGTCCGATGGGGTCAGGCCGAAGCTGTCTGGCCGGACGCAATGCGCGATGAGCGCCTTGAGCTCTTCGGCATACGCCTGGGCCAGGGCCTGGATGGTCGGTTCGTCGAACATGCGGCGGCTGAAGCTCCAGCCCAGTTTCAATTCGCCGCCATACACCTGGCCATTGATCGCCAGCCAGTTGCCCAGCGGCGCCTCGGGGCTCTGGTTGGCCCCGGCGTGCTCGCTGGCCGGAGTGAGGAAGGCGTCCTGGCCGTCTTCGGCAAAGTTGCCATCGAACTGGCCCAGGTAGTTGAAGGTGATACGCGGCACCGGCAGCGCGGCCAGTGCTTCGCGGGCCTGCGCGTCACCCAGGTAGCGCAGCGCACCGAAGCCGATGCCTTTGTCCGGCACCGCACGCAACTGTTCCTTGATGCGCTTGATCGAGCCATCGAGGCTGTCGGTGGGGCTCAGCTTGACCGGGAACATGCTGGTGAACCAGCCCACTGTGCGGGTCAGGTCCACGTCATCGAACAGGTCTTCGCGACCATGCCCTTCGAGCTGGATCAGTACCTCATCACGCTCGGTCCAGCGTGCGATCACCCGCGCCAGGGCGGTCAGCAGCAGGTCGTTGACCTGGGTGCGGTAGGCGGCCGGGGCCTGTTGCAGCAACTGGCGGGTAGTGGCCGCGTCGAGCACGGTGTGGGCCGTGGCCAGATGCACGCCCTGCAGCGAACCCTGCGGATGGTCGCACGGCAGTTCGGCGCTGACGCCCGCCAGCTCGGCGGTCCAGTACGCCAGTTGCGGTTGCAGGGTGGCGGCATGGGTTTGCAAACGTTGCGCCCAGGCCTGGGTCGAGCTGGTCTTGGCCGGCAGGGTCACGGCCTGTCCGGCAGCCAGTTGCGTGTAGGCCGTTTGCAGGTCCTCCAGCAGAATGCGCCACGACACGCCATCGACCACCAGGTGGTGGATCGCCAGCAACAGGCGCTGACTGCCATCGGGCAGGGTCGCCAGTACCGCACGCAGCAGTTCACCGCGTTCGAGGTTCAGGCTGCGCTGGGCCTTTTCGCACAGCGCCTGCAACGCCTCGGCGTGTTCTGCCGCAGCCGCCCACACGATGGTCTGTTGCTGGGCCACGGCACCGTAGTGCGCGGCCCATTGGCCGTCGGCCTGGAGGCTGTAGTTCAGGCGCAGCGCATCGTGCTGGGTGGTCAGCGCCTGCAACGCCTGCTCCAGTGTCTGCGCCTGCAATGTCTGGCCGGGCTTGAGCAGCACAGCCTGGTTCCAGTGGTGCTGTTCGGGCATCTGCGCGCCGAAGAAATACTGGTGCACCGGCAGCAGCAGCGCCTGGCCGCTGGCAGCGCCCTGGTCGATCTGGCGGGCCTGCTCGCCCTGGCGCGCCACCGACGCCAGGCCCTGCACGGTCTGATGCTGGAACAGCTCCTTGGGGCTGAAATGGATGCCGGCCTGGCGCGCGCGGCTGACCAGCTGGATGGAGATGATCGAATCGCCGCCCAGTTCGAAAAAGTTGTCGGTAACGCCCACCTGCTCGACCTTGAGCACGCCCGCCCAGAGGGCGGCGAGCTGATGTTCCAGGTCGCTCTGCGGCGCCACGTAGGCCTGTTGCAACAGGCTGGCGTCCGGTTTGGGCAGCGCCTTGCGGTCGAGCTTGCCGTTTGGGGTCAGCGGCAAGGCGTCGAGCACGATCAGGTGCGCCGGTACCATGTAGTCCGGCAGCACTGCTTTGAGGTGTTCACGCAAGGTGTTGCGCAGCTCGGTGTGCTGCTGCGCATCCGGCGCGGCCACGGGCACCAGGTAGCCGGCCAGCTGTTTGCCGCTGGGGCCGGGGATGTCGACGACCACCGCTTCGCGCACCTGCGGGTGCCCCTGCAGACGGGCCTCGATCTCGCCCAGCTCGATACGAAAGCCGCGAATCTTGACCTGATAGTCGATGCGCCCCAGGTAGTCGACCAGGCCGTCGGCGCGCACCCGCGTGAGGTCGCCACTGCGGTACACGCGCGTGCCGTCGGCGGCGAACGGGTCGGGTACGAAGCGTTCGGCGGTCAGGCCGGGGCGGTCCAGGTAACCGCGTGCCACGCCCTGCCCGCCCAGGTACAGCTCACCGGCAAGGCCGTTGGGCAAAAGGTTCAGCTCGGCGTCCAGCACATAGGCCGTGCGGCGCCCCACCAGGCTGCCGATGGGCGCGTAGGCGGCGCCACAGGTATCGCCTTCACGGGCCTTCCACAGCAGCGGCGTTACCACTGTTTCGGTCGGGCCGTAGCCGTTGACGATGTACTGCGGGCGCAACACACGCCAAGCCAGTGCATAGCTCGCCTGCGGCACGGCATCGCCGCCAAAGCAGTAGATGCGCACGGCCGGCGGGTTGCCGGCCTGTTCGACATGCTCGGCCACCTGCTGCAGGTATACCGGCGGCAGCGCAGTGACAGTCACGCCCTGCTCGCGCATCACCTGGCAGGCCTGCTCCGGCGACCACAGCTCGTCGCCGCGCAGCAGCAGGCGGGCGCCGTGGCTCAGGGCGGTCAGCCAACGCTCGTGGGCACCGTCGAAGGCCAGCGACATGAACTGCAGCTCGCAGTCGCGCGGGGTCATTTCATAGCGCTCGCCGATGGCCAGCACGTGCGCCACCAGCGGGCCATGCGCCACCGCCACGCCCTTGGGCTGGCCGGTGGAACCGGAGGTGTAGATCACGTAGGCCAGGTTGCCTTCGTTCAGCGCCACCTGCGGCGTGGTGTCGGCCCGCTCCTGCCAGGCCTGGGGCTGGTCCACCAGCAAGGTCGCCATCGCGCCGGGCAGCGCCAGCTGGTCGAGCACGTCGTGCTGGGTCAGCACCAGTGCAGCCTTGCAGTCCTCGATCATGTAGTGCAGACGGTCCTGCGGGTAGGCCACGTCCAGCGGCACATAAGCACCCCCGGCCTTGAGCACCGCCAGCAGGGCCACCACGGTGTCGACCGAGCGGCGCAACGCCACGGCCACGCGCACCTCGGGGCCTACGCCCAGTTCAATCAGGTGATGCGCCAGGCGATTGGACTGGGCGTTCAGTTGCGCGTAGGTCAACTGGCGCCCTTCGCAGAGCACCGCCACCGCGTTCGGCGTCAGTGTCGCGTGGTCTGCGATCAACTGGTGAACCTGGCGCTGGCTCGACTGCTGGCCGGGCTGCCACTGGCCGAGGATCTGCCGGCGCTCGTCGGCGCCCAGCAGGCTCAGTTGCGCCAGGCGCTGACGCGGGGCCTGGCAGATGCCTTCGAGCAGGTTCTGCCAGTGCGCGGCCATGCGCTGGATGCGCGCGGCGTCGAACAGGTCGGTGCAATAGTTGAAGGTGGCCACCAGCCCGCTGGCGCGCTCGAAGGTGTTGAGCGAGATATCGAAATGCGCGGTCTGCTCGACCAGGTCGATTTCCTCGACGTGCAGGCCGTGCAGGCTGTCGGCCGAGACCTGGCCGCCAACGTCGCGCAGGTGGTTGTACATCACCTGGAACAGCGGGTTGTAACCCAGCCCGCGCTCGGGCTTGAGTTCATCGACCAGTGCGTCGAACGGTACGTCCTTGTTGGCCTGGGCCTGCAAGGCAGTGTCCTTGACGGCCTCCAGCAACTGGCTGAAGGTCAGCGCCGGGTCGATGCCCACCCGCGCCACCAGGGTGTTGACGAAGAAGCCGATCAGCCCTTCGAGCTCCAGGCGATTGCGGTTGGTGACCGGGATACCGATGTTGACCTTGGGCTTGCCGCTGTAGCGTGACAGGACGATGGCAAACGCCGCCAGCAATACGTGGAACAGCGTGGCGTTGTGCTGCACCGCCAGTTCGCGCAGGCCGCTGGCCAGCGTGTCCGGCAGGCGGATGTCGATACGCCCGCCCTGATGGCTCTGCTCCTTGGGTCGGCTACGGTCGGCCGGCAGTTCGAGCACCGCGAAGTCATCTTCGAGCTGGTCCTTCCAGTACTCGAGCTGGGCCTGTTGCAGCCCCTGGGCCAGACGCTTGCGCTGCCAGGCGGCGTAGTCGGCGTACTGCACCGGCAGCGCCTCCAGGTGCAGCGGCTCGCCGCGCACACGGGCGTTGTAGGCGTTCGCCAGCTCGCGCATCATCACCCCCATCGACCAGCCGTCGGAGACGATGTGGTGCAGCATCAGGCCCAGCACATGCTCGTCACCGGCGCACTTGAACAGGCTGACGCGCAGCAGCGGGCCGTGCGCCAGGTCGAACGGGGTGGCGGCCTCTTCGTCCAGGCGCTGCATCAGTGCCTGTACAGGCTCGGCGCTGAGGTCGTGAATCGCGATGGCCAGCGGCGCAGGCGGCAATACGCGCTGCCACGGCATGCCGTCGCGCTCGTCGAACACGCTGCGCAGCGACTCGTGGCGACCCACCAGCGAATCGAAGGCCGACTGCAGGGCCGACAGGTCCAGCGCGCCGTGCAGACGCACAGCCAGCGGCGTGTTGTAGGCCGCGCTGTGCGGGTGCAGCTTCCAGAACAGCCACTGGCGGTACTGGGCATGCGAAACCGCCAGCGGCGCGCTGCGGTCCAGTACCTCGAAGTCGGCTTGCGTTACCGGCGCCAGGGCTTGCGCCACGTCGGTGAAGGCCAGCAGGTCGGCGCTGTCGAACAGCGCGCGCAGCGGGATATCCAGGCCCAGTTGCTTGCGCACCCGCGAGACCACCTGGGTGGCCAGCAGCGAGTGTCCGCCCAGGGCGAAGAAGTTGTCGTCCAGGCCCACCTGATCCATGTGCAGTACTTCGGCCCAGATCTGTGCCACCACTGCCTGCAATGGTGTCTGCGGCGCACGGTAGGTAGTCTGTGCCGCTGCCGGCTGCGGCAGGGCCTTGAGGTCGAGCTTGCCGTTGGCGGTCACCGGCAGGCGTTCGAGCAACGACAGGTGGGTGGGCACCATGTGTTCGGGCAGGGCCTGCTTGAGCGCGGTGCGGCTGGCATCGAGCAGGGCCTGCTGCGCGGCATCGCCGTGTGGCGCGTCAACCGGCACCAGGTAAGCGGCCAGTTGCTGCGCCTGGCCCTCGCCCACCACACGCACCACGGCAGCACGAATGCCGGGCAACTCGCGCACGCGACTCTCGATTTCTGCCAGTTCCACACGATAACCGCGAATCTTGACCTGACCGTCCATACGCCCGGCGAACAGCAGTTGCCCCAGGCCGTTGCGACGCACCCAGTCGCCGGTGCGGTACAGGCGCCCGCCGGCAGCGTCATCCGGGTCGGGTACAAAGCGTTCGGCGGTCAGCCCGGCACGCCCCAGGTACCCCCGGGCCAGCCCGGCCCCGGCGATGTACAGCTCGCCTCGCGCCGCGCCTGGCACCTGCTGCAGGCAAGCATCGAGCACCTTCACGCGAAGGTTGTCCAGCGGCGTGCCCAGCACCGGCTGGCCATCCATTGCATGGGTCAGCACACCCACGGTGGTTTCGGTGGGGCCGTAATGGTTGATCACCGCAAGCGTCGGGGCCAGCCCCGCGATGCGTTGCAGCAGAGCAGGCGTGCAGGCTTCGCCGCCGAGGATCAGGCACTGGCGGGGCAACGCTGCTGAACCTGCAGGCAGCATGGCCTCCAGGTGCGAAGGCACGATCTTCAGCGCATCCACCGCGTGCTCGTGCAGGTAGCGGGCGAAAGCGTCGGCATCCAGCACCGTCTGCTTGTCCAGCAGATGCAGGGTCTTGCCGCTGCACAGTGCACCGAACAGCACGGTGTGGCCCAGGTCGGCGGCAGGCGTGGTAACCATCGCCAGGCTCCGGATGGCCTGCATCGGCAGGCGTCGACCGACCCCGCGCACGTAGTTGGCCAGCGCGCCATGGCTGATGCCGACACCCTTGGGCCTGCCGGTGGTGCCGGAGGTGTAGATCACATAGGCCAGGTTGTCCGGCGCGACCGCCACTACCGGCGCGGCAGCGTCGGGGTACACGGCATCGGCGTGCATCAGGTGTACCTGCACCGGCAATGTTTCGGCCCAGGTCGAAGCGGCCAGCACCACGCGCACGTTGCTGTCAGCCAGCATGAAGTCGAGCCGCTCGCGCGGCTGCTCGGGCTCCAGTGGCAGGTAGGCGGCGCCTGCCTTGAGCACAGCCAGGATGGCCACCAGCATGTCGATGGAGCGGTCGGCAACCACGCCGACCCGCTCGTCCACCTGCACCCCGGCCTGGCGCAACGCCGCAGCCAGTGCGTCGCTGCGCTGGCACAGAGTGGCATAGGTGATCTGCCGACCGGCGCTGATGGCCGCGATGCCCTGCGCAGTGGCTGCGCCCGCCTGCTCGATCAGATGATGGATGCAGGTGCCGTCCAGCGCGAGGGCCGGCGTGTCGATGTGCGGGGTACCGGCGACCAGCAGCGGCAGCTCACCGACGGCACACGACGCGTCCGCCACCAGGCCTTGCAGCAATTGCACCCAATGCTCGCCCATGGCGACGATGGTGGCCGCATCGAACAGGTCCAGCGCATAGGTGAAGGTGGCGTGCAGGCGACCGGCGCTTTCGTAGGTGTCCAGCGCCAGGTCGAAACGCGCGCTGTGCTTGTCCAGCGCGACCTTCTCCAGGGCCAGGCCCGAGCGGGTGGTGATCTGCGCGGCATCGGCGATGTTGGCCTGGTGGTTGAACAGCACCTGGAACAGCGCGCCCTGGTTGGCGCTGCGTGGCAGATCAAGCGCTTCGACCAGGCGCTCGAACGGCAGGTCCTGATGAGCCTGGGCGCCGACAGCGGTGTGCTTGATGCGCTGCACCAGCTCGGCCACGTCGATCAGCGGGTCGATATCGGTGTGCAGCACCTGGGTATTGATGAAACAGCCGATCAGGCCCTCGACCTCGGCGCGGTTGCGGTTGGCCACCGGCACCCCGACGCGGATCGCGCGCTGGCCGCTGTAGCGTTGCAGCAGCAGCTTGAAGCCGCCCAGCAACACCATGAACAGCGTTGCGCCCTGGGCGCGGGCGAGGCTGCGCAACTGCTCGGCCAGCGCCGGCTGCACTTCGAAGGCATGTCGCGCCCCGCGCTGAGTCGGTATGGCCGGACGCAGGTGGTCGAACGGCAGCGCCAGCGGCGCATGGTCGTCACCGAGCTTTTCGCGCCAGTAGCCAAGCTGGCGTTCCTGCTCGCCGGCCTCCAGCCAGCTGCGTTGCCACAGCGCGTAGTCGCGGTACTGGATCGGCAGCTCGGGCAGGGCCGCTTCGCCCGAACTGCTGGCGGCGTCGTAAAGGCGGATGAACTCGTCGATCAGCACGTTCAGCGACCAGCCGTCGGCGACGATGTGGTGCAGGGTCAGCAGCAGCACGTGCTCGCACGCGTCGAGCCTGAGCAGTTGCACGCGCAGCAGCGGACCGTTGCCCAGGTCGAAGGGGCTGCCGGCATCGGACTCGACCCGTGCGCCGACTTGTGTTTCGCGGTCTGCGGGTGCGAGATGGCTCAGGTCATGGGTGACGATCGTGACCGGTGTGGGCGGCAGAACGCGCTGACGGACCTGCCCGCCGCCCTGTTCGAACAGCGTGCGCAGGGTTTCATGGCGAGCCACCAGCGCATCGAAGGCCTGTTGCAGGGCATGGTTGTCGAGTTCACCCTTGAGGCGCACGGCCATCGGCAGGTTGTAGGCGGCGCCTTGCGGGTCGAGCTGCCACAGGAACCACATGCGCCCTTGCGCGTAGGACAGGCCGTCGCGCTCGCTGCTGGTGGCGTTGGCCGGGATCGGGAACTGCGAGAAATCGACGCCCTCCTTGCGCAGTGCTTCCAGGAACAGCGGACGCTTTTCGGTTGGCAGTTCAATAAAGCGGCGAGCGAGTTTCAGCGAGTCTTGGGCATTCATGCAATGCGTCCTTGTCGATAGGATGCGGGACCACAAGGTCCAGTCGTACCCACAAGAACGAAGCAGGTGCAGGGTGATTTAGGCTGTGAAAGCGCCGGCGCATGCGTTGGCCAGCAAGGCTGGCGCCTGCATAGCGTGCACACGGCACATGCAACGTGCCGGGGCCTGCGGAACTGGAGTGGCCAGCCCCCTAATTTCCCCCCGTCTTCCCTCGTCTCCAAAGAGAACCCGCTGCAAGAAAGGCCTATGCCATGTCCACCGCCTCCTCCCTGACCCGCGCCGTCGGGCGCGGCCTGCGCAAGCTGGCCGGCGCACAGCCCGAGCGCGCCTACCGCCTGTTCGATGTCACCCTCAAGCAACGCATCCAACTGAGCCCGTCGCTGAGCCGCCTGGTGTTCACCGGCCCGGACGTGGCCCGGATGCACACCCTGGCTGCCGATCAACGGGTCAAGCTGTTCTTCCCCGCCGCCGACGGCAGCCCGCCCGAACTGCCCAACGACCTGCACTGGAACGAAGCCCGCCGCGCCCTGGCCGAGGCCAGCCGCCCGCCCATGCGCACCTACACCATCCGTGCCCTGCGCCGCGAACAGGCCGAGGTGGATATCGATTTCGTACTGCACGGGGTCAACGGCCCCGCCTCGGCCTGGGCCACCCACGCCCGCACAGGCGACCGTCTGCAGATCCTGGCACCCAACCTGGCCTTCGCCGGCGACCCCGGGGGCTACGAATGGAACCCGCCCGCCGGGGTGCGCAACATTCTGCTGGTGGGCGATGAAACCGCCTTGCCAGCCATTGCCGGCATTCTCGAAACCCTCGCCGGGCAAGATGACCCGCCCCAGGTCGAAGCCTATGTCGAGGTGCCGCTGCAACAGGACTGCCTGGCCCTGCGCTGCAATGCCAGCACCACCTTGCACTGGCTGCCACGCGACCAGCAACAGCGCATCCAGGGCCAGGCCATGGTGCACGCGGTAACCCAGCTGGCCACCCTGCCCGCCAGACGCCCGCCCGCCGACACGCGCCTCGAGGAGGTGGACATCGACCAGCAGATCCTCTGGGAACGTGCCAGCGCCAGCCACCAGAGCTTCTACGCCTGGGTGGCCGGGGAATCGGCTGCGGTGATGCAGATCCGGCGCTTTCTGATCAACGAACAGGGCCTGGACCGCAACGCGCTGACCCTGATGGGCTACTGGCGCGCCGGGCGCACGTTCGAGTAGGACCGCAGGCGTTTTCCAGGGCTCCGGGCGGCAGGCCGGGAGCCTTGGAAACATTTGCTTGCATTTTTTAGTGCAGGATTTCTGCTTCTCATTCGTCCTAACAATTACCACTGCACCCTTTCGAGCGAGCCTGAGCCCAGACACCCCGTGCTCCGGAACCTCATGCTCACCACACTCCGAATCGAAGTTGCCTGCCCAATGTCGAAAAAGTCACGTTCAAAACTCTGGTTTCTGGTCCACAGCTGGCTAGCCCTGCCGATCTGGTTCTTCGTGCTGATCGTCTGCTTCACCGGGACGCTGGCCGTGGTCAGCCAGGAAATCGTCTGGCTGGCGCAGCCCGAGGTCCGCGCCTCCAAACCCGACGGCGACCCGCCGATGCTGGGCTTCGACCAGGTGCGCGCCGCCGTCGAGGCCGCGCAGCCGGGGGTGTATGTCAGCACCATCGTGCGCCCGGACGAATCGCATTTCGCCCTGACCGTCAGCGTCACCTACCCCGACTCGCGCTCCACCACGCTCTACGTCAACCCGTACACCGGGGTGGTCCAGGGCGAGGCGGCACAGTTCAACTTCCAGGCCTTTACCCGCGCCCTGCACGGCTGGTGGCTGGTGCCGTTCACCAATGGCTACAGCTGGGGCTGGTACCTGGTGTCGCTGCTGGGGCTGCCGATGCTGGCCTCGCTGGTCACCGGGCTGGTGGTGTACAAGCGCTTCTGGAAGGGCTTTCTCAAGCCGACCCTGCGCCTGAAGCACGGTGCGCGGATTTTCTGGGGCGACTTCCACCGCCTGAGCGGGATCTGGTCGATCTGGTTCATCGCGGTCATCTCGATCACCGGCACCTGGTTCCTGATCCAGGCGATTCTGTTCGACAACCAGATCTCGATTTCCAGCAACCAGGTGCTGCCGGTGATCGCCCGCGAGAACGTGCCCACCGCGCCCGCCGGCCAGCCGGCCCCGGTGCTGAGCCTGGATGCCATCGAAAAGATCGCCATCGACAAGATCCCGGGGCTGGACGTGAGCTTCATCAGCCTGCCGAGCAACGCCTACAGCCACACCGAAGTGGGTGGGCGCAGCTGGTACCCGCTGATGTTCCAGACCGCATCGGTCAACCCCTACAGTGGCGTGGTCGAGGCCCATGAGCTGCTGTCCGACCGCAGCAAGCTCGAATTCGTCACCGAGTCGATGCGCCCGTTGCATACCGGTGATTTCGGCGGCATCTGGATCAAGCTGATCTGGTTCGTGTTCGGCCTGCTGCTGAGCATGATGGTGCTCAGCGGCCTGCTGATCTGGACCAAGCGCACCGCCATCGCCACCGCCGCTGCGCTCAAGCGCAGCGAAAAGCCCGCCCGCGCCAAGCGCGCCGCCGCTGCCATCCCTACCCCTTCGGAGAGCCAGGCATGAACACGGCAACCGCTGTACAACCGCCGTCGCGCCTGCGTCAGTTCTGGCTGAAGTGGCGCTTTCACATCAACGTCCTGCTGTTGCTGGTACCGCTGGGTTTCATGCCCAAGTACTTCGCCGATGTGGCCTTGTTTCGCGGCGACGTGGGCCTGGGCGAACGCGAGGTCGGCGATATACAGGTCGGCCCCTGGAGCCTGAAGCTGGCCGAGCTGCGCAACGAGGCACCGCGCCTGGATGGCGCAGCCGGCTACATGAAGAGCTTCAACGCCAGCCTGTGCGAAGCCTGTATCCCACAGGTCAAGGCCACCTACCTGCGTATCGGCAAGCCGCGCAGCCTGCGCGCCGCCGGCGGGATCTTCTTCGGTTCCCCTTACCGCATGGGCGCCACGGTGCCGGTGCCGCTCAAGACCAGCCCCGACGCCGAACTGTGGGTGACCATGGAAGGCTGGGACGGCAGCATGCACCAGGGTTCGGTCCCGCTCAGCAAGGCCTCGCCAAGCACTGTCGCCTGGCTTCAAAAACAAGGAGGCAAATGATGCCTGTTTCTGACCTGCTGCGTCGCCTGGGTGGCGCGGCACTACTCACTTCGCTCGCCACCTTCAGCAACCTGGCGCTGGCCCACAACCCGATCTGCGAATGCAAGCAGATCGAAGGCGGCCAGATCCAGTGCACCGGCGGCTTTTCCGACGGCAGCGGCGCCCCCGGCGTAACCCTCGACGTGATCGGCTACGACGAAAGCATCCTGGTGCCCGGCAAGCTGGGCGAAGACTCCAAGCTCACCTTCAAGCGCCCCGATGCCGAGTTCTACGTGCTGTTCGACGCAGGCCCCGGTCATGTGGTGGAAATCGACCAGGCCGACATCGAGGCACCATGAGCACCCCGACCACGACCCAGACCATCCGCCCGGCCGGTGCCGGCCATGAAACGCTGTACGTGCTGCTGTTCTGCGCCCTGGTGCTGCTGGTGGCCGGCGCGGTGGTCAGCTGGCGCGGCGAAACCACCGAAACCAGCGAAGTGGCGGCCCATCAGTTCGATGCGCGCCGCGACCTCACGGCCGGCGAGCAAGGGGTATACGCCGACCTGCGGGTTACCCTGGAGGAGATCCAGCTGCGTCAGCAGGAAGAACAGCGCCTGCCCACCCCGGCCGAGCTGGATGCCGAGGGCTACGCCCCGTTCGCCCGCGACGCCAGCGCCGTGAGCCGTGGCGGCCACACCTGGCAGTTGCTCGAAGGCGGCGCCTACCTGGGGCTCAGCCAGGCCAGCGAAGTGGCCGGCTCGTTCCTGATGCGCCTGGGCGCACAGCCCGACAGCCCGGCCGATATCTGGCTCAACCGCAGCACCGACCTCACCGCCCCCCACGACCTCAGCGACGCCGCCTTGAGCGCTGCGGGCTGGCAACAGGTCGTCGCGCAATTCGATGCCGGGGTCACTCGCCAGCATCGGCACTGAACCCACGGATACACCTGAGAGAAGACCGCCTGCCCATGTCTATTTCATCGTTTCTGGTCAACCGCCGACGCATCCTGGCCGGCGTGCTCGCCCTGTGCCTGACGCCCCTGGCGCACGCCGAAGAGGCCAAGCGCCTGCGTATCGGCATCACCCTGCACCCCTACTACAGCTACGTGGCCAACATCGTCGGCGACAAGGCCGAGGTGGTGCCGCTGATTCCGGCAGGCTTCAACCCGCACGCCTACGAGCCACGCGCCGAGGACATCAAGCGCATCGGCACGCTGGACGTGGTGGTGCTCAACGGCGTGGGGCATGACGATTTTGCCGACCGCATGATCGAGGCCAGCGAAAAGCCTGGCGTGGCCACCATCGAGGCCAACGCCAACGTGCCGCTGCTGGCGGCCACCGGCATCGCCGCACGCGGCGCGGGCAAGGTGGTCAACCCGCACACCTTCCTGTCGATCAGCGCCTCGATCGCCCAGGTCAACAACATCGCCCGCGAGCTGGGCAAGCTCGACCCGGCCAACGCCAAGGCCTACACCGCCAATGCCCGCGCCTATGGCAAGCGCCTGCGCCAGCTGCGTGCCGAGGCCCTGGCCAAGCTCACCAGCGCGCCCAATGCCGACCTGCGCGTGGCCACCGTGCACGCGGCCTACGACTACCTGCTGCGTGAATTCGGCCTGGAAGTCACCGCCGTGGTCGAGCCCGCCCATGGCATCGAACCGAGCCCCAGCCAGCTGAAGAAGACCATCAACCAGCTGCGCGACCTGGACGTGAAGGTGATCTTCTCGGAGCTCGACTTCCCGTCCACCTATGTGGACACCATCCAGCGTGAGTCCGGCGTGCGCCTGTACCCGCTGTCGCACATCTCCTACGGCGACTACAGCGCCGAAAAGTACGAAAAGGAGATGACCAGCAACCTCGATACCGTGGTGCGCGCGATCCAGGAGGCCGGGGCATGAGCGCCATCGAGCCGATCACCCTTGCCAGCCAGGGCCCCGGCGTGGAGTTCGACGCCGTTGGCCTGACCCTGGGCCGCACCACCATCCTCGACCAGGTGAGCTTCAAGGTGCGCCCTGGCAGCGTGCATGCGCTGGTGGGGCCCAACGGCGGCGGCAAGAGTTCGCTGATCAAGACCCTGCTCGGCCAGATGCCCCACCACGGCCGTCTGAACCTGCACTGGGCCGGCGCCCCCGGTTGCATCGGCTACGTGCCGCAGGCCCTGGAATTCGACCGTGGCCTGCCGATGACCGTGGACGACTTCATGGCCGCCATGTGCCAGCGCCGCCCGGCGTTCCTGGGGCTGTCGCGCCACTACGCGGCGAGCATCGCCCAGGCGCTGGAGCGCGTGGGCATGCAGGACAAGCGCAAGCGGCGCATGGGCGCCCTCTCCGGCGGCGAGCGTCAGCGCGTGCTGCTGGCCCAGGGGCTGATTCCGGCGCCGCAACTGCTGGTGCTGGACGAACCGATGTCGGCGCTGGATGAAGCCGGCATCCGCATCTTCGAACAACTGCTGCTGGACTGGCGCGCCAGCGGCACCACCGTGCTGTGGATCGAACACGACCTGGAGGCGGTGAAACGCCTGGCTGATCACGTCACCGGCCTCAACCGGCGCATCCTGTTCGACGCGCCGCCCGAGCAGGCCCTGCGCCCGGAGGCGCTGCTGCAACTGTTTTCCACCCACCCGCGCAGCGCTGCGGCGACCGGGAGCCACGCCTGATGAACTATGAAGAATTTCGCCTGATGATCCAGGGCCTGGCGTCCTCGGGCTACCTGCCCGAAGCCCTGGCCTATGGCTTCGTGGTCAACGCGCTGCTCGCCGGCCTGCTGATCGGGCCGGTGCTGGGCGGGCTGGGCACGCTGGTGGTGGTCAAGCGCTTTGCGTTCTTCTCCGAGGCGGTGGGCCACGCGGCCCTGACCGGGGTGGCCATCGGCATCCTGCTCGGCGAACCCTATACCGGCCCCTACGGCAGCCTGTTCGGCTATTGCCTGCTGTTCGGCGTGCTGCTCAACTACCTGCGCAACCGCACCGGGCTGGCCCCGGACACCCTGATCGGGGTGTTCCTGTCGGTGTCGCTGGCGCTGGGCGCAAGCCTGCTGCTGATACTGGCGGGCAAGATCAACGTGCACATCCTGGAGAACGTGCTGTTCGGCTCGGTGCTGACGGTCAACGGCAACGACCTGCTGGTGCTGGCCATCGTCGGCGCGCTGGTGCTGGGCCTGAGCCTGCCGCTGTACAACCGCATCATGCTGGCCAGCTTCAACCCGCAGCTGGCGGCAGTGCGCGGGGTGGCAGTGAAGACCCTGGACTACCTGTTCGTGGTGCTGGTGACGCTGATCACCGTGGCCGCGGTGAAGGTCATCGGCGCGATCCTGGTGGGCGCACTGCTGGTGATCCCGGCCGCTGCCGCCCGCCTGCTGAGCCAGTCGCTCAAGGGTTTTTTCTGGACCTCGGTGGTGATCGCCACCCTCAGCACCCTGAGCGGCATCCTGCTGCCGATCGTGTTCGACCTGCCGCTGCCCTCGGGCGCCGCGATCATCCTGGTCGCCGGCATGGCCTTCGCCCTGGCCGCCATCGCCCGTGGCACCCTGCCCAGCCTGAAAGGAAACATCGGATGAAGCCGACATTTCGCCAACTGACCCTGGTACTGGCCCTGAGCGGCGCCTTCAGTGTTGCCGCACAGGCCGCCGAAGCCGCGCGCCCGGTGCAGGTACTGGCGTCCCTGCCCATCACCTACGGCCTTGGCCAGTTGCTGCTCGACGGCAGCGAGGTGAAGCTGCAACGCGCCGCCGCGGCCAACCTGCCCGGCTCGCGCCAGACCGCCTACTTCAGTGGGCGTGGGGCGCCGGCCCTGCAGAAGCTGGCCGTGAACGCCGATGCGGTGATCGGCCTGCGCTCGGTATGGGCGGACGACCCGCTGTACCCGATGGCGCGGCGCAGCAATATCCGCATCGTTGAAGTGGATGCCGCACGCCCGGTGGATGGCAGCCTGCCCGGCATTGCGGTGCAGCCGGGGGCGCCAAAGGACGGCCTGAACAGCCAGCCGTGGCTGTCGAGCAACAACCTGGGGCGCATGGCCGACGTGACCGCCGCCGACCTGGTGCGCCTGGCGCCGGCCGCCAAGCCGAAAATCGAGGCCAACCTGGCCACGCTCAAGCAGCAGTTGCTCAAGCTCAGTGCCGACAGCGAAGCGCGCCTGGGCGAAGTCGACAACCTCAGCGTGGTAAGCCTGTCGGAGCGCTTCGGTTACCTGATCGGCGGGCTGAACCTGGAGCAGGTGGCCTACAGCGTACCCGCCGAAGACCAGTGGACCCCCGAGGCACTGCAACAGCTGACCGCCCTGCTCAAGGACAACGACGTGGCGCTGGTGCTCGACCACCGCCAACCGAGCGAGGCGGTAGCTGCGGCAGTCGCCAAGGCCGGCAGCCGCCTGCTGGTGCTGGAGGGCGGCGGCGAAAACCCGGTGAGCGAACTGCAGGGCAGTATCGATGAAGTGATCAAGGCACTCGCCGCGAAGGCCTGAAGGTCGGCAAAAAAAAAGCCCCAGTGCGCAACGCCTGGGGCTTTTCAGTTGCGCCGAACACCAGCGTGCGCGCGATCAGCGCGCCGGCAGCGGTTGCGGCACCGGCAGCGGCCTGCCAAGCAGCACACCGACCACCACGGCGAACACCAGAGCCGCCACCCCGGCGCTTTGCAGCACCGTCTCGAAGCCGCCGATGAAGGCGTGCTGCGCCAGCGGCGCGAGGGTTTCGCGCAGTGCCGGGTCGACCATAGCCAGCGCTGCCGGCAGGTCACCGGCGGCAACCCGGGTGGCCATGTCGCCGACCTTGTCCAGTTGCCCAGGCGCCACCCCTGCCACCGCCTCGCGCAGCAACTGCCCGCTGCGCGCCGCCAGGATACCGCCCAGAATGCCGATGGCCAGCACGATGGCACCAAAGCGCGTGGTAGTGCTCAGGCCCGAGGCCATGCCGGTGCGCTCGCGCGGCACGCAGGCCATGATGTTCTTCTGCGTGTCGCCGTTGAGCAGCCCGGCCCCGGCGCCCAGCACGATGCTGGCCAGAGCGAAGCTCAGGTAGCCGCCATAGCTGGCCGCCGCGCCGCACAGCAGGTTGCCCGCGCCCACCAGCAGCAGGCCCAGGGCGAACACCTGGGCGCTGCTCAGCCGCGCCGACAGGCGCATGCCCAGGCGCGGGGTCAGCAGCATCGCCAGGGCAAACGGCAGCATGCCCGCGCCGGCGGCCAAGGCCGACAGTTGCAGGCCGTTCTGCAGGTACAGCGGCAGCAGGGTCATCATCACCTGGGCACAGGCGGCGTAGGCGAACATGCCCAGCAATGCACCGATGAAGCGTGCGCTGCGCATCAGTTGCAGGTCGATCATCGGCCGCGCCTGATTGCGCTCCACCAGAATGAACAGGCCGAACAGGAACGCTGCGATCACCAGGCGCCCCAGGGTCTGGGCACTGCCCCAGCCGACCTGGTTGGCATCGATCAGCGCCCAGATCAGGTAGCCCAGGCTGCCGGCGAAGGTCAGGCTGCCAAACGGGTCCAGCCGCGCGGCGGCGCTATCGCGGGACTCCTCGACACTGCGCCGCACCATCACCGCCAGCACCGCCACCAGTGGCAGGTTGATGTAGAAGATCCAGCGCCAGCCCAGGGTGCTGGCGATCAGCCCGCCCAGCAGCGGCGCGAAGGTGATGGTCGCGCCCATGCACGCGCCCCAGAACGCCCAGGCCCGCATGCGCGCCTCGGGCTCGTGGAAGCGGTGGCCGATGGCAGCCAGTGCCGAGGTCAGCAGCAACGCCGCGCCCACGCCCTTGGCGGCCCGTGCGATGTCGAGGAACACCAGGGTGGGCGCCGCGCCGCAGGCCAGCGAGGCGAGGCCGAACAGGCCCAGGCCCAGTTGCAGCATGCGCCGGCGCCCGAAGCGGTCGGCCAGGCTGCCGGCGGGCAGCAGCAGCGCGGCGAAGGCCAGCAGGTAGGCGCTGACCACCCATTCGATGTCGGCGAACGAGCCGGACAGGTCGCGGGCGATGCTCGGCAGGCTGACGGCGACGATATTGGTGTCGAGAATGATCAGGGCGCACACGGCCGAAGCCGTGAACAGGGTGAAACGGGCGGAGGACATTGCAAGGCTCCCGTGCAAGGCGATCTGGGGCCGGTGTCGCGGTGTCCGAGCAGGCTGCCGCGACAGGGCCGGTGTAGCCACCGGATGCTCATCGGCGCAGCGGCTTTGCCGCCACGTCACGCATCTTGTAGTGTTACTACACATTACCGCCGCAACGGCCTGGCCTTGTTAGCCAGGATCGCCTGCGTCATTAGCCTGCAGCTAACGAGACCCCATGGAAATCCGCCATTTCCGCTATTTTCTCAGCGTCGCCCGCCTCGGCCACTTCACCCGCGCCGCCGAGCAACTGGGCATCGCCCCGCCGACCCTGAGCCGGCAGATCCAGGACATGGAAAGGCAGCTGGGTGTGCGCCTGTTCGAGCGCAGCCAGCGCGAGGTGTGCCTGACCGCCGCCGGCGAGGCGCTGCTGCCCGAGGCCGAACAGGCGGTACGCCAGTTCGATGCCGCGCAGCTGGGCGCACAACGGGCCGGGCGCGGTGACGTGGGGCGTATCGAGTTGGGGTATGTGGCCTCGGCGGCCTTTTCGGGGCTGCTCCAGCAGCAGGTGACGCGCTTCAGCCAGTCGCACCCGGGGGTGGTGCTGAACATCCGCGAGCAACCCATGGCCGAGTCCCCCGCGCTGGTGCGTGACGGTGTGCTGGATATCGCCTACGTGCGCACGCCGATGGACCTGCCCGACGAACTGGTCGCGATGGACCTGCACGAAGAAGGCTTTGTCCTGGCCCTGCCGGCCAGCTCGCGGTTGAACGAGCTGCCGCAGATCATGGCCGCACGCCTGGCCACCGAAACCTTCATCTTGCCCGAGCAGATCTCCGGCACCCTGGCCGTCGCCGCCCAGGGTGGCTTCGTGCCGCGCCTGGGGCCGCAGCCGGGTAGCCTGGTGGCGGTCATCACCCTGGTTTCGCTGGGCCAGGGCGTGGCGCTGGTGCCCGAGTCGGTGCTGCAACACATCACCCTGCCGCAGGTCAGCTACCGGCGCATCGCCGACAGCCAACCCACCTCGTGCCTCACCGTGCTGCATCGGCGTTTCGAGAAGGCGCCCGCGGTGATGCGCTACATCGAGGCCCTGCGCACCGGCCAGGGCTGATCGCACCCGCGCGCCTTACAGACGCTGCAGGGCCGCCGGCAAGGCGCGGGCGAAGCGCTCGGCCACGTCGTCCACCTGCGCGGCGGTAATGATCAGCGGCGGCAGAAAGCGCACCACGCAACCGTTGCGCCCACCCAGTTCGATGATCAGCCCGCGCTTGAGGCATTCGTTCTGGATCAGCGAGGCCAGCTTGCCGAACCCCGGCGCATGCCCCAGCGCATCGGCGGCCCCTTGCGGGTCCACCACCTCGACGCCGAGCATCAGCCCGCGACCGCGAATGTCGCCCAGTTGCGGGAAGTCGCGCTGCAGCACCGCCAGGTGCTCGCACAGCCGTGCGCCCATGGCCTCGGCGTGGGCAGCCACGTCGTGTTCCTTGAGATAACGCATCACCGCCGAGCCTGCAGCCATGGCCATCTGGTTGCCACGGAAGGTGCCGGCGTGGGCACCCGGCAGCCAGGTGTCGAGCCAGTCGCGGTACACCACCACTGCCAGCGGCAGGCTGCCGCCGATGGCCTTGGACAGCACCACCACGTCCGGCACGATGCCGGCGTGCTCGAAGGCGAACATCCTGCCGGTACGGGCAAAGCCGCTCTGGATCTCGTCGACGATCAGCGCCACGCCCGCCTGCTCGGTGATGCGCCGCACGCCGCGCAGCCAGTCGAGGTCGGCCGGGATCATGCCGCCCTCGCCCTGCACCACCTCGACGATCACCGCCGCCGGCAACTGCACGCCGCCTTCGGGGTCGCTCAGCAGGTTTTCCAGGTAGCGCAGGTTGACCTGCACGCCCTGCTCGCCGCCCAGCCCGAACGGGCAGCGGTAGTCGTAGGGGTATGGCAGGAACTGAACGCCGTTGCCCAGCAGCGCGCCCATCGGTTTCTTCGGCCCCAGGCTGCCCATCAGGCTCAGCGCGCCCAGGCTCATGCCGTGGTAGCCGCCCTGGAACGACAGCACCGTGCTGCGCCCGGTGGCAGTGCGTACCAGCTTGAGCGCGGCCTCCACCGCATCGGTGCCGGTCGGCCCGCAGAACTGGATCCGGGCCTGGGCGCTGAAGGCCGGTGGCAGCAGGCCGAACAGGTCCTGCACGAACTGGTCCTTTACCGGCGTGGTCAGGTCCAGGGTATGCAGCGGCAGGCCGTCCGCCAGCACCTGCTGGATCGCCTCGATCACCACCGGGTGGTTGTGGCCCAGGGCCAGGGTGCCGGCGCCGGCCAGGCAGTCGATGAACTGGCGGCCCTCGACGTCTTCGACGTAAAGCCCCTGGGCACGCTTGAGCGCCAGCGGAATGCGCCGCGGGTAACTGCGTGCATTGGACTCCTGCTGCTTCTGTCGCGTCAGCAGCGGCGAATCTTCGAAGTGATAAAGCGTTTCGCCAGGCTCGTCGGCTGAAGAAGCCGGCTGTGCCTGGGCAAGGCAGGTAGCGACTGACATCGGAAGTAACCCTCGCAAGCAAGCGGATGGTCCCGCCACGCGCCGATGGCCAGCGTTGTGTCGGGATGTGTACTCGCTTGAAAGACGCACCAACGCCCTGCGGATTTAGCGTGCGGGGCGGTCTTCTAGAAGGTTTTGTGCATCAGTTGCAGGTGCAGGCCATGAAATCCCAGCGCCTCACCGCTGGGCGAATAACCCAGGCGTGCGAAAAAATCCTGGGCCGAGGCGGTGCTGTACAGCGATGCATGGGTACAGCCCCAGCGGCGCAAGGCGTGTTCCAGGTCCAGCACCAGTGCCCGACCGATGCCATGCCCGGTGTAGTCGCGCTGCACGAAGCACTGGCAGATCTCGCCGCTGCGCAAGGCCAGCGCGGTAGCCACCGGGCGCCCCTGCCAGCGCCCCAGGTTCAGGTACAGGGCCGGGTCGCCCAGCCAGTCGGTGATCTGCGCACGCTGCTTGCTGCGCGACCAGGCGTCGATCACCTGCAGGTCACCGTGATGGTCCTGGTCGGCTGCGGTGGCGATGCTCTGCTGCATCAGCCGCTCGATCAGGGCGGCCTCGGCCGGCCGGGCCCTGGCAATGCGAATCCGTTCGTCCATGAGTGCTCCCTGGTGCTGTGCGGTCCACACCTTACGGGGGCGACCGGCGCCTGACGAGGCCGGCGGAGTTACATTTGATGTGCACGCAACGGCATCTGCAGCAACACGCGCAAGCCGTCGGCGTGGCTGTCGAACGTCAGCGAGCAGGCGCAGCGCTGCACGATCGCCTGCACGATCGCCAGGCCCAGGCCACAGCCTTCGCTATGGCCATTGCACCAGAAACGCTGGGTCACATGCTGCAGGTTCTGTGCATCGATGCCCGGCCCATGGTCGCGCACCAGAAAGCCCACGGTGTTCGCCTCGACCTGAACATGCAGCTCCACCGGCGCATCGGCGGCGCTGTGGCGCAGGGCGTTGTCCAGCAGGTTGCGCAAGGCCGCCACCGCCAGCGCCGCGGGCATGTCGGGAAACACCTGGGCCGCCGGCGCCGCAGCCTGCAGCACGATGCGCCGGTTGTCGCCCAGGCCCGCATCCTGGATGGCCTGGCGGGCGATCTGCTCGGCGCTGTACTGCACGCCATCATCGAACGACAGGCTGCCCTCCACCCGCGCCAGCAACAGCAGCTGCTCCAGGGTATGGTGCAGGCGATCGGCGCCCTGCTCGGCATGCTCCAGGGCCTGCTCGCGCACGTTGCCATCGGTCATGCGGGCCACTTGCAGGTGGGTCTTGATCGCCGTCAGCGGGCTGCGTAGTTCATGCGCGGCATCGCCGGTCAGGCGCCGTTCGCGCTCGATGGTCTGGCCGATGCGCTGGAACAGCTGGTTCTGGGTTTCGAGCAACGGCTGCAATTCGCTGGGCAGGGCACGCACCTGCAACGGCTCCAGCGAATCGGGGCTGCGCCTGCGCAGTGCGTCGCGCATGCGGTTGAGCGGCGCCAGGCCCTTGCCCACCCCCAGCCACAGCAGCCCGAGGCTGCCCAGCAACGCCACCAGCACGGGTGCCGAGGCCGCCAGCAGGATCGAGCGGTTCAGCGCCTCGCGCTCCAGGTGCCGGTCGGCAGTGGTGATGCGTACGTCGCCGCGTGCATAGGTGAAGCTGCGCCACAGTGCGCCATCGATCATCTGGTCGTGAAAGCCGCTGCGCTGGTCGTCGAGGGTCTGGTCGGCATGGTTGTGGCTGCGCGCCAGGATCTCGCCGCGCAGCGAGCTGACCTGGCAGGCCATGCCATCGGGGATGCTGAACTGGTCGGTGCTCAGGCGCGTGCCCTCGCCCTTGCTGGTCAGCGGCTGCGGCAACTGGTCGATCAGGCCGGCGACCATGCGCGCCGAAGCCACCAGGCGCTGGTCGAGGGAGAACATCATCTGCTGACGCAGGTCGCACAGCATCCACGTCGCGGCCAGGGCCCAGATCAGGATGAAGGCAGTGCCCAGAATCAGGCTCAGGCGCAGGCGCAGGCTCATCGTTGCAACGCCTGCGGCACCTGGGCCGGCCCCAGGCGATAACCCAGGCCGCGCACGGTCTCGACGATGCCGTTGCCCAGCTTGCGGCGCAGGTGATGGATGTGCACGTTCAGGGCATTGCTTTCGACCTCGTCGCCAAAGCCGTAGACGCTGTCCTTGAGCTGCTCGCTGGACAACACCCGGCCGCGGTTCTGCAGCAGGGCCTGGAGCAGCGCCTGTTCGCGGCGCGACAGGTCCACCGGCTGACCGGCCAGGTGCGCTTCGCAGCTGGAGGGGTCGAAGCTCAGCGGGCCGTGTTCGATGACGTTGACACAGCGCCCGGCCACGCGGCGCAGCAGGGTGTGCAGGCGCGCGGCCAGCTCGCGCAGATCGAAGGGTTTGAGCAGGTAGTCGTCGGCGCCGGCCTGCAGCCCGTCGACCCGGTCGGTGACCGCATCGCGCGCGGTCAGGATCAGCACCGGCAGGCTGTGGCCCTGCTGGCGCAGGCGTTGCAGCAGCTTGAGGCCGTCTTCGTCGGGCAGCCCCAGGTCCAGCACCATCACGTCGAAATGCGCGGCCTGCAGCATCGCCCGCGCCGCACTGGCGCTGGCCACGCGGTCGACGGTCAGGCCCTGGGCACTCAGGCCGGCAATGATGCCGCTGGCGATCAGGTCATCGTCTTCACAGAGCAGTACGTGCATGGGGCGGGCTCGGTCGTTGGCAGAAAGGCCCAGTGGGCCACAGGCGGATTAACCGGGGATTATGCCGCGCCCAGGCGCACACGTCGCCTGCGAGGCGACGGCTGCCCATCGGTTAACCCTGGGTTAATCCATGCCGGTCAGTCTTGCGGGCTTATCGCACTGCCAAGGCGTCGACATGCGCGTATTTCTGCTAGCCCTGCTGTGGCTGTTCAGTTCGCTGAGCCAGGCCCAGCCCTTCAACAACCCTTTTGCCCAGAGCGAATTCCTGCCCGTGGAAAAGGCCTTCGTGTTCAGCAGCGAGCGCCTGCCCTCGGGGCAGATGCGCCTGCACTGGCAGATCAGCGACGGCTACTACCTGTACCAGAAGCGTCTGAAGTTCGATGGCCTGGCCCCCGAGGCGGTACCACCATTGCCGCCGGCCCTGCCCCACAGCGACGAGTACTTCGGCGAAACCCAGGTGTACCGCGGCGAACTCGAGCTGCTGATACCGGCCAACGCCACCGGCCAGTTGCGCATGGGCTGGCAGGGCTGTGCCGACGCGGGGCTGTGCTACCCGCCCCAAACCAGCCCGGTCGACCTGGGCGGGCAGGCCGCAGGCGCCGAACAGGCCAGCGACCAGGCCCTGGCCGGCAGCCTCGGCGAACACCCGCTGGCCTGGAGCCTGCTGGCCTTCTTCGGCCTGGGACTGCTGCTGGCCTTTACCCCCTGTTCGTTGCCGATGCTGCCGATCCTGGCCGGGCTGGTGATGGGCAACGGCGCCAGCACCCGCCGCGGGCTGGTGCTGGCAGGCGCCTACGTGCTGAGCATGGCGCTGGTGTATGCCGCCCTGGGCGTGGTCGCCGCACTGCTTGGCGCCAGCCTGCAGGCATGGCTGCAGCAGCCTTGGCTGCTGGGCAGCCTGGCCGCGCTGTTCGTGCTGCTGGCCCTGCCGATGTTCGGCGCCTTCGAGCTGCAGCTGCCCACCTTCGTGCGCGACCGCCTGGAGCGCGCAGGCCGCAACACCCGTGGCGGCAATCTGTATGGCGCGGTACTGCTGGGGGCCTTGTCGGGCCTGCTGATGGGGCCGTGCATGACCGCCCCGCTGGCCGGCGCGCTGCTGTACATCGCGCAGAGCGGCAATGCCGTGCATGGGGCGCTGGTGCTGTTCAGCCTGGGGCTGGGCATGGGCCTGCCGCTGTTGCTGCTGGTGACCGTGGGCAACCGCTACCTGCCACGTCCGGGGGCCTGGATGAACCGGGTCAAGGCGGTGTTCGGCTTCGTGTTCCTGGGCATGGCGCTGTACACCCTGCGCGCGGTGCTCGACCCTGCGCTGTGGCTGGGCCTGTGCGGGGCCTGGCTGATCGCGCTGGCCTGGGGCGCCTGGCCCGCGGTCCACACCCTGCGCGCCCTGCAACCGGCCGTGCTGCTGGCGGGCCTGTGGGGCGCCTTGCTGGTGGTGGGCGCGGCCGGTGGCGCGAGCAACCTGCTGCAGCCCCTGCAACCCTATGCCGGTGGCACCGGCAATGCCGTGGCTGCGCCCCACGCCGACGCCTTCACCACGGTGCGCACCCCGGCCGAGCTGCAGGCGCAGCTGGACGCCGCCAAGGCCCAGGGGCAGTGGGTGTTCCTGGATTACTACGCCGACTGGTGCGTGTCGTGCAAGGTCATGGAAAAACAGGTGTTCGCCCGCCCCGACGTGCTCGCCGCGCTGGAAGGCGTGCGCCTGGTACGCCTGGACGTGACCGCCGATGCCCCGGCCAGCCAGCAGTTGCTGCAGCGCTACCAGGTGCCCGGCCCGCCGAGCATGCTGTGGATCGGCCCCGAGGGCGACGAGCGCCGGGCCAGGCGCATCACCGGTGAAGTCAACGCCGCCACCTTCCTGCAACACTGGACCGCCACCCGGAGCCAAGGCTGATGCTGACCGTTAACCTGGGCCCCCTGACCATCGCCCTCGACCACCTGCTGCTGCTCTGCGCCCTGGGCCTGGCCACGCTGGTGGGCTGGCGGGTGGCCAGGCGCGGCGGCGACAACCCCGAGGCCGCACTGTTTCGCCTGTTCCTGCTCGGCCTGCTGTGCGCCCGGCTGGGGTTCGTGGCGCGCTACTGGTCGATGTATGCCGAGGACCCGGTGCAGATCATCGACATCCGCGATGGCGGCTTTTTGCCCTGGGCCGGCCTGGTGGCGGTGCTGCTGGGGGCGGCCTGGTACGCCTGGCGCCAGGCGAGCCTGCGCCGGCCACTGGGCTGGGGCCTGTTCAGCGGCGCGCTGTTCTGGTTGCTGGCCAGCTGGGCCAGCCACCTCTACGAACAGGGCACGCAACTGCCGGACCTGGCCCTGCGCGATGCCCAGGGCCATTCGGTGGCGCTGCACAGCCACCGCGGCCGGCCGTTGGTGATCAACCTGTGGGCCACCTGGTGCCCGCCGTGCCGGCGCGAGATGCCGGTGCTGCAACAGGCCCAGCATGATTATCCGGACGTGACCTTCCTGTTCGTCAACCAGGGCGAAACCCCGCAGATCGTCACCAACTTCCTGGCCACCACCGGCCTGAACCTGTCCCATGTACTGTTCGATACCGGTGGCCAGCTGGCCCAGCAGGTCGGCTCCATGGCGCTGCCCACCACCCTGTTCTACGACGCCGAGGGGCGCCTGGTGGGCAGCCACCTGGGGGAGCTGTCCCGTGCCAGCCTGCGCCATGCCCTCGAATCCTTCGACCGCGATACCGCGCTCGCTCCCACCGTTCCAGCAAGGACGACACCATGAAAGTTTCCGCCATTACCCTCGCCCTGGGCATGTTCGCCACCCAACTGGCCGTCGCCGAAGAATTGCCCAAGGCCGTGCAGCAGATCGAGGCCAAGGGCGCCAAGGTCACCGGCAGCTTCGATGCGCCCAATGGCCTGAAAGGCTATGCCGCGCAGTTCCAGAACCGTGGCGTGGCCCTGTACCTGACCCCGGACGGCAAGCACGTGCTGGTTGGCAGCCTGTTCGACGAACAGGGCCAGGACCTGAGCGAGGCGCCGCTGGAGAAGCTGGTGTATGCACCCATGGCCAAGCAGGTGTGGGCCAAGCTCGACAAGACCGCGTGGATTGCCGATGGCAAGGCCGATGCACCGCGGGTGGTGTACCTGTTCAGCGACCCCAACTGCCCGTACTGCAACATGTTCTGGCAGCAGACACGGCCGTGGGTGGACTCGGGCAAGGTGCAATTGCGCCACATCATGGTCGGCATCATCCGCGCCGACAGCCCGGCCAAGTCGGCCGCGTTGCTGGCCAGCGCCGACCCGCAGAAGGCCTTGCAGGCCCATGAAAGCGCGGGCAAGGCCAGCACCCTCAAGCCGCTGGCGAAGATTCCGGCGCAGGTGCAGGCCAAGCTGGATGCGAACCTGGCGCTGATGGAGGAGCTGGGGTTGTCGGCTACGCCGGCGATCTTCTACCTGGATGACAAGGGGCAGTTGCAGACCCAGCAGGGTGCGCCGCGGCCAGAGATGTTGGGGAAGATACTGGGCAAGCGCTGAGGTTGTTGGGACGACAAAAATCTGAAGCCGGGCACCAGGGCTGACAATGCAAATCCTGCAGGCCATGGCGCGTTGCAACCAATGTAGGAGCCGGCCTTGCCGGCGAAGCGCCGCGCGGGCGGCGCTCGATCCTGAGGGCGCTGCAAAGACATCGACTAGCACCCGCACGGTCACCGCGATCTCCAGCCGGACCTTCCTACCCCACAATCTCCTGCCTTGAAATTGCATCAGGGCGTGAAGGTGCCTGTCTTGGGTTCACCGGCGCTCTTGAGACCGAGCGCCGCCCGCGCGGCGCTTCGCCGGCAAGGCCGGCTCCTACATTGGTTGCAACGCGCCATGGCCTGCAGGATCGGTGTTGTCAGTCTTGTTTGTTCGGCCGAAGATCGCAGTAGGGCCATCATGGGCCAGTCGACACCCTTGCAGCGCCCTCAGGATCGAGCGCCGCCCGCGCGGCGCTTCGCCGGCAAGGCCGGCTCCTACATCGGTTGCAACGCACCATGGCCTGCAGGATCGGTGTTGTCAGCCTTGTTTGTTCGGCCGAAGATCGCAGTAGGGCCATCATGGGCCAGTCGACACCCTTGCAGCGCCCTCAGGACCGAGCGCCGCCCGCGCGGCGCTTCGCCGGCAAGGCCGGCTCCTACATTTGCTGCAACGT
>NZ_JAFKEC010000067.1 GCF_017848315.1 Pseudomonas palmensis
GGGCGCTGGGGTCGAGGGCGTCACCTGGCCAAGCGGTTTTCGCACAATGGTTTCGGTAAACGCCGCCTGGGACACCGACGCCACACCGAGGCAGAAGAGGGCAAGCAACCAGCGCATGAAACGGTATCCCTGAAAGTGGCGACGTATGGGTTCAAGTGAGCGGTTCGACCCGCGGGGACAGGCATTCGGTGCGTACCGGGTAGTGCTGCCCCTGGCGGTCGAGATAGTAGCATTCTAGGGCACGACTCACGGTCCTGAAAGCCAGCTCGTCCCAGGGGATCTCGCTTTCCTCGAACAGGCGCACTTCCAGGCTCTCGACGCCCACCGCAAATGCCAGGTCGGCCAGCTCGGCGCGGTAGAACACGTGCACCTGGTTGATGTGCGGCAGGTCGAACAGCTGGTACAGGGCCATCGGCCCCAGGCGCGCGCAGGCTTCCTCGTCGGCCTCGCGGCGGGCGGCGTGCTCCATGGTCTCGCCGTTTTCCATGAAGCCGGCCGGCAGGGTCCAGTAGCCACGTCGCGGCTCGATGGCGCGTCGGCACAGCAGCACCTGGCTGCCATGGCTGGGCAGCACGCCGGCGACGATATTGGGGTTCTGGTAATGGATGGTATGGCAATGATCGCAGACATGACGCAGGCGGTTGTCGCCGTCGGGGATGCGATGAGTGACCGGTTTGCCGCACGCACTGCAGTAATTCATGCTTATCTTCCTGGTGGCTGCGCCTATCTTCGCGCCAGTGCGCGCAGGCCCGCAAGCGCGATTGTCGCGGGGGCTTGGGCGGGCTGCGCCTTTGGTGCATCATGCAGAGACCCGACAGAACGAGAGAGACCATGCTGGACGAGTTACTTCGCCGAATGAGCAATCACACGCCGGGCACCCTGGAGACCGATCGTCGGTTCCCCGAGGCTGCCGTGTTATTGCCCATCACCCGCAGCGAGTCGCCCGAACTGGTGCTGACCCTGCGCGCCAAGGGGCTCTCGACCCATGGCGGCGAAGTGGCCTTCCCCGGCGGGCGGCGAGACCCCGAAGACCCGGACCTGGTGTTCACCGCGCTGCGCGAGGCCGAGGAGGAAATCGGCCTGCCGCCTGGGCTGGTCGAAGTCATCGGCCCGCTGAGCCCGCTGGTTTCGTTGCACGGGCTGAAGGTCACGCCGTTTGTCGGGCTGATTCCCGACTATGTCGAGTACCGCGCCAACGATGCCGAGATTGCCGCGGTGTTCAGCGTGCCGCTGGAGTTCTTCCGCCAGGACCCGCGCGACCATACCCACCGCATCGACTACCAGGGCCGCAGCTGGTACGTGCCCAGCTACCGTTTCGGCGAGTACAAGATCTGGGGCCTGTCGGCGATCATGATCGTCGAGCTGGTCAACCTGCTTTACGATGCGCGCATCAGCCTGCACCATCCGCCTGAGCGCACCCCTACAAGATGAGCGGGCCCACCCGCCGCCTTCCCACCGTGAGGAACCACGCATGAAATACCGTCTGGGCGACCTGCGCGTCGAAGCCCACCCACAGAGCTGGGTAGCGCCCACCGCCACGCTGATCGGCAAGGTACGCCTGCAGGCGGGGGCCAACGTCTGGTTCGGCGCGGTGCTGCGCGGCGACAACGAGCTGATCGACATCGGCGAGAACAGCAACGTGCAGGACGGTACGGTGATGCACACCGACATGGGCTGGCCACTGACCCTGGGCAAGGGCGTGACGGTCGGCCACAACGCCATGCTGCATGGCTGCACGGTCGGCGACTACAGCCTGGTGGGCATCGGTGCGGTGATCCTCAATGGTGCGCGCATCGGCAAGCACTGCATCATCGGCGCCAATGCGCTGGTGCCCGAGGGGCGCGAGATTCCCGATGGTTCGCTGGTGGTCGGCTCGCCGGGCAAGGTGGTGCGCGAACTGACCCCGGCGCAGCAGCAACTGCTCGAGGCCAGCGCTGCCCACTATGTGCACAACGCCCAGCGCTATGCCCGTGACCTTGTACCCCAGGAGGACTGATGAGCAGCCCTGAACGACCGGTGGCCTCGCCTTGCGTGCATATCTGCGCGCTGGACGAGCAGGATATCTGCACCGGCTGCCAGCGCACCGCCAGCGAGATCACGCGCTGGGGCCGCATGGCCAACGACGAACGACGCCAGGTGCTGGTGCTGTGCCATGAGCGCGCCGTGGCGGCGGGGCTGGTGATGACGGTGGGCAAGGCCGCCGGCTGATCCCGGGCTTGGCCGTGCGGGGGCACTCAAGTACCCTGTACGGCTTGCCAACCGGTGTTTCTATGTTCTTTCTGATTGCTTATATCGCCAGCGTGGTGCTGATCAACTACGCGTTCTCCAGTGCCCCGCACCTGGACGTCATCTGGTCCGCCTGGGGCGGGCTGGTGTTCATCCTGCGCGACATGGTGCAGACCCGCTTCGGCCACGGCGCCCTGCTGGCCATGCTTGGCGCCCTGGTGCTGTCCTATATCACCTCCGAGCCTGCCATTGCCCTGGCCAGCGCCACCGCGTTCGCGGTATCGGAGCTGATCGACTGGCTGGTGTTCAGCATCACCAAGCGCCCGTTGCATGACCGCCTGTGGCTCAGCTCGGCGCTGAGCATCCCGCTGGATACCTTCATCTTCTTCGGCATGATCGGCGCACTGACCCCGGCCGTGGTCGGTACCGCGCTGGGCTCCAAGTTCGCCGGGGTGACGGTGGTGTGGCTGGCGATGGCCTGGCGCGCACGCAAGAACGCCTGCGCCATGTAAAATGGCGCTTCTTTTCACCGGGTTGCACCGTGCTGGGGCGGCCCTGGATTCCTTCCCTCTGAGGACCTGAGATGACCCGTATCGGAACCCCCTTGTCGCCGACCGCGACCCGAGTACTGCTGTGTGGCTGTGGCGAACTGGGCAAGGAAGTGGTGATCGAGCTGCAACGCCTGGGCGTTGAAGTGATTGCCGTGGACCGTTACGCCGATGCCCCGGCCATGCAGGTGGCGCACCGCAGCCACGTGATCAACATGCTCGATGGCGCCGCCCTGCGCACAGTGATCGAGGCCGAGCAGCCGCACTACATCGTGCCGGAAATCGAAGCCATCGCCACCGCCACCCTGGTTGAGCTGGAAGCCGAAGGCTTTACCGTGGTGCCGACCGCACGCGCCGCGCAACTGACCATGAACCGCGAGGGCATCCGCCGCCTGGCCGCCGAGGAGCTGGACCTGCCAACCTCGCCTTACCACTTTGCCGACACCTTCGAAGACTACCGCAAGGCCGTCGAAGACCTCGGCTTCCCGTGTGTGGTCAAGCCGGTGATGAGCTCGTCGGGCAAGGGCCAGAGCCTGCTCAAGGGCGTCGATGACGTGCAGGCTGCCTGGGACTATGCCCAGGAAGGCGGGCGTGCCGGCAAGGGCCGGGTCATCATCGAGGGCTTCATCGACTTCGAGTACGAGATCACCCTGCTCACCGTGCGCCATGTGGGCGGCACCACCTTCTGCGCGCCGGTCGGGCATCGCCAGGAGAAGGGCGATTATCAGGAGTCGTGGCAGCCGCAGGCGATGAGCCCCAAGGCGCTGGCCGAGTCCGAGCGCGTGGCGCGTGCGGTGACCGAGGCCCTGGGTGGTCGCGGCATGTTCGGCGTGGAGCTGTTCGTCAAGGGCGACCAGGTGTGGTTCAGCGAAGTCTCGCCGCGCCCGCACGACACTGGCCTGGTGACCCTGATTTCCCAGGACCTTTCGCAGTTCGCGCTGCATGCGCGGGCGATCCTGGGCCTGCCGATTCCGCTGATTCGCCAGTTCGGGCCGTCGGCTTCGGCAGTGATTCTGGTGGAAGGCACTTCGCAGCAGACCGCCTTCGCCAACCTCGGCGCGGCGCTGAGCGAGCCGGACACGGCGCTGCGCCTGTTCGGCAAGCCAGAAGTGAATGGCCAGCGGCGCATGGGCGTGTGCCTGGCGCGTGACGAGTCGATCGAAGCCGCGCGGGCCAAGGCGACCCGGGCTTCGCAGGCAGTCAGCGTAGAGCTGTAAGGCTTCGATACTTCATCGCGGGCCAGGCCCGCTCCCACAGGGGCAGTGATGATGCCTGTGGGAGCGGGCCTGACCCGCGATAGCTGCACAGCAGCCTGTCTTCAGAGTTCCGTATGCCGGGTCTCTTTCAGGCACAGCACTGCAATCAGGCTCAGTACTGCTGCCGCCGACACATACCCGCCCACCCAGCTCAGGCCGCCCATGGCCACCAGCTTCTGTGCAAAGAACGGCGCCGCCGAGGCCCCGACGATCCCGCCCAGGTTGTACGCCGCCGAGGCCCCGGTATAGCGCACGTGCGTGGGGAACAGCTCAGGCAGCAGCGCCCCCATCGGCGCGAACGTCACCCCCATCAGAAACAGTTCGATGGCCAGAAACAGCGCCACGCCCGCGGTCGACCCCGACGTCAGCAGCGGCTCCATGGTGAACCCCGACAGGATGGCCAGCACCCCACCCACGATCAGCACCGGCTTGCGTCCGTACCGGTCGCTCAGCCAGGCCGACAGCGGCGTGGCCAGGGCCATGAACACCACCGCAAAGCACAGCAGTGCCAGAAAGGTCTCGCGGCTGTAGCCAAGGGTCGATACCCCGTAGCTCAGCGAGAACACCGTCGAGATGTAGAACAGCGCGTAGCACACCACCATCGCCGCCGCGCCCAGCAGGGTCGGCGCCCAGTACTGTGCGAACAGCTCGACCACCGGCATCTTCACCCGCTCGTGGCGCGCCACGGCCTTGGCGAACACCGGCGACTCCTCGAGCTTGAGCCGCACATACAGCCCCACGATCACCAGCGCGGCGCTGAGCAGGAACGGAATGCGCCAGCCCCAGCTGCGGAACTGCTCGTCGGAAAGGGTCATGGCCAGGGTCAGGAACAGGCCGTTGGCCGCCAGAAAGCCGATCGAAGGGCCCAGCTGCGGGAACATGCCGAACCACGCCCGCTTGCCCTTGGGCGCGTTCTCGGTGGCCAGCAGCGCTGCACCGCCCCATTCGCCGCCCAGCCCCAGGCCCTGGCCGAAGCGCAGCAGGCACAGCAGGATCGGCGCCCAGGCGCCAATGCTGTCGTAACCCGGCAGCACGCCGATCAGCGTGGTGCAGATGCCCATCAGCAGCAGCGAGGCCACCAGCGTCGACTTGCGGCCGATGCGGTCGCCAAAATGGCCGAACAGCGCCGAACCCAGCGGGCGCGCCAGAAACGCGATGCCGAAGGTGAGGAAGGCCGAGAGCATCTGCGCGGTGCCCGAGGTCTGCGGGAAGAACACCGGGCCGATCACCAGGGCCGCTGCCGTGGCGTATACGTAGAAGTCGTAGAACTCGATGGCGGTGCCGATGAAGCTGGCCGTGGCTACCCGGGCGGGCGAGTTGACTGGGGGCGCTGCGGTTTCATCGTTGTTGTTATAGGTGCTGCTGGTCGTCATGAACGTTTCCCTGTCGAGTGCTGCGAAGGCTCCGGCACCTGCCGCGGGCAAGCGCCGGCGGGCTCGAGTATAGCTAGCGGGAAACGGTCCAGACCAGTATGCGGCTGGCGCAATTGTCCTCGGTTTCGAGGATTTCCATGCGATAACGGCCCATTTTCAGGCACACCGCGCTGGCAGGGATGCTTTCCAGCGCCTCGGTCACCAGGCCGTTCAGGGTTTTCGGGCCGTCGCTGGGCAGGTGCCAGCCCAGGCTGCGGTTGAGCTCGCGGATCGAAATGTTGCCCTCGATCACGTAGCGCCCATCGGGCTGCGGGTGAATGTGCGGGTTGTCCAGGCTGTGCTCTTCCTCGAACTCGCCCACGATCTCTTCAAGAATGTCTTCCAGGGTGACGATGCCCTGCACTTCGCCATATTCGTCCACCACCACGCCCAGGCGCCGCTGCTGTTTGTGAAAGTTCAGCAGCTGCAACTGCAGCGGGGTGCTTTCGGGCACGAAGTATGGCTCGTAGCACGCCGCCAGCAGGTTGGCCAGGGTCAGCTCGGCCTTGGGCAGCAGGTGGCTGATCTGACGCGTGTTGAGGATCGCCTCGACCTGGTTGATATCACTGTGGAACACCGGCAGGCGGGTGTGACGGCTGACGATCAGTTGCTCGATGATCTTTTCGATCGGCTCGTCGAGGTTGATCCCGTCGACATCGTTGCGCGGCACCAGGATGTCGTTGACCGTCACCTTGTCCAGCGCCTGAAGGCTGCCGAGCAGGTCGCTCCTGTGCTGGGCATGTTCCTCGTCCGGCGTACCGGAGGCACCGGGGGTGTCGTGGCGATTGTCATGCTGGGTGACAGCCGTGACCTTGCCCGCGAAGGGGCGCAGCAACAGGCGTGCAACGCCATCGAGCAGCCAGGCCAGTGGCTGCAGCAGCATGAGCGGCACCTTGAGCAGGCTCTCGCCCAGGCCCAGCAGGGCGTCGGGGTAGCGTCGGGCCAGCTGGCGGGGGAGGTAGTCGGTGAGCACCAGCACGGCCAGTGCCGCTGCCGCGCAGGCCAGCCAGAAGCCGCGCTCGCCGGCATGGGCAAAGCCCAGCAGCGAGGCCAGGGCGAACACCAGCAGCTTGCCCAGGGTGGCGCCCAGCATCAGTGCACGTTCGCTTCTGGGGCCATTGCGGCGGGTGCCGCCCTGTTGCTGCTGGGCGGCATCCACTGCGCTGAACAGCGCCGACCACACCAGGGTCAGTGCCAGTACCGCGACCTGTGGGCCTAACGGCAGAGTGTTCATAGGTCGCCTGTCAGATATGCAGAATGAATTCGCGTACCAGCTTGCTGCCGAAATACGCCAGCATCAGCAGGCAGAAACCGGCCAGGGTCCAGCGGATCGCCTTGTGACCGCGCCAGCCCAGACGGGTGCGGCCCCACAGCAGGACGCCGAAGACGATCCAGGCCACGCAGGCGAGCAGGGTCTTGTGCACCAGGTGCTGGGCGAACAGGTTGTCCAGGAACAGCCAGCCGGAGATCAGCGACAGCGACAACAGCGCCCAGCCGGCCCACAGGAAGCCGAACAGCAGGCTCTCCATGGTCTGCAGCGGCGGGAAGTTGCGGATCAGGCCCGAGGGGTGCTTGTGCTTGAGCTGGTAATCCTGCACCAGCAGCAGCAAGGCCTGGAACACCGCGATGGTGAACAGCCCGTAGGTCAGGATCGATAGCAGGATATGCGCCAGGATGCCGGGCTCCTCGTTGACCAGCGGCACCGTGCCCGAGGGCGCGAACTGCGCCATCAGCGCGGTCAGCAGGCCCAGCGGGAACAGCAGCAGCAACAGGTTCTCCACCGGGATGCGCAGGGTGGCGACCAGGGTCAGGGCAATCACTGCGGTGGCGATCAGGCTGGCGGCGCTGAAGAAGTCCAGGCTCAGGCCCAGCGGCGTGAGCAGCTGCCAGCACAACGCGGTGCCCTGAGCGACCACGGCGAAGGCGCCGAGCATTCCGAGCAGCCGCTTGTCGGCCTTGGTGCCTCGGGCCAGGCGGGTGCCTTGATAGAAAATCGCGGCGGCGTACAGGCAGGCGGCGATCAGATTGGGTAGCAAGCTGGGTGACAAGGGGAGCATAAGTCCTGTTAGGCAAGCCCGAAAGGCCCTGAGTTTGGCATACAACGCGCCTGCCAAGGAAGACTGGTGGCCGACGCCATGGTGTGCGCGTGCGCGAGTCTTCGCTATAATCGCCGGCCTGCCCTTGCCCAAGGCTGGCCGAATGCGCCAGGGGCAGCTGATAAACCTCGGTTCTACAGAGCCTGAAAGGATCCCCATGTTTGAAAACCTGACCGACCGTCTGTCACAGACGCTGCGCCATGTCACCGGTAAAGCCAAGCTCACCGAGGACAATATTAAAGACACCCTGCGCGAAGTGCGCATGGCGTTGCTCGAGGCCGACGTCGCCCTGCCGGTGGTCAAGGATTTCGTCAACAAGGTCAAGGAGCGCGCGGTCGGCACCGAGGTGTCGCGCAGCCTGACGCCTGGCCAGGCGTTCGTGAAGATCGTCCAGGCCGAACTCGAAGAGCTGATGGGCGCGGCCAACGAAGACCTCGCGCTCAACAGCGCGCCGCCTGCCGTGGTGCTGATGGCCGGCCTGCAGGGTGCGGGCAAGACCACCACCGCCGGCAAGCTGGCGCGCTTTCTCAAGGAGCGCAAGAAGAAGAGCGTGATGGTGGTGTCGGCCGACGTGTACCGTCCGGCGGCCATCAAGCAGCTCGAAACCCTGGCCAACGACATCGGCGTGACCTTCTTCCCGTCGGACATCACCCAGAAGCCGGTGGCCATCGCCGAGGCGGCGATTCGCGAAGCCAAGCTCAAGTTCATCGACGTGGTCATCGTCGACACCGCCGGGCGTCTGCACATCGATGCCGAGATGATGGGCGAGATCAAGCAGCTGCACGCTGCGGTCAAGCCGATCGAGACCCTGTTCGTGGTCGATGCCATGACCGGCCAGGACGCCGCCAACACCGCCAAGGCGTTTGGCGAGGCGCTGCCGCTGACCGGCGTGATCCTGACCAAGGTCGACGGTGATGCCCGTGGCGGTGCCGCGCTGTCGGTACGCGCGATCACCGGCAAGCCGATCAAGTTCATCGGCATGGGCGAGAAGAGCGAAGCGCTCGAACCGTTCCACCCGGACCGCATTGCCTCGCGGATCCTGGGCATGGGCGACGTGCTCAGCCTGATCGAGCAGGCCGAGCAGACCCTGGACAAGGAAAAGGCCGACAAGCTGGCCAAGAAGCTGAAGAAGGGCAAGGGCTTCGATCTCGAGGACTTCCGCGACCAGCTGCAGCAGATGAAGAACATGGGCGGCCTGAGCGGCCTGATGGACAAGATGCCGAGCATCGGCGGCGTCAACCTGTCGCAGATGGGCAATGCCCAGGGCGCGGCAGAGAAGCAGTTCAAGCAGATGGAGGCGATCATCAACTCCATGACCCCGGCCGAGCGCCGCGACCCCGAGTTGATCAGCGGTTCGCGCAAGCGCCGCATCGCCATGGGCTCGGGCACCCAGGTGCAGGACATCGGCCGCTTGATCAAGCAGCACAAGCAGATGCAGAAGATGATGAAGAAGTTTTCCACCAAGGGCGGCATGTCGAAGATGATGCGCGGCCTTGGCGGCATGCTGCCTGGCGGCGGCATGCCCAAGCTGTAACCACATTCAGGCCGGTGCCTCCCGTGGGGCACCGACCGGAACCCCGCCGCTGGCGGGACCCGTGCCGCCTTCTATATACAGAAGCGGCTCATTCGCAGATCACACGGCGGCTTGTCGCTCGCCGTGAAAAGGCATTTGCAAAAGTCCGTGTATTCCTTGAGAATATGCGGCCTTTCGGGCACCCGTGTGCCCGCTGTGCATTATGATTTGCAGCACCGACTACAGGAACGATGTTCTATGCTAACCATCCGTCTTGCCCGTGGCGGCTCCAAAAAGCGCCCATTCTACACCCTGACCGTGACCGACTCGCGTAACCCGGTTACCGGTTCGCACATCGAGCAGGTTGGTTTCTTCAACCCTATCGCTCGTGGCCAGGAAGTTCGCCTGTCCGTTAAGCAGGATCGCGTTGCTCACTGGCTGAGCGTTGGCGCACAGCCATCCGAGCGCGTTGCAAAACTGCTGAAAGATGCTGCTAAGGCTGCTGCCTGAATAGTATGAGCGCGACGCCAGAAAAAGCTGATGACCTGATCGTTGTTGGCAAGATTTTTTCGGTTCACGGCGTTCGCGGCGAGGTGAAGGTCTTTTCCTTTACCGATCCGATTGAAAACCTGTTGGATTACCGCAACTGGACGCTCCGGCGCGAAGGTGTGGTCAAGCAGGTCGAGCTGGTCAGCGGCCGATCCACTCAAAAGGATCTGGTTGCCAAGCTCAAAGGCCTCGACGATCGCGATGAAGCCCGTCTTCTGAGCGGTTACGAGATTTGCATCTCGCGTAGCCTTTTGCCCGACCTGACCGAAGACGAGTACTACTGGTACCAGTTGGTAGGTCTGAAAGTCATCAACCAGGACGAACAGCTGTTCGGCACGGTTGATCACCTGTTGGAGACCGGCGCGAACGATGTAATGGTGGTCAAGCCCTGCGTGGGCAGTCTGGATGATCGTGAACGCCTGTTGCCCTATACCGGGCAGTGCGTGTTGAAGGTCGACCTGGCTGCAGGCGAAATGAGGGTGGAATGGGACGCGGACTTCTAGACGATGGCGAGCCTTCGTGTCGAAGTCATTACGTTGTTCCCCGAGATGTTCTCGGCCATCAGTGAGTACGGCATTACCAGCCGCGCGGTGAAGCAGGGGTTGTTGCAACTGACCTGCCACAATCCGCGGGACTACACCACAGATCGCCACCACACCGTGGATGATCGGCCGTTTGGCGGTGGTCCGGGCATGGTGATGAAGATCAAGCCCCTGGAAGATGCGCTGGTTCAGGCCAGGCAGCAGGCAGGGGAAGCGGCGAAGGTGATCTACCTGTCGCCACAAGGCCGTCAGCTGAATCAGTCGGCGGTACGCGAACTGGCGAATGCAGAGTCGTTGATTCTCATCGCAGGTCGTTATGAAGGCATTGACGAGCGGTTCATTCAGGCTCATGTCGATGAAGAGTGGTCGATTGGCGACTATGTACTGTCTGGCGGCGAGCTGCCGGCGATGGTCCTGATCGATGCGGTTACGCGGCTGCTGCCCGGAGCTTTAGGGCATGCGGACTCGGCGGAGGAAGACTCCTTCACCGATGGTCTGCTCGATTGCCCGCACTACACCCGACCGGAGGTGTATGCGGATCAGCGTGTTCCCGACGTGTTGCTCAGTGGCAACCATGCACACATCCGGCGCTGGCGTTTACAGCAGTCCCTTGGGCGGACCTATGAACGACGCGTCGATCTTCTGGAAAGTCGCTCACTTTCTGGAGAAGAGAAGAAGCTGCTCGAGGAGTATCTCCGAGAGCGGGACGATAGTTAACGTATCGATGGTGGGTCTGACGACCTATCTTAGGAGCACAGCATGACCAACAAAATCATTCTGCAACTCGAAGCCGAGCAGATGACCAAAGAGATCCCGACCTTTGCCCCAGGCGACACTGTTGTCGTTCAGGTGAAAGTGAAGGAAGGCGACCGTTCGCGTCTGCAGGCGTTCGAAGGTGTTGTTATCGCCAAGCGTAACCGTGGTGTGAACAGTGCTTTCACTGTTCGTAAAATCTCCAACGGTGTTGGCGTAGAGCGTACTTTCCAGACCTACAGCCCGCAGATCGACAGCCTGGCCGTGAAACGTCGTGGTGACGTGCGTAAAGCCAAGCTGTACTACCTGCGCGACCTGTCCGGCAAAGCCGCTCGCATCAAGGAAAAACTGGCCTGAGGCTAGTTTGACCGGCGGGCACGGGACCGCCATGCGAAAAGAAAGCAGCCTTCGGGCTGCTTTTTTGTTGTCCGTCATTCGTGTTTCAGAGATGTCATGAACAGTAGAGAGCAAGAGATCCAGCGCCGTACCCAGTTGTCGGTGACCCGCGTGACCAAGGCGGTGTTCCCCTCGACCACCAACCATCACAACACCCTGTTCGGCGGCACCGCGCTGGCGTGGATGGACGAGGTGTCGTTCATTGCCGCCACGCGCTTCTGCCGCTTGCCGCTGGTGACGGTGTCGACCGACCGCATCGACTTCAAGCACCCGATTGCCGCCGGCTCGATCGTGGAACTGGTGGGGACGGTGGTGAAGGTGGGTACCACCAGCCTGAAGGTCGAGGTGGAGGTGTTTGTCGAAAGCATGAGCTGCGACAGTCGCGAGAAGGCGATTCACGGGTTGTTCAGCTTCGTCGCCATCGACGAAGACAAGCGGCCGGTGCCGGTGTTGCCCGGCTTCTGAACGGCCAACAAGCCCGCGCGATCAACCTGCCTGCGGCTGGACCAGCGCTACCAGCGTCCACCCAGGCGCCGGCTTCAGCGCCGTATCCGGCCCTACCACATACACCCAGCCACTGGCATCGCGGGCAAACAGCAAGGTCGCGCGATCGCCATGCAACGCCTGGTAGTCCGCCCAGCCAAACGCCTCGGTCAGGTGTGTGGTGTACAGCTCGGCGCCCTGGTTGAACAGGTTGGCCAGTTGCACATAGGTCAACGCCTGGCTGCCAAACAGGCGCCCGCGATGTTCGTCACTGGCGCGGTGCTTGTCGCTGCGCTGGCGCTCCAGCCCGCTGGCCAGCACGAACAGGCGCTGATGCCCGAAATCATGTCGAAAGCGCGTGCATGCCAGGGTGTTGAGCTCGCCCGCCGGCGACAGCCCCAGCAGGTGCCCCAGGCCTACAAGGTCCAGGTGCGCATCGGCATGCTGCGAGGCCGGGTGACCGAAATAGGTCGGCAACCCCTCCATGCGCGCCGCGCGGATGTTCTCCCAGCTCGAATCGGCCAGCAGCACCCGGCTGCCCAGTTGTTGCAAGGCCGTGCCCAGGGCCCTGGCCGGCGCGTTGGCGCCCACGATCAGAAACCCGCTGGGGGCAGGCTCGGCCACCTTGAGCAGGCGCGCCAGCGGCCGCGCCGTGGCGCTTTGCAGCACCACCGTACCGATGATCACCGCGAACGTCAGCGGCACCAGCAGCAAGGCCCCCGCGTGCCCGGCCTCGTCCAGGCGAATCGCGAAAATCGCCGATACTGCCGCGGCCACGATGCCGCGCGGGGCGATCCAGGCCAGCAGCGCACGCTCGCGCCAGTTGAGCTGCGAGCCCCAGGACGACAGCGCCACGTTCAGCGGCCGCGCAATCAGCTGAATCACCAGCAGCAGGGCCAGCACCGCAGGGCCCAGGCCGAGCAGGGCATTCAGGTCCAGGCGCGCCGCCAGCAGAATGAACAGGCCGGAGATCAGCAGCACGCTGAGGTTCTCCTTGAAGTGCAGGATCTGGCGCACATCCACGCCCTTCATGTTGGCCAGCCACATGCCCATCAGGGTCACCGCCAGCAGCCCCGACTCGTGCATCACCTGGTTGGAGGCGATGAAGATCCCCAGCACCGCTGCCAGCGAGGCCAGGTTGTGCAGGTACTCGGGCAGCCATTGATGGCGGATCACCTGGCCCAGCAGCCAGCCACCGGCCACGCCGAAGGCGCTGCCGCACAGGATCACCCCGGCGAACGTCAGCAGGCTCTGGCTCAGGCCGTCGCCAGCGGCGCTGGCAATGATGAAGCTGTACACCACCACCGCCAGCAGGGCGCCGATCGGGTCGATGACGATGCCTTCCCAGCGCAGGATGTTGGCCACCGCCGCCTTGGGCCGTACCACCCGCAGCATCGGCACGATCACGGTCGGCCCGGTGACCAGGGTCAGGGTGCCGAACAGGATCGCCAGCAGCCAGTCGAACCCCAGCAGCCAGTGGGTGGCCGCGCTGATCACCACCCAGGTGGACAGCGCGCCGAGGGTCACCATGCGCCGCACCACCGTGCCGATCTCGCGCCATTGCGACAGGTGCAGGGTCAGGCTGCCCTCGAACAGGATCAGCGCCACCGCCAGCGACACCAGCGGCATCAGCAGCGGGCCGAACATTTCCTGCGGGTCGAGCCAACCCAGGATCGGCCCGGCCATTATGCCGCTGAGCAGCAGGAACAGGATCGCCGGCAGCTTCAGCCGCCAGGCCAGCCACTGGCAGCCCAGGGCCGCGACACCGATCCCGCCGAATGCCAGCAATATCTCTTGTTCGTTCATTCGGGCTCCCTATGCCGGCGGTGTTATGGAAGACTAGCGGTATTTTTACGGCCTACCACCGAGTCTTCATGCCCGCCATCGACCACCCGCTGATCGACCAGTTCCTCGACGCCCTGTGGCTGGAGAAGGGGCTTTCCGACAACACCCGAGCGTCCTACCGCAGCGACCTGGCCCTGTTCAACGGCTGGCTCCAGGAGCGGGGCATGGCGTTGCCCGATGCCGGTCGCGAGCTGATCCTGGACCACTTGGCATGGCGCCTCGACCAGGGCTACAAGCCCCGTTCCACGGCGCGGTTCCTGTCGGGCGCGCGTGGCTTCTACCGCTACCTGCTGCGCGAGAAGCTGATCGCCCTCGACCCGACCCTGCAGGTCGACATGCCGCAACTGGGCAAGCCGTTGCCCAAGTCGCTGTCCGAGGCCGATGTGGAGGCCCTGTTGAAGGCTCCCGACCTTGGCGAGGCCATCGGCCAGCGCGACCGCGCCATGCTCGAGGTGCTGTATGCCTGCGGGCTGCGCGTCACCGAGCTGGTGAGCCTGACCCTCGATCAGGTCAACCTGCGCCAGGGCGTGCTGCGGGTGATGGGCAAGGGCAGCAAGGAGCGCCTGGTGCCGATGGGGGAGGAGGCGGTGGTGTGGGTAGAACGTTACCTGCGCGACGGCCGCGTCGAACTGCTCAACGGCCGCCCCAGCGATGTCCTGTTCCCCAGCCAGCGTGGCGAGCAGATGACCCGCCAGACCTTCTGGCACCGCATCAAGCACCAGGCCCAGGTGGCCGGGATCGGCAAGGCGCTGTCGCCGCACACCCTGCGCCATGCCTTCGCCACCCACCTGCTCAACCACGGCGCCGACCTGCGCGTGGTGCAGATGCTGCTGGGCCACAGCGACCTGTCGACCACCCAGATCTACACCCATGTGGCCCGCGCCCGCCTGCAGGAACTGCATGCCCGTCATCACCCGCGCGGCTGAGCGCTGATCGCACATTGCATGCGTCGCCAGCAGTCAATGCAGGGCGGCGAATGTGGTACGCTTTCGCGGTTTACACCCGGGCCCTGGATCGCGGCCGTTTTTCGGTACGCCTGTTCCGCTTTCGGCCCCCTGTCCGCCTTCAGGAGTTTTCATGCGCGTGACCCAGATTTTAGCCGCCGCCGCCCTGGCGCTGGCCAGTTCCTTCGCCGTGGCTGCGGCCAACGATGCCGAGCAGGCGATTCGCAAGTCGCTGCAGTCGCTAGAGTCGGAAATACCGGTCGACAGCATCGCTGCCAGCCCGGTCAACGGCCTGTACGAGGTCAAGCTCAAGGGCGGCCGTGTGCTGTACGCCAGCGCCGACGGCCAGTTCCTGGTACAGGGCTATCTGTTCCAGATCCAGGACGGCAAGCCGGTCAACCTGACCGAAAAGGCCGAGCGCGTGGCCATCGCCAAGACCATCAATGCGATTCCGGCTTCCGAAATGGTGGTTTACCCTGCCAAGGGCGAAACCAAGTCGCACATCACCGTGTTCACCGACACCACCTGCCCGTACTGCCACAAGCTGCATGCCGAAGTGCCCGAGCTGAACAAGCGCGGCATCGAGGTGCGCTACGTGGCCTTCCCGCGTCAGGGCCTGGGCTCGTCGGGTGACCAGCAGCTGCAGGCGGTATGGTGTTCCACCGACCGCAAGGCGGCCATGGACAAGATGGTCAACGGCAAGGAAATCAAGGCCGCCAAGTGCGAGAACCCGGTCAGCAAGCAGTTCCAGATGGGGCAGTCGATCGGCGTCAACGGCACGCCGGCCATCGTGCTCGAGGACGGTCAGGTGATCCCGGGTTATCAGCCGGCGCCGCAAGTGGCCAAGCTGGCATTGACCGCAAGCAAGTAATTCAATCAGTGAGCCGTCACCATGGGGAGACGGCTGTTTTTTCGACCGGCGCATGGCCGGTCGTTCAATGGGGAGTTCACAGTGAAACCGGTCAAAGTAGGCATCTGTGGGTTGGGGACCGTCGGTGGCGGTACCTTCAATGTACTTCAGCGTAACGCCGAGGAGATTGCCCGCCGCGCCGGGCGTGGAATCGAAGTGGCACAAATCGCCATGCGTACGCCAAACCCGAACTGCCAGATTACCGGTACCCCCATTACCGCTGATGTGTTCGAGGTCGCGAGCAACCCCGAGATCGATATCGTCATTGAACTGATTGGCGGCTACACCATTGCCCGCGAGCTGGTGCTCAAGGCCATCGAGAACGGCAAGCACGTGGTCACCGCCAACAAGGCGCTGATTGCCGTGCACGGCAACGAGATCTTCGCCAGGGCGCGCGAGAAGGGCGTCATCGTCGCCTTCGAAGCGGCCGTGGCCGGCGGCATCCCGGTGATCAAGGCGATCCGCGAAGGCCTGTCGGCCAACCGCATCAACTGGGTGGCCGGTATCATCAACGGCACCGGCAACTTCATCCTCACCGAAATGCGCGAGAAGGGCCGCACCTTCCCCGACGTGCTGGCCGAAGCCCAGGCGCTGGGCTATGCCGAGGCCGACCCTACGTTCGACGTCGAGGGCATCGACGCCGCGCACAAGCTCACCATCCTGGCGTCCATCGCTTTCGGTATCCCACTGCAGTTCGACAAGGCCTACACCGAAGGTATCACCCAGCTGACCACGGCCGACGTGAACTACGCCGAAGCGCTGGGCTACCGCATCAAGCACCTGGGGGTGGCCCGCAGCACGGCCAATGGCATCGAACTGCGCGTGCACCCGACGCTGATTCCGGCCGACCGCCTGATCGCCAATGTCAACGGCGTGATGAACGCGGTGATGGTCAACGGTGACGCCGCAGGCTCCACCCTGTTCTACGGCGCCGGCGCCGGCATGGAACCGACCGCCTCGTCGGTGATCGCCGACCTGGTCGACGTGGTCCGTGCCATGACCAGCGACCCGGAAAACCGCGTGCCGCACCTGGCTTTCCAGCCCGACTCGCTGTCGGCTCACCCGATCCTGCCGATCGAAGCCTGCGAGAGCGCCTACTACCTGCGCATCCAGGCCAAGGATCGTCCGGGCGTGCTGGCCCAGGTGGCGAGCATCCTGTCCGAGCGCGGCATCAATATCGAGTCGATCATGCAGAAGGAAGTCGAGGAGCACGATGGCCTGGTGCCGATGATCCTGCTCACCCACAGCGTGCTCGAGCAGCGCATGGACGACGCGATCACCGCCCTGGAAGCCCTGCAGGATGTGGTTGGCAGCGTTGTGCGCATCCGCGTCGAACAACTGAACTGAGCCGTCTTTGAGTTAGAGGAATAGGTCATGCGTTACATCAGTACCCGCGGCAAGGCACCGGCCCTGAATTTTGAAGATGTCCTGCTGGCCGGCCTGGCCAGCGATGGCGGCCTGTACGTGCCGGAAAACCTGCCGCGCTTCACCCAGGAAGAAATCGCCTCGTGGGCCGGCCTGCCGTACCACGAGCTGGCCTTCCGGGTGATGCGCCCGTTCGTCACCGGCTCCATTGCCGATGCCGACTTCAAGAAGATCCTCGAAGAAACCTACGGCGAGTTCGCCCACGCCGCGGTTGCCCCGCTGCGTCAGCTGAACAGCAACGAGTGGGTGCTGGAGCTGTTCCACGGCCCGACCCTGGCGTTCAAGGACTTCGCCCTGCAACTGCTCGGCCGCCTGCTCGATCACGTGCTGGCCAAGCGCGGCGAGCGCGTGGTGATCATCGGTGCCACCAGCGGTGACACCGGTTCGGCTGCCATCGAAGGCTGCCGGCGTTGCGACAACGTCGACATCTTCATCCTGCACCCGCACCAGCGTGTGTCGGAAGTTCAGCGCCGCCAGATGACCACCATCTTCGGCGAGAACATCCACAACATCGCCATCGAAGGCAACTTCGACGACTGCCAGGAGATGGTCAAGGCCAGCTTCGCCGACCAGGGCTTCCTCAAGGGCACCCGCCTGGTGGCCGTGAACTCGATCAACTGGGCGCGGATCATGGCCCAGATCGTGTACTACTTCCACGCCGCCCTGCAGTTGGGTGGCCCGGCGCGTTCGGTGGCGTTCTCGGTGCCTACCGGCAACTTCGGCGACATCTTCGCCGGTTACCTGGCGCGCAACATGGGCCTGCCGATCAGCCAACTGATCGTGGCAACCAACCGCAACGACATCCTGCACCGCTTCATGAGCGGCAACCAGTACGTCAAGGAAACCCTGCACGCCACCCTGTCGCCGTCGATGGACATCATGGTGTCGTCGAACTTCGAGCGCCTGCTGTTCGACCTGCACGGTCGCAATGGCGCCGAGATTGCCGGCCTGATGGATACCTTCAAGCAGGGTGGCGGCTTCAGCGTCGAGCAAGACCGCTGGACCGAGGCGCGCAAGCTGTTCGATTCGCTGGCGGTGGATGATGCGCAAACCTGCGAGACCATCGCCGACGTGTTCGCGCAAACCGGCGAAGTGCTCGACCCGCACACCGCGATTGGCGTCAAGGCCGGCCGCGAGTGCCGTCGCAGCCTGGACACGCCGATGGTGGTGCTGGGTACCGCGCACCCGGTCAAGTTCCCCGAGGCGGTGGAGAAGGCGGGCGTGGGCAAAGCCCTGGAGCTGCCGGCGCACCTGACCGACCTGTTCTCCCGCGAGGAGAAATGCACGGTACTGCCCAACGACCTGAAAGCGGTGCAGGCCTTCGTCAGCCAGCACGGCAACCGTGGCAAGCCGCTCTGACGGCAGCGGTATGCAGCGTTGAACCAGGCCCCGGTGCGCAAGCCCCGGGGCTTTTTGTTGCGCGGCCCGCCATGCCACGGCAGGAACCTGGCTTGCTGGCGAACCGACGCGACGCGTCGATACCGTGGCGACACGAGGACGTTGCCGCCCCCTGGTTTCGGATTTTTCCTATGGGACGCCCGCGCGGGCTTTCCTAGAGTGGGCGCCCGTCCAATCCGGAGTCGCCCATGCGCTCACTCAAGGTTCTGCTTCTGGAGCCCCATGCCTATCGGCTGATGAACCTGCACCAGATGCTCAATGGCATGGGCATCTACGACGTGCGCGTGGCTGAAACGACCCTCCAGGCGCACGGTGTGCTCGAACGACGGGGGCCGGTGGATATCGTCATCTGTGACCCGCTGTCGCCCGAGCACGATGGCATGGGCTTCGTCGAGCACCTGGCGCTGCACGGCCTCGCCAGTGCCCTGATTGTCCTCAGTGGCGCCAGGCGCAGCGTGCTCCAGGGGGTTGTCGAACTGATCGAGCTGTCGGGCCTGCGGGTGCTGGGCAGCACCCCCGCGCCAGCCAGCCCCAGCCAGTTGCACCCGTTGCTGCTGCAACACCCGGAGGCCGGGCCCGTGGCATGAATCTGTCATGTGCACCGGGCATGCTCGATGAACGTGCAGCGCGCCGCGGCAGAACTTTCAGCCTGTGCCGAGGGTCAGTGAAAGACCCCCTTCAACAACAACGTGAACGGTGAATGGATGGACAATATCAGCTTGTTGCTAAGTGAAGCATTGACGCCCTATCAGGTCACGCTGACCTCCCGGCATGCCAGTGCCGACTTCGACCTGCAGCTGGTCGACCCTGCCGGCGACACCGTGCTGCAGCGCAGTGTCAAGGCCAGCCAGCTGCATGACCAGCGCCTGCTCATCGACCTGGTGGACGGTATCCAACGTGACCTGCGCATCCACGAAGGGCGCCTGCAACCCTGCGTGATCGCAGCCCTCAAACATGCCCGCCAGGGCCGCGCGCAAATCGTTGCGGCGTGACGGGAACCTTTGTCCAGACAGGTACTCAGACAGCTTAAGGACAGTTGAACGGCATTTTGCTCCGATGCCGCCAGGCTGTTCGTGCGAGGCTCCAAGCAGCCCTCGTTTAACCCCGACGGCCTCCCCACCGCTCGGGGTTTCTTTTTGCCTGCGTAAAAGCGCGTGCCGGGGTCAGTGCTGGCTCAGCAGCTCGCGCGCCGCATCGAGGTAGGTCTTGCGCTGGTCGGGCTCTAGCCATTGTGCATACAGCGGTGCCAGGGTCTGCAGGCGCAGGTTGCGCAGCAATTGGTCGAGGTGGCTGATGGCCTCGCGGCCCAGCGGGGTGTCGGAGCAACCCACGTAGGTCAGCTGGTAGCGCGCCACGCCCTTGATCGGAAAGTACGTCAGGGCCTGGGGCTGCGGCTGCTTTTCGTTCATGTAGCGCACTTCCGGCCAGTAGGCCAGCAGCAGGTTCAGGCGCCCCAGCTGCTGCATCTGCAGCAGGCTGCCCACCGCATCGTTGCCGTAATGGCGGCTGATGGTGGCGGGCGGGGCGTTGGCCAGTATCGCGTCCACGGCGGGGCTGTAGCTGCGCTGGCCGACGACACCGAGCTTGTGCGTGTTGCTTGCCAGCAGGGCGTCCAGGTCGATTTCGCCATCGTGCAGGTACGGCGCAAGGCTTGCCTGGTCACTCTGGCGGGCAATCACCATGTTGCTCTGCGCAGCCAGCGCCGGTATCGAGAACTTCACGAAGCGCTCGCGCTCCGGGGTTCGCAGCAGCGTGGGGTCGCAGGTGAAGGAGGGCTCCTGGAGCATCTGCATGCCGCGCGCGCGGTTGACCCGCACGATGCTGTGCTGGTACTCAGGCATCTGCGCGATGAGCAGCGGCAGCAACTGGTCCATGGCGCCCTGGCCGGTTTTGGGGCCCTCGAACACGGTCAGCGGCGGCAGGTCGCGCAACAGCCAGGTGAGGGTTTCCTTGGCCCAGCTCGAGGCAGGCAGCAGGCTCAGCAGCACAGCCAGCAGTGCGCCGTGCAGGTTGCAGCACATGGCGCGACTCAGACCGCGCCCTGTTCGCGAAGATGGGCGATCTGCGCCGCGTCATAGCCCAGCTCGCCCAGCAACTGCGCGGTGTGCTCGCCCAGCGCCGGCCCCACCCACTCGCTGGAGCCTGGGGTGTCCGACAGCTTGGGCACGATGCCCGGCATCTTGAACGGCTTGCCGTCGGGCAGCCTGGCCTGGAGGAACATCTCGCGGGCGAGAAACTGCGGGTCGCTGAACATGTCTTCGGCCGAGTAGATGCGGCTGGCCGGCACCTGGGCCTGGTTGAGCACCTGCATCAGGGTGTCCAGCGGCACGCTGCGGGCCCAGCGGTCGATCACTGCATACAGCTCGTCGCGGCGCAGGTCGCGCCCGTCATTGCTGGCCAGCGCCGGGTCGGCGGCCAGGTCGTCGCGCCCGATGGCCTGCATGAAGCGTTTGAAGATCGCATCGCCATTGGCGCCGATCTGCACATGCTTGCCATCGGCGCTGGTATGGATGGAGGAGGGGGTGATGCCCGGCATGATGTTGCCGGTGCGCTCGCGGATGAAGCCGAATACGTCGAACTCCGGCACCATGCTCTCCATCATCGCGAAGATGGCCTCGTACAGGGCCACGTCGACCACCTGGCCCTGGCCCCCGTTGACCTCGCGATGACGCAGCGCCATCAGTGCGCCGATCACGCCCCACAGCGCGGCAATCGAGTCGCCGATGGAAATGCCGGTGCGTACCGGCGGGCGGTCCTCGAAACCTGTGATGTAGCGCAGCCCGCCCATCGACTCGCCGACCGCGCCGAAGCCGGGCTGGTCTTTCATCGGCCCGGTCTGGCCGAAGCCGGACAGGCGTACCATCACCAGCTTCGGGTTCAGCGCGTGCAGTACCTCCCAGCCCAGGCCGAGCTTTTCCAGCACGCCGGGGCGGAAGTTCTCGATCAGGATGTCGGCCTCGCCCAGCAGCTGCTTGAGAATGGCCAGGCCTTCGGGGTGCTTGAGGTTGAGCGTGAGCGACTGCTTGTTGCGCGCCTGCACGAACCACCACAGCGAGGTGCCCTCGTACAGCTTGCGCCATTTGCGCAGCGGGTCGCCGCCATCGGGCGATTCGACCTTGACCACCTGGGCGCCGAATTCGGCGCAGATGCGCGAGGCGAAGGGGCCGGCGATCAGGGTGCCGAGTTCGATGACTTTGAGGCCGGCAAGCGGTTTGGTGGGCAACGACATGGGGCTTCCGTGGCAGCAGGGCAGAGCGCTAGTTTTTATCACAGGGCGGCAGCGGCAGATACTGCTGTTGGCCGCAGATTGTACGGTTCGGTTCGTTGATTGCCAGCGCATCGGTTAGACTGGGCGACTTTTCCTGTTACCAGAAGCCCGTCCATGGCCCAGCCGTCCACCACCTACAAGTTTGAACTGAACCTCACCGATCTCGACCGCGGCGTGTACGAAAGCGTCAAGCAGACCATCGCCCGCCACCCTTCGGAAACCGAAGAGCGCATGGCCGTGCGCCTGCTGGCCTATGCCCTCTGGTACAACGAGCAGCTGTCGTTCGGTCGCGGCCTGTCGGACGTCGACGAGCCGGCGCTGTGGGAAAAAAGCCTGGATGACCGGGTGCTGCACTGGATCGAAGTCGGCCAGCCCGATGCCGACCGCCTGACCTGGTGCTCGCGCCGCACCGAGCGCACCAGCCTGCTGGCCTACGGCAGCCTGCGGGTGTGGGAAACCAAGGTGATTCCGGCGGTCAAGAACCTGAAGAACCTCAACATCGCCGCCGTGCCGCAAGAGGTGCTGGAAGTCCTGGCCAAGGACATGCCACGCGCCATCAAGTGGGATGTGATGATCAGCGAAGGCACGGTGTTCGTCACCGACGACCGCGGCCAGCACGAAGTCCAGCTGCAATGGCTGCTGGGCGAGCGCGGCTGATCCGCCCGCCGACCTTTTTCAAACCAGAGAAGCCTTGATCACTCCATGCGTATCGAACCGCGTTCACTGCCGTCCACCCTGCCGTTTCTTGGCGACCTGCCGCCCCTGCTGACCCGCCTGTACGCCGCCCGTGGCGTACAGAGCGCCGTCGAGCTGGACAAGAGCCTGGCACGCCTGCTGCCCTATCAGCAGCTCAAGGGTATCGACGCGGCGGTAGACCTGCTGGTGGAGGCACTGGACCAGCGCCAGCGCATCCTGATCGTCGGCGACTTCGACGCCGACGGTGCCACGGCCAGCACCGTGGGCGTGCTGGGCCTGCGCCTGCTGGGCGCCGCGCACGTCGACTACCTGGTGCCCAACCGTTTCGAATACGGTTACGGGCTGACCCCGGAAATCGTCGAGGTGGCACTGCAGCGCACGCCGCAGCTGCTGATCACCGTGGACAACGGCATCTCCAGCGTCGAAGGCGTGGCGGCGGCCAAGGCGGCCGGCCTGAAGGTGCTGGTCACCGACCACCACTTGCCAGGCCATGCGCTGCCGGCGGCCGATGCAATCGTCAACCCCAACCAGCCGGGCTGCGAGTTTCCGAGCAAGGCACTGGCCGGGGTCGGGGTGATCTTCTACGTATTGATGGCGCTGCGTGCGCGCCTGCGCAGCCTGGGCCGCTACGACGACCGCCCGCAGCCGAACATCGGCGAGCTGCTCGACCTGGTGGCGCTGGGCAGCGTGGCCGACGTGGTACCGCTGGACGCCAACAACCGCATCCTCGTGCACCAGGGCCTGGAGCGCATCCGTGCCGGTCGTGCGCGCCCGGGGCTCAAGGCGATTCTCGAGGTGGCCCGGCGCGAAGCGGCGCGCATCACCTCCACCGACCTGGGCTTCATCCTGGGCCCGCGGCTCAATGCTGCCGGGCGCCTGGACGACATGAGCCTGGGCATCGAATGCCTGCTCAGCGACGACCCGACCCTGGCTCGCGAGATGGCGGTGCAGCTGGACGAACTGAACCAGGACCGCAAGTCCATCGAGCAGGGCATGCAGCGCGAGGCGCTGGCCCAGCTCAAGGACCTGCCGCTGGAGTCGATGCCGTTCGGCCTGTGCCTGTACGAGGCTGACTGGCACCAGGGCGTGATCGGCATTCTGGCCTCGCGTCTGAAAGAACGTTATCACCGCCCGACCATCGCCTTTGCCGATGCCGGCGACGGCATGCTCAAGGGCTCTGCGCGCTCGGTGCCGGGCTTTCACATTCGCGATGCGCTGGACGCCGTGGCGGCGGCCAACCCGGAGCTGATCAGCAAGTTCGGCGGGCACGCCATGGCGGCGGGGCTGTCGCTGCCGGCCGAGAACTTCCCGGCGTTCGCCCAGGCGTTCGACGAAGAAGTCCGCCGCCAGTTGCAGGAGGACGACCTCACCGGCCGGCTGCTGTCCGACGGCAGCCTGGCGGTCGAGGAGTTCCACCTGGAGCTGGCCCGCGCCCTGCGCAACGCCGGGCCGTGGGGGCAGCATTTTCCCGAGCCGCTGTTTCATGGCGTGTTCCAGCTGGTGCAGCAGCGGGTGGTGGGCGAGCGTCACCTGAAGGTGGTGCTCAAGAGCGAATGCGGTTCGGTGACCCTCGACGGCATCGCCTTCGGCATCGACCGCGAGGTATGGCCCAACCCCACCGTGCGCTGGGTGGAGCTGGCCTACAAGCTGGACGTCAACGAGTTTCGCGGCAACGAGACGGTGCAGTTGATGATCGCCCACATCGAGCCGCGCTGAACCCCTGGGTGGGCAAACTGGTCTAGTCTCTCAGAGACCGGCACTGAGCCGCGGGGAAGCCAAGGCGCTCGGTCCGGTCCACCATTCGGAGACTGGAGAGGTGCCCCATGAGCCTGCTGCTTGAGCCCTATACCCTGCGTCAACTGACGCTGCCCAACCGCATTGCGGTCTCGCCGATGTGCCAGTATTCGAGCGTCGACGGCCTGGCCAACGACTGGCACCTGGTCCACCTGGGCAGCCGCGCGGTCGGCGGTGCCGGGTTGATCTTCACCGAAGCCACCGCCGTCACGGCCGAGGGCCGCATCACCGCCCAGGACCTGGGCCTGTGGTGCGACGAACAGATCGCCCCCCTGCAACGCATCACCCGCTTCATCACAGCCCAGGGCGTGGTGCCCGGCATTCAGCTGGCGCACGCCGGGCGCAAGGCCAGCACGCATCGGCCGTGGCTGGGCAAGCACGGCAGCGTCAAGCCCGAGGACGGTGGCTGGGTGCCGGTGGGGCCGTCGAAAATCGCCTTCGACCCGCAGCACACGGCGCCCACCGAATTGAGCGAAGGGCAGATCCACGAGGTGATCCAGGCCTTTGTCGAGGCCGCCCGGCGTGCACTGGTGGCCGGCTTCAAGGTCGTGGAGGTGCATGCCGCCCATGGCTACCTGCTGCACCAGTTTCTCTCGCCATTGAGCAACCAGCGTCGCGACCAGTACGGCAGCTCGTTCGAGAACCGCATTCGCCTGACCCTGCAGGTGACCGAGGCGGTGCGCGAGGTGTGGCCGTCGGAGTTGCCGCTGTTCGTGCGGGTATCGGCCACCGACTGGGTGGAGGATGGCTGGAACCCGGATGAAACCGTCGAACTGGCCAAGCGCCTCAAGGCCCTGGGCGCCGACCTGATCGACGTTTCGTCGGGGGGCACCTCGATGAATGCCGAGATTCCCACCGGGCCTGGCTATCAGACACGCTTTGCCGAGCGGGTGCGCAAGGAATCGGGGATCGCCACCGGCACGGTGGGCATGATCACCGAGCCGGCCCAGGCCGAGCACATTCTGCGCACCGGCCAGGCCGACATCATCCTGCTGGCCCGCGAGCTGCTGCGCGATCCGTACTGGCCGCTGCATGCCGACGATGACCTGGGCGGGCAGAAGGCCATATGGCCGGCGCAGTACCAGCGTGCGACCCACCGCGACCAGCCGATCCACGAGTCCGACCTGCGCGACTGAAGGCTATGCCAAAGGGCCGCCGAGCGGCCCTCCTGCGCAGGTAACGCCTGCCTGCGCCGTGGGCCTCAATGCCTGAACATCACATGCCGCACGCAGGTGTAGTCCTCCAGCCCATACATCGACATGTCCTTGCCGTAGCCCGACAGCTTCTGCCCGCCGTGGGGCATTTCGCTGACCAGCATGAAGTGCGTGTTGACCCAGGTGCAGCCGTACTGCAACCGGGCGGACACCCGGTGGGCGCGGCCGACATCGGCGGTCCACAGTGACGAGGCCAGGCCGTAGTCCGAATCGTTGGCCCAGGCCAGCGCCTGCGCTTCGTCTTCGAAGCGGGTCACCGACACCACCGGCCCGAATACCTCGCGGCGCACGATCTCGTCATCCTGCTGGGTGTCGGCCAGCACCGTCGGCTCGAAGAAGAACCCGTCGCCCACCACCGCCTTGCCGCCGGTGACCAGGCGAATATGCGGCTGGGCCACGGCGCGCTCCACCAGCGCTGCCACCCGGTCGCGGTGTGCGGCACTGATCAGCGGCCCGAGTTCGGTGTCCGGGTCGTCCTGCAACCCGTGCCGGAGGCTGGCCACCGCCTCGCCGAGCTTGTTCACGAAGGTGTCGTAGATGCCGGCCTGGGCGTAGATCCGGCAGGCCGCGGTGCAGTCCTGCCCGGCATTGTAGAAGCCGAAGGTGCGAATGCCTTCCACCGCAGCGTCGATGTCGGCATCGTCGAAGATGATCACCGGGGCCTTGCCGCCCAGTTCCATGTGCAGGCGTTTCACGCTGTCGGCGGTGCCGGTGATGATCTGGCTGCCGGTGGCGATCGAGCCGGTCAACGACACCATGCGCACCTTGGGGTGGGTAACCAGGGGCATACCTACGCTCTGGCCCTTGCCGAACAGGATGTTGAGCACCCCGGCCGGAAACAGCTCGGCCGCCAGTTCGCCCAGGCGCAGGGCGGTCAGCGGGGTCTGTTCCGAAGGCTTGAGCACCACGGTGTTGCCGGCGGCCAGGGCCGGGGCGATCTTCCATGCCAGCATCATCAGCGGGTAGTTCCACGGCGCGATGGACGCCACCACACCCAGCGGGTCGCGGCGCACCATCGAAGTGTGCCCCGCCAGGTACTCGCCCGCCGCCGAGCCGCCCAGACAGCGGCTGGCCCCGGCAAAGAAGCGGAACACGTCGGCGATTGCCGGCAGTTCGTCGTTCAGCGCGGCCGGGTAGGGCTTGCCGCAGTTGTCCGATTCCAGCCTGGCCAGCTCCCCGGCATGGGCGTCTATCAGGTCGGCCAGCTTGAGCAGCAGTGCGGCGCGGTCTTTCGGTGCGGTCTGCGACCAGCCGTCGAAGGCATGGTCGGCGGCGCGCACCGCCGCATCCACCTGCGCTTGGCTGGCCTCGTTGATGTCCACCAGCACGCTGCCCAGCGCGGGGTTGAGCACGCTGTGGGCCGGGCCTTCGCCGGCGACGAGCTGGCCGTTGATCAGCAGTCGGGTTTGCATGGTGTTCGATCCTCCTGGTTCAGGTCATTTGCCGTCGCTGCCGGTCACGTTCTCGGCGCCACGGGTCAGGTAGTAGGCGCCCAGAATCGGCAGCATGGTCACCAGCATCACCAGCATGGCCACGACGTTGGTCACCGGCACGTCGCGCGGGCGGCTGAGCTGGTTGAGCAGCCAGATCGGCAGGGTGCGTTCGTGGCCGGCGGTGAAGGTGGTCACGATGATCTCGTCGAACGACAGCGCGAACGCCAGCATGCCGCCCGCCAGCAGGGCCGACCCCAGATTGGGCAGCACGATGTAGCGAAAGGTCTGCCAGCCGTCGGCGCCCAGGTCCATCGACGCCTCGATCTGGTTCTGCGAGGTGCGCCGCAGACGCGCGATGACGTTGTTGTAGACGATCACCACGCAGAAGGTGGCGTGGCCCACCACGATGGTGAAGATCCCGGGCTCGATGCCCAGGGTCTTGAACGCCGACAGCAGGGCGATGCCGGTGATGATGCCGGGCAGGGCGATGGGCAGGATCAGCATCAGCGACAGGCTCTCCTTGCCGAAGAAGCTGCGCCGGTACAGGGCCGCGGCGGCCAGGGTGCCAAGCACCAGGGCGATCAGCGTGGCCAGGCACGCCACCTGCAGCGACAGCTTGATCGACTCGAGCACGTCGGGGCGCGAAAACGCCACGCCGAACCACTTGAGGGTCAGGCCCCGGGGCGGAAAGCTGAAGGCCGCGTCTTCGGTATTGAAGGCGTACAGCACGATGATCAGGATCGGAAAGTGCAGGAACAGCAGCCCGCCCCAGGCGGCCAGGCGCAGCCCCGGCGAGGCGTTGTCAGAGTGCATCGAAGGCTCCCAGGCGTTTGACGAGGGTCAGGTACACGGCGATCAGCATGATCGGTACCAGGGTGAAGGCGGCGGCCATCGGCATGTTGCCGATGGCGCCTTGCTGGGCGTACACCATGCTGCCGATGAAGTAGCCGGGCGGGCCCACCAGCTGCGGCACGATGAAATCGCCCAGGGTCAGCGAGAAGGTGAAGATGGAGCCGGCGGCGATGCCCGGCACCGCCAGCGGCAGGATCACCTGCACGAACGTCTGGCGCGGGCGTGCGCCAAGATCGGCCGAGGCGTGCAGCAGCGAGGGCGGCAGGCGTTCCAGCGCGGCCTGGATCGGCAGGATCATGAACGGCAGCCAGATGTACACGAACACCATAAAGCGCCCCAGGTGCGAGGTCGACAGGGTGCTGCCGCCCACCCCGGGAATGCCGAGCAGCCATTGCAGCAGTGGCTCCAGGTTCAACTGCTGGACGAACCACTGTGCCACCCCGCCCTTGGCCAGCAGCAGGGTCCAGGCATAGGCCTTGACGATGTAGCTGGCCCACATCGGCATCATCACCGCGATGTAGAAGAACGCCTTGGTGCTGCCGCGGGTGTAGCGGGCCATGTAGTAGGCGATGGGAAACGCCAGCACCGCGCTGGCGATCGACACTGCCACCGCCATGCCCAGAGTACGCAGGATGATGTCGAAGTTGGATGGCTGCAGCAGCGCGGCAAAGTTGGCCAGGGTCAGCTCGGGCGTCACCGCCATGGTGAAGTCGTCGAAGGTGTAGAAACCTTGCCACAGCAGCGCCAGCAGCGAGCCCAGGTAGATCGCGCCGAACCAGATCAGCGGCGGTATCAACAGCATCGCCAGGTACAGATTGGGGCGACGGTAGAGCAGGGTGGCCAGGCGCCGCATCATCTCAGCGGCCCTCGTCGAGCACGGTTTCGCGCAGCGCGGTCATGGCCTCGCGCGGCCAGTGGGCGTGCAGGCGCTGGCCGGGCTGCCAGGGGGCGGCGTCGGCATGCCACTGGCTGTTGGCCTGGCTCACCGCCAGCAACTGGCCGTTGTCCAGCTGCAGTTCGTAGCGGGTGGTGCTGCCCTGGTACTGGATATCGTGCAGCACGCCGCTGAGCTGGAGGACGTCGCCCGGGATGGCCGACGCGCTCAGGCGAATGTGTTCCGGGCGGATCGAGAACGGCTGCGGGCTGGCCACCAGGTGTTGGGCCAGCTCGCCGCGCAGCACGTTGGAAGTGCCGACGAACTCGGCAACGAAGGGGGTGGCCGGTTGCATGTAGAGGTTGCGCGGCGTGTCGACCTGTTCGATGCGCCCGCGGTTGAACACCGCCACGCGGTCGGACATCGACAGCGCCTCGGTCTGGTCGTGGGTGACGAAAATGAAGGTGATACCCAGCTGGCGCTGGAGCTTCTTCAGCTCGCCCTGCATCTGCTCGCGCAGCTTGAGGTCCAGCGCGCCGAGGGGCTCGTCCAGCAGCAGTACCCGGGGACGATTGACCAGCGCGCGGGCCAGGGCCACGCGCTGGCGCTGCCCGCCGGACAACTGCACCGGCTTGCGCTCGCCGTAGCCGGCCAGGGCCACCATGCCCAGGGCCTCTTCGGCACGGGCATGGCGCTGGGCCTTGGCCACGCCCTTGACCTTGAGCCCGTAGGCCACGTTGTCGCGCACGTTCATGTGCGGGAACAGCGCGTAGTCCTGGAAGACCGTGTTGACGTCGCGCTGGTAGGGCGGCAGGCCGGCGGCTTCCACGCCGTGGATGCGAATCGAGCCGTGGCTGGGTTGTTCGAACCCGGCGATCAGGCGCAGGCAGGTGGTCTTGCCCGAGCCCGAAGGGCCGAGCATGGAGAAGAACTCGCCGTCTTCGATGTCGATGCAGACCCGGTCGACGGCCTTGACGGCGAAGAGGCCCTAACGGCCGCCCATGATCGCGATGTAGTCCTGGGTCCAGCGGCTATAGGGCACGAACTTGCCCCCTTGCGCCTGCGGCGTGCGCCAGAACGCGATCTTGTCGAACAGGTCGAAACCGTTGGTCTTGCACCCGTCGGCACCCAGCAGTTCGCTGCCCGAACACGCCGCCGGCACCACCGGCAACGAGCCGAACCACGCCGCCACGTCGCCCTGCACCTTGGGCTGCAGCGACCAGTCCATCCATTTGTAGGCGCAATTGGGGTGCTTGGCCTCGGCGTGCAGCATGGTGGTATCGGCCCACCCGGTGGCGCCTTCCCTGGGGATGGTCGAGGCCACCGGCTGCTTGTCGGCCTTGAGCCCGTTGACCATGTAGCCCCAGGAGCTGGAAGCCGCCACGCCTTCGTTCTTGACGTCGCTCATCTGCACGGTTGCGTCATGCCAGTAGCGGTGAATCAGGGGGCGTTGCTGGCGCAACAGGTCGAGCACCGCCTTGTACTGGGTTTCGTTGAGCTCGTAGGGGTTGTCGATGCCCAGTTCCGGCTTGGCCGTCTTCAGGTACAGCGCCGCATCGGCGATGTAGATCGGCCCGTCATAGGCCTGCACACGGCCCTTGTTCGGCTTGCCGTCCGGCAGGTCCTGCGGCTCGAACACCACGCCCCAGCTGGTGGGCGCCTGCTTGAACACCTCGGTGTTGTACAGCAGCACGTTCGGCCCCCACTGGTACGGCGTGCCGTAGACCTTGGCGTCGACCACGTACCAGGGGCCGTCCTTCAGGCGCGGGTCGAGGTGCTTCCAGTTGGGGATCAGGTCGGTGTTGATCGCCTGCACACGCTTGCCGGCAATCAGGCGCAGCGAGGCATCGCCCGACGCGGTCACCAGGTCGTAGCCGCCCTTGGTCATCAGGCTGACCATCTCGTCGGAGGTGGCGGCAGTCTTGACGCTCACCTTGCAGCCGGTGTCCTGCTCGAAACCGCTGACCCAGTCGTAGGCCTTGTCGCTCTCGCCGCGCTCGATGTAGCCGGGCCAGGCCACGATGTCCAGTTGCCCTTCGCCGGCACCCACGGCCTTGAGCGGCTCGGCGGCCTGCAGGCTGGCGCTGGCGAGGATCCCGGCGCCCAGGGCGCCAAGCAATGCGGTGGTGTGCACAAGCATGATGTTCCCTCTTTTATTGGAATTGTGCAGGGGCAGTGATGACGGTGCTGCAGCGGTGCATTCCCTACTAGCGTAGTGCGTTCCCGCGAATGCAACATCCAGAAGCAAATGCGCAGCGTGACGACGCAGGTCAGGCTTTACTCTGGCGTTTCATTTCCTTGTTGAGGACGTTCAGATGAACACCCGAGGTTTGCTCGACCAGTTGCTAAAGTCCGGCCAGGAGCTGCTGCAGAACCAGGCCGGCAAAGGTGCCAGCGCCAAGCCAGGGG
>NZ_JAFKEC010000068.1 GCF_017848315.1 Pseudomonas palmensis
ATTCTAAGGGATTGCGCCCCGACCGGCGCAATCAACTGAACGCTGGCGCCGGGGTGGGCTCCAAATTCGACCACTGGTTGCGGATACCCAGACATGTCGAAAATCATCACCCAACCCTTGCCCGTGCAATCGAGCGACGAAGACGACCCGTTGCTGTTCGGCTCGCCCAAGGAGCGCCTGGACTTCTACCGGCGCGAGATCCAGTACGAAACCAGCCTGCTGTCCAACCGGACCAACGCCTACCTCACGGCGCAGTCGTTCCTGGTGATCGCCTTTGCCTCGTCGATGGCCAACCTCAACCCCGAATGGGGCAAGCTGTTCACCCTGGTGGTGCCGTGCCTGATGGCGCTGCTTGGCATCGTCAGTTCGCTCAACGCCTGGCCGGGCATACGGGCCGCCTACCTGATCATCGATCACTGGCACTTTAAGCAGAGCAACCTGCTGCACAGCAAGCCGGCCATGGGCCTGGCCTACGACGAATCGCCGCTGTTCAACGAGCTGGAATCGAGCCACAAGGGCTTTTGCAAGTCGCTGCTGTTCTCCATGCGCACGCCCTGGCTGTTCATCGGCTTCTGGCTGCTGCTGGGCAGCTTCTGCCTGTACATCCAGTTCACCAACCCGGGTGGTTGAGGCCACCGTGCAGGCCGGCTAGAGTGGCGGCTCATGCATTCACAGGGGAAGGGAACCCATGGAGTCGATCACCTTGCGCGCGGCCCGGGCCGGCGATGGGGCAGCGGTATTTGCGGTGACGCACCAGTCGATCACGCAATTGGCGGGTGGGCGCTATTCGGATGAGCAGTTGCGCGGCTGGATGGGCCAGCGAACCCATGAGGATTACGAGCGTTCCATTGCCAAGGGCTCGATGGTGGTGGCATGTCAGGGTGAGACGGTGGTCGGTTTTGTCGACGCTGAACCTGGCGAAGTCACGCGCCTGTTCGTGCTGCAGCAGGCGGCCGGCCAGCAACTGGGCAGCCGCCTGCTGGAGGCGGGCCTGGCCAAGGCCCGGGCGCCGGGCGTGGAGGTGATCAAGGTCGAGTCCACGCTCAATGCCGAGAGCTTCTATCAGCGTCACGGGTTTGTCGCCAAGGGGCGCGACTTCTTCTCCCACGGGGTGGGCGGCGACCCGATCGAGGTGGTGCTGATGGAGCGGCCTGCGCAGCCCTGAGCGCAGGCCCCGGGCCGGGTTACTCCCCGGCCTTGCCCACCGCATCCAGTGCGCGCGCCGAGTACACCAGGGCGGCGCCGGCGTTCATCGCCACGGCCACGCCCAGGGCCTCGGCGATTTCCTCACGGGTGGCGCCTTGCTTGACCGCCTGCGCCGAGTGCACGGCAATGCAGCCGTCGCAGCGGGTGGTCACCGCCACGGCCAGGGAGATCAGCTCGCGGGTCTTTGCGTCCAGGTGGTTGGTCTTGGCCCCGGCGCCGCTGGCGGTCATGTAGCCGTCGACCGTGCCGGGCGAGAGTTGCTTGAGGTCGCCGATACCGGCCATCAGCTGTTTGCGGTAGCCATCCCAGTCCATCATGCTCATCGTCTTCACCTTTTTGTGTTGCGACAAAATGAACAGTGAAGCTAGTTTTTTCGCCACTGGGGCGCCGTTGGTCGATGGTCGGGGTGGGGGCGTACTTTGGTAGGGGCCGTTTTGCCGCAAGGCCGGCCCCCACAGGCTCACGCGCCGCCTGCAGGAGCCGGCCTTACCGGCGAAAGGGCCACCTCAGATATAGATGAACACCAGCAGCAACAGCGCCACCACCGCCCACTTCTCCAGGTAGTAGCGCAGCCGGTTGCGCTTCTTCAGCGCCTTGCCGCGCTCGCGGATCTTGTAGATGCGCGTGAACAGCCGGTTGATCCCGCCGGTCTTGTCGCCCGCATCGTTCGGCGCCGCAGCGGCGGCCATCACCTTGCGGCTGAACCAGCGGTTGAACGCCGTCGCCCAGCGGTACTTCAGCGGTCGCTCCACATCACAGAACAGGATGATGCGGTTGTGCTCGGTGTGGTTGGCCGCGTAGTGGATGTAGGTTTCGTCGAACATCACCGCCTCGCCGTCGCGCCAGTGGTAGTTCTCGCCGTCGACGCAGATATAGCAGGCCTCGTCGTTGGGCGTGTCCAGCCCCAGGTGGTAGCGGTAGGAGCCGGCATACGGGTCACGATGGCGCACAAGTTTGGAGCCCGGCGGCAGGGTGGCGAACATCGCCGCCTTGACCGTGCCGATGCCCTGCAGCAGTTCGGTGGTGCGTGGGCACAGCTTCATGGCCGACGGGTGGCTTTCGCCGTACCACTTCAGGTAGAAGCGCTTCCAGCCGCTCTTGAAGAACGAGTTGAAGCCGACGTCGTCATGGCTCTGCGAACTCTTGATTTCGCCCACGTGCAGCAGTTGCTGGGCTTCGGCACGAATTTCCTGCCAGTTGTCCTGCAGCGGCTTGAGCTCGGGGAAGGCCTCCACCGGCAGGTAGGGCTTGGCCGGCAGCCGGGAGAACAGGTAGAGAAACACGTTGATCGGGGCCAGGAAGCTGGAGTGATCGCCCAGCTGGCGGGTGAGCTTGTGCCGCACGCGCCCGCGCAGGTGCACGTAGGCGATGGAGAAGACAAACAGTAGAACGAGAAAGATTTTCATGGTCGATTAACAGGTCGATGTGGCTATGCGCCATGGCATGAGCAGGCCAGCATAAACAATCAACCGCGTGCTTTGTACATATTGTTACGTTTTGGGGTGCCGACCTTTGGCTAGGTCGGCGGTCGTTCGGCAGGCATCAGGACGGTTGGTGGCGCCACACCGGCTGGCCATGGGCATCCAGTGCCCAGTGCGCCAGCCCGGCCTGCAGGCGTACACCGCCTACCCAGCGTTCGGGGGCCGCCTGGTCCAGCCAGTAGGCGTCACCTGCCAGTACCCGCTGGCCCAGGGCCGTGAGGGTCAGGCTGCGTTGCGGCCAGGGCAGGTGAATGTCCGCTTCGATCAGCAACGGCGTGGGCGCATCGATCAGCGGGCGCATCAGCGCATGGAACATCTGGTCGCCCAGGTACGGCAGTGGCTCGCGCCTGCCCATGAGCTCTGCGAACACCCGGCCGAACGCCAGGCTGCCGGCTTCGGCGACGATGCCCAGGGCCAGGCGCTCGGTCAGCGACAGGCCGTCGGCCAGCCCCGGCAGTTCCTGCAACTGGCGCAGCAATGCCGGCGCCAGCAAGGGCAGTGCCGGGCTTGGCGCATGGGCCAGCTGCGCCCAGGCCAGTGGCGAGGGCGCGCTGTACGCCGCCCAGGCACGCCGGGCCAGCGCCAGCGCTGCCTCGTCCAGGCGCCGACGCTGGGGCCACAGCCAGGCCAGCAGGTCCGGCGCGAGCTGGCCGATGCCGATGAAACGCTGCACCCCCGGCACCTGGCTGATCTCGATCAGTTCCAGGCACTCGGGCAACTGCTCGATGCCCGCCAGCACGCGGATCAGGAACAACTGGTCATAGGCATCCGCCTCGCACCACAGCACGGCGTGCGGGCACCCGTCGAGCTGCGCCAGGGCGGCGTACTCCTCGGCACTGCGCCGCGCCACGTCGGCTTCTGGCATGCCGAACACGCGGCTGATGTAATCGTTGCGCAGGGCGAGCAACGGTTGCGCCGGCAGTGCCGGTACCGGGCCCATGCACAGCGGGTCGATGAAGGTATGGAAGGCCCCCTTGAAACCGGCCAGGCGCAGGGTATGGGCGATGTCGTTGCCGCACCGCCAATGCACGCTGCGGGCTTCGTCGTCGGCTTCGAAGCCGGGGTTGCGTGCGGCAAAGTCGATGGCGTCGACATGCGCCTTGAGCCTTGGCCAGCTGGCAAAGCCCAGCTCCTGCGCGATCAGCCACTGCGCATCGGCCAGGCGTGGGGCGCGGCTGTGGGGCAGGGGCTTGAAGTGCGCCGGCGCAGTGCCGGCCAGCAGGTGCCTGAGCAGGGTCTTGGCGCGTTTGCGCTGGTGTTCGAGGTTGATTCTGCCGTCATGGCAGATGTGCGGGGGCAGGGCGGCGAGCATACGATCTCCTGGGTCGGGCCTTGTCCGCTTGCAGGCCGGGAGTCGTATCGACGAATGAGGCTGTTCTGTACCGGGGCGTGGCCCTTTGCGCGGACGGCAGGCGCGGAGAACGCCAGGGCGTGACTATAGCGAAGCCCGCCGGCAGCGACAACGGGCAACCGGCGTGAGCGCACGATGCGGGAGAAATCGTGCCCTCGCCGTGCAGCAGGAGTACCCTGTCGCCTTCGCTCATTCTGGAACCCACTGGGCAAGGACCTTATGCCGATACTCCCTTCCAACAGCGATTTCATGCAACTGGCCCTGATCGAGGGGCGCCGTGCCTTGCCGGCGTGCCGGCCCAACCCGCCGGTGGGCTGCGTGATGGTCCGCGATCACCAGGTGATCAGCCAGGGCCACACCCAACCGCCGGGGCAGCCCCATGCCGAGGCGATGGCGTTGGCGAAATTGCCGGAAGGGGGCCGGGGTGTGACAGCGTATGTGACCCTGGAGCCCTGTTCGTTCCAGGGGCGCACCCCGTCGTGTGCCCTGGCGTTGATCGACAAGGGGGTGGAGCGGGTGTTCGTCGGCATGCTCGACCCGGACCCGCGCAATGCCGGGGCCGGGGTTCGCCTGTTGCGCCAGGCCGGTGTCGAGGTGATCGTCGGGCTGCTGGCCGAAGAGGTCTCCAGGGACCTGCGCACCTACCTGCTGGCCGAGGCCTGAGGCGCCCCACCCACTCCAGCCGCCGGCCTTGCCGGCGAAGGCGCGCCCGCAACCTGGCATGCATAGCCTCATCGCTATGTATTTTTGTATATTGCGAGGGTCTTTCCCCGAAGTGCCATCGCCATGTCCAGCATTCGTCAACGCAACCAGCAGCTGATTCTCGAGGCCGCCAGCGAGGAATTCGCCAGCAAGGGCTACAACGCCGCCCAGACCCGCGACATCGCGGCCCGCGCCGGCGTGCCCAAGGCCAACCTGTACTACTACTTCCAGACCAAGGAAAACCTCTACACCCGGGTGCTGATGGCCTTTCTGGAACCCTTGCTCGCGGCCTCCGCCGTGCTGCGCGCCAGCGATGACCCGCAGGTGGCGCTGCCGGCCTACATCCAGGCGCGCATCCGCATCGTGCGTGACCACCCGTACACCTCCAACGTGTTCAGCAGCGAGCTGCTGCACGGGGCCAAGCAACTGCCCGGGGTGTGCCGCGACCTGCTGCGCGCCGAGGCGCAGCTCAACGTGCACTGCCTGAACAGCTGGATCAAACGCGGCCTGATCGCCCCGGTCGACCCGCAACACCTGATGCTGTTCATCTGGTCGGCCACCCGCACCTACACCAATTTCGGCTGGCGCATGGCCCAGCTCACGGGCGTGCATGCGCCCCAGGGCGACGACTACGCGCTGGCGGCTGCCACCATCACCCGCCTGGTGCTGCAGGGCGCCACGCCTGGCATGCCGGCGCCGCGCCCCATGCGGCCGACCAACTAGAAACAATCCTGCTTTTTTTTGTACACGAAACTGTATTAAAGATTTTCACCTCCCCAGCCGAAACAGCGGTGATAGCAAATTGCCAGAACTCACGCTGCACGGGTGACTGGCGCCTCATGCCCGGGGAGGGTGAAGCGCGCGATGAATATAAAAAACAAGCTGGTCCTTGCGTTTGTACTGGTGGCTTTCATCCCGGTAACGGTGGTCGCGGTGGTCAGCGTGATGAACATCCGCACTCAGGCGGTTGAACAGTTCATCGATGGCAGCACCCGGGAAATACGCCAGATCGACGGCAACATGCGCCAGTTCTTCGACGGGATGCAGCAGAACGTCGATCAGATGTCGGCCGATCCTGTATACAGCGCTGTGCAGACGCTCAAGGACTACCGCGCTGCCGACGCCGCCAGCCAGCCCCTGCCAGCGCCGGCCCAGGGGGTGATCGATGCCTTTGCACGCTTTGGCGCCACCCACCCGGCGGCGGCCATCCTGTCCATCGGCCTGGAAGACGGCACCTACGCCAAGTGGCCGGATGACCCGCAACTGGCCAACTACGACCCGCGCCAGCGCCCCTGGTACAAGGCCGCGATGGCCAGCCCCGGCAAGACCGTGCGCACCCCGGCCTACTACTACGACAAGGACGACGTGGCCCTGGTGGGCACCGCCCGGGCCATGCTCGACGGCGCCGGCAAGCCCCGCGGCGTGTTCGTGGTCAGCGTCTCGCTGAAGAACCTCACCGAACTGGTCAAGAGCATCAAGCTGGGTCAAAGCGGCTACGTGATGCTGATCGAGGACGGTGTGGTGCTGGTCGACCCGCGCGACGACGGGCACAGCTTCAAGCCGCTCAAGGACCTGGGCGAGCCCTACGCCAGGCTCGCGGCCACCGAACAGGGGGCTGCCGACGTCGAGATCGACGGGGTTCGCTACATGGCCAACGTATGGACCTCCCCAGGCCTGGGCTGGCGCTTCGTGGGCCTGATCGAGCAGCGCGAAGTGATGGGCGCCGCCACGCGCATGACCTACCTGGCCGGGATCATCGTGGTGGTGCTGGCGATCTTCTTCGCGCTGATCGGCGCCGCGTTCGCCCGGGTGATCGTCAAGCCCATCGGCCAGGTCAGCACGGGCCTGCAGTCGATCGCCGAGGGCGAGGGCGACCTGCGCCGCGACCTGGTTGTGCAGGGCAAGGACGAAACCGCCGAGCTGGCCGGCTGGTTCAACCGGTTTCTGGCGGCCATCCGCCAGTTGATCCAGCGCATCGGCGCAGCCTCCACCAACCTGCACGACGCCTCGCAGGTCAACAGCGAGGTGGCCACCAACATGAACCAGGCGGCCGGGCGCCAGCGTGAAGCGGTGGAGCTGGTTTCCACCGCATTCAACGAAATGGTCGCCACCGCCAACGAGGTGGCCCGCTCGTGCAGCAACGCCGCCGATTCCGCCGAAAGCGGGCATCGCCGGGTGGCCGAAGGCAAGCAGCAGATCGAGCTGACCACCGAGAACGTCAACCGCCTGGGCAACCGCCTGAGCGAGTCGTCCCAGGCCATGGTCGAGCTGGAGGAGGGCAGCCGCAGCATCAACCAGATCCTGGGCACCATTCGCGCCATCGCCGAGCAGACCAACCTGCTGGCGCTCAATGCCGCTATCGAGGCCGCCCGCGCCGGCGACCAGGGCCGCGGCTTTGCCGTGGTGGCGGACGAGGTGCGCGCGCTGGCCAAGCGCACCGCCGACTCCACCGGCGAAATCGACCAGTTGCTCGGTACCCTCGCCAGCAAGACCCAGGAGGTATCGCAGAAGATGCAAAGCTGCCAGGACCTGTCCCGGGCCAGTGTCACCTCCATCGAAAGCGCGCGCGACAGCTTCGAGGGCATCCAGCTGTCGGTCAACGAGATCCGCGACCAGAACCTGCAGATCTCGGCCGCCGCCGAGGAGCAGCACAGTGTGGCCGAAGAGATCAACCGGCATATCCAGCAGATCTACGACGAAGCGCGCCTGGTCGAAAGCCTGGCCAGCTCGGCGCAGGAGGACTCCGGACGACTGTCCACGCTGTCGGCCGAATTGAACGCACTGGTGGGCCGCTTCAAGTCCTGACCACCGACAACGTTACAATTAATGTCAATGTGATATCATGGCTTCACTGCCGCCGAGTGATCCCGCCGGCAGTGGAGCAAGCACTCATAAAGAACACTGCCCTCCCGCTTCACCGCCTTGCCTGCAGAACCTGACCGCGCCGCCTGTCCCGGCGCGGGTTGTACTTTTGCAGCCACAAGGAACACCCCATGCTTCTGCGCTCCCTCAACATTTCCCTGCGTGCCGGCCTCAGCTTCGCGCTGATTGCCCTGCTGGCGATGGCCCTTGGCGGCCTGTCGCTGCTGGAAATGCGTCGAATGAACGAACAGTCCAACCAGGTCGACCAGAACTGGCTGCCCTCGATTGTCGCGGCCAACGGCGTAGCGCTGACCAGCACCCAGATCCGCACCCTGACCCTGCGCCTGCTGGTACTGCGCGACGGCGACGACCTGCAGGACCTGATCACGCGTCTGCACCAGCTCGAAGCGCAGCTGGACACCCAGGAGGCGACCTATGCCGGGCTGATCACCCTGGCGCAGGAACAGGCCGCGTTCGCCCGCTACCAGCAGGCCAAGACGCGCTACCTTGCCGATCAGCACAAGGTCGTCCAGTTACTGCAGCAGGGGCGCAAGGACGACGCCATCGCGCTGGTGGACGCCGGCCCGTACCTGACCAATGCCGACGGCATGCTCACCGACCTGCTCGAAATCATTGCGCTCAACGACAAGGGCGGGGAGCAGGCGGCCCAACGCAGCACCGAGGTATTCCATGGCGCCATCAGCCTGGTGCTGGCGATTCTGGCCGTGGTGCTGGCTTTGACCGTGGCGCTTGCAGTGCTGCTCACGCGCAGCATCGTGCGCCCGCTGGGCGAAGCCGTGGGCATTGCCCAGACCATCGCCGGTGGCGACCTGTGCGACGAGATCAGCATCAGCGGCAAGGATGAGCCGGCGCGTCTGCTGCTGGCGCTGCGCGACATGCAGGGCAGCCTGCGCGGCACGCTGCAGAAAATCGCCAGTTCCTCCAGCCAGCTGGCCTCGGCCGCCGAAGAGCTGCAGGCTGCCACCGACGACTCCAATCGCGCGCTGCAGCAGCAGAACGACGAAGTGGAGCAGGCGGCCACGGCGGTGAACGAGATGACGGCGGCCGTGGAGGAGGTGGCCCGCAACGCCGTGAGCACCTCCGAGGCTTCGCGCCAGACCGACGAGACCGCCCACCACGGCCGCGAGCAGGTGCAGCGCACCGTCGACTCCATCGGCCAGCTTACCGACGACGTGACCCACACCTGCGAGCAGGTCGAGCACCTGGCGGGCGATGTACGCAACATCGGCCAGGTGCTGGAAGTGATCCGCGCGATTGCCGAACAGACCAACCTGCTGGCCCTCAACGCCGCCATCGAGGCGGCCCGGGCCGGGGATGCCGGGCGGGGCTTCGCCGTGGTGGCCGACGAGGTTCGGGCGCTGGCGCACCGCACCCAGCAGTCCACCCAGGAGATCGAGACCATGATCGGGACCATCGAGCAGGGCACCGGCACGGCGGTCACGGCAATGCGCAACAGCAATCAGCGCGCCCACGCTACCCTGGAAGTGGCGCAGCTGTGCGGTCACGCCCTGGACGAGATCACCCAGGCCATCACCGGCATCAACGAGCGCAACCTGGTGATCGCCAGCGCCAGTGAGGAGCAGGCCCAGGTGGCCCGCGAGGTGGACCGCAACCTGGTCAACATCCGTGACCTGTCGATCCAGACCGCGGCCGGTGCACGCCAGAGCAATGCCGCCAGCCAGGCGCTGGCAGGCCTTGCGGTCGACCTCAACCTGCTGGTGACCCAGTTCAAGGTCTAGCAGTAGCCACCATCACGTAGCGCCCCCGGGTCCCCTGCCTTAGACTCAGGGGCTTGAACCCGGGGGACAACCGATGAACGAACCAGTACGCCTTACCCAGTACAGCCACGGCGCCGGCTGTGGCTGCAAGATTTCACCCAAGGTGCTCGAGGTGATCCTCGCCGGCAGCGGCGCGCAGAACCTCGACCCGCGCCTGTGGGTGGGCAACGCCTCGCGCGACGATGCGGCGGTGTATGCCATCGATGACGAGCGCGGCGTGGTCTCGACCACCGACTTCTTCATGCCCATCGTCGACGACCCCTTCGATTTCGGCCGCATTGCGGCCACCAACGCCATCAGCGACATCTACGCCATGGGCGGCGACCCGCTGATGGCCATCGCCATCCTGGGCTGGCCGGTCAACGTGCTGGCCCCGGAGATCGCCCGCGAGGTGATCCGCGGCGGGCGCGCGGTGTGCGATGCGGCCGGCATTCCCCTGGCCGGCGGGCATTCGATCGACGCCCCCGAGCCGATCTTCGGCCTGGCGGTCACCGGCATCGTCGACAAGCGCCACATCAAGCGCAACGACACCGCCACCGTCGGCTGCCAGCTGTACCTGACCAAGCCGCTGGGCATCGGCGTGCTCACCACGGCGGAGAAGAAGGGCCTGCTGCGCGCCGAAGACGTGGGCCTGGCGCGTGACCAGATGTGCACCCTCAACCGTATCGGCAGCCAGATCGCGCGCCTGGAGGGGGTCAAGGCCATGACCGACGTCACTGGCTTCGGCCTGCTCGGGCACCTGGTGGAAATGGCCGATGGCAGCGGCGTGACCGCGCGCCTGGAAGCGGCGCAGGTACCGCGCCTGGCCAGTGTCGAGCACTACATCGAGCAGGGTTGCGTACCCGGTGGCACGCTGCGCAACTTCGACAGCTATGGCGAGCGCATCGGCCCGTTGAGCGAGGCGCACAAGCTGCTGTTGTGCGACCCGCAGACCAGTGGCGGGCTGCTGGTGGCGGTGGCGCCCGAAGGGCAGGCGGCGTTTCTCGAGCTGACGCAGGCACAGGGCCTGGCGCTGACGCCGATCGGCACGCTGGTGGCGCGCGGCACCCATGCGGTCGAGGTGTGTTGATGCACGACGACTGCACCGACTACCGTTCGATCTTTCTCGACGATGTGCCCCTGATGGATGTGCGCGCACCGGTCGAGTTCGACAAGGGCGCGTTCACCCACGCCAGCAATCTGCCGTTGATGAACGACGACGAGCGCCAGCAGGTGGGCACCTGCTACAAGCAGCATGGCCAGCAGGCGGCAATGGTGCTCGGGCACCAGCTGGTGTCCGGGGCGCTGCGCCAGGCCCGTATCCAGGCCTGGGCGCAGTTCGCCCGGGCCAACCCCGATGGCCTGCTGTACTGCTTTCGCGGTGGCCTGCGTTCGCAGATCACCCAGCAGTGGCTGCGCGATGAGGCCGGTATCCGCTACCGGCGCGTAGGCGGGGGCTACAAGGCCTTGCGCACGTTTCTGCTGGAGGTTGGCGACCAGGCCGTGGCGCAGTGCGATTTCGTGCTGCTGGGCGGCATGACCGGCACCGGCAAGACCGAGGCGCTGGCGCAGCTGGACAATGCGCTGGACCTGGAGCGGCACGCCAACCACCGTGGCTCCAGCTTCGGCCGGCATGCCACTGCGCAGCCGGCGCAGATCGGTTTTGAAAACACCCTGGCGGTGGACCTGCTGAAAAAGCGCAACGCCGGCATCGAGCAGTTCGTGCTCGAGGACGAGGGGCGCATGATCGGCAGCCGCGCGGTGCCGCTGGGCCTGTACCGGCGCATGCAGCAGGCGCCGCTGGTGTGGCTCGAAGACAGCCTGGAATGCCGCGTGCAACGAATCCTGCAGGACTATGTGATCGACCTGTGCGCCGAGTTCGTGCTGGCCCACGGGCCGGAGCAGGGCTTCGAACACTTTGCCGGGCGGTTGCGCGAGAGCCTGTCGGGCATTGTCCGGCGCCTGGGTGGCGAGCGTTACCAGCGCCTGGCGGCGGCGATGGACGCGGCATTGCAGGTGCAGCGTGCGAGCGGCGCGGTGGAGCTGCACCGTGCGTGGATCGAGGGCCTGCTGAGCGAGTACTACGACCCGATGTACGCCTACCAGCGCGATGCCAAGGCGGCGCGCATCGAGTTCGCCGGCGATCGGGCCGCGGTGCTGGCCTACCTGCGCGAAAGGCGGCTGTAGGCACCTGTGCCGGTGCTGTGGGGGCGGTGCACGCCGGCCCTAGAGCACCAGCAGCGCAACCAGCCCGCTGAGCACCCCCACCAGCATCGTCAGCAGCGCAACCCACACCAGCACCCGCGTATCGAAGGAGGTGCGCAGCATCAGCAGTGACGGCAGGCTCACGCTGGGCAAGGTCATCAGCAATGCCACCGCCGGCGCGGTGCCCAGCCCCAGGGCCATCAGCGTCTGCACGATCGGGATTTCCGCCGCCGTCGGGATCACGAACAGCGTGCCGACCACCGCCAGCGGTACCAGCCACACCAGCCCTGAACCCATGCCGCCCTCGACATGCGGAAACAGCCATACCCGCGCCGCGCCCAGTACCAGCACGGCCAGCACATAGATCGGGATGGTGGTCCAGAACAGCTGCCACAGGGTTTTCATCCAGCGTGCCAGCAGGCTGCCGGGCACCGGGGTACTGGCCACATTGGCCGCGTCCACCGCGGGTTCGGGCAGTACGTCCGGGCGTGAGATGCGCTGGGCGAACAGCGACACCCCCACCACCAGCACCACACCCGCCACCAGGCGCAGGGCACTGAACTCCCAGCCCAGCACGAAGCCCATGAACACCAGCGTGGCCGGGTTGAGCACCGGGTTGGCGATCCAGAACGCCAGCGCTGCGCCTACCGACACATTCTGCCGACGCAGCCCGGCAGCCACCGGTGCCGCGCAGCAACTGCACATCATGCCCGGCAGGGCGAACAGGCCGCCACGCAGGGTCGAGCCCAGCCCGGCCTTGCCGAACAGGCGCAGCAGCCAGTCCCGCGGTATCAGCACCTGAACCAGCGAGCCGAGGATCACCGCCAGCAGCGCCGCCTTCCAGATGGCCAGGAAGTACACCTGGGCATACGCCAGCGCTGCCGTCAGCGGTGCGTACTGGTGATCGTCCAGGATCGAGGCGCCGATGCTGTGGCTGTCGGCGGCAACAAACGACTTGGCGTAGTAGGGCGACCATTTCACGTAGTACAGGCCGATGGCGGCCACCAGCAGGAACGCCAGCGGTTTGCACCACTGCGTCCAGCCACGGGGGGCGGAAGTAGACAGGCCAGGCATGGTGCAACTCCAGGCAAGTGGGCGTTCAGGCAAGAATAGCCGCTGCGTCGGTGGCGCTCAGCGCGAATAGCCGGTCATTTCCAGGTAGCCACGCCCGGCCGTGCTGCCCTGTACCTTCACCGGGCCTTCCCAGTAGGGAAAGCGGGTGCCCATCCAGGCCTGCGGCACCAGGGCGTCGACCTCGATGTCCAGCTGCCGGTCGGGCACCTGCACCCGCCAGCGCGTGGGCACCTGCGGGCCGTCGACCAGTTGGGTGCGGGCCAGCGGCTCAAGCACGATCTGCGCACCGTTGAGCGCGGTGCTGCTGCCGTCGGCGGCAATCCAGGTGCCTGCCCGGTACGGTTGTGCATCGGCCTGACGGACCTGGAACAGCATCAGCCGCGTGCCGTTGTCCAGGTGCAGCGAAAACCAGTCCCAACCATGCTGGTCGGGGGCCAGCGGCTGGCTGCTCCATTCGCGGTCGAGCCAGGCGTTGCCGGTCACCTCGACGCGCCGGCCCTCGTGCTGTACTTCACCGCGCACGGCATAGAACGGCTGGCTGTAGTAATACGACGCCTGGCCCTGGCCGGACTTCTCGCTGTAGCCCTGATCGCCCTGCAGCACCAGGGGCTGCTGGCTGCTCAGTTGCAGGTCGTAGCTGAAGCCCTTGCCGCCTGCGCGCATCTGCAACTGCTCGATGCCTTGGCCGCCCACCGCCTGCAGCGACCAGTCGTCGATCCAGGCCTTGAACGGTTGCGCCTGCACGTCCGCCTGGCCGACACCGCCACGCGCCAGCGTTTCACTGAACTGATGGCCAAACGGCCCGCTCAACGCCGCGTGCCCCAGCCATACGGCGGGGCTGGCCCAGCCCGGCTGTTCGGCGCCGGGGCGCAGCGCCGAACGGAACAGCGTCCATTGCGCACCCCAGTCGCGGCCCTGTGCATCGCGCAGGTTGGCGGTCACGTACCACCATTCGATGCGATACCCCGCATGGGCGCCGTGGTCACGCGGGAACTGCAACGGTTGGCCGCGCACCACGGTGGCAAAGGCTGCGGCGTCCTGGCCCAGGCCGGCAAAACCGGCGGGTGGCGGTGGCGAGGGGTCGCAGGCGCCCAGCAGCAGGCACAGCAGCAGGACGCCCCAGTGTCTAGGTTCCATCGGCATAGTGCCTCAGCAGTTCGGCGGGCTGGCGGCGGGCCAGTTGCCACAGGGGCCCGGCGGCGGCGAGCAGGGTGGTGAACAGGCCCAGCAGCGCCAGTTGCAGCAGCTGGCCAGGGAACACCTGCAACGGCAGGCGCCAGCCGAACGCCTGCACGTTGACCACCGCCACCAGGCACCAGGCCAGCAGCAGGCCCAGGGGAATTGCCAGCAGCACGGTCAGGCTGGCCAGCAGCAGCGTCTGCCCCAGCGACAGCCAGGCCAGGTGCTGGCGCCTGACGCCCAGTGCCCATAGCGGCGCCAACTGGCCGAGCCGGCTCTGGCCCAGGGTCAAAAGGCTGATCAACAGGGCCACGCCGGCCACGCCCAGGGTCAGGCTGTTGAGTGCGGCGGTGGCGGCGAAGGTGCGCTCGAACACCTCCACTGACCAGCGCCTTAGGGTGCGCTGGTCCACCAGCCGGGTGCCGTCCAGCGCATAGCGTTGCTGCAGCGCGGCCTTGAGCGTCGCCACCTGCTCGCCCGCCACGCGCAGGTTGAGGGTGTTGAGCGTGGCCTCGGGCCAGGTGCGCCGCAACCAGTCGGCGTTCACCAGCACCTGCCCGCGCGGGTTGCCGTAGTCGGCGTATACGGCCACCACGTCAAGGGGTGCAGCGCCGGGCAAGCTCAGGCGATCGCCCAGGCCCAGCGCCAGGCGCCGTGCCAACTGTTCGCTGAGCATCGCCCCGGCGCCGCTGGCCAACTGGCGCCACGCCTCGCTGCGCTGTTCGAGCAGCGGCCAGTGCTGCGCGTAGGCCGGGTGGTCGATCACCCCCTGCACCTGCACCGGGGCGCCGCCTACGCGCACCTCGGTGCGCCACTGCGCGAGCACGGCGCGCACCCCTGGCTGGGTGGGTAGCCAGGCCGCGATGGCCAGGCCCTGGGCGGTGTCATGCGGGGTCACGTACAGCTCGGCCGACAGCCGTTGATCGAGCCAGCCCAGAAAGGTCTGGCGGAACCCGGACGTCATGCTGCCCACCCCGACGCTGGCGGCCAGCGCCAGCAGCAACGCCATCAGCGCCAGTGCCAGGGCCGGCAGTTGCTGGCGGCTGTCGGCCACGAACCACTGCGCCAGCGGCCGGTGGCACAGCCGCTGCAACAGCGCCAGGGCGCCATCGAGCAGCAGCGGCAGCATCAGCGCGGCGCCCAGCAGCAAGGCGGCCAGCAGGGTGAAGGCCGCCGGCAGGCTCGCGCCCCAGCGCCAGCACCCCAGGGCCACGGCCAGCAGCAGTAGCGCCAGCAGTGCCTGGCGCCGCAGCCAGCGCCCCTGCGCCTGGCGCCAGGCCTGGGGCTGTGCCAGCGCCAGCAGCGGCAGGCGCGCGGCGCGCAGCAGGCTGCCGGCACCGGCCAGTGCTGCCCCGAGCAGGCTGATGGCCAGCCCGCTCAGCCACCAGTGCAGCGGCAGGCTCAGGTGCCCGGCCACCTGGGCGCCATACAGGCCGCGCAGGCTGGCGGCCACGTCACCCAGCAGCAGGCTGGCCAGCAGGTAACCGCAGGCCACCCCGGCCAGCCCGGCCAGCAGCGCGAACAGCCCCAGTTCGATGGCCAGGGCAGTCACCAGCGCACGCACACTCACGCCGCAGGCACGCAGGGTGCGCAACAGGCTGCGGCGCTGCTCCAGGGCCAGGCCGATGGCCGCATGCACGATGAACAGCCCCACCAGGAAGGCCAGCAGGCCCAGCGCAGTGAGGTTGAGGTGAAAGCTTTCGGTCAGCCGTTGCAGGTCGTCGGTGTCGCTGGCGGCCTGCACCACCAGTAGCTCGTTCAGGCCCTCGGGCAGCGCGGGCGGGGTGTAGCCGGCGGGTATCAGCAGTCGCGAGAGCTGTTGCGGTGCCTGCAGCAGGCGTTGGGCCTGGCCGATGTCGACCACCATTACCCCCGGGGCCAGCTGCGCCTGTACCTGCAACGGCGGCAGACGCTGGCCGTCGCCGCTCAGCGGTTCGGCACCGGGCGCCAGGCCAAGGCGCTGCAGGGTGTCGGGTGCGATCCATGCCTGGCCCGGTGGGCCGATGAAGGCGGCGGGGTCGATGCGTTGGGCGGCCTGGCCGGCGATGGCGCTGCCGGGTGGCAGGCTCAGCGGCTCGATGCCCAGCAGTTTCACGCTGACCGGTTCGGCGCCGGCAAAGCGCAGGCGGCCTTCGAGCACCGGCGACACCGGCCAGCCGGCCCGGCGCAGTTGAATGTAGGCGTGCTGGTCGAAGCGTTCGCCGTGGCGCGGGCTCACCTGCGCCTGCGCTGCGCCGGTCAGCAGCGCGTTGGCCCGCGCGTAGTCGGCGCGGGCCTGCTGGTTGAGCGCCTGGACCCCGGCCCACAGGGTGGTGGCCAGCCACAACCCGGTGAGGATGCTGGCGCATTGCAGGGGGTGGCGCCGCCAGTGGCTGAGCAGCGCCTGCAGGCACAGGCCGATCATGCGCGTACCCGGCCCAGGTGCAGGGTCAGGCGCTGGTGCAGGCGGGTGGCCAGGTGGGCGCTGTGGGTGACCATCAGCAGGCTGCTGTTGCTTGCCCCGACCAGCTCCAGCAGCAGGTCGAGCACGTTTTCGCTGCTGGCTTCGTCGAGGCTGCCGGTGGGTTCGTCGGCCAGCACCAGCGCGGGGCGCGAGGCCAGTGCGCGGCCGATTGCCAGGCGTTGCTGCTGCCCACCGGAGAGTTGCTCGGGGTAGCGTTGCAGCAGCGGCGCCAGGCCCAGGCGCTCGGCCAGGTGGGTGACCCAGGCCGGGTCATGACGGCCGGCCAGGCGCGCCTGGAAGGCCAGGTTGGCGGCCACGTCCAGGCTGCTGATCAGGTTGTATTGCTGGAACACCAGGCCGATGCCTTGTCGGCGCCAGTGTGCGAGCCCGGCTTCGGTGCGGGTGTGTAGCGGTTGGCCGTCGAACAGAATGCGCCCGCTGTCGGGGCGTTCGAGGCCGGCTATCAGGTGCAGCAGCGTGCTCTTGCCGCTGCCGGACTCGCCCATCAGCGCCAGGCTGGTGGCGGCGGGCAGGTGCAGATCGACACCGCGCAGCACCGGCAGGGTGCCTTGGGCGGTGGTGAAGGTCTTGTGCAGGTTTTCGACGATGAGCATGGGTGAAGGGTAGGCCAGGTTGGGGCAGGTGGGTACATCGGGTTGTGCCATGTCGATTCTGCGGGCCAGGGTGGTTTTAAAAATGCAGGAGCCGGCCTTGCCGGCTCCTGCATTGGTTGCAACGCACCCTGGCCTGCAGGATCGCAGTTGTCAGCCCTGGTGGCTCGACACCCGATTGCCGCGTCGCCTCTACTTGCGCGCCTCCAGTATCAGGTTGAACGGCGTCTCGCACGCCCGGCGCATGTGGCTGAACCCCGCCTCTTCAAGCACACCCCGAATGCGCGCCTCACCCGCCTGCGCGCCTAGACCCAAACCCACCTCCTGCGACAGTGAATTGGGCGTGCACAGAAACGTCGAGACCGCATAGAACAAACGCCCCACCGGGTTGAGGTTGTCGTCCAGCCGATCATTCGAAAACGGCTCCACCAGCAACAGCGTGCCCCCCGGCTTGAGTGCCTGCCAGGCATGCCGGGCCGCACCCACCGGGTCGCCCAGGTCATGCAGGCAGTCGAAGAAGCACACCAGGTCATAATCGCGGCCAGGGTAGTCCTTGGCGCTGGCCTGGGTGAAGCGCACCCGTTCGGTCAGGCCGCTGTCCCTGGCCCGTTGACCGGCAGTGGCCACCGAGGGCGCGTGGTAGTCGATGCCGTCGAAATGCGAAGCCGCAAAGGCCTCGGCCATGAGCAGCGTCGAGGTGCCAAGACCACACCCGATGTCTGCCACCCGGGCCCCGGCGTGCAACTTGTCCACCACACCCTCCAGTGCCGGCAGCCAGCTGCCGACCAGATGGTTGCGGTAGCCAGGCCGGAACAGGCGCTCGACGCCACCGAACATGCACGCATGATGGTCGCCCCATGCCAGGCCACCGTCGCCGCGCATCGCCGCCACCAGCTTGTCCTTGTCGAGCACCATCGAGGCGATGGCCTGGGTGCCGCCAGCAATGTAGGTGGCGGAGTCCTCATGGGCCAGGGCCTGGGCCTGCTGCTCGTCAAGGCTGAAATGTTCGTCGTTGTGCTGCATGTAGCCAGAGGCGGCATGGGCGTTGAGCCATTCGCGAAGCAGGCGGGCATTGCAGCCAGTGCGTGTGGCCAGGGTCTGGGCGGTCACCGGCTGGCCGTCGGCCATGGCCCGGTACAGGCCCAGTTCTTCGCCGAGCATGATGTTGGGCAACATCGCGGCAGCGCCGAGGTCGTTGATAAGGGTATGGATGAAAGGGGTCGATGCAGGTTTGCTCATTGCCACCACTCCATTAGTTGGCATCCTTGAACGCGCAGATAACGTCGCCTATCTGCAGCCATCTGTCCTTGATGGGCAGCCTTTGACTCTAGTTCAGGGGGGCAGCAGGTCAAGTGCGAAGCGTACGTCGCCAGCAGGGGCGGTCAGCCGCGCCGCCCGTAGTAGTTCAGCATCGGTTGCGTGCTCAGGCCATGCACCACGATGCTCAACGCCACCACCGACAGCGTGATGTTCAGGCACTGCGCCGAAAGCGTGCCGCCAAGGCCGTGGCTCAGGGCGTAGAACAGGTAGAACAGGCTGCCGATGCCACGAATGCCAAACCATCCGACCATCAGCCGCTGGCGCAGGTCGAGCAGGCTGCCCCAGGGCATCAGCAACACGCTCAACGGGCGCACCACGCAGAACAACGCCAGGCCAAAGCCCAGTGCGCGCCAGTCCCAATGGCTGGCCAGCGCCACGCCGAGCACGGTCACCAGGAACACTTCCATTACCCGCTCCACCAGGCTGCCGAAGGCAAGCATGTCGCCCATCATCACCCCGGCCGCCACCTGGGTGTCTTCGAGGTTGTCCAGGTCGCCATGCACCGCATTTTCCGGCGCGGCTTCCAGGTGCCCGGCCACCGGTTGCGCCAGGTGCTCGGACGGGGTCTGCGAACCGCCGGTGAAGCTCACCTCGGCCTGGCGCAGCCCCAGCCCGGCGGCAAACACCGCCAGAAACCCATAGGCGTGCAGGGTGTCGGCCACCACATACGCCAGTGCAATCAGCGCCAGTGCCAGGTAGTCGTTGGGGGTGAGCGTGCTGTCGGCATGGCTGATGCGCAGGGTCAGGGTCAGGCGCCCCAGCAACTTGCCCATCCAGTAGCCCACCAGCAACCCCACCGGCATCGCCCACAGCAGGTCGCGCCACAACCAGGTGAACAGCGCCGAGCCGTCGACGGCCTGGCCCTGCACCAGCAGCAAGCCCAGCAGCACGAAGGGAAAGGCCACGCCGTCGTTGAGCCCGGCCTCGCCCGACAGGCCGAAGCGCAGCGGGTCGTGGTCCTGCGCATCGTTGACCTGCACCAGCGCTGCCAGCACCGGGTCGGTGGGCGCAAGGATGGCGCCGATCAGCAGGGCCGGCGCCCACGCCATGTCACCCAGGTAGTGCAGCACCACGCTGAAGCCACCGATGCTCAGCAGCATCACCGGGCCGGCCAGGCCGAATGCCACCCGCCAGACACGGCTGCGCAGCGGCAGGCGCAGCTTCAGGCCACTGATGAACAGCGAGAACAGCAACGCGACTTCGGTCAGGTGCTTGAGCCAGCCGGCGGCGTGGTCCAGGTCCAGGTGCAACAGGCCCAGCCCCAGCGGGCCGATGCCGATGCCCAGCAGCAGGCACACCGCCGAGGTGGTCACCGGCATCCAGCGCAGGTACGACGAGGTCAGGGCCAGGATCAGCAACACGGCGCCGAACACGGCGATCCACAGGGTAAAACTCATCGAAGGCACCGTCGCATGGGGTCGGGCCAGCGCTGGCCCCTGAGCATTCGAGGGGCGGGGTGCGGCAGAGGTTCACTGCACGCAGCATCAGGGCGCCGGGCTGTCGACCTGCTGCAGGCTGAAGGTGCCGGTGAGCGGGTTGCCCTGCAGCCTGTAGCACTGGCTGTGGTTCTTGCGCAGCCATGCAGTGCCCGCGTCGACCGGGCCGCAGTTGGAGGCGGGCATGGCATCGACGATCAGGGCGTACTCCAGGCCCTCGTCCAGCTGCTGCAGGGCAAACCCCGCACAACAGACCAGGGCCGCGGCAAAGAAGGGTTCGAACGTCGGCACTTTTTGCGCCGGGGCCGGGGCGGCGCCGGGGCGTAGTCTGCCAGCCGCCCTGCGCAGCCACTGGGGCAACAGCAGGTAGACCCCCAGCAGCATCAGCGAGAACGGGATGGAATAGAGCGCCCCATATACCACCGCCGCGTTGTCCAGGTAGTCCACCTCGATGCCAAAGCGCGCATTGAGCATCCGTTGCGCAGACAGCTTGCACAGGTACACCACGACCACGCTGTACAGCAACGACCCTGGCCAGTAGCTGAGAAAGGCGAAGAGGCGCGACAGGTTCAGCAGCGCATAGATGCCGCCGGCCGCCAGCCCGCCGACCAGTATCAGGTTCGCGCCGAGGCTCGGCGGCAGGCGCGCGAAGCCCCACAGCCCGGCCAGCAGCAACAGCAGCTTGAGGGTGTCGCGTACCGGTTTGCTCACGGTCAGTGGCTACCTTCGTTCAAGGCGCCGAGGATCTGGTAGGCCAGCTTCACCCGCGCTTCGTTGGGGTAGTTCTTGTTGGCCAGGATCACGATGCCGATCCGCTGCGAGGGCACGAACGCCACGTAGCTGCCAAAGCCGTTGGTGGAGCCGGTCTTGTTGATCCACACCGCCTGCTGCGGGGCCAGCGGGGGTTGCAGCGGCGTGACGTCGAGGGTTTCAAGGGCCATGCGGCTGGCATTGCCGTCGAGCAGGGTCTGCAGTGCGACCGGGTAGGGGTACTGTTCCCAGATCAGGTCCTGGGTCATGGGGCCCACCTGGTAGTAGCCGGTATGGGTGGCGGCAATGGCCTGCTTGAGGGGCGTATCGAGTTTCTCCAGGCCCATGTTCGCCTCGACAAAGCGCAGCATGTCGTCACTGCTGGACTTCACCCCGTAGGCTTCGTCGGCCAGCACCGCAGGGCTCAGCCGGGCGGGGACGTTGTCGCGGGTATAGCCCTGGGCGTACATACGCTGCCAGTTGGCAGGTACCTGCAGATGGGTGTTGTTCAGGCCCAGCGCCGGAAACAGCAGGTCCTGCAGGGCGGACCGGTAGCTCATGTCCAGTTGGCGGGCGCTGATCACCCCGAGCAGGCCGATGCTCGGGTTGGCATAGGTACGCCGGGTGCCTGCCGGGTAGCTCGGGGTCCAGTGCTTGAAGTAGCGCATCAGTTGCCCGTTGTCGTGCACGCTGTCCGGCAACTGCAGCGGGAAGCCGCCGGCGGTGTGGGTCGCCAGGTTCAGCAGGCTGGTGTTTTCCAGGGCCCGGCCGCGCAGTTCGGGCAGGTAGCTGGCCGGGCTGTCGGTCAGCTTCAGCTTGCCGGTGGCCTGGGCATAGGCCGCCAGGGTGACGTTGAAGGTCTTGCTGATCGAGCCCAGTTCGAACAGGGTGTCGCGGTCGACGGCCTGGCCGCTGTCGCGCGAGGCCACACCGAAGTCGTAGTAGTGGTGCTGGCCATTGACTGTCAGGGCCACGGCCATGCCGGGTATCGCGTGCTCCTGCATCACGGCCTGGCTGGCGGCCTCTACCAGGTTGTCGAGGTTGTCAGGCACGGTGGCGGCCCAGGCGGCAGGGCTGGCCAGCAGCAGGCCGCTCAGCAGGTGGTGCGGTTTGAACAGGTTCACGTAATGGGTTTCCGGTGGGTCTGGAGGAATTCGCCCGGTGACAGGCCGAACTGTTTGCCAAAGGCGGCGATAAAGGCCGACAGCGATTCGTAGCCGCAGGCCAGGGCCACGTCGGTGACGCGCTCGCCGCGGCTGAGTGCTGGCAGCGCACTGAGCAGGCGCATGCGCTGGCGCCAGGTGCGAAAGGTCATGCCGGTGTCACGCAGAAACAACCGGCTCAGGGTCTTTTCCGAAACGCCGTACTTCAGGCTCCAGGCTGCCAGCCCGGTGCTGTCCTCGGGGTGTGCCTGCAGGCGCCGGCACAGTGCACGCAGGCGGGTGTCCTGGGGCAGCGGCAGAATCAGGTCTTCCTGCGGGGCGCTGGCCAGCTGGTCGAGCAGCACGGCGACCAGGCGCCCGTCTGCGCCCTCGGTATCGTAGGCCACCGGCAGGCCGCTGAAGGTGCGGATCAGCTCGCGCAGCAAGGCATTCACGCCGATCACCCGGCACTGGGTACCCGGCCACACGCTGTGCTCGATGTACAGGCTGCGGATGCAGGTGTCGTCGGCGCAGGTGACCTGGTGGGGGGTATGCGCCGGGATCCACACCGCGCGCTGCGGCGGCACCACGTAGCGTCCGGCGCCGGTGTGCACATGCAGCACGCCCTGGGCCGCATACGACAGTTGCCCCCAGGCATGCTTGTGGCGAAAGCCCAGGGCGATGTTGGCCAGCGACTGCGCCTGCCCGTACAGCGGGCGCGGCAGTACCTTGAGCTCGCTCAGGGGCGGGATGCGCGGGGCGTGGGGTTGTCCTTTGGGCGACACTCTTGGGGTTCTGTCGTTAGTCGGAAAAGAAAAGAAACCTTACCGTCTGCGCCATCCCAATAACAAGACAGGACGTGACATGAAACACCTGCGGTTGCTGTTCGACAATTTCACCCTGGCCCTGCTCGGCGTGATTGCACTGGCCACCTTGCTGCCCTGCGAGGGCCAGGGCGCGGTGGTGTTTGGCTGGCTGACCAACCTGGCCATCGGGCTGCTGTTCTTTCTGCACGGCGCCAAGCTGTCGCGCGAGGCGGTGGCGGCCGGGGCAGGGCACTGGCGCCTGCACCTGCTGGTTTTTGGCTGCACCTTCGTGATGTTTCCGCTGCTGGGCATGCTGTTCAAGCCGCTGTTCCTGCCGCTGGTGGGCGACGAGCTGTACCTGGGCGTGCTGTACCTGTGCGCGTTGCCGGCCACCGTGCAGTCGGCGATTGCCTTCACCTCGCTGGCGCGGGGCAACATCCCGGCGGCGATCTGCAGCGCGGCGGCCTCCAGCCTGCTGGGCATCGTGCTGACGCCGCTGCTGGTGATGGTGCTGATGGGCGTGCAGGGCGATACCGGGTCCAACCTCGATGCGGTGTTGAAGATCGTGCTGCAACTGCTGGTGCCGTTCGTGGCCGGGCAACTGGCGCGGCGCTGGATCGGCGCCTGGGTGGCGCGCAATGCACGCTGGCTGAAGACCGTCGACCAGGGCTCGATCCTGCTGGTGGTGTACACCGCGTTCAGCGACGCGGTGATCAGCGGGTTGTGGCAGTCGGTGCCACTGGTGCGGCTGCTGGGGCTGGCGCTGGTGTGCTGCGTGTTGCTGGCGGTGGTGCTGTGGTGCACGCAGTTGCTGGGCAAGCGGCTGGGGTTCAACGTGGAAGACCGCATCACCATCCTGTTTGCCGGCTCCAAGAAGAGCATGGCCACCGGTGTGCCGATGGCCCAGGTGCTGTTTGCCGGGGGGGCGATTGGCGCGATGATTTTGCCGCTGATGCTGTTCCACCAGATCCAGCTGATGGTGTGTGCGGTGCTGGCGCAGCGCTATGCGGCGCGGGAGGAGGTGAGCGCCTGATTCAGGTGCGGTGGTGACCGCTTCGCCGGCAAGGCAGGCTCCCGTAGGAGCCGGCCTTGCCGGCGAAGCGGCCTGAGCACTCACCGCAAGGCACGGCGCCTGCGCGAGTAGCACAACCACGCATAGACCCCCGCATTCACCACGAACACCAATGCCCCCAGCCACAGCTGGATGCCTGCCGTCAGCTTGGCCGGGTAGATCAGCGGTATCAGGTAATGCTCCACAAAACTGTCGGGGTAGCCGGTGTCACCCGCCGCTGCACGCAGGCGGTTTTCCCACTCGGTCAGCGGGCAGGGCAGGTGCAGCACCTCCACCAGCACGCCCCAGGTCACGGCCGGCAGGTGCAGCCAGCACAGCCGCGGCCACCTGAGCACCAGCAACCCGCCCAGCATCACGAACACGATGAACGTCAGATGAAACAGTACCAGCCCGTCGGCGGCCAATCGAAAGAACATGGCGTGGTCTCAACCCTGGGCGAAGCTGCGCAGCGTTTCACCTTCCATGCGATAACGCACCCACTCGTCCTGCGGCTGCGCGCCGATGGACTTGTAGAACTGGATGGCCGGTTCGTTCCAGTCCAGCACGCTCCATTCCAGGCGCCCGCAGCCCTTGGCACAGGCCTCCTGCGCCAGGTGGCGCAGCAACGCCTTGCCCGCACCCGTGCCGCGGGCCTGGGGCGTGACGTACAGGTCTTCGAGGTAGATGCCCTGGGTGCCGAGCCAGGTCGAATAACTGAAGAAGTACACCGCAAAGCCGATGGCCTGGCCGTCACGCTCGCAGATCAGCGCCTGGGTGCTGCTGCCTTCGCCGAACAGCGTGCGCTCGATATCGGCGACCGTGGCGATCACCTCGTGGCGGGCACGCTCGTACTCGGCAAGCTCGGTGATGAAGGTGAGAATCTGGCTGGCGTCTTCGACGCGCGCGGGGCGGATATGTACGGGCATGGCGGGGCTTCTGTTCCGGAAATCGAGGAGGGTTATCCTAAGGCAATTGCCCGTCGAGGGCACGGGAAGCCTGGAGGGTGGTGAGGGCTCGCCAAGTGTAGTGCCACAATTGCCCCCAACTGTATCGCAGCGCTGCGCACCGACTTGGTTAGTGTCACTTCACAACAACACACCGCCGGACACCCGCCATGCTCACCTCGCTCAACCTGCTGATGGCCTTCGTGCTGTTCGCCTTCGTCTCCTCGATCACCCCCGGCCCCAACAACACCATGTTGCTGGCCTCCGGCGTGAACTTCGGTGTGCGTCGCACCATTCCCCACGCGCTGGGCATCAGTATCGGCTTCATGGTGCTGGTACTGGCGGTAGGCCTTGGCCTGGGCGAGGTGTTCAAGGCCTATCCGCTGGCCTACGGCGTGCTGCGCTACGTGGGCGCCAGCTACCTGCTGTACCTGGCCTGGAAGATCGCCAATTCAGGCCCGCTGACCAGCGCCGAACCCGGCACGCGCAAGCCCCTGGGTTTCTGGGGCGCGGCAGCCTTCCAGTGGGTCAACCCCAAGGCCTGGGTCATGGCCGTGGGCGCCATCACCACCTATGCACCCAGCCAGGGCTACCTGACCAACGTGATCGTGATCGCCGCGGTGTTCGCCGTGGTCAACCTGCCCAGCGTGTGCGTGTGGGTGATGTTCGGCAGCGCGCTGCGCACCGTGCTGCAGGAACCACGCTGGCTCAAGCTGTTCAATTGGCTGATGGCCGCACTGCTGGTGCTATCGCTGTATCCACTGCTGTTTGTAGAATCCGGTTTTGTGTAACCCCCACAGCGAGTCCCGATGGAACTGATCCCCTGGTCGCATGACTGCGCCGAACACTTCACCCTGCGCGGCTGGCGCTCACCCGCCAGCGGCAAGCCGCTGCTGCATTTCATCCACGGCACCGGGTTCTGCTGCCTGGCCTACCAGCCGCTGCTGGAGCGCCTGGCCGAGCATTTCGACCTGTGGCTTTGCGATGTGCAGGGCCATGGCGACAGCGATCATGGCGGCGCCTTCGTGGGCTGGAACCGCAGCGCCGCGCTGGCGATCGAGGCCTTCCAGGCAGGCCGCGGCGAATACGGGCAGGTGGCGTGCTTTGCCATGGGCCACAGTTTCGGCGGGGTGCTGACCGGCTTGATGCTGGCGCTGCAACCGGGCCTGTTTCAGCGGGCGGTATTGCTTGACCCTGTGGTGTTCAGCCGCTCGATGCTGGGGGTGATGAGCGTGGCTACGCTGTTCGGCATGCACCGTCGCCACGGCCTGGCACGCAAGGCCGCCACCCGGCGCAGCCACTGGCCCGACCGCGAGGCGGCCTACGCCGCGCTGCACGGGCGCGGCATTTTCAAGGGCTGGCACGACGAGGCGCTGCAGGCCTATGTGGACCACGCCATCGGCGACTGCGGCGAAGGGGTAGTGCTCAAGTGCCGGCCTGCGCGCGAAGTGGACGTGTTCAGTTCGTTCCCTCGCGGGCTGTGGGCTGCCCTGGCCCAGGTGCAGACACCCGCACGGGTGCTGCATGGCATCACCACCTATCCCTTCGTACCCGTGTCGCTGGCGCGCTGGGCGCGTCTGAACCCAAGGGTCGAGCTGCGCGAGGTGCCCGGCGGGCACTGCTTCATGCAGGAAGATCCGCAGGCCTGTGCGAACGAGGTGCAAACCTACCTGCTGGGCTGATGGCAGGTTGTCCATTTCGCGACGAATACTGGTCTGTACGCTAGCGAACGCCAACCGCTGCCCCCCTTAGAGTGCATCCTTGAACAACAACAGGGAGCACGAACATGAACCAGGCGGTCAGCCCCGAACCACCGGTTACCCAAGCCACCGAGCGCGTGCGCGTGATGACGCTGCGCCGCGCCCTGGGCGCAGCCGGCACGCTGGCGGTACTAGGGGTTGCCTTGTATGTGTGGCACAGCGGGCGCTTCAACGAACAGACCGACGATGCCTACGTGCGCGCCGACTGGGCGCCGATCAGTGCGCGGGTGGGCGGCTATGTGGCCCAGGTCAGCGTGGCCGACAATGCCGTGGTCAAGGCCGGCGACCTGCTGGTGCAGCTGGACGACCGCGACTATCGCCAGCAGGTGCGCCAGGCCCGTGCGGCGCTGGCCGCCAGTACCGCTTCGGTGCAGGCGCAGCAGGCCGTGCTGGTGACCCTGGCGGCGCAGCTGGAGGGGCAAGGGCAGGCGATTGCCCGTGCCGCCGCCGAGCGCGAGGCGGGCGGTGCCGAGGCGCGGCGCGCCGAACTCGACTGGCAGCGTTACCGCCAGTTGATCGGCATGAACGCGGTGAGTGCCCAGCGTGCCGAACGCGCCAGCACCACACGCACCCAGGCGCAGGCCACGCTCAAGGGCGCGGACGCCGGCTGGGCGATGCAGCGGGCCCGGCACCAGGTGCTGGCCAGCCAGCAGCGCGAGGCCCGGGCCGAACTGGTGCGCCGCGAGGCCGAGCTGGAACAGGCCGAGGCGGCCCTGGCCCTGGCCGAGAACGCCCTGGCCGACACCCAGGTACGGGCGCCCTTCGACGGCGTGGTGGGGCAGCGCAAGGTGCGTGTGCAGCAGTACGTCAGCCCCGGCCTGCCACTGCTGGCAGTGGTACCGGTGGAGCAGGCCTACGTGGTGGCCAACTTCAAGGAAACCCAGCTCGAACACATGCGCCCGGGGCAGCGCGCGACCCTGGAGGTGGACACCTTCGGCCGGCACTGGCAGGGCACGGTCGACAGCGTCTCGCCCGGCTCGGGGGCGGTGTTCGCGCTGTTGCCGCCCGACAACGCCACCGGCAACTTCACCAAGATCGTGCAGCGCTTTGCCGTGCGTATTCACCTCGACCCGGTGGAACCCGGCACGCCGCGGCTGCTGCCGGGCATGTCGGTGATCGCCACCATCGATACGCGCACGGCGCAGGTGCGCGATGAGCACTGAAGACAAGGTATCGCTGCGCGCGTGGGTGGCGGTGATCGGAGGCTTGTTCGGCTGCTTCATGGCGGGCATGAACGTGCACGTCACCAGTGCCGCGCTGCCGGAAATCGAAGGCGCGCTGGGGGCGACGTTCGAGGAAGGCTCGTGGATCTCCACCGCCTACCTGGTGGCGGAAATCACCATGATTCCGCTCACCGCCTGGCTGGTGCAGGTGTTCTCGCTGCGCCGGGTGATGCTGGTGGGCTCGCTGGTGTTCCTGATCAGCTCGGTCAGTTGCGCGCTGGCGCCGAACCTGCAGGCGATGATCGCCATCCGCGTGATCCAGGGCGCTTCGGGGGCGGTGCTGATCCCGCTGTCGATGCAATTGATCATCACCGAGCTGCCGCCGAGCAAGATCGCCCTGGGCATGGCCTTGTTCAGCCTCTCCAACAGCGTGGCCCAGGCCGCCGGGCCGTCGATCGGCGGCTGGCTGACCGACGCCTATTCATGGCGCTGGATCTTCCTGCTGCAACTGCTGCCCGGGGTGGCGCTGCTGGCGGCGGTGGCGTGGTCGATCCCGGCGCAGGCCGGCGACCGCGCCCAGTTGCGCGGCGCCGACTGGCTGGGCATCGCGGCCATGGCGCTGGGGCTGGGCGCGCTGCAGATCGTGTTGGAGGAGGGCGGGCGCGAGGACTGGTTCGATTCGGCGTTCATCGTCACCTTCAGCGTGATTGCCGTGGTGGCGTTGGCGCTGTTCGTGCAGCGCCAGCTGTGGGGCGCGCGGCCCTTCATCAACCTGCGCCTGCTGGTCAGCTACAACTTCGGCGTGGCCAGCCTGGCCATGGCGGTGTTCGGGGCGGCGACCTTCGGGCTGGTGTTTCTGGTGCCCAACTACCTGTCCCAGGTGCAGGGCTACAACGCCCGCGAAATCGGCATCAGCCTGATCGCCTACGGCATGGTGCAGTTGCTGCTGGCGCCGCTGCTGCCGCGCCTGATGCGCTGGCTCAACGCCAAGGTGCTGGTGGCCAGCGGCTTCGCGATCATGGCGCTGGGCTGCTGGCTGGGGGCGCACCTGTCGGCGGACGCGGCGAAGAACGTGATCATCCCCTCCACGGTGGTGCGCGGGCTGGGCCAGCCGCTGATCATGGTGGCGCTGTCGGTGCTGGCGGTGAAAGGGCTGGACAAGGCCCAGGCCGGCTCGGCCTCGGCACTGATCTCGATGCTGCGCAACCTGGGCGGTGCGGTGGGCACGGCGCTGCTGACGCAGCTGGTGTCGTTGCGCGAACGGTTTCACGGGCAGCGTATCAATGAGAGCCTGACGCTGTTCGATGCACCCGTGCAGCAGCGTCTGCCCGGCGGGGTGCTCGATGCACAGGCCCCGGCGCACCTGCAGGTGCTGGCGCAGCTGGACCAGACGGTGCATCAGCAGGCCTACCTGATGGCGTATTCGGATGCGTTCTATGTGTCGTGCGTGGCGTTGGCGGTGTGTGCGCTGGCGTCGCTGCTGCTGCGCCAGCATGCACGCTGACTAGTCGGCGTCGGGCTGGCCGTAGGCCGGGGTCTTGCCGAAGTAGGCACTGGGCGAGACCCCCAGGGTGCGGCGGAACATGGCGCTGAAGGCGCTGGGGCTGTCGTAGCCCAGGTCCAGCGCCACGTTCAGGATCGAGTGCCCGGCGGCCAGCGCGTCGAGGCTGGCCAGCAGGCGCAGGCGGCGCAGCCACTGGATGAAGCTCAGGCCGGTTTCGCGCTGGAAGGCGCGGGTCAGGGTGCGTGCGTTCAGGCCGCTGTGGGCGGCGGCGCGCTGCAGGCTCCAGGGGCTGGCCGGGTCGTCGCGCAGGGCCTGGCACAGCGCGGCCAGTTGCGGGTCGACCGGCAGCGGCACGTACAGGGCCAGAATTGGCAGCACGCGGATCTCGTCCAGAATCAACTGCATCACCCGCTCGTCACGCCCGCCGGGCGGGTAGTCGGCGGGGATGAGCATGGCGCTGATGATCAGTTGGCGCAGCAGCGGCGGGATGTCCACCACGCGGCAGGTCAGCGGCAGGTCGGGGCGCGCGTCGGAGGCGACGAACAGGGTGCGCATGCGGACCTGGCCGGCCATCTTCAGGTCGTGTTCGACGGCGGCGGGCACCCATACTCCGCGCCCTGGCGGAACCACCCAGCAGCCCTGGCTGGAGTTGACCGTGATCACCCCGCTCAGGGCATGGATCAGCTGGGCGCGGTTGTGGCAGTGCGGGGCGATGCGCTCGCCGTGGGGGTAGTTTTCTGCCAGGGGGACAATCGGTTGCATGGCGGTGCGTTGGGGTTGAG